>JAJZDI010000028.1:9894-23339 GCA_021806045.1 Actinomycetes bacterium
ACGCGCCGGGGGACGTGCCCCGCCAGGAGGCGGGGGCGGAGCGGTTCCTCCAGCTGTGGTTCCTCGACGACCACCCGGCCGGCTCGTGGGAGGCGCTGTTCGCCGGCCAGTCGGCCGCCCTGGAGGGGGCCGGTCTCGGGCGGCTCCTGTGGGCGTCACCCTTCATCCCGACGGTGGTCGGCACCGACACGTACACCGACCAGTTGTGGGCACCGGGGACCGGGTCCGGCGGCGCCGGGGAGGGCACCCGATGACGGGCTCGGGGGGGACGGCGGGAGTGGGTGGCTCAGGTCCGGGAGCGGGTGGCTCGGCGGGCATCGACCCGGTCGACGACCAGGCGACCCGGGCCGCGGCCCGGGGGTGGGTGTACGCACCGGGCCTGTGGGAGCTGATCGAGCGCCGTGCGTCGGCCACCCCCGACGCCCTCCTGGCCACCGAGGACACCGGTGCCGAGCTCACCTTCGCCGGCTACCGCGACGCCTGCCTGGTGGCGGCGGCCGGCCTGGCCGTCGAGTACGGGGTGGGGGAGGGGAGCAGCGTCAGCTGGGAACTGCCCACCTGGAACGAGTCGCTGGTGCTGGTGGGGGCCCTCGCCCGCCTGGGGGCCCGCCAGAACCCGTGCATCCCCATCTACCGGGGGCGGGAGATGGGCTTCATCACCGGCCAGAGCGGGGCCGACCTGCTGGTGGTGCCCACCGTCTACCGGGGGTTCGACTTCGCGGCCATGGCCGCCGAGATCGCCGCCTCCCGGCCGTCGATGGCCGTGCTGGTGGCCGACCGGTCGCTCCCCTCGGGTGACCCGTCCGCCCTGCCGCCCGCCCCGGCGGTGCCGGCCCGGGCATCGGACGCCGCCGTCCGCTGGCTCTTCTACACCTCGGGCACCACGGCCGACCCCAAGGGGGCCCAGCACACCGACGTCACCGTCATGGCCTCGGCCCTGGCCATGAGCGAGTGCATGGCCATCACCGCCGAGGACCGGGCCGCCCTCGTCTTCCCCTTCACCCACATCGGGGGGATCGGGTGGCTGATGGCGGCCCTCTTCACCGGGTGCCGGCTGCTCGTCACCGAGGCGTTCGACCCGGTGGCCACCCCGGCGTTCCTGGCTGCCCACGACGTGACCCTGCCGGGGTCGGGCACCCCCTTCCACCTGGCCTACCTGGCGGCCCAGCGGGCCAAGGGCGACGGGTCGCTCTTCCCCCACGCCCGTCTCTACCCGGGAGGCGGCGCCCCCAAGCCGCCCCAGCTCCACCACGACATCAAGCGGGAGATCGGCGGGGTGGGGATCGTGTCCGGCTACGGGCTGACCGAGGCGCCCATCGTGGTCATGTCGTCCCTCGACGACCCCGACGACAAGCTGGCCCACACCGAGGGCCGGGCCACCCCGGGGGTGGCCATCACGGTGGTCACCCTGGACGGGAAGGTGGCCGCACCTCGGGAGGAGGGCGAGCTGCGCCTGAAGGGCCCCCAGGTCATGCGGGGCTACCTCGACGCCTCGCTCGACGCCGACGCCTTCGACGACGAGGGGTGGTTCCGCAGTGGCGACCTCGGCACGGTGGACGCCGAGGGCTTCGTGACCATCACCGGCCGGCTGAAGGACGTGATCATCCGCCACGGCGAGAACATCTCGGCGAAGGAGGTGGAGGACCTCCTCTACAACCATCCGAAAGTGGCCGACGTGGCCGTGATCGGCCTGCCCGATCCCCGGACGGGGGAGCGGGCGTGCGCGGTGGTGTCGTGTGCGGAGGGTGCCGAGCCGCTGACCTTCGAGGAGATGCAGTCCTACCTCCGTGACGCCCACCTGCGGGTCCAGGCCATCCCCGAGCAGCTCGAGGTGGTCGACGCGGTGCCCCGCAACCCGGCTGGCAAGATCCTGAAGCACAAGCTGCGTGAGCGCTACGGGCAGGTGGAACCATCGCCGGTGCCGGTAGCGGGCGGGCAGGCAGACGAGCGAGAGGGGGGCCGGTGAGCCCGGTTCGAGTTCCCACCATGGGACAGGGCGGCGACGAGCACGACGCGGCCGACGAGGCCATGGCCGCCCACGTGGGGCGGCGCTTTGCGGGGAAGGTGGCGGTGGTGACGGGCGCCGGGTCGGGGATCGGGCGGGCGACCGCCCTGCGGCTGGCGGCCGAGGGCGGGTCGGTCGCCGCCCTCGACGTGAACGCCGCCGGGCTGGAGGAGACGGTGGCCGCCATCGCCGCCGACGGCCGGGGCACCGCGGTGGGCCACGTGTGCGACGTGACGTCGGAGGCGTCGGTCGCCGACGTGGTTGCCGCCGTGGTGGAGGCCCTGGGGCCGCCCGCGGTGGTGTGCAACGTGGCCGGCATCGGCGGGTTCTTCCACACGGCGGAGATGCCCCTGGAGCGCTGGCAGGCCATCCTGGCGGTGAACCTCACCGGGCCGTTCCTGGTGTGCCGGGCCACGCTCCCGTACCTGGCCGAGCACGGTGGAGCGATCGTGAACGTCGCCTCCAACACCGCGCTGATGGGCCAGGCCTACTCGGCCGCCTACTGCGCGTCGAAGGCCGGGCTGCTCATGTTCACCAAGGCGCTGGCCGCCGAGTACCTGGGCAAGGGGGTGCGGGCCAACGTGGTCGCCCCCGGGGGGACGGACACCCCCCTGTTCGGGCACTTCGGGCTTCCGGAAGGGGCGGACCCGAAGCAGCTCACCCGGATCATGACGCCCATGGGCTTCTCGACCCCGGCCGAGCTGGCCGCGTCCATCGCCTTCCTGGCCTCGGACGAGTCGTCCTACACGACGGGGGCGGTGCTGTCGGTGGACGGCGGGCTGACCATCTGATCGGGGACGTCTGCTTCCGGGACCGGGCCTGTGGCGGCGGGTGCCCCCGCAACGCGGACCCGGGGTCCGAGCAGCTCGGGCGTGCGGGCCGGCCGACGGCGGGACGGGGACGGAGCTGGGCCGATGGGCATGAGGACGCGCGCCCACGAGCGTCGTGTGGCACGATGACCGGTGCAGGCCGCGACGGGATCCGATCCTGGAACAGGCGGATGGTCACGCCTGCACGCGAGCCTGCCCCGGCGCAATTCGCAATGTGAGAGGCGGTGGCAGATGACCGGCGACAAGTACCCGGGCCGAGGGCATACGTCGGGCGCGGTTCCCGTGCCGTCCGGCGCTGTCCGACGCGGACGGCCGACGCATGTCATGTCCCACCTGGTCGCGGCGGCGGTGATCGTAGCCGGCGTCGCCGCAGGGTCGGTGGCCTTCCTGGCGGCAACCCCTGTGGTGGCGGCGGGCGCTTCGGTGGCCGCAGCGACACCGGTGGCCGCGGCGACACCGGTGGCCGCGGCAGCAACCGGCTGGAGCATCAGCGCCGAGTTCCCGGCTCCCGTCGGCGGCCTCGCTGCAGTCTCGTGTGCCTCAGCCGCAGACTGTGTCGCGGTGGGCACGGGTCCGAGCAACTACGGCCCCGCCATTCTCACCACCTCCGACGGCGGGGCGACGTGGGTCAATAGGGCTGCCCCGCAGGGGGTCTACGGTCTGACGGGCATCTCCTGCTCGTCGACGTCCGACTGCGTCGCGGTCGGCTACAACATGGGTGGCCCGAGCTATGCCATCACCGGCCCCGCCATACTCACCACCACCGACGGTGGGGCGACGTGGACCAGCGTGGGCATCCGGAACGCGGGAATCCCGCTGAACGTGGGGGAACTTGCCGGCGTTTCCTGTCCATCAACGATGACGTGTGTCGCGATCGGGCTCACCGTGGTCGGCATGAACAACTACGACCCCGTCATCCTCACCACGAACAACGGCGGGACCACGTGGACGAGCCAGACGGTCCCGGCGGGAGCCGGCCAACTCGGGGGCGTCTCCTGTCCGTCGACCACCGACTGTGTGGCCGTGGGGACCAGCTCGGCCAATTCGGGCATCATCGTCACCACTGCAGACGGCGGGGCGACGTGGGCGACCGGGACCGTCCCGAGCGGGGCGACCGGTCTGTTCGGCGTCTCCTGTCCGTCGACCACCGACTGTGTGGCCGTGGGGTGGGGCACCTTACCGAGCGCGGCCGGCACCGTGTTCACCACCACCGACGGTGGGACCACGTGGGTGAGCGAGGCCCTCCCGGGCGGGATCGCGCCGTACACCGTCTCGTGCGCCTCGAGCTCCGACTGCGTGGTCGTGGGTTCGACGGGCACCTTTGCGAGCGCGGGCGTCATCTTCACCACCACCAACGGCGGGGCGACGTGGGCGACCGGGACCGTCCCGAGCGGGGTGACCGGTCTGTCCGGCATCTTCTGCTCGTCGACCACCGACTGTGTGGCCGTCGGGACCGGCTCGGCCAATTCGGGCGTCATCCTCACCACCACCAACGGCGGGGCGACGTGGGTGGACCGGACCGTCCCGAGCGGCATGGGAACGCTCAACGGCATCTCGTGTCCGACGTCCACCGACTGCGTGGCCGTCGGGACCGGTTCACCCCTGTCTTCCGGCGCCGTGTTCACCACCACCGACGGTGGGACCACGTGGGTGAGCGAGGCCCTCCCGGGCGGGGTGAGCGCGCTCTCCGCCGTGTCGTGCGCCTCGAGCTCCGACTGCGTGGCCGTGGGGACGTCGGGCGTCTACCCGAGCGTGGCCGGCGCCGTGTTCACCACTGCGGACGGCGGGGCGACGTGGGCGACCGGGACCGTCCCGAGCGGGGTGACCGGTCTGTCCGGCATCTCCTGCGCGTCGAGCACCGACTGCGTGGCTGTGGGGACCGGCTCGGCCGATTCGGGCGTCATCCTCACCACCACCAACGGCGGGGCGACGTGGGTGGACCGGACCGTCCCGAGCGGGGTGACCGGTCTGTCCGGCATCTCCTGCCCGTCGAGCACCGACTGCGTGGCCGTGGGGACCAGCTCGGCCAATTCGGGCGTCATCCTCACCACCACCAACGGCGGGGCGACGTGGGCGGACCGGACCGTCCCGAGCGGGGTGGGCGACCTGACCGGGATCTCCTGTTCATCGACGACCGACTGCGTGGCGGTGGGAAGCGGCGCGACGTTTGTCGGTCCTGCCATCCTCACCACCACCGACGGTGGGGCAACGTGGGCGGAAGCGAACCTGTCGAACCTGGGATCCTCGCTCGCCGGGTTGGCGGCACTGTCGGGCGTGTCCTGTGCTTCGTCGGCGGACTGTGTCGCGGTCGGGACGGTGGACTGGGCGCTGACCCTCGACCCGGACACCGCTGCCATCCTCACCACCACCGACGGCGGCTCGGTCTGGGTAAGCCAGGCCGCTCCAAGCCAGGCCTCCTATGTCGGTCTCCACGGCGTCGCCTGCCCTGCATCGACGGCCTGCGTCGCCGTCGGAGGCGGTTACGCCGGCGGTGTGATCCTGCGCGGAACCATTCCGCCGTCCACCATCGCCCTCACCGCGCCGGCCGTAGCCATGGCATCGACCCCGGACGGTGGTGGCTACTGGCTGGCCGACTCGGCGGGTGATGTCGCCCCCCGGGGCGACGCCGGCTGGTTCGGCTCGATGACGGGCAAGGCATTGAACGCCCCCATCACCCACCTCATCGCCACCCCCGACGGCAAGGGCTACTGGCTGGTGGCCAAGGACGGCGGGGTGTTCTCCTTCGGCGACGCCCACTTCTACGGCTCGATGGGCGCCAAGACGTTGAACGCACCGGTGGTCTCCATGGCCCCCACCCCCGACGGCAAGGGCTACTGGCTGGTGGCCAAGGACGGCGGGATCTTCTCCTTCGGCGACGCCGTCTACCACGGCTCGATGGGGGGCAAGCCGCTGAACGAGCCGGTGGTGGGTATGGCCACCGACGCCACCACCGGTGGCTACTGGCTGGTGGCCGCCGACGGCGGCATCTTCTCCTTCGACGCTCCGTTCCACGGCTCGACGGGCAGCCTCACCCTCAACCGACCGGTGGTGGGCATGACCGTCGCCCCCGGCGACACCGGCTACCGCCTGGTGGCCGCTGACGGCGGCATCTTCTCCTTCGGCGCCCCCTTCTACGGCTCGATGGGGGGCACGACTCTGAACGCACCGGTGGTGGGCATGGCCGCCGACCCGGTCACCGGCGGCTACTGGATGGTGGCCGCCGACGGCGGGGTGTTCTCCTTCCACGCCCCCTTCTACGGGGCCGGAGGGTAACGGGTCCGGCTGGGCCAGCGGCGAGCGGCGCGGGCCGAGCGGCGCGGGCCGAGCGGCGAGCGCCGCGGGCCCGACGCCGGCACCAGTGGCCATCGGTGCACATAGCCCGACTCTGGCGGCATCCCGTTACCCCACGTACCGTGCCGATTGGCACGGATAGTGGCTGTGACCAGGTAGAACGCGTGTCAAATGCTTGACTTGCGTCGGCGTCAGGCGCAAGATCGGCGCAGCCGCCCGGGGTAGGCGGATCGTTACTGAGCGTGGGGGGAGATCCATGCATCTGCACGTGCGCACGAAGCGCGCCCATCGGCGCGTTGCGTTCACGGGGGTACTGGTCGGGATGGTCATGGCGTTGCTGTTGAACGCAGCGCCGGCCTCGGCGGCCACCGTCCAGGGGGAGGCCGGCACCTTCTTCAATTCCACGTGGGCGTGGAATTGGTATGCCTCGCCGCCAGGAGCCAACAACGGCTGCCACCCGTCGTCGGCCCACCCCTACCCGGTCGTCCTCTCCGAGGGCACGTTCGCCAACCAGTACAACAGCTTCGGTGCGCTGTCCCCGTGGCTGGCCAACGCCGGCTACTGCGTGTACTCGTTCAACTACGGCCAGACCATCTGGCCGTCGATGTTCGATGCCATGGGCAACATCGCCAACTCGGCGTCGCAGCTGGCCAGCTTCGTCAACCAGGTGCGCTCCGACACCGGAGCGTCCAAGGTGGACATCGTCGGGTGGTCGCAGGGCGGCATGATGCCCCGCTACTACATCAACAACCTGGGCGGAGCGTCCACTGTCCACGAGCTCGTCGCCCTGGCTCCGTCCAACCACGGGACCACCCTGGACGGGATCCAGAACCTGGTGAACGATCTCGGCGGCCTCGGTGTGGCCACGTCGCTCATCTCACCGTGGTGTGACGCCTGCGTCCAGCAGCTGTCCGGGTCGTCGTTCCTCACCAACCTGAACGCAGGTGGGGGGACGAGGCCCGGGGTCCGGTACGTCAACATCGAGACCAGCTACGACGAGGTGGTCACCCCGTACACGAGTGCGTTCCTGTCGGGCTCGAACGTGCAGAACATCCTGCTGCAGAACCAGTGCTCGCAGGACCACAGCGATCACATTTCGATCCCGTACGACTCGAACGCCCTCCAGGACGTGGTCAACGCTCTGGGCGCGGACAGCTCAACGTTCCATCCGTCGTGCGCCTCGGTCGGACCGCTGATCGGCAACGTCTGACGGCACGGGCCGGCCCCGTGTGACGGGGCCGGCCCCATCGGTCCGGTCCGTGTGATCGAGCCTGCACCACCCGTCCGGTCTGTGTGACGGGGCCGACCAGCACAACCTGACGAGCTCGTCCTGACCGGCTCGGCCCCCTGCACGTACGTGGCGTACGAGAGGTGCGGGGGCCGGGCCGGTGCTCGTCGTGGGGCCCGATACGCGGTGGCGGCCACCGGTCGGGCGACCCTCGCACATCCTGCTCAAGCCGGTGATGCGATCTGCCGACACCCCGGATACCGAGAAACCTGTTCTAATGTCGCGCTCTGCCGCTTGCCGGGACTGGGCTCGGTAGGCCATGAAACGAGGGGCATGATGACCGACCTGAATCGTCGACCCTGGCTGTACGTCCGCGCCGCCGTGGCGGCAGTGGCAGCGACGCTCGGATCGCTTGCGGGCGTGGTGATGGCGCCGGGCACGGCTGCTGCCTCGGTCTCCACTACTGGCATCACGACGTTCACCTACACCGGCGGCGAGCAGACCTACACGGTTCCCGCCGGCGTCACGAGCATCACGATCACAGCCGTCGGGGGGCTGGGAGGTGGCTCTGTCGGGACCGGGGGTGGCTTCGGCGGCGACGTCACCGGAACCGTGGCCGTTACCCCTGGAGAGACCCTCTATGTCGAAGTGGGAGGGCTCGGCGCAAGCGGTGGCTTCAACGGTGGGGGCGCGGGCGGTAGCGGAGGCAACGCCTACGGCGGCACGGGGGGCGGGGCGTCCGACGTGCAGACATGTTCGGGCGGTATCGCCGCCTGTCCGCTCTCCTCGCTGCTCCTGGTGGCCGCCGGTGGCGGCGGTGGCGGCGCGTTGCAGTCGGGCGGCACCGGCGGCTCCGGCGGCAATGCCGGCGTCGCCGGACAGAACGCCTCGGACAATCGGGGGACGGCGGGCGGCGGTCAGCCGGGAACCATCAGCGCCGGGGGTGCCGGCGGCACGGGCGGTGGCTCTTTCGGCGTGGTCGGTTCCAGTGGCTCCTACGGCACGGGCGGTACCGGGGCCAACGCCCAATGGGAGGGCGGCGGCGGCGGAGGTGGTGGTGTCTACGGAGGCGGCGGCGGGGCGTCGACCACGTATGACGCCGCGGGCGGTGGTGGCGGTGCCAGCCTTGTCCCAGCCGGTGGATCGTTCGCTGTCGACACGACGGGAACCCCGTTGGTCACCATCACCTACACGGTGGCGCCCACCATCACCTCAGCTTCGTCGAGCACGTTCACCACTGGAACGCTGGGGAGCTTCACCGTGACGGCGGCTGGGGTACCGGGCGGGTCTGCCATCACCCTGTCAGACGGGAGTGCGACGTTGCCGAATGGCGTCACCTTCGTCGACAACAGGGACGGCACTGCCACCCTGGCCGGCACCCCGGCAGCAGGCACGGGGGGCACCTATCCCTTCACGATCACGGCCTCGAACGGCGTGTCGCCCGCTGCCACCCAGAACTTCGTGCTGTACGTCGGTGTGCCATGCAGCGCGCCGGTCGTCTCGGGGGCGACGACGACCGTCACCTGTCCGTACGCCGGTGCGCCCGAAGTGTGGACGGTGCCGCCGAACGTCCAGTCGGTGACCGCCGCCGTGTCGGGCGCGGGCGGCGGGGCGAGCCAACTCGGTAGCGTTGGCGGGGCGGGCGGGTCGGCTCAGGGTTCGTTCGCGGTGAGCTCGGGCGAAGTACTCACCGCGTTGGTGGGTTCGGCAGGCTCCGCCGGAACGTACGCCAACGTCCCTTCGGTGGTCTACGGCGGCGGTGGAGCAGGCGGGCCCTACGGTGGCGGTGGCGGTGGCGGATCGTTCGTCTTCGACGGCAGCGGCAACCTGCTGGTGGCCGCCGGTGGCGGCGGTGGCGGTGCCGGTGGGGGGTGCTGCAACGGCGGGACGGGCGGAGGTTCTGCCGGTCAGGCAGGCACCGATAGCACGGGGGGTGCGGCCGGTGGCGGCGGTACGCAGTCGGCTGGCGGTCCGGCTGGGAACTATTACGGTGCGACCATCGGTACGTCCGGCAGCGGTCCGGCTGCTGACGTCGGCGGCATCATCACCGCGGGCACAGGCGGTACCGGTGGCCAATTGGCGGTCAGCGGCGGAGGCGGCGGCGGCGGCTACTACGGTGGCGGCGGTGGTGCAGCCGGGTCGAACCTCGGTGGCGGCGGCGGTGGCTCCGGATTCCTCGCACCTTCGCTCACCAGCGGGTCCTTCGGCACGGCCAGCAACACCGGCAACGGCGTGGTGACCTACACGTACGCGACACCCACGGCCCCGACCCTCACCTCGGCGTCGTCGACGACCTTCGCCACCGGCCAGGCGGGGAGCTTCACGGTCACGGCCACCGGCACCCCGGGTGGCCCCACCCTCACCCTGTCCGACGGGGGGGCCACGTTGCCACAGGGGGTCACCTTCGTTGACAACGGCAACGGCACGGCCACCCTGGCCGGCACCCCGGCAACGGGGACTGTGGGTGTCTATCCCTTCACCATCACCGCGGCCAACGGCGTGTCGCCCGATGCCACCCAGAGCTTCACGCTGACCGTCGACCAAGCCCCGGCCATCACGTCGGTGTCGTCGACGACCTTCACCACCGGCCAGGTCGGGACCTTCACCGTCACGGCCACCGGCACCCCGGGCGGCCCCACCCTCACCCTGTCCGACGGGGGTGCGACGTTGCCGAATGGCGTCACCTTCGTCGACAACAGGGACGGCACGGCCACCCTGGGCGGCACCCCGGCGGCGGGGACGGGCGGCTCCTATCCCTTCACCATCACGGCGGCCAACAGCGTGTCGCCCGATGCCACCCAGCGCTTCACCTTGACCGTCGACCAGCCGCCGACCCTCACCTCGGCCGCCTCGACGATCTTCACCACCGGCCAGCTGGGGAGCTTCACGGTCACGGCCACCGGCACCCCGGGCGGCCACACCCTCACCCTGTCCGACGGGGGAGCGACCCTGCCCACGGGGGTCACCTTCGTTGCCAACGGCAACGGCACGGCCACCCTGGGCGGCACGCCGGCGGCAGGCACGGGGGGTACCTACCCCTTCACCATCACCGCGGCGAACGGCGTGTCGCCGGCCGCCACCCAGAACTTCACGCTGACCGTCGACCAGCCCCCGGC
Organism: Actinomycetes bacterium; assembly: GCA_021806045.1. Classification (GTDB taxonomy): domain Bacteria; phylum Actinomycetota; class Acidimicrobiia; order Acidimicrobiales; family RAAP-2; genus JAJZDI01. The sequence continues at coordinate 20,365 of JAJZDI010000028.1, forward strand.
CATCACGTCTGAGCCGGCGAGTGTCTCGGCTGCCCCCGGCGCCACCGTCACCTTCACGGTCGGCGCCACCGGCTTTCCGGCACCGACCATCCAGTGGCAGGTGTCAGGCAACGGAGGACCGTTCGCCGACATCTCCGGCGCCGCGTCGCCCACACTCTCCCTCGCCGTCACCGACCACATGGCCGGTGATCGCTACCGGGCGGTGGTCACGAACGCAGCCGGGTCGGTGACGACCACCGCAGCCACGCTCACCGTGCCGGGATCGGGCTACACCATGGTCACCTCGACCGGTGCCGTCCACACCTTCGGCACGGCGAAGGGTGCGGGCTCCCTCGCGTCCGGGTCGGCCGGCGGGTCGGTGGTCGGAATCGCGGGCACGCCCGACCGGGGCGGCTACTGGCTGGTGACCGCGGCTGGGGCGGTCGACGCCTTCGGCGACGCCCATTCCTACGGCTCGGCTCTCGGCGCGCACTTGAACGCACCCATCGTGGGAATGGCCGCCACCCCCGACGGGGGCGGCTACTGGCTGGTGGCCGCCGACGGCGGGATCTTCTCCTTCGGGGATGCCACCTTCCACGGCTCCACCGGTGCCCTGCGCCTGAACAAGCCCATCGTGGGCATGGCCGCCACCCCCGACGGGGGCGGCTACTGGCTGGTCGCCGCAGACGGCGGGATCTTCTCCTTCGGGGATGCCACCTTCCACGGCTCCACCGGTGCACTGCCCCTGAACAGGCCGGTGGTCGGCATGGCCGCCACCCCCGACGGGGGCGGGTACTGGCTGGTGGCCGCAGACGGCGGCGTGTTCGCCTTCGGGGACGCCACCTTCCACGGCTCCACCGGTGCACTGCACCTGAACAAGCCAGTGGTCGGCATGGCCGCCACCCCCGACGGGGGCGGGTACTGGCTGGTGGCCGGAGACGGCGGCGTGTTCGCCTTCGGGGACGCCCAGTTCCGCGGTTCGACCGGCGCCAACCCGCCGCCAAATCCGGTGGTGGGGATCGCGGGGAGCTGACCGGTCCCGCCGGGCGGTCCCCCTGTGGGAGGACGCCTCGGAACGAGGTCGCGCAGCCGGTGGCCGAGGTCCGAACGGTGAATTGAGACGTCCCTCTACTATCAAGCCGGGCACAACGGTGTGGCCCATGAAACGAGGGGCGTGATGACTGACGTGCATCGTCGACGCTGGTTCTACCTGCGCGCCGCAGCGGCGACAGTGGCAGCGACGTTCGGATCACTGGCTGGTGCCGCCGTAGCGCCGGGAACGGCTGGTGCCGTAGCCCCCACCGCGGCCACGGCCACGGCGACGTTCACCTACACCGGGAGCCAACAGTCGTTCCTCGTTCCCGCCGGCAACACCAGCGTCACCATCACGGCCGTCGGGGCGCCGGGGGGTAATGGGGGCGCCTCCACCGGTGGCTTCGGCGACGTGGTGACGGGGACGGTGCCGGTCACCGCAGGTGAGGTGCTCTACGTCGAGGTCGGCGGGGCGAACGGAGGCTTCAACGGCGGCGGCAGCGCGTCCGGTGGTGGTGGAGGCGGAGGCGGCGCGTCTGACGTGCAGACGTGCTCGGGCAGCATCGCCGCCTGTCCGATCTCGTCGCTGCTGCTCGTGGCCGGCGGCGGCGGCGGCGGCGGTGACCCTTTCCTGGCCGGGAGCGGCGGGAACGGCGGGAACGCTGGTGTCGCCGGCCAGAGCGCCACCGACCCTACCCTGGGGGGGAGGACGACGACTGGTGGTCAGCCCGGGACGAGCACCGCCGGTGGAGCTGGCGGCGTCGGCAGCTTCACCTTCAGCGGTTCGTCGGGGTCCAACGGTAGCCAGGGCGCCGGGGGCGCCGGTGCTGTTTCCTTCGGCGGTGGTGGCGGCGGTGGCGTCTACGGCGGCGGCGGCGGAGGGTCCACTGGGGGCGACGGAGGAGGCGGCGGCGGTGGGAGCGATCTCGTACCGCCGGGCGGTTCGGCCGTTGTCGACACGACGGGCACGCCGTCAGTGACGATCACCTACACCGTCTACCAGCCGCCGGCCATCACCTCGGCGTCGTCGACGACCTTCACCATGGGCGCGCCGGGGACCTTCACGGTCACGGCCACCGGCACCCCGGGTGGGTCCGCGCTCACCCTGTCCGACGGGGGGGCGACGCTTCCCCAGGGGATCACCTTCACCGACAACGGCGACGGCACGGCCACCCTGGCCGGCACCCCGGCAGCAGGGACGGGGGGCACCTATCCCTTCACCATCACGGCGGCCAACGGCGTGTCGCCGGCTGCCACCCAGAGCTTCACCCTGACCGTCGACCAGCCCCCGGCCATCACGTCTGGCTCGTCGGCGATGTTCGACCCGGGCGTACCGGCGAGCTTCACCGTTACGGCGACCGGCACCCCGGGCGGGTCCGCTCTCACCCTGTCCGACGGAGGGGCGACGCTGCCCCAGGGGATCACCTTCACCGACAACGGCAACGGCACGGCCACCCTGGCCGGCACCCCGGCGGCGGGCACGGGGGGCACCTATCCCCTCACCATCACGGCAGCCAACGGGGTCGCCCCGAGCGCCACCCAGAGCTTCACGTTGGTGGTCTACCAGCCGCCGGCCATCACCTCGGCGTCGTCGACGACCTTCACCACCGGAATGCAGGGCACCTTCACGATCACGACCACCGGCACCCCCGGAGGTTCCTCGATCACCCTGTCCGACGGGGGAGCGACCCTGCCCCAGGGGGTCACCTTCACCGACAACGGCAACGGAACGGCCACCCTCTCGGGCACGCCGGCGGCGGGCATGGGTGGTGTCTATCCCTTCACCATCACGGCGGCGAACGGCGTCACGCCCGATGCCACCCAGAGCTTCACCCTGACCGTCGATGAGCCCCCGGCCATCACGTCTGGCTCGTCGACGACCTTCACCACCGGAACGCAGGGCACCTTCACGATCACGACCACCGGCACCCCCGGAGGTTCCTCGATCACCCTGTCCGACGGGG
>JAJZDI010000029.1 GCA_021806045.1 Actinomycetes bacterium
ACTGACCCTCAAGATCAGCGCCGCCGTCCGGCGATCGAGCCGGGCTGGTGCGTCGCCGGCGGTGAGACCCGGTACGCCGGCGGTGAGACCCGGTGCGACCCGGAGCGGGACGCGACCGGTCCCGCCCGGCCACCGGGCCCGAGACGGGCGACCGGCGATCGAGCGGGACGGGAACGGGACCCGGTACGGGACCCGCATGTACCGGGGACACCCGGTGGCGGGCAGGACCACCAGGCGCCCCGGCACACGAGTGCGCCGGCCCGGTCAGTGGGACGTGATGCCCACGATCGGCGCGTTCAGCGCGACGTTGGCCGCCGACCCCATGAAGGAGGCGCTGCCGAAGGCGAAGACGCCGCCGTCACGGGCGACGAGCCAGTAGCCGCCACCGTCAGGGGAGGCAGCCACGCCGACGACCGGCTGGTTCAGGGTGATGGCACCGGTCGACCCCTTGAAGGTGGCGTCGCCGAAGGAGAACACCCCGCCGTCGCTGGCAACCAGCCAGTAGCCGCCGCCGTCAGGGGTGGTGGCCAGGCCGACGACCGGCTGGTTCAGGGTGATGGCACCGGTCGACCCCTTGAAGGTGGCGTCGCCGAAGGAGAACACCCCGCCGTCGCTGGCAACCAGCCAGTAGCCGCCGCCGTCAGGGGTGGCGGCCATGCCGACGATCGGCTTGTTGAGTGTCTTCCCACCCGTCGAGCCGTGGTAGCCGGCCGTGCCGAAGGCGAACACCCCGCCGTCGCTGGCAACCAGCCAGTAGCCGCCGCCGTCAGGGGTGGCGGCCATGCCGACGATCGGCTTGTTCAGCGTGGTGCCTCCCATGGAGCCCTGGAAGGTGGCGTCACCGAAGGCGAACACGCCGCCGTCGGCAGCGGCCAGCCAGTAGCCACCACCATCGGAGGTGGCAGCGGCAGCCACGATGGGCTTGTTGAGGGACATCCCACCCAACGAGCCGTGGTAGCTGGCACCGCCGAAGGCGAACACGCCGCCGTCAGCGGCCACCGGCCAGTAGCCCGTGCCGCTGGGCGAGGGGGTGCCGTACATGAAGATGGCCGGCTCCCATCCGGTTCCTTCGGTCGACGCCGGCCGGGTGCCGGTCAGGTTGCCGTCCGTCGTGAACGTCACGAACTGGCCGGTCAGGCCGATGGCCGGGTCGGACCCGTTGTTCTCCGGGACGGTGTCGCCCGTGTTGCCGTCGACCCGTGTCCCGGTGGCCTCGGTGCCGCCCGCCAGCGCCGCGCTGACACGGGTGATGGTGCCGGTACCCATGGCGTACGTGTAGACGTCGCTGACGCCGTTCACGTCGTCCGTGGTGAGCGGGGCGTCGGACTCGAAGGCCACCGTGGTGCCGTCACCGCTGATCTGCGGGCCGGCTCCGGCCACGACCGGCGTGGTCGTGTCGGTCACACCGTCGGGCAGGGGCGAGGGGATCGCCTGGCTGCCGTCCGCGTTCACGCTGACTCGGGTGGTCACACCCGTCACCATGTCGTGCACGAAGGCGTCGGTCACCGCGTTCGTGTCGTCGGCCACCAGGTTGGTGGCGTCCGACTCGAAGGCGACCAGGGTCCCGTTGTTCGAGATGGAGGGCCCGTAGGTGCCGGCGCTGGCCGCGTCACCCACCGCGCCGGTCGAGCTGACGCTGGCGATGGTGGTGGCACCCGTCTTCATGTTGTGCACATAGACCTGGTTGACGGCCGTCGTCTCTGTGGTCGACAACAGGTTGCTGGCATCCGACGAGAAGGCGACGTACGTTCCGTCAGGCGTGATGTCGGGCATCAGGGCGTTGCCGTTGATGGCGGCGCCCGTCGAGGTCACCGACACCATGGTCGTCTGCCCGGTCACGTTGTCGTGCACGTAGACCTTGTTGGGGCCGCCTCCCGAACCCGTCGGGCCGCCCAGGTTGGTGGCCGTCGACTGGAAGGCGACGTAGCGACCGTTGGCGCTCACTGACGGGTAGTCACTTCCCGAGCCGCCGGTCGCGGCCGTCCCGTCGGAGGACACGCTCTGCAGGGTCAGCGCGCCGGTCGCCCGGTTGAGCAGGTAGACCGGCCGACTCGACCCGTAGCGGGCGAAGGCCACGTACTGGCCGTCGGGGCTGATGGCCGGGTTCATGTCGTTGGCCGTGGTGAGGCGGGTGGTCTTCCCCGTCAGTTGGTCGGCCACGTAGACGCCCTGGGTGGCCGAGCTGCGGCCCACGAAGACGACGTACCGGCCGTTGGCGCTCACCGCGGAGAGCTCCCGGCCGCCGTCGGACCCGGAGGCCGAACTGATCCACTGGGTGGTGGTGGACGTGATGATCTGTGCACCGGCCGTCGTCGACACCGACGCCAGCACACCTCCCACCAGTGACGCGGCAGCGGTGGCCGCCGCCGCCGTTCGCATGATCGCACGCAGTCGCATGACGCTCCCTTCGCGGCACGCCGGCGGCACGATCGTGTGGTGCCCGGCTCGCCTTTGCTTCGTTTGTCATCTCCACCGATATGCGCCGGCCAATCGGCGCGACAGGTCCGAAGGTCCCGACTTGGCCGCCGCCGGGTCGGCTGGCGGCGAGGAGGGGCCGATCGACCCTGCCCTGGGGGCGCCACGCTCCCTACCGTGGCTTCATGGACGTCGGAGAGGCGCGCGTCCTCGACCTCGGCGGGCTCGACCGGCTGCTGGCCGCGCTCGTCCGCCGGGGGTACCGGGTCGAAGGTCCCGTCGTGCGCGACGGCGCCATCGTCCACGGTCGGCTCGCCACCGCGGCCGACCTGCCCGCCGGCTGGCACGACGACCAGGGCCCCGGCACCTACCGCCTCAGCGATGCCGGTGACGGCGCCGTCTTCGGGTGGGCCGTCGGGCCGGTCTCGTGGAAGCCGTCGTTCCTTCCCGCACGCCAGGTGGTGTGGCAGGCGGCCTCGGCCGCCGCGGCCGCCGCCGGCTCGGTCGACCTCGGGCCGGCCCCCGGCGGGAAAGCCTCCGACGGGTCGACCGCCGCTGTCCCCGACGGGCTGGGCGAGCCGGAAGGGACAGCCGGGCCGGGCCCGCTGGCCATCGTCGGGGCCCGCCCCTGCGAGGTGGCGAGCCTCGGGATCCTCGACCGGGTCCTGGCCGGCGGCCCCGTCCCCGATCCCGACTACGCCGACCGCAGGAACGGCACCTTCACCGTGGTGGCCGAGTGCGGGACGCCCGCATCGACGTGCTTCTGCACCTCGATGGGGACCGGGCCGGCGGCCAGCGGGACCTACGACCTGGCCCTCACCGAGCTGGCCGAGCGCGGCACCTCCCGCTTCCTCGTGCGGGCCGGCTCCGCCAGAGGCGCCGAGGTGGCCGCCGAGATCGGCGGCAGGCCGGCCCACGCCGTCGACCTGGCCCGCCGCCAGGCCGTGCTCGACGCGGCGGCGCAGGCCATCGTCCGACGGGTGGACCCCGCCCGGGCGGCGGGTTTGGCAGGACGGGCGGGTCCAACAGGAGGGTCGTCGACGGCACCCCCGGCCTCGGTACCCCCGGCCGCCGCCCTCCCGGCGGACGCGGCAGACCGGTGCCTGGCCTGCGGGAACTGCACGATGGTGTGCCCCACGTGCTTCTGCACCGACGTCCACGACGTCTCCGACCTGGCCGGGGGGATCGTGCGCGAGCGGACGTGGGCGTCGTGCTTCGACCGCTCCCACTCGGAGCTCCACGGCGGCGCGGTGCGGGCGTCGGTCCGCTCCCGCTACCACCAGTGGCTGACCCACAAGTTCTCGACCTGGTGGGACCAGTTCGGCACGGCCGGCTGCGTCGGGTGCGGGCGGTGCATCACCTGGTGCCCGGCCGGCATCGACGTGACCGAGGAACTGGCCGCCCTCGATGCCGGCAGGACGGGCGGCGGTGTCCTCGATGCCGGTGGGACGGGCGGCGCCCCGAGTGGCGAGCAGGCGAACGGGACGGTGGCGCCGTGGTGATCCGCTCGATCGCCGAGCTGGTCGCCGACCAGCCGCTGCTGGCCGGCTGGCCCGAGGGCGCCGACGAGGTGTCCGGGTGCGCCCGCCTGGTCGTCGTGGCTCCCGGCGAGCTGCTGGTGACCGAGGGCGAGCCGGCGGCCACCTGCTACCTGATCCGGCGGGGGTCCGTCTCCATCGAGCTCCACGCGCCCGGCGTCGGGCCCCTCCGGGTGGAGCGGGTGGGACCGGGCAACGTGGTCGGCTGGTCCTGGCTGTTCCCCCCCTACCGGTGGCGCTTCGACGCCCGCGCCGTCACCCCCGTCGGGGCCATCGCCGTCGACGGCACGTGCCTCCGGGAGCGGGCGGACCGTGACCCCGCGTTCGGCTACCAGCTGATGCACCGTTTCGGCGCCGTGCTCCTCGACCGTCTGGAGGCGGCCCGGCTCCGCCTCCTCGACCTCTACGGCCATGGCGACCGTGCATGACGGGGCGGCGACCGTGCGGGAGGCGGTGGACCGCCATCCCCTCGTCCCCCTCCCCCACCGCGTCGTCTCCCGGCGGGCCTGGGGGGCCGATGTCGTCACCCTCGGACTCGAACCTGTCGACGGCGAGCCGATCTCCTACCGGTGCGGCCAGTTCGCCATGGTGACGGCCTTCGGCGTGGGCGAGGTGCCCCTGTCGTTCAGCAGCCGGTCCGGCCCGGGCCCCCTCGAGCACACCGTCCGGGACGTCGGCGCCGTGACCCACGCCCTGGCCACGGCCGGCCCGGGGGACGTGGTCGGCGTCCGGGGGCCGTTCGGCACCGCCTGGGGGGTGGACGAGCTGGCCGGGGGCTCCCGTGCCCACGATCCGGTCGTGGTGGTGGGGGGCGGCATCGGTCTCGCACCCCTGCGGGGGGCGATCGAGGTGCTCACCGCCACCCCCGACTCGGCACGGCGCACCACCGTGCTGGTGGGAGCCCGCTCCCCCGACCAGATCGTCTTCGACGACGACCTCGACCGGTGGGGGGCGGCCGGTGCCACGGTGGCGGTGACGGTCGACGCCGGGGCGCGGGGCTGGGACGGTCACGTCGGCGTGGTCACGTCCCTCCTCGGGCCGCGCCTGGCATCGCCCGAGCGGACCACCGCCCTCGTGTGCGGGCCCGAGGTGATGATCCGCTTCGCCACCCGGGCGCTGGCCGACCGGGGGGTGGCGCCCGGCCGGATCCTCGTCGCTCTGGAGCGGAACATGCAGTGCGGCCTGGGCTGGTGCGGGCACTGCCAGCTCGGACCGCTCGTCCTGTGCCGCGACGGTCCGGTGGTCGACGCCGGCCGGATCGGGACCCTCCTCGAGGAGCGGGAACGGTGACCGGGCCCGGTGACGGCAGCCGTCCCACCGTGGCCGTGTGGAAGTTCACGTCGTGCGACGGGTGCCAGCTCCAGCTGGTCGACTGCGCCGAGGGTGTCCTCGCCACCGGCGGAGGACCGTTCCGGATCGCCCACTTCACCGAGCTGACGCCCGTCTCCGAGCGCGGGCCCTACGACCTGTCGCTGGTCGAGGGATCGGTCACCACGTCCGACGAGATCGAGCGCATCCACCGCATCCGGTCCATGTCGCACACCCTCGTCACCATCGGGACCTGCGCCACCGCCGGCGGCATCCAGGCCCTCCGCAACCTGTCGGACGCCGGCGAGCTGGCGGGAGCCGCCTATCCCCGTCCCGAGCTGCTCGCCACCCTCGCCACCTCCACCCCGGCGTCGGCCCACGTGCACGTGGACGTGGAGCTCCCCGGCTGCCCCATCGAATGCCACCAGCTGGTGGAGGTGCTGGCCGCCCACCTGGCCGGCCGCCGGCCGGTGGTCCCCGACCACGCCGTCTGCCACGAGTGCAAGGCGGCGGGCACCGTCTGCGTGCTGGTGGCGGGGGGCACCCCCTGCCTGGGGCCGGTGACCCGGGCCGGGTGCGGCGCCCGCTGCCCGGCGGTCGGGCGGGGATGCTTCGGGTGCTTCGGTCCCCTGGAGGGCGCGCCGGCCGGGGCCCTCACCCGGGCCCTCGCCCGGTCAGGGACGCCCCCGGCCGACACCGCGGGGCTCCTCGCCGCCTTCGGCGCGGGCGTGCCGGTCCCTCCGCCTCACGGCCGCCCGGCGGCTGGGGGGAGGGCCGACCGGTGACCCACGGAACCCGACCGCACGACCGCCGTGTCTCGGTCTCCGGGCTGGCCCGGGTGGAGGGGGAGGGGGGGCTGCACGTCCACGTCCGCGACGGGACCGTGACCGACGTGGCCCTCGACATCTTCGAGCCGCCTCGCTTCTTCGAGTCGCTGCTGCGCGGCCGGCGCTTCGACGAGGCGCCCGACATCACCGCCCGGATCTGCGGGATCTGCCCCGTCGCCTATCAGATGAGCGCGTGCGGGGCCATGGAGGACGTCTGCCGTGTCGAGGTCCCCGAGCGGGTGGGCGCGCTGCGGCGGCTCCTCTACTGCGGCGAGTGGATCCAGAGCCACGCCCTCCACATCACCCTGCTGCACGCGCCCGACTTCCTGGGCGTGGCCGACGCGGTGGCCATGGCCGAGACCGACCCGGAGGCGCTGCGGCGCGGATTGCGGCTGCGGCGCATGGGGAACCGCATCATGGAAGTGGTCGGCGGCCGGGCCGTCCACCCGGTCAACGTGCGCGTGGGCGGCTTCCACCGGGCGCCCGATCCGGCCGACATCGCCTCGTTGGCCGAGCCCCTCCGGCGCGCCCTCGACGATGCCATGGACACCCTGGCGTGGGTGTCCGCCTTCGACGTGCCCGACGTGCACGCCCCCTACCGGTTCGTCGCCCTGGCCGCGCCCGACCGCTACCCGATCGAGGCCGGCCGCGTCGTCTCGTCGGACGGGCTCGACCTGGAGCCGGCCGAGTTCGCGGCGCGGGTGAGCCAGGAGCAGGTGGCGCACTCGACCGCGCTCCACGCCCGCCTCGACGGGCGCCCATACCTGACCGGGCCGTTGGCCCGCTACGCCCTGGCGCACGACCGGCTGGTGGGACCGGCCGCCGACGCGGCCCGCTCCGCCGGGCTGGGGCCTGTGGTCACCAACCCGTTCCGCAGCATCGTCGTGCGGGCGGTGGAGCTCGTCTACGCCTGCGACGAGGCGCTCCGCCTCGTCACCGCCTACCAGCCTCCCGATCCGCCGGCCGTCGACGTCGTCCCCCGGGCCGGTGTCGGGGTCGGGGTCACCGAGGCACCCAGGGGGCTCCTGCTCCACCGCTACGTGCTCGATGCCGCCGGCCGCATCGCCGAGGCGCAGATCGTCCCGCCGACGGCCCAGAACCAACTGGTCATCGAGGAGGACCTGCGGCGCATGGTGGTGGGGGGACCCGAGCTCGACCCGACCGAGCTGCAGGAGCGGTGCGAGCGTGCCGTGCGGAACCACGACCCGTGCATCTCGTGCGCGGCCCACTTCCTCGACGTGACGGTGGAGCACCCGTGAGCCCGGCCCGGACGGTGATCGCCGGCGTGGGGAGCGAGTACCGCCGCGACGACGGCGCCGGGGTCGCCGTCGCCGCCGAGGTCGCCGCACGCCAAGCGGGGACGGTCGACGTGGGGCCGGTGGGCGAGCCGCTCGACCTGCTCGGCCGGTGGGACGGCGCCGACCTGGCCGTGGTGGTGGACGCCGTGCGCTCGGGAGCACCGCCCGGGACCGTGTCCGTCGTGGAGGTCGGGCCTGACGGTGCGGCGGCGGAGGCGACCCCGGGCACGAGCACCCACGGGATCGGACTGGTCGGCACCTACCGGCTGGCCCGAGCCACGGGGAGCGCGCCCCGCCGGCTGGTCCTGGTGTGCGTGGAGGGTGCCGACTTCGGCGACGGCTGCGGGCTCTCGCCGGCGGTCGCCACTGCGGTGCCCGAGGCGGCTCGTGCCGTCATCGAGCTGGTACGGGGAGGTGTGCCATGTGCCTGAGCAGGTTGGAGCAGGTGGTCGGCGATGCCGGCGCCAGCACCGTGTGGACCGAGGACCTCGACGGGGCCCGCCACCGGGTGTCCCTCGTCGCCTACGAGGGGCCGCCACCGGGGCCGGGGACGTGGGTGGCGGTCCACAGCGGGTACGCGCTGGAGGCCGTCGCCGCCGAGGACGCCGCCGCGGCGGGCGCGCTCCTCCGGTCCGGGGAGCAACGGTCCGCGGAGCACCGGTCCGCGGAGCAACGGTCCGCGGAGCACCGGTCCGCGGAGCACCGGTCCGCGGAGCAACGGGACGGGCGCGGCGAGGGGTGGTCACGGTGAGCGGCACGGTTCCCCGTCCCCGCCGCTCCGAGCGGCTCCATCAGCGGGACCGGGCCCGCCTGGCACCACACCCCCGGCAGTCCCGCCGGGCACCCGGGGTCGCCATCGCCGGGATCACCGCGCTGATCAGCGGCGTGTCCGTCGCCGTCAACGGGATCGGGGTCCGGCACATCGCCTCCTCCGCCGTCTACACGACGGGAAAGAACGCCGTGGCTGCGGCGCTCCTGGGCGTCTGCGCCGTCGCCGGGGCGGCACTCGGGCGGCGGGCGGCGTCCGGGGTCCCCGGCGCCATCGCCCGGTGGACGCAACCGCCCCCCGCCGTCCACGGCACGGGGCACCGGAGCCGGCTGGGCGTGGCCGCCGGTTTCGCCTACGTCGGCGTGGTGGGAGGCGGGGTGGCGTTCCTCCTCTTCTTCGACGGCCTGGCCCGGGCGCCGGCCGCCTCGGCCGCGTTCGTGCACGACACCATGGTGGTGTGGGTGGCGGCGCTGGCCGTCCCCTTCCTCCACGAGCGGCTCCGGGCGGCCAACCTGGTGGCGGTTGCCCTGCTCGTCGGAGGCCAGGTGGTGATGGGCGGGGGGTTCGGCGCGCTGGCCGGTGTGCCGGGCCTGCTGCTCGTCCTGGCGGCCACGGTGCTGTGGGCCGTCGAGGTGGTGGTGGCCTCCACCCTGCTCACCACGGTGTCGCCGGCAGCCGTGGCCCTGGTCCGCATGGGCGTCGGCGCCGCCGTGCTGCTCGGCTCGCTCGCCGCAACCGGCCACCTGGCCGACCTCGCCCGCCTCACCGCCTCCCAGATCGGCTGGCTCCTCCTCACCGGCGCCCTGTTGGCCGGATACGTGGCCACGTGGATGGCGGCTCTGGCCCGGGCGCGGGTGGTCGACGTGACGTCGGTGCTGGTGGCGAGCGCCCTCGTCACCGCCGTCCTCGCCCCCGTCACCGGGGGGAGCATCGGCGCCGCCGCAGCAACCGGTGGCGTCATGATGGCGTCGGGGGCACTGCTGGTCGTCGCAGCATGGCCACGGGCCCGGGCCCGGGCGGGTGCGTCGTGACCACCCCCGACGGGGGCCCCCGGCCGACCGTCCCCGGTCCGGTGCTCTTCGCCCGCTACGCCTACCCGCCCAACGAGCTCGGGTACTGCGGCCCGGCCGATGCAGGGGAGCTCCTCGAGGCCTCGGCGGCCCGTGACGTGGCCGCGCTCTCCCACCTGGCCACCCGGTTCGACGGAGCGTGGCCGTACCTCGAGCTGATCGCCGGGGCGAACGGCATCGCCGATCCCCTCGACACCCGCGTGGTGGAGGCGTACTGGGTGGGCAACGACCTGCTCGATCACGTCGGCTCCCGCCTGTTCGCCACCGCCGTCGACGCCAGGTTCGCGGGCCGGGCCGGGCCGTCGGTCGACGCCATCGCCGGCGCCGCCTCACTCGGCGGCGTCGCCCACCACTCCTTCCACGTCTTCGCCGTCTCCCCCTGGGTCGGCATGCTGCGGGCCGGGCGGACCGTCGCCCCCCTCGAGGTGCTGGACCGGTGCCGGGTGCGCTGGGGGGTGGTGGAGGGCGTGGACGGGGACGAGGTCTCGGTGCGCAGCCGCGGTCTCGCCTTCGACGGGACGCGCCTCACCCTCGGCGTGCCGCGACCCGAGGTGGCCCGGCGGTCGTCGGAAGGCGTGGGCGGGCTGCCCGACCTCCGGCCCGGCGACGTGGTCAGCCTCCACTGGGACTGGGTGTGCGACCGGCTGTCCCCGGGCGCACTTGCCAGGCTGCAGGTGGCCACCGTGCGCAACCTGGCCGTGGTGAACTCCCAGTCCCGACCGGGTCCGGCCGTGGCCGCCGACGCCCGGGGCTGAGCGGGCTGCCGGCATCGGGCTGCGGTCGCCGGCGGGCATCGAATGGCTGGAGTGGACCCCGAACGGGGGCGCGGATCGGCGGGACAGCCTCGCTGGTATGTTGACGTGTACGTAAAGAAAGCATCCCCTTGACGTCAGCTGGTACGCACGATGCCCGACACCGCCCACACACCACTCCCGCGATGAACCGCCCCATCGACCCGCCGGGGGACGGCTACAAGTGGACCGCCCTCTTCATCTCGACCCTGGGCATGCTGATGGCGACGATCGACGCGTCGATCGTCCTCATCGCCCTTCCCGACATCTTCCGGGGCGTGGGGATCAACCCCCTCCAGCCGGGCAACAGCTTCTACCTGTTGTGGATGATCCTGGGCTTCCTGGTCGTCACCAGCGTGCTGGTGGTGACCCTGGGCCGCCTCGGTGACATCTACGGGCGGGTCCGCATCTACAACCTGGGCTTCGCCATCTACACGGCGTTCTCGCTCCTCCTCACCGTCACCCCCATGTCGGGGCACGCGGCCGGCATCTGGCTGATCGGCATGCGCGTCGGGCAGGGCGTGGGGGCGGCCATGCTGATGGCCAACTCGTCGGCCATCCTCACCGACGCCTTCCCGCCCAACCAGCGGGGCCTGGCACTGGGCATCAACCAGGCGGCCGCCTTCAGCGGCACCTTCATCGGCCTGGTGGTCGGGGGCCTGCTCGCCCCGGTCAACTGGCGCCTGATCTTCTTCGTCTCCGTCCCCATCGGGCTCTTCGCCACCATCTGGGGCTACCTGAAGCTCCGCGAGCTCGGGCAGCGGCGGGCGGCCACCATCGACTGGCCCGGCAACATCACGTTCGCCCTGGGGATGATCCTGATCATGGCCGGGATCACCTACGGGATCGAGCCCTACCACGCCCACCCGATGGGGTGGGAGAACCCGCTCGTGCTGGCGGCGATCGGTGCCGGGCTGGCGTTCATGGTCGCCTTCGGCCTGATCGAGGTCCGGGTGCGCCAACCGATGTTCCGCCTCCAGCTGTTCCGGATCCGGGCCTTCGTCTCGGGGGTGTTCGCCAGCTTCCTCGCCGCCCTCAGCCGGGGCGGCCTCATGTTCATGCTCGTCATCTGGCTCCAGGGCATCTGGCTCCCCTTGCACGGCTACAGCTTCGAGCAGACCCCGCTGTGGGCGGGCATCGCCATGATCCCCCTCACGGTGGGCATGCTCATCTCGGGGCCGACGGCCGGCATCCTCTCCGACCGCTACGGGGCCCGGCCGTTCGCCACCGGGGGCATGGTGGCCGTCGCCGTCTGCTTCGCCCTCCTCGAGCTGCTGCCCGTCGACTTCCCCTACCCGGTCTTCGCCGTGCTGCTCTTCTTCACCGGGCTGAGCATGGCCGCCTTCGGCTCGCCCAACCGCACCGGGGTGATGAACAGCCTCCCGGCCGAGCACCGGGGCGCCGGATCGGGCATGAACACGACGTTCCAGAACTCGGCCCAGGTGTTCTCCATCGGCATCTTCTTCAGCCTCCTCATCGTGGGCCTGTCGGCGACCCTCTCCCACAACCTGAGCCAGGGGCTGATCGCCCACGGTGTCCCGGCGGCGGCGGCCAACCGGGCCGCCCACCTGCCCCCGGTCAACACCCTCTTCGCCGCCTTCCTCGGCTACAACCCGATCCAGCACCTGGTGGGGGCGTCGACGTTCGCCTCCCTCCCCGCCCACCAGCAGGCAGTCCTCGCCGGCCACCGGTTCTTCCCCACCCTCATCTCCGGGCCGTTCGAGGCGGGCCTACACGCCGCCCTCGACTTCGCCATCATCGCCAGCCTGCTGGCCGCGGCGGCCTCGTGGAGCCGGGGCGGGCGCTACGTCCACGGCGAAGGGAGCGAGGCGGCGCCCGGCACGGTGGCTGCCGGAACGGGACCGACAGGCGCAGCCACGGCCACACCCGCTACGGCCATGGCTGCTCCCAGCTCGGCCGCACCCACCACGGCCGCACCCACAGCTGGAGTGAACGGCACCCGGCGCGACGGCAGCCACACCGACGGGGCCGATGGTGACCGTCCCGCCCGACGGGGCCGGGGGCGGGCTCCGGCGGCGACCGGGGCCGAGGAGGCGCGGCGATGAGCGCGGCCAGACAACCGGTCCCCGCCCCGCTGTTCCGCATCGGCGAGGTGGCCAAGCTGACCGGCCTCACCACCCGCACGCTCCGCTACTGGGAGGAGCTGGGCCTCCTGCGTCCCACCGACCACCGCTCGGGCGGCGAGCGCCTCTACGCCGGCGAGGCCATCACCCGAGCCGCCCGCATCCGCGACCTCCAGGAGCTCCTCGGGTTCTCCCTGGCCGAGGCCCGGATCGTCGTCGAGACCGACGACGTCGACGTGCTCGACCGGGTCCGCACCGAGTTCACATCCGGCACCCCCACCCCGGCACGCC
Source organism: Actinomycetes bacterium (assembly GCA_021806045.1). Lineage (GTDB taxonomy): Bacteria > Actinomycetota > Acidimicrobiia > Acidimicrobiales > RAAP-2 > JAJZDI01. The sequence continues at coordinate 12,392 of JAJZDI010000029.1, forward strand.
AGCGGGCGCTGCTCGACGAGGCGATCGTCGCCAACGACCAGCTCCTGGCCCGGCTGGACGACACCCTGGCCCGCATCGAGGCGTTCCGCACCGAGCGGGCCGAGAAGGGTGAGCGCTTGCGGGTTCGGCGGGCCGATCTGGGCGACGCACCGGCACGGCGCGCCCCGGAGCGCGCGGCGACACGGTCAACGACACGTACGACAGCACGGTCAACGACACGAACGATTACACGGTCATCCGACCGGAAGGGAGCGGCACAACAGTGAGCGACGCCATGCGAGCAGAGACGATCTCCTTCACCGGAGCCGGTGGCGACGAGATCGAGGGCTACCTGGCCCAGCCGCTCGACCGGGGACCGGTCGGCGGGGTGGTGGTGATCCACCACATGCCCGGCTACGACGAGCCCACCAAGGAGATCACCCGCAGGTTCGCGGCCATGGGCTACCTGGCGCTCATGCCGAACCTCTATTGGCGCGAGGCCCCCGGGGCCAGCCCCGACGACGCCGCCGCCACCGCCCGGCGGCAGGGTGGCGTCCCCGACGACCGCCTGGTGGGGGACGTGGGGGGTGCCGCCGCCTACCTCCGGGGGCTGTCCTCCTCCAACGGCAAAGTGGCCACCATCGGCTACTGCTCGGGCGGCCGCCAGTCGTTCCTGGCCGCCTGCAGCCTCCCCCTCGACGCCGCCGTCGACTGCTACGGGGCCTTCGTCCTCAACCCCCCGCCCGAGGGCTCACCGCTCAGTGTCGGGCCCCTCGGCCACCTGGCCCCCGACCTGCACTGCCCGCTCCTCGGGCTGTTCGGGGCCGAGGACCAGTTCCCCTCACCCGACGAGGTGGCCGCCCTCGACGCGTTGCTCACCGAGCACGGCAAGGCCCACGAGTTCCACACCTACGAGGACGCCGGCCACGCGTTCTTCGCCACCAACCGCACCAGCTACCGGCCCGAGGCGGCCAACGACGGCTGGGAGCGGATCGAGCGGTTCTTCCAGACCCACCTGGCCGGCTGACCGACCGAGAGGAGCGCGCCATGTGCACCTACCAGACGACGACGCTGCCCGTCCGCGGCAGCGGCAAGGGCGCCGGCGGGTGGTTCCCCGTCACCGACGCCACCGTGTACTTCGACCACCCCGTCCACGCACCGGGCGACCACACCCTCAACCTGGACCTGGTCAACCCGGGGGAGGGGCCGGGGGCCCGGGTGGCCGTCGAGCTCGATGCCGCCTCGGCCCGGGCCCTCGCCCACGCCATCCTCGAGACCCTCGACGCCGTGCCCGAGGCCCTGGTGGCCGGTCGGGCCTGAGGCGGGGGTCGGGACCGGTCCGCTCAGCGGGACGGCAGCGGCCCGATGGCCGCTTCGAACACGGCGGCGACGTCGTCGCCGTAGGGGGCGGCCGCCTCCGGGCCGAGCTGGGCCAGCGACATCAGCAGCGACAGCATGATGGCCACCGTGCCGTTGGCGATGACGGTGGCGTCGATGTCGGCGCGTGCCGTCCCCGCCAGCTGCTCGGCTCGCAGCCGCTCGGCACACACCTTGCGCAGCTCCGCCAGCGAGGGGATCTCGAGGACCCGGGTCGTGACCTCCGGCTCCAGACCGGCCAGGACCCGGCGGGCCAGGGGGTGGCCGTCGAGCACGCCCAGCACGGCGAAGAGCATGGCCTTCGGCCACTCGCGGGTGTCGGGCACCACCTTGGCGGCCGCCGCCCCCTCGGCCATGAGCGCGGCGGCGTCTTCGTCCATCGCCGCCAGGAACAGGCTCTCCTTGTTGGGGAAGTAGGCGTAGGCGACCGTCCCCCCCACCGCGGCATCGCGTGCGATGTCGGCCACCGACGTGGCCCGGTAGCCGTCCCGGCCGAACCGCCTGATGGCCGCGTCGAGGATGGCGCGGCGGGTCTGGGCCCCCTTGGTCGGTGGCGCGGACGGGGCCGTCGGGGGCGGTTCGCTACGGCGGGACATCGGAGAAAGACGGTAGCAGATTTGAGGGATTGAGGAAATCTCTCAAATCATCTACAGTGACGCCGTTCCTGCCCCGGCCCCGAGCGGCCGTTCCCACAGAGAGAGGACCTGCAGCGATGCCCGAGACCGACCCGGCGACCCGAACGGTCCCGACCCGGCGCATCTCCTTCGACGAGTTCGATCAGATCCCCCGGTACTTCGCCCAGTCGGAGAACGTCATCCTCTGCCACCTCACGGCGATGATGTCGTCCATGTTCCCCGACGGCGAGGACTACTTCGTCCGCTCGGTGCGCCACTACCGGAGCCAGATCACCGACCCCGACCTCAAGCGCCAGGTGACGGGCTTCATCGGCCAGGAGTCGGTCCACGGGCGCGAGCACCGCGCCTTCAACATGCGCCTGGCCGAGCTCGGCTACCCGACCCACCGCATGGAGTGGCTGACCAAGCGGAGCCTGACCCTACGCGAGCGGGTGGTGCCGCCCATCGCCAACCTGGCTCTCACCGCCGCCCTCGAGCACTTCACCGCCACCCTGGCCGAGCTGGCGCTCTCCGACGAGGCGTCGAGGGCGGAGTTCGGCCACCCCGCCGTGCGCGACCTGTTCCTGTGGCACGCCCTCGAGGAGTCCGAGCACAAGGCGGTGGCCTTCGACGTCTACCGGGCGGTGGGAGGGAGCGAGCGCACCCGGATCTGGACCATGCAGTTCCTCCGGTTCGGCTTCGTCGCCTGGACCTCGGTCGCCGTCACCCTCTCACTCCTCGGCGACCGCGCCACCTACCGTCGGGGCAACCTCCGCCGCTGCTGGGCCGAGTTCAAGCGCTCGCCCCTCGTCCAGCGGGACATGTGGCTGACCCTGCGCGACTACTGCCGGCCCGACTTCCACCCGGACGACCACGACAACCGGGAGCTCCTCGAGCAGTGGCGGGAGACCCTCTTCGGCGACGAGGGCACACTGGTCGGCAAGCTCGCCACCCCGGCCGCGTGAGCACGGACGGAGGCCGGCCGGTGGCACACCCCGAACACCTCGACGTCCTCATCGTGGGGGCCGGCCTGTCCGGCGTGGGCGCCGCCCACGCCATCGCCACCGACTGCCCGTGGGCCACGTTCGCCGTGCTCGAGGCGCGCGACACCATCGGCGGGACGTGGGACCTCTTCCGCTACCCGGGCATCCGCTCCGACTCGGACATGTACACCCTCGGATACTCGTTCCGGCCGTGGGTCGGCGAGAAGTCGATCGCGGACGGCGCGTCCATCCTCCGCTACATCCGCGACACAGCGGCGGCCGACGGCACCGACGCCCGCATCCGCTTCCGCCACCGGGTGGTCGCCGCCGCCTGGTCCACCGACGATGCCCGCTGGCACGTCACCGCCGAGCGGACCGACAGCGGCGAGCAGGTCCAGCTCACCTGCGGGTTCCTCTTCTCGTGCACCGGTTACTACCGCTACGACCACGGCCACCAGCCCGACTTCGCCGGCACCGACCGGTTCCAGGGCCGGATCGTCCACCCCCAGGCGTGGCCCGAGGACCTCGACGTGGCCGGCACCCGCGTCGTGGTGATCGGCAGCGGGGCCACCGCCATCACCCTGGTCCCGGCGCTGGCCGAGCGGGGCGCCCGGGTGACGATGCTCCAGCGCTCGCCCACCTACGTCCTCTCCCTCCCCGGCAGTGATCCCCTGGCCCACCTGCTCGGACGGCTCCTGCCCGGGCAGGTGTCGGGGGCGGCCATCCGGTGGATGAAGGCGCTGACCACCCAGGCCTTCTACCAGGCCAGCCGGCGGTGGCCGGGAGCGGTCAAGCGCATGCTCCGGCGGCAGCTCCAGCGGCAGCTTCCCCCCGGCTACGACATCGACACCCACTTCACCCCCCGCTACGACCCGTGGGACCAACGCGTCTGCGTCGTCCCCGACGGCGACCTGTTCGCGGCCCTGGCCGACGGGTCGGCCACCGTCGTCACCGACCGGGTCGACACCTTCACCGAGACGGGTATCCGGCTGGCGTCGGGGGCCGAGCTCGAGGCCGACATCGTCGTGACCGCGACCGGGCTCGAGCTCCTCTTCCTCGGGGGCATCGAGCTGTCGGTGGACGGCCAGGCCGTCGACGTGCCCTCCACCCTCACCTACAAGGGCATGATGCTCGAGGGCGTGCCCAACCTGGCCGTGGCCATCGGCTACACGAACGCCTCGTGGACGCTCAAGTGCGACCTCATCTGTGACCTGGTGTGCAGGATCCTCGACCACCTGCACACCACGGGCATGGCCCAGGTGATGCCGGTCAACCGCGACCCGGCGGTCGAGGCCCGACCCCTCCTGGCGCTGTCGTCGGGCTACGTGCAGCGGGCCGTCGACCGGATGCCCAAGCAGGGCTCCTCCTACCCGTGGCAGGTGTACCAGAGCTACCTGCGCGACTATCGGGCCATGAAACTGAGCAGCGTCGACGACCCGGCACTCGTGTACTCGCGACCGGAGGTCGCCGTCGGGGCGGACCGGCCGACCGCGGCCGCGGGAGCCTGAGGCGGTGCGGTCGTTCACCGGTAAGGTCGCCGCCATCACCGGAGCCGGTTCGGGCATCGGGCGGGCACTTGCCGAGGAGCTGGCCCGGCGGGGCACCCACCTCGCCCTGTCCGACGTCGACACCGACGGGCTGGCCACCACCGTCGAGCGCTGCTCGGCCCACCCGGTCACGGTGACATCCGCCCGCGTGGACGTGGCCGACCGCAGTGCCGTCGAGGCCTGGGCCGACGCGGTGGTGGCCGAACACGGCACCGTCAACCTGGTGATCAACAACGCCGGTGTGGCACTGGCCGCCAACATCGCCTCGATGTCTTACGAGGACTTCGAGTGGCTGATGGGGATCAACTTCTGGGGCGTCGTCTACGGCACCAAGGCGTTCCTCCCGCACCTGGAGGCATCCGGCGAGGGCCATATCGTGAACCTGTCGAGCGTCTTCGGGCTGGTGAGCATCCCCACCCAGTCCGCCTACAACGCGGCCAAGTTCGCGGTGCGGGGGTTCACCGACGCCCTGCGCATCGAGCTCGAGGGGGCCGGCTCCCCGGTGTCGTGCACCACCGTCCACCCAGGCGGGATCAAGACCAACATCGCCCGCAGCGCCCGGGTCGACGACGAGATCGCCGCCCTCGACACGGGGGACGGCGCGCCGTCCGACGCCTTCGACCGGGCCGCCCTGACCACCCCGGAGTCGGCCGCCCGCCAGATCCTGACCGCGGTTCAGCGCAACCGGCGCCGCGCCCTGATCGGCCCGGACGCCGTGGTCATCGACCTCATCTCCCGCCTGCCGGCCGGCCTCTACCAGCAGGCGCTGGCTGCCGGCGTGCGCCGCATGCGCCGGAACGGGCGGTGAGGGAAGGGGGAGGGCGCGGCGGCGTCGATCGATCAACGACGGATCAAGCTGGGGTGACAAGCAAGGCCGCCTCCCGGCCGTGACCGGTCACCCGGTGCGTCGGGCTGGTGCGCCGGGCCGCCGCTGCCGGTAGCGTCCGCACGATGGAGATCGGCATCGCCCTGCCCACCATGGCGCGGGGCTTCACCCGGGACACGTTCGTCGAGTGGTGCCGGGCCGTCGACGAGGGCCCCTACGCGAGCATCTCGGCCGGCGAGCGCCTCACCTTCCACAACCCGGAGGCGATGGTCACGAACGCCGCTGCCGCCGCCCTGACCGAGCGGGTGGCGGTCATGACCAACATCGTCGTGCTGCCACTGCACGCCACCGCGTTGATGGCCAAGCAGTTGGCCACCCTGGACGTGCTGGCCGGCGGCCGGCTCGTCGTGGGCGTCGGGGTCGGCGGCCGGGAGCACGACTACCGGGCGGCGGGTGTGCCCTTCGAGCGGCGGCACCAGCAGCTCGACGACGCCGTGGCCGAGATCCGGCGACTGTGGTCGGGCCAACCGCCCTTCGACGGCGCCGATCCGGTGGGGCCGGCCCCGGTGCAGGACGGTGGCCCACCGATCCTGGCCTCCGCCATGGGACCGGCGTCGATGCGCCGGGCGGCGGCGTGGGCCGACGGGGTCACCGGGTTCTCCATCGCCGCCGACGGCGACGAGATGGCGCGGGCCAACCGCCTGGCACGGGACGCCTGGGCGGCGGCGGGCCGCTCCGATCGGCCCCGGCTGGCGACGGGGACCTTCGCCGTCCTCGGCGGCGACGATCCGGCAGCCACCCTCGGCGCCTTCCTGTTCGACTACCTGCGCGTGTTCGGCGAAGGCTTCGCACGGGCCATGGCGGAAGCCGTCGACCTGTCCACCCCCGACCGGCTGCGGCGCGCCATCACCGATGCCGAGGCGGCCGGCTGCGACGAGCTCGTCCTCGTGCCGGGCACCGTGGACATCGGGTGCCTCTACGCCATCACCGAGGTGGTCGCAGGCTGAGCAGTGCGGGACGTCGGCTCCCGCGGCGGGGGCGCCGTGCCGGGTGCCTCGCACGGCCCCGGCCTACACTGACCCCCGTCCGGCAGGTCTGCGACGAGGAGGCGGCAGTGGCGAAGGTGCGCACCAGCAAGGGCTCGGCGGGAATGGCGCGAGGGTTCGCCCGCCTGCAGCACGAATTCGGCACCCCGCCGCCTGACCCCGCTACGGCCACCATTCCGCCGGGGTGGACGTTCTTCCAGGGCAATTGGTGGCAGTGGTCCGGCACCCAGTGGGCGTACGCGCCGGCCGGCCCGCCACAGGTGCGCCCGGCGGTCAGCGACGTCCGGCCGTTCGTGGCCACCGAGGTCTACAACAAGGTCGGGGTGCTGGCGGGCATGGCCCTGGTCAGCGGGGCCCTCGCCGCCCTGCTCCGCCTGCCGCTGGGCGTCGCCATGGTGTTCATCCTGGCCGCACTGGTGATCGGCCTGGTCGGGATCTTCACCCCACGGCACGCAGCAGTGCTCGCCCCCGTCTACGCCGTGCTCGAGGGCGCCGCCCTCGGCTCCCTGTCACGCGTCCTCGAGGCCCAGACCCACGGCGTGGTCGCCCTGTCGATCATCGGCACCGGTGCCATCTTCCTCGGCACTCTCCTCGCCTACCGCACGGGCCTCGTCCGCGTCCGGCGCAGGTTCGTCACCATCACCGTCGTGGCCGGGTGGGGACTGCTCGCCGTCATGCTCGGCGTCATGATGGGGATCAACGTCCCCGGCCTCGGACCCGACGCCACCCGCATCGTCGTCTTCGGCATCCTCTACCTGCTCGTCGCCACCATGGACCTGTTCGTCGACTTCGAGATGGTGGCCCGAGCCGAGCGTGCCGGCGTGACCGCCGAGGGCGAGTGGTACGCGGCGTTCCTGATCATGTTCGCGGTGGTGATGGTCTACCTGGCACTGCTCCGGATCCTCGGGCGGCGGTGACCGGGCCCGTCGGGGCCACCTCCGGGTCACGTCCCCGCCGAGCACGCGTTCCTGCCGCTAGGCGCCCACCGCCGACTGCACGGCGCCCCGCGCATCTCCCGCCGCACCCAGATGGACGGTGATGTGCATCGTGTCGAGCATCTGGCGCATGCCGCCGCCCATGTGGTTGGCCACCACCACGTCCACCTGGTGGTCGCGGAGGAACCCCGCCACCCTGGCGTGGTGGCGAGCTTCACTCCCCGTGTCGTGCAGGGTGTCCCACCCGACGTCGTGCACGTCCCACCCGGTCACCTCGCCATCTTCAATGGTGGCGAGCGCCACACGCGACGCCCTGCCCCAACGCGGGTCGACAGCCCCACCGCTCTCCACGGGAACGCACACGATCATGACCACGATCCTTCCGCGTCGTCGATGCCATTCGGCCTCGACGACGACGGTACCTCCGCCGGTCCGCCTGCTGCCATCGAGGGCCGGAGGCGAGGGCTCGGCGGTGCTGGTACCGGTACCGGCGTGACTCCACATCCGCAACGGGCAGGCAGCGGTACCGGCCGCCCAAGCTGTCCTACCCCTGTACTACCCTCGTGGCATGCCGGTCAGGAAGAAGCGCTCCATCTCCGTACCGCCGGACCTCGATGCGGCGATCGCAGAGGCGGCCCGAGTGACCGGCACGACCTATAGCGGATGGCTGACCGCAACGGCCCGGAAGGAGCTGACCCTCCGCGCCGGACTGGCTGGCGTCGCGGCGTACGAACGTGCGGACGGGGCGTTCAGCGACGAGGAGATGGCCGAGGCCATGGAATGGGCTCAGAAGGCTGCCGGGCGCGGCCGGCGGAGTCGTTCCCGAGCCCGCCGGACGGCCTGATGGGCGTGACCTACGACGCCGGTGCGCTGGTGGCGGCCGACAGGGGCGAGCGGCGAATGTGGGCTCGTCACCGGGCGCTGCTGGAGCTTCGCGAGGTTCCCACGGTGCCGGCACCAGTCGTCGCCCAGGCCTGGCGGGGTGGTGGGCGCCGGGCGCGCCTTGCACGGCTCCTCGCCGGCTGCACCATCGAGCGTCTCGACGACAGCCAGGCCCGGCGAGTGGGAGAGCTCCTCGGCGCGGCCACCGCCAGCGACATCGTCGATGCCACCGTCGTCGAAGGGGCGCTGCGGCGCAGGGACCTCGTCGTCACGTCCGATCCCGGCGACCTCGGTTCGCTGGCGGCATCGGTGAGCCTCAGGCTCGAGATGGACCGGCTCTGAGATCCGCCCATGGTCCGGCACCCACCCGTGCCCGGCCGTTCCGCCACCACTCGTGGACGTCCGGTTCACGAGCTGCAGCGATGATCCGCTCCACCCTCTGAGGCGCCCCCGGCCGGGCTAGGACGTCGCCCCCACCACCCGACCCCCGGCCGGGGCCGGGGCAGGCGACAGGGCGGGCAGCGGTCCGAACGAGCGCTCCCCGCCGGCCGACGTGACGATCCGATACCCGACCGCGGTGCCGTCGATGGCGACGACGGGGGAGGTGGCCGGAGCGGTGGCGCCCGAGCCGCAGAAGGGCGCGCCGCCGAAGGCGAACACCCCGCCGTCCGCGGCGACCAGCCAGTAGCCGCCCGCCGGGTCGGTGGCCATGCCGACGACCGGCGCGGCCAGGTGGAGGTGGGCGGCCGAGCCGGAGAAGGTGGCGTCACCGAAGGCGAACACGCCGCCGTCGGCGGCGACCAGCCAGTAGCCACCACCGTCGGGCGACGCGGCCATGCCGACGACCGGCGCGGCCAGGTGGAGGTGGGCGGCCGAGCCGGAGAAGGTGGCGTCGCCGAAGGCGAACACGCCGCCGTCGGCGGCGACCAGCCAGTAGCCACCACCGTCGGGCGACGCGGCCATGCCGACGATCGGCTCGTTCAGGTGGAGGTGGGCGGCCGAGCCGTAGAAGGTGGCGTCGCCGAAGGCGAACACGCCGCCGTCCGCCGCGACCAGCCAGTAGCCACCACCGTCGGGGGTGGCGGCCATGCCGACGATCGGCTCGTTCAGGTGGAGGTGGGCGGCCGAGCCGTAGGCGGGCGCGTTCCCCGACGATGCCACCGCACCCGACGGACCCGCCACCCACATGCCGGTCCCGTCGGGGACACCCGGCGGGCCGATGGCCGATGCCGGCACCTGGTTGGTACAGGTGACCGCGCCGGCTGGCGAACGGGCCCACAGCAGGCACCTGCCTCCCGGTGCCGCCATGCGATCGGGAGCAACCGCGTCCGCCTGGGTCATGCGGTCGACCAACGCGGCATAGGGGCGGTCGAGGACGGAGACGACCCCGAAGTTCGAATTCTCTCCGTCGAACCGCCCACCGTTCGGCTCGTCGACGTACTCGAACCAGTCGTCCCCCACCATCCACGGAGCCGCCCGGAGGTGTTGGGCGAACGCCGCGTAGCGGGCCGCCCGCTGCCCCTGGGTGGCGAGCGTCGGGTAGATGGGTGGCCACGTGTTTGGCACGCCGCTGTCCGCTGCCCGGAACGAGTACTCCGCCACGATCAGGGGCTTGCCCACGATCGCCTCGATGTTGGCCAGGTCGGGCTCGACCGGCAGGTATCCGGGCCAGTGCGAGGTGACGTACGAGGTGACGACGGGCAGCACCGCGTAGTCGTCGACGCTGAAGACGTCGACGTAGGGGCGGGCTGCTTCGAGCACCTGGGGCGGGATCAGTTGGGCGATGGCCTTGACCCCGAGGATGAGGTGATGGGGATCGACGGCTCGGATGGCGGCCGTCGTCACCGAGAAGTAGCGGGTGGCGAGCGCGTACGTGAAGCCCGACGGGTTACCCACGTAGGTCTCCGCCACCGCCCGACCCGGCGACCCCGCCGGCAGTGCCAGGTACTGGTCGAGCAGGCTCTGGCTCCCCTGGAGCCCCGGGCCCCACGACAGCTCGCTGTCCGTGTACCAGCCGATCAGGTTGGGGTCGTCGGCTAGCGGTGCCACCTGGCTGGCCGCCACCGCCTGGGCGTTGGTGACGAACGACGGCGCGAACCAGTCGTTGCCCGAAGCCATGCTGAGCAGCACGGTGTAGGGCATCTTCGAGTCGAGCGCCGTGTCCGACCAGGGTCCGAGGGTGTTGAAGCCCCACCCCTCGAGGCGGGTCACCGTCGCCTGGTCCCATGCCGCGATCGACGGGTAGTCCTTCGCCACCGTGACGCAGTAGGGGCAGACTCCCGTGGTCCGGTCGACGTCGGGGGACGCACTGACGTGGTCGATCCCCGTCGAGTAGAAGGGCTGCCCGTCCGGGGTCACCAACCACCACCGCCCGGCGCGCCACGCGG
>JAJZDI010000002.1:0-233132 GCA_021806045.1 Actinomycetes bacterium
GCGGTCACCGTCCGGAAAGCGAGCGACCTCACCTGATGTCCGATCCCACCACCGCAGCACGGCCCGGCGCCGGCAGCGCACTGCTGTCCACCGAGCGCATGGGCACCTTCGACGAGAACGGTGCCTACATCCCCCGCCCCATCACCGAGGACGACCTCGGAGGTGCGTCACTCGAGGACGCCATGGCCGGCACCATCGTCGAGTTCGACGACGGCGACCTGGTCGAGGGCACCGTGGTGAAGATCGACAAGGACGAGGTGCTCCTCGACATCGGGTTCAAGTCCGAGGGCGTGATCCCCGTGCGGGAGCTCTCCATCCGCAACGACGTCGACCCCGCCGAGATCGTGAGCCTGGGCGAGCAGGTCGAAGCCCTCGTCCTCCAGAAGGAGGACAAGGAGGGGCGCCTCATCCTGTCGAAGAAGCGGGCCCAGTACGAGCGGGCGTGGGGCACGATCGAGAAGCTGAAGGAGGCCGACGAGGTCGTCACCGGCCCGGTCATCGAAGTGGTGAAGGGTGGGCTCATCGTCGACATCGGCCTGCGCGGGTTCCTGCCCGCCTCGCTGGTCGAGCTCCGCCGTGTGCGCGAGCTCCAGCCCTACGTGGGCCGGACCATCGAGGCCAAGATCATCGAGCTCGACCGCAACCGCAACAACGTCGTCCTCTCCCGGCGGGCTTGGCTGGAGGAGACCCAGAAGGAGCAGCGGGGCGAGTTCCTCGTCAACCTCAAGCCCGGGGAGCGCCGCCGGGGCGTGGTGTCGTCCGTGGTCAACTTCGGCGCCTTCGTCGACCTGGGCGGCATGGACGGCCTCGTGCACGTGTCCGAGCTGTCGTGGAAGCACGTCGACCACCCGTCGTCGGTGGTCTCCGTGGGTGACGAGATCGAGGTCGAGGTGCTCGACGTCGACCTGTCCAAGGAGCGGATCAGCCTGTCGCTGAAGGCGACCCAGACCGACCCGTGGCAGGAATTCGCCAACACCCACCAGGTGGGCGAGCTCGTCTACGGCCGCATCACCAAGCTGGTCCCCTTCGGCGCCTTCGTCCAGGTGGGCGACGGCATCGAGGGTCTCGTGCACATCTCCGAGATGGCCGTCCACCACGTCGACCTGCCCGAGCAGGTGGTGACGCCGGGCGAGGAGCTGTGGGTCAAGATCATCGACATCGACCTCCAGCGCCGGCGCATCAGCCTGTCGATCAAGCAGGCGGCCGAGGGCGGCGAGGTCTCCGAGGAGTACCGCGAGGCGTTCGGCGAGCACGCGTATGACGAGGAGGGGAACTACATCGGCGGCTTCGACTACGGTGACGCCGAGTTCACCCCGGAGACCGAGGCCCAGGCGGCGTGGGCCGAGTATGCGGCCGAGCACGTAGTTGCTCCTGCCGACGAGGGGGAGGCACCCGCCGCCCACGCGGAGCCGGCCCCTGCCGGCGAGGAGGCACCCGCCGCCGAGTGACGGTCCGGTGCCCCCGGGGCGGGTGGACCTCAGGGGGCGGCCGGGCGGGCCAGGGGGAAGTGGCAGGCCACCTGATGGCCGCGGGCGACCTGCGTGAGTGGCGGCTCCTCGGCCGCGCACCGTTCCGTGGCTGCCGGGCAGCGGGTCCGGAACCGGCACCCCGAGGGCGGGTTCAACGGCGAGGGCAGCTCGCCCGTCAGGGTCTCACCCCGGGCCGAGGCCGGGTCGGGCTCGGGGATGGCCGCCATGAGCGCGGCCGTGTAGTGGTGGGCGGGGGAGCGGTAGAGGTCGTCCGACGGGGCGATCTCTACGATCTTCCCCAGGTACATGACGGCAACCCGGTCACTCACGTTCTTCACCACGGCCAGGTCGTGGGCGATGAAGAGCATGGTGAGGCCGCGTTCGGCCCGCAGCTCGGCCAGGAGGTTGAGGATCTGCGCCTGGACGGAGACGTCGAGGGCGGACACGGGCTCGTCGCAGATGAGCAGTTCCGGATCGGACATGAGGGCCCGTGCGATGCTGATGCGCTGACACTGGCCACCGGAGAACTCCTGGGGACGGCGGTCGCCGGTCTGGTCGGGGTCGATGCCGACGGAGGTGAGCATGGCCCTGGCCCGCTCGCCCCGCTCGTCGGCCGTGCCCCACCCGTCGATGGCGAGAGGCTCGGCCACGATCTCGCTGACCCGCCGCCGGGGGTTGAGGGACGAGATCGGGTCCTGGAAGATCATCTGCATCCGGCGACGCACCGGGCGGAGCTCACGCTCACCCATCGAGCCGATGTCCTGGCCGTCGAACCGGATCGCTCCAGCGGTCGGGCGCTGGACGCGCACGATCGTGCGCCCGGTGGTGGACTTGCCGCAGCCGGACTCGCCGACGAGCCCGAGCGTCTCGCCGCGGACCACGTCGAAGCTGACGTCGGAGACGGCCTGGACCCTGCCACGTCCCACCCGGAACTGGACGGTGAGGTGCTCGACGGAGAGCAGCGGGGCGGCGGTGTCCGTCACGGGGTCACCTCGTTGTTGGTCAAGGGAGCCGAGGGGCGGCCGTTGGTGAGGGGGAACCAGCAGGCGAAGAGATGGTCGGCGCTGCCTGCCGTGCGCAGCGGCGGCTCGCTTTCCCGGCACCGGTCCTGGGCGTAGGGGCACCGGGGCGCGAACCTGCATCCCTGGGGAGGATCGACCAGGTCGGGAGGGCGGCCGGCGATGGCGGCCAGGCGTGTCCCGCTCGGTTGGGACAGCCGGGGGATGGAGTCCATGAGGGCGCGGGTGTAGGGCATCTTCGGGTCGGCGAAGAGGGTGGGCGTCGGGGCCCGCTCGACCACCTTCCCCGCGTACATGACCACGATCTCGTCGGCGCGGGTGGCGACGACGCCGAGGTCGTGGGTGACCAGGATCATGGCCATGTTGCGCTCGTCCTGGAGACTGCCCAGCAGGTCGAGGATCTGGGCCTGGATGGTGACGTCGAGCCCGGTGGTGGGCTCGTCGGCCAGGACCAGGCGGGGACCGCACGCCAGGGCGATGGCGATCATCACCCGCTGGCGCATCCCGCCCGAAAGCTGGGAGGGGTAGGCCCGCAGTCGCTTCTCGGGGGAGGGGATCCCGACCGAGTCGAGCAGCGCCGCGGCGGTGGCCCGGGCCTCTTTGCGGTCCATGTGCAGGTGGAGGCGGAGGGACTCGGTGATCTGGGCCCCCACCCGCTTGACCGGGTTCAGTGCCGTCATCGGGTCCTGGAAGATCATGGCGATCTGGGGCCCCCACACCGATCGGAGCTCCTTTGCCGACATGGTCGTGAGGTCGCGGCCGGCGAAGGTCACCGTCCCGGCCCGCTCAACGTCGCGGGTGGGGAGGAGCCCCATGATGGACCGGGAGAGCACGGTCTTCCCCGATCCGGACTCGCCGACCACCCCGACGGTGGTGCCCCGCCGGACCGTGAGGGAGATGCCGTCGACGGCCCGGACGGTGCCCCGTGGGGTGTGGAACCAGGTCCTCAGGTCGTCGACGGTCAGCAGCGGGTCGGCGAGCTCGGTGGCGTCGGGGAAGGCGTCGGCACCGTCGCGTGGGCTCATACCAGGCTCTCCCGGACGTCGAACCGCTGGCGGAGGCGGTCGCCGATGAGGTTGATGGACAGCAGGAGCAGGAACATGGAGATGGCCGGCCACAGCATGATGTAGATGTTCTGCTGGAGCTGGCCGTTGGTGGACCCCTCGGCGATCATGTTCCCCCACGACGGCGTGGGCAGGGGGACGGACAGGCCGAGGAAGGCCAGCGTGCCCTCGAGCACGATGGCCCCTGCCACCCCGATCATGGCGAAGGACAGTGCGGCGGGCAGCACGTTCGGGAGCAGCTCCCGGAAGATGATGCGTGCCGGCGACGCCCCGAGAGCCCGGGCGGCGACCACGAACTCGCGGTTGACGAACGCCAGGGTGGACGCCCGCACCACCCGGAAGATGAGGGGGATGGAGCCGATCCCGATGATGAGGGTGATCTTCCACAACGCGGTGCCCCAGAAGGCGGTGATGGCGATGAGGGCCAGGATCTGGGGGAAGGCCAGGATGACGAAGGCGAACCCGTTCATGGTGGCGTCCCACCCGCCGCCAAGGTAGGCGGAGACGAGGCCGGCGCTCCCCCCGACGATCATGCCGATGGCGATCGAGCCGAAGCCCACGACGAGGGAGACCCGGGCACCGAAGATCAGCCGGCTGAGGAGGTCCCGGCCGAGGTCGTCCGTGCCGAGCAGGTGGTGGATGCTGGGGCCGGTGTTGATGGCGCTGTAGTTCTGGAAGTTGGGGTGGGCCAGAGGGAGCAGGTTGGCGAAGATGGCGGCGATGACGACGATCCCCACCCACGTCACCGCCAGCCAGAAGATGATGCCGAGCGGGCGGCGCCGGGCTCCGGCAACGGCCAGGGAGACGGCCTCCTCGGAGAGCGCGGCGTCGCCGGGGGTTATGTCGGCCAGCAACTCGGCGGCGGCCCCGGTCGCCGCCAGCTCGCGGTCATCGGGCACGTGGGGCTCCCTTCGGGCGTGGGCCGGCGGCGTGGCGTGCGCAGGCGCGACGGGTGCGGGTGACAGCGTGTCGGTGGACCGCGTGGCAGGTGGCGGTCATCCCCGTGCCACCCGGGGGTCGACGACGGTGAAGATGAAGTCCACGATGAACTGGATGATCACGTAGACGAGGGCCACCACCAGGGCGATGCCCTGGACGACCAGGTAGTCGCGCTGCTCGACGGCGTTGATGAGGGCGAGGCCGACGCCATTGATGGCGAACAGGCTCTCGACGATGAAGGCGCCGGCCAGCAGCGAGCCGATGTTGACGCCGGCTGCGGCCAGGAGCGAGAACGTGGACGGGCGCAACGCGTGGCGGAGCATGACCCGGCGGGGGTGCAGCCCCTTGGCGCGGGCCGAGGTGATGAAGTCCTCCTGGAGGGTGGCGATGAGGTCGGAGCGCAGCAGCCGGTAGTAGAGGGCGATCGAGCCGAACGACAGCGCGACGGCCGGGAGGATCATGTCGTGCAGGTTGGTCGCCAGGTTCTGGGAGATGGGGACGGTGCCGGTGGCGGGGAACCACCCGAGGCCCACAGCGAAGATCGCCACCAGGATGGGGGCGAGGACGAAGGGGGGCAGGGCCAGCAGGCCGAAGGTCGTGGTGGTGGCCATCCGGTCGACGGGGCGGTTGGAGCGCCGGGAGGCGACCAGGGCCAGGGGGATGGCCACGGCGAAGGCGATGATCTGGGACAGGACGATCAGCTCCAGGTCGACGGGCGCACCCTGGGCGATGATCTGGGAGACCTGCTGATGGGTGAGGTACGACTGGCCCAGGCTGCCGTGGAGGACCTGCCCGAGCCACGTCGCGTACTGGGCCACGAGGGGCTTGTTGAGGCCCAACTGGTGGAGGAGGATGAGGCGGTTCTGGGGCGTGTCGTTGGCGCCCAGGATGGTCACGCTCGGGTCGCCGGGCAGGAGGTGGACGAGCAGGAAGACGATCACCGAGATGAGGAAGGTGACGGCGATCAGCTGCACCAACCGCTTGGCCAGATAGGTCACCAGCACGGTGCCGTCAGCCTGCCAACCACATCTGGGCGGTGAAGGACACCCCGTCGTCGAACGGCTTGGCCCGCGTGCCGTTGGGGAGGACCATGCCCGCGAAGTTCTGGAGACGCTGGTTCCCCACCTCGGACCACACCGTCTTGCCCAGCCAGAGGTAGGGCAGGTCGATGGCCAGGCGCTCGTTCACCGTCTGGTAGTCGGCGATTCGCTTGGCCCGGTTGGTCTCGGCCCGGGCGGCGAGGAGCGCCGCCTCGATCTTGGGGTCGTCGTTGCGGGAGAAGTTGAGGCCGATCTGGCCGGGCTTGGCGATGGTCGTCGTCGACCACCACACGTAGTTCAGGTCGGGATCGGCCGCCGAGAACATCTCGAAGGTGTAGGCCTGGTAGTCGCCGACCACCGCGTTGGAGATGAACGTCGCCTGGTCGAAGATCTTGATGGTGACGTCGAAGCCGACCTCCTGCCACATGTTCTGGATGGCCTGGACGATGCGCGCGAGCCGGGGGTCGGTCACCGTCCCCAACTCGATCGACGGCGTGCCGTGCTGCGCCGCGTACTCGCGGACCAGGGCGCGTGCCGCGGCCTGATCGTAGGCGGGGTAGGTGGTTTTTGAGTAGTAGGGCGAACCCGGGGGGAAGAGGCCGGTTGCCGGCTTTTCGATGCCGCCCCCGAACAGCTTCGCCAGTGCGGACGCGTCGAGTCCGTGGGCCAGGGCCTGGCGGATGCGCAGGTCGTCGGTGGGTGACTTGGCGCAGTTGAGCATGATGAAGTCCATGTCGGGCTCGCCAACCGTATCGTTCAGGTTGGTGACCAGCTGGTAGCCGGACTTGGAACGGAAATGGTCGACGGTGTTGGGATCGGCCGAGTAGATGAGGTCCACGCCGCCGGTCTCGAGCGTGCTCTCTCGCTGGGTGGTGTCGGCGATGGGCCGGAAGGTGATGCTGTCCAGATAGGGGTAGCCGGCGCGCCAGTAGTTGGGGTTCCGGGTAGCGGTGAAGTGGTCGTTGGGCTGCCACGACGAGTACACGAATGGACCGGTGCCGACAGGCTTGACCGGTCCCGATCCGCCGGCGGCGTCGATCATGGCCGTGCCGAAGACGTATCCCACCTGGCTGGTCAGGTCGTACGGGAACGCCACGTTGGGGCCGGTGCACGTGTAGGCGACGGTGAGGGGGTCGACAATGGTGGCCTTCTCCACCACACGTACGGCGACGCCGGTGAGAGGGGATGCCTTCAAGGCGTCGAAGTTTGCCTTCAGGACCGACGACGTGAGCGGGGAGCCGTCGCTGAAGGTCACGCCAGGGCGTAGCTTGACCGTCCACACGCTGTAGTCGCCGTTCGGGGTGATCGATTGGGCCAGGTAGGGCTGGGCCGATCCGTCGGCCGCCACCGCGACGAGCGGGTCGAAGACGGAGTTGGCGTAGAGGAAGCCGGTGGCGTCCCAGTGGTTGGCGGGCGGGTAGAAGCCGTCGATCTCGGACGTGGTGGCGAGGACTGCCGAACCGCCCCGGCGCGGTGTGCCCGAACCGATACCGGCGTTGGGGGTGGTGGCGACGTTCCCGGAGGATCCGCTCGACGTGCCGCATCCGGTGAGCGCGATCGGCCCGCCGACGCCGAGGAGGGCCACGCCGCCTGCCGCCGCCGCACCCGACGACAGGAACCGCCGCCGGCTGAGACCATCCGAATGCCCCATGTCTCCCCCAGTCCGTCTCGTGCCGGACGGCACGACTCGTTCACGCCGGTGCCGGTACTCGACACCGGGGTCTTCCCCTCGCCGTTCGACCGGCGCCCGGCTCCCGGGAGGATACCGGCTCGCCCCGCCCGTGTACATGACACCGCGGCCGCCACCCACCGGCCCGCTGGGGCCCCGGCGGCCAGGGTCGCTACCATGCCGGCATGGACGGCTCCCCGCCTGCGACCACGCCCCGCCACGCCCCATCTTCCCGCCTGGCCGACCCCGAGCCCGTCGTTCTCGATCCGGATGGTGTCGGCGACCGGTTGGATGACGGGCGTTCGGACGGGGTCGATGGTGGCGGCGGTGGCGGGGACCGGCGCACGGCGCGCACCCGTGCCGTGGTGGTCGCGGCGGTGGCCGCCGTCATGGTGGTGGGCGTGGTGCTGCGGTTCTGGACGAGATCGGACCTGTGGCTGGACGAGGCGCTCACGGTCAACATCGCCAGGCAGCCGCTCCACGAGCTGCCCTCCTACCTGCGTCGGGACGGTGCCCCGCCTCTCTTCTACGTGCTCCTCCACGTGTGGATGGGCTTCTTCGGCACCTCCGACGTCGCCGTGCGCTCGCTGTCGGGCGTCATCGGGATCGTGACAGTGCCCTGTGCGTGGCTGGCCGGCCGCCGCCTCGGCGGCAGGACAGCCGCGTGGGTCGCCGCGCTACTGGTGGCGTCGTCGCCGTTCGCCGTGTACTACGACACCGAGACCAGGATGTACGCGCTGGTGGCCCTCCTCACCGTCCTCGGGTTTCTCGCCGTCGCGAGGGCTCTCGAACGGCCCCGTCCCGGGAACCTGATCGCGGTGGGAGTGGTCACGGCCGCTCTCCTGTACTCGCACTACTGGGCGCTCTACCTGGCCGGCGTGACCGGCCTCTGGTTGTTGTTCCAGGCGCGTTGGGGCCGGGCCGACTGGCGCCGGGGTGCGCTGGCCAGCGCGGCGGCCATGGTGGTGGGCGGGCTGACGTTCGTCCCGTGGTTGCCCATCTTCGTGTTCCAGTCCCGGCACACGGGCACGCCGTGGGCGAAGCCCGCCAACTTCGCGGCGATGGTCAACGCCATCACGTCGTTCGCCGGCGGTCCCACCAACCAGGGGCGGGCCCTCGCCCTCGTGTACTTCGCGCTGGCCGGGCTCGGGCTCTTCGGCCTGGCCAAGGACGCCCGGCACATCGACCTCGACATCCGCACCCGTCACTGGGCCCGGCCGCTCGGGATCGTCGTGGTGGGGACGCTGGCCGCGGCCATCGTCGGTGGGTACCTCTCGAACAGCGCCTTCCAGGCCCGCTACGCGTCGGTGGTGTTCATCCCGTTGGTCCTCCTGGTGGCACTGGGGACGACCACGCTCGCTGACCAGAAGGTACGCACCGGAGTCGTCGTGGTGGCCGTCGTGGCCGGGCTGGTCAGTGCCTTCCCCAACATCACCACGAACCGCACCCAGGCCGGTCAGGTCGCGGCCGCCCTGTCCCGTGCCGGACGGCCGGGTGACGTGGTCGCCTACTGCCCGGACCAGTTGGGCCCGGCGGTGGCCCGGCTGCTGCCGGCGGGCACCTACCACCAGACCACGTTCCCGAGAGGCACGGGTCCGACCTTCGTGAATTGGGTCGACTACGCCAAGGCGAGCGCTGCCGGATCGCCGCTCACGTTCGGCCAGGGGTTGGAGCGGTCTGCCGGTGGGAATCACCGGATCTTCGTGGTGTGGGCGCCGGGGTACCAGACCTTCGGGGTGAAGTGCGAGGGCATTCTCCAGGTGCTCCAGGCCGACCCCGCCCTCCACGAGACCGGGCTCGTCACCCTGAACGGGGCCCGCTACTTCCAACCGATGAGCCTGGTGGAGTTCGCACCGGTCCGACCGTGACGGCCGCGATGGCGGCGCGGCTGCCGATGGTGCGGCGCTGGCCGGGAGCGGTCGTCGCCGTCCGTCGCGTGCTCGTCCCCTGGGTGGTCGCCCGGGTGGCCGTAGCTGCGGCCATGGGCATCGCCCGGTTGGGGGTGTCGTGGCTGCGACCCCACGACGCCACGGCGCTGGCCCGGCTCCACCAGGGCCTGCTCGCCTGGGACGCCGGGTGGTATGAAGCGATCGCCGGCCACGGCTACGCGGCGTCAGGGCTCCAGTCCGTCCGGTTCTTCCCCCTGTTCCCGCTGGCGGCCCGGGTGCTCGCGTGGGTGACCGGTCTCGGCGCTGGGGCGGCGGTCGTCGTGGTGTCGAACCTGTGCGCACTTGGCGCACTGGCGCTGGTGGACGTTCTGGTGCGCTCGGACATGGACGATCCCGGCCTGGCCACGCGGACCGTGTGGCTGCTGGCGCTGGCACCGGCCGGCTACACCTACGTGCTCGGGTATGCGGAGGGGACGCTGCTGCTGTGCACGGTGGGGGCGTTTGTCGCCCTGCACCGGCGGTGGTGGTGGTGGGCGGCGGTGGCGGGGCTGGCCGCCGGAGCGGTGCGGCCCCTCGGTGTGCTCCTGGTGGTGCCGGCCGCCCTCGAGGTGTGGGGGGCACGACCTCCCGGTACGGGCGTCCGTGGCCTCGTCACCTCGCCTCGCATCCCAGCCCGCGTGGCAGCGGTGCTGGCACCGCTGGCCGGTGCGGGCGCGTACCTCGTCTGGGTCTGGTACCGGTTCGGCCACCCGCTGCTGCCCCTGCACGTCCAGGAGCAGGGGGGGCATCGCGGCGCGCTCACCCCGCCCCTGGTGGGCGCGTGGGACGCCCTGGTGGCCGGCCTCCAGGGCCACCACCTGGGTGAGGCGTCCCACCTGCCGTGGGTGGTGGTCGCGCTGGTGCTGCTCGTGGTGGCCTTCCGCCGGCTTCCCGCGTCCTACGCGTGGTTCGCCTCGGCCGTGCTCGCCGTCTCGCTCACGTCGACCAACCTCGACTCGTTCGAGCGCTACGCCACCGGTGCGTTCCCCCTGGCCATCGCCGCGGCCGGCACCTCGATCGTCAGCGGTCACCCCCGGGCGGTCATCACTGCCACCGGCCTCGTCATGGTCCTCTACGCCGTCGCCGCCATGGTCGGCGTGGTCGTGCCCTGACCGTGGTGCCCCGGCCCGTCGGCACGAGTCCGGTCGCACGGGGGTCCGGTGCGAGGCGGCTATGGTACGGACCGAGCTGTGGCGGCCAACGGGCCGCCGGGGGCGCTGACCACCCGGGGCGCTACGAGCCGCGAGCTTGCCAATTGCCACGTCGCGGACCTGGGACGTGGACATCGACGTGCGGCGGCGCGACCAGCGAGAGGACGGAACCCAGAGCATGAGTGCCACGGTCTACCCACCGCCGGCGGGTCCGGAGGTTGCGGCTGACACACCGGTCGTCATCATCGGGGCCGGGCCGGCCGGTCTCACCGCCGCATACGCGCTGACGCGACAGGGCACCCCGGTACTGGTGGCGGAGTCCGACACCATCGTCGGCGGTATCAGCCGGACGGTGGAGCGGGACGGGTGGCGCTTCGACATCGGTGGTCACCGCTTCTTCACCAAGGTTGGACCGGTCGAGGCGTTCTGGCACGAGATCCTCCCGGACGAGGACTTCCTCCTGCGTCCCCGGATGAGCCGGATCTTCTACCAGGGGAAGTTCTACGACTATCCGATCAAGCTGGGGAACGCCCTGAAGAACCTCGGCATCGTCGAGGCGGCGCGCTGCGCGCTGTCCTTCGTGTGGGTGCGGCTGCGTCCCCCCACGAACCGTGACACCCTCGAGGGCTACATCGTCACCAACTACGGGTGGCGGCTGTACCGCCACTTCTTCAAGACCTACAACGAGAAGGTCTGGGGCGTCCCCGCCTCGGAGCTCTCCGCCGACTGGGGCGCCCAGCGGATCAAGGGCATGTCGCTGTTCTCGGCCGTGTGGGAACCCATCCGGGCCCGGCTGATGGGACGGCGGGCCACGTCCAAACAGGTCACCAGCCTCATCGAGGAGTTCCAGTACCCGAAGTACGGTCCCGGCATGATGTGGGAGCGCTGCGCCGAGCTGGTCGAGGACGCGGGCGGATCGGTGGAGATGGAGACGACGGTCACCGCTGTCCACCGGGAGGGGAACCGGGCCACGTCGGTCACGCTGTCGGGGCCCGACGGCGAACGCACGGTGGAGGCGTCGCACGTGATCTCGTCGATGCCCCTCTCCACCCTGGTGACGGTGCTGGACCCGCCGGCTCCGGCGGAGGTGCGCCACGCGGCCGCCTCGCTCGGGTACCGAGACTTCCTGACGGTGGCCCTGGTGGTGCCGGCCGAACGCGGCTTCCCCGACAACTGGATCTACATCCACGCGCCGGACGTGAAGGTGGGCAGGATCCAGAATTTTGGGTCCTGGTCCCCGTACCTGGTGAAGGACGGGCGGACCTGCCTGGGGATGGAGTACTTCGTCTTCGAGGGCGACGACCTGTGGTCGGCGGACGATGCCGACCTGGTGGCCATGGCCACCCGCGAGCTGGCCACCATCGGCCTGGTGTCGCCGGGGGACGTCGAGGCCGGGTACGTGGTCCGCATGCCGAAGGCCTACCCCGTCTACGACGACGTCTACCGCGACCGGGTGGACACCATCCGCACGTGGCTGGACCAGTACGCGCCGAACGTGCACCCGGTGGGGCGGAACGGGATGCACAAGTACAACAACCAGGACCACTCGATGTACACCGCCCTGCTCACCGTCGAGAACATCTTCGGGGCGTCGCACGACATCTGGGCGGTGAACGTCGAGGACGACTACCACGAGACGTCGACGTCGGGCGGCGGCACCGGACGGGACGCCCCCGTTCTGCCCCGCCGGAACGTGGTCACCGCACCCGCACCCGCGACCGAGGCCGCGGGGTAGCGGGCGGGCGGCGGGTGGATCGAGGCGCCGACCGGGGAGCCGGCCGGCCGGAACGGTCCGGTCCGGCGGGTACACCGGAGCTCGAGACGATCCTCGGCCAGCTCGACCTGGCCGTGGACCCGGTGGCCGAGTCCGCCGCCATGTCCCCGGCGATCGGCATTGCCGTGGCGGGCGGACCAATGGTCACCCTGCCGGCGGACGATGCCCCCCACCTGGCGTCCCGCCGGAGCGAGACCCTGGTCGACGGCGTGCGCGCCGCCGGGCCGGTGGCGGTGGCCGGCCTGGTGGTCAATGCTGCGAGCGTCGTCGTCGTGGTGGTGGTGGCCCGCATGGTCACCGCCCGCCAGTACGGGGTGATCGCGCAACTGCTCGGGCTGTTCTTCATCCTGTCGATGCCCGGCTCCGCGCTCCAGGTCGGCGTGGTCCGTAAGGTCGCCGACTGGGCCCGGACCGGCCGTCCCGACGGCGTCCGGCCGTGGGCGGCCCGCTGGCACCGGATCGGTCTGGCCGGGCTCGCCCTCCTGGCCGGCTCGGTGGCGCTCCTCCAGCACCGCATCGCCGCGGCCCTGTCGCTGCCCGACAGTTCGGGGGTGGTCGCGATCCTGACCGCGGCTGGCGTGTGGATCCTCCTGTGCGTGGACCGGGGGCTGCTCCAGGCCCGCCGCACCTACGGGACCCTGGCCGCCAACCTGGTGGTCGAGGGAGGGGTCCGCACGGTGGCGGTGGTCGGCCTGGTGGCAGCCGGCGCCGGCGTCGAAGGCTACGCGCTAGGGGTGCTGGCCGGTGAGGTGCTGGCCTGGCTGCACGCCCGGTGGGCGGTCGCCACCGGCCGGGGCGCCGACCCGGCACGCGTCGGCGCGGTGGAACCGGCGGCGGGCCCGGCGGCCTCGGGACCGGCCAGCGGCGGGACCCGCTTGTGGGCCGACGTGAGCGCCGCCTTCGTTGGCCTGGCCCTCCTGGCACTCCTCCAGAACATGGATGTCATCGTCCTCGGGCGGGAGGCCCCTGGCGCGTCGGGCGCCTACGCCGCCGTGTCGGTGTCGTCGAAGGCGCTCGTCTTCGGCGCCCTCGCACTGGCCAGCTACCTGCTCCCCGAGGCCACCATCCGGTGGAACGAAGGCGGGCACGCCGTGCGGCAGCTGGGGGTGACCCTGGTGTTCGTGATGGTCCCGGCGGTTGTCCTGTTGGGGATAGCCCTCGTCGCCCCCCGATCCTTCCTCTCGCTGTTCTTCTCGCACGCGTACGTCGATGCGGCACCGGCGTTCGTGTGGCTGGTGGCGTCCATGGTGTTCCTGTGCGTCACCGTCCTCTTGACCAACTACCTGTTCGGAGCGGGTCGCCGGTGGATCGTTGCCCCCCTGGCCGCCGGTTCGCTGGCCGGTGTGGCCATGGTGTGGGCCGCTCACGGGGACCCGGTAGCGACGGCCCGGGCCGACCTGGTGGTACAGGCCACCCTGGCGTGCTGCATGGTCCTCGCCTTCGCCGTCGTCCACCATCGCGAGGAGCGCATACCGCTGCGGCGGTGGCTGCACCTGGCCGGGTCGGCGCCGATTGGGTTGGCGGGCCGCCGGGCGACCCGGTCGCACCCGGGGTGATCCGGGACCGTCCCGAAGGCGTTCTTCGGCCGGGAACGACGGTCGGGGAGTACACTCGGCCGCCGTGGTTTCGTTGCTGGCGGGTCCTGTGATCAGGGGGGGAGAGTGACAGCGTGCGCCAGGTGACAGACGACGGCATCGCCGGACCGTCGGCCCGACCGGGTCGCGGCGGGGCACGGTCGCTGTCGCGCCGGCTCGTCCCGCTGGGCAGTGGCCGGGGGGCCCCCGCCGATCTGGGGCCGGAACTGGTCGGGTTCGCCGGCCTGGAACTGGGAGAGATCGCCGAGCGCTCCGGGCTGAAGCGGATCGACGCGGTGGCGTGGCGGGACTACGACGACCCGGAGGCCGGCGGCTCGGAGCTGCATGCCCACCGGGTGATGTCGGCGTGGGCAGCCGCCGGGCTGGACGTGTCCCTCACCACGTCGTCGGTCCCCGGCGGGTCGGTGGTGGTCCGGCGTGAGGGCTACCGGGTGGTCCGGCGGTCCGGCCGGTACTCGGTGTTCCCCCGTTCGATGGCCTCGGGCGCGCTGGGCCGCATCGGCGGTGGCGATGGCCTGGTCGAGATCTGGAACGGCATGCCCTTCCTGTCGCCGCTGTGGGCCCGGTGCCCGAGCATCGTTTTCCTGCACCACGTCCACGCCGAGATGTGGCGAATGGTGCTGCCGCGTGGTCTGGCCGACATTGGGCACACCATCGAGCACCGCCTGGCGCCGCCCGTTTACCGCAGCAGCCGCCTGGTCACGCTGTCCTCGTCGTCACGGGACGACATCGTCTCCCGGCTCGGCATCCCCGCCTCCCGGGTCTCGGTGGTGCCGCCTGGCGTCGAACCCCGGTTCTCGCCCGGTGGGGAGCGATCGGACGCGCCACTGGTGGTGGCCGTCGGCCGGCTGGTTCCCGTCAAGCAGTTCGGCGCGCTGGTCGATGCCCTGGTGGCGCTGCGGGAGCGGGTCCC
Source organism: Actinomycetes bacterium (assembly GCA_021806045.1). Taxonomy (GTDB): domain Bacteria; phylum Actinomycetota; class Acidimicrobiia; order Acidimicrobiales; family RAAP-2; genus JAJZDI01. Next base: position 14,562 of record JAJZDI010000002.1, read on the forward strand.
CGCCCTCCGGGCGGTCATCGCCGGCGAGGGGTACGAGCGGGGGGCGTTGGAGGCGAAGATCGCGGCCGTCGGCGCCGGGTCGTGGCTGGAGCTTCCGGGGTACGTGTCCGACGACGAGCTGGTCGACCTGTACCGCCGGGCGTGGGTGGTGGCCTCGGCGTCACGCCGGGAGGGATGGGGGATGACGGTCACCGAGGCGGGTGCGTGCGGCACGCCGTCGGTCGTCACCCGCATCTCCGGCCACGAGGATGCCGTGGTCGACGGCACATCGGGCCTCCTGGTGGAGAACCCCTCGGGCCTGGCCGACGCACTCGAGGTGGTCCTCACCGACGAGGTGCTGCGGCGCCGGCTGGGCCAGGGGGCGCTCGAGCACGCCCGACGGTTCACCTGGGATGCGACCGCCCGGGGCACCCTCGCCGCGCTTGCTGTCGAGGCCCTCCACCGGAGTGGCCGCTGACCCGGATTGCCCGGGTGGCTGTCCGGCCAGGGGCCGATCGGTGCCCCGGACTGCGTCCGATGAGCCTCCCCTCGGACGCGCGGTGGGCAGCCGTGGGCCGATGACGGTTCGTTTCGGGCGACGGGGCCCGACATGACGCTCGACCACGCCGACACGTCGTTCCTCGAACGCCAGGTGGGCGTACCCACGTTCGCCCGCGGCTCGGCCTACGCCGCGCAGGGCTCGGTCCTCCTCCGGATGGCCTCGACGGCCGCGGTCCCGGGGAGCAGGCAGACGATGTCCGGTGCGGTCGCCGGCAACGCGGCAGCTCCCTACCGGGTCTCGGTGGAGCTGGGCTATGGCGCGGACGGTCGGCTGGTGTCCTTCCGGGGATCGTGCACGTGCCCCGTCGGGTCGAACTGCAAGCACGCGGTGGCGCTGGTGCTCGCGTCCGATCCGGGGGAGGTGCCCGGGTCGGGTGGGCCGGTGGATCACCGTCCCGCTCCCGGCAGTGCCGGGAGGCCGCCGGTTCGCCCACCGACGCGCCGGGCGCGCCCGGCGTGGGAGGCGCCGGTGGCGACGATCCTTGCCGGCACCACGGCCGTGGGTGTCGGGGACGACCAGGCGGCGCTGGCACTCCAGTTCGAGGTGGTGCCGCCGCAGGCCGCCACATCACGACGCACGGGACCGAAGCCGGCGAGCATCAAGGTCCGCCCCGTCGTGCGTGGCCGGAACGGCAATTGGGTCCGCTCGGGTGTGTCGTGGTCCCGGTTGGACTACTGGTCCTTCGGGCAGCGGGGGGACGAGCGCACGGAGCAGCACCTCCTCCTGCTCCAGGAGCTCCTGGCCCTGAGCCGGATCCACCGGTCCCGCTACTACGGCTACGGCGAGGAGACCGTCGCCCTCGAAGCGATCCCTTCCCGGCGGCTGTGGGACCTCCTGAACGAGGGGGACGACCAGGGATTGCCGCTGGTGACGTCGGGTCGTGCCGCGACACCGGTCGAGCTCCACCGGGAGCCTGTCGACGTGGTGCTCGACGTGCGGGACGACGGTGGGGGGCTGGAGGTCGCTCCCAGCTTCGCCGACGGTGACGGTCCGATCGACGTCGGCGGACTCGTCCTGATCGGTGCCCACCGTCATGGGGTCGGGTGGTGGCGCGGCGGGAGCGCACCGGGCGGCACCGGTGAGGGCACGCTGCACCTGGCACCGCTCGGCGCACCCCTGGCGCCGGGCGTCGAGGCCCTTCTCGGCCGCGAACCGGTCCGGGTGCCGCCAGGCGATGCTGACCGGTTCTTCGCCACCGCCTATCCGGCACTCCGGCGGCGGATCCCGGTGCGGTCGGCCGACGGATCGGTGGTGTTGCCCGACCCGGCGCCGCCGGAGCTCCACCTCGTGCTCCGACACCGGCCGGGACCTGTCATCGAGGTGTCGTGGCGATGGGGCATGGCCGGGTCCGGATCGCGCCTGCCCCTCTGGCCGGAACCCTCCGGTCGCATCGAGGACGATCACGAGCTGGCCGTCGTGGCCTCGGTCTGTGCGGTGCTGGACGGCCACCCCCGTCTGTTCGAGGCGTTCGCTGGGGACCAGCGGTTATCCGCCGACTCCGTGCTTGTGGGGATGGATGCGGTGCGGTTCGTCGCCGAGATCGTGCCCGTGCTGGGCTCCCTGCCGGGCGTTTCGGTCGAGAACGTGGGCGAGGTTCCCGACTACCGGAGGTTGGAGGACTCGCCCGTCGTGCACCTCGATGGCGGGACACCGACCGGTGGCGACTGGTTCGATCTGAGCGTCACCGTGACCATCGGCGGCGAAGACGTGCCGTTCGCCGAGTTGTTCATGGCCCTGGCCGGCGGCGACGAGCACCTGCTCCTCCCGTCGGGCGCGTATTTCTCGCTGGACCGGGACGAGCTGCGCCAGCTGGCGCGGCTCATCGACGAGGCCCGATCGCTCCACGAGACCTCGATCGGCGCCATCCGCCTCAGCAGGTTCCAGGCGGGCCTGTGGGAGGAGCTGAAGCGCCTCGGCGTCGTCAGCGCTCAGGCCGGTCGGTGGGAGGCGGCGGTACGAGCCCTGCTGGAGGTGGGGGACCGGGTCGACCACCCCGCTCCGGCCGGCCTCACGGCGACCCTGCGTCCGTACCAGCGTGACGGGTTCACCTGGCTGGCCTACCTGTTCGAGGCAGGGCTGGGCGGGATCCTGGCCGACGACATGGGTCTGGGGAAGACGATCCAGGCGCTCGCCCTCATGTGCCATGTGCGTGATCGTGGGGCGGCACCGGCGCCGTTCCTGGTGGTAGCGCCGACCAGTGTGGTCGGGAACTGGGAGGCGGAGTGCCGCCGGTTCGCGCCCGATCTCCAGCCGGTGGCCGTGACCGAGACGGCCGCCCGCCGTGGCGTGCCGTTGGAAGAGGCGGTGGCCGGCGCCGACGTCGTCATTACGTCCTACAGCCTGTTCCGGCTCGACTACGACGAGTACGCCGCCCTCGGATGGTCGGCCCTGTTCCTCGACGAGGCGCAGATGGTGAAGAACCGCGCGTCGCAGGGATTCCAGAAGGCCAAGCTGCTGCCGGTCCCCTGCAAGGTGGCGATGACCGGCACGCCCATCGAGAACAACCTGATGGAGCTGTGGTCCCTGCTGGCCATCACCGCCCCGGGACTGTTCCCCAGCCCCGAGCGGTTCACCGAGTACTACCGGCATCCGATCGAGCGGCGCGGTGACGGAGACCGGCTCGACCTGCTGCGGCGCCGGGTCCGGCCGCTCATGCTGCGGCGGACCAAAGAGGAGGTGGCAGCCGACCTGCCCGACAAGCAGGAGCAGGTCCTCGAGCTCGACCTCCTGCCCCGCCACCACCGGCTGTACCAGACCTATCTGGCCCGGGAGCGCCAGAAGGTGCTCGGCCTGCTGGGGGACGTGCAGAAGAACCGGTTCGAGATCCTGAAGTCACTGACCGTGCTGCGCCAGGCCAGCCTGGCCGGGTCGCTGGTCGACGAACGCCATGTCCGGGTCCCGTCGACCAAGCTGGACGTGCTGGAGGAACTGCTGACCGAGATCGTGGCCGACGGTCATCGGGTCCTGGTGTTCAGCCAATTCACGAGGTTCCTCGGCATGGCACGTCAACGCATCGAGGCCGCCGGCATCGACGCCTGCTACCTCGACGGCCGGACGAGGAATCGCCAGGAGGTCATCGAGCAGTTCCGCACCGGGGACGCCCCCGTCTTCCTCATCAGCCTGAAGGCCGGCGGGTTCGGGTTGAACCTCACCGAGGCCGACTACTGCATCATCCTCGATCCGTGGTGGAACCCGGCGACCGAGGCGCAGGCCGTCGACCGGGCCCACCGGATCGGCCAGGCGAAGAAGGTGATGGTCTACCGGCTGGTGGCGAAGGACACCATCGAGGAGAAGGTGATGGCCCTGAAGGACCGCAAGGCTGCGCTGGTGGCCCAGGTCATGGGGGAGGGGGCGTTCGAGGCGGGAGCGCTCACGGCCGCCGACATCCGCCAGCTGCTCGAGTAGCCGGCCGCCCCGTCGGCCGCCAGGGCGGTGTCACGGGGCGGTGTCGCAGGGCGCGGCTACGGTGCCGCCATGTCGAGGCGAGACCGCAAGCGGGCCCACAAGCAGAAGCACCAACGGGCAGCGCCTGGAGGTGGCCGAGTCACCCCGACCTCGCCCAGGCGGCGCGACGGTGGTGCGCCGGATCGGGGGTTCGAGGTACCGCCCCACACGGGAACGCGAGGAGCCGGCAACCGCCGAGTGACCCTGCCGCCTGACCGGCCGCCCAGCTAGGAGCGAGATCTCCTCCCGCTGCGGAGCCTGTGGCAGGCGGCGGTCCACGGCCGGGCCACGGGAGACGAGGCCCTCTTCGAAGGGGCGGTGGACGGCGTGGTCATCCACCTCGCCGAACCAGGTGGTCGGCAGGCGGTCGATCGGGTGCTGGCAGCGGAGCTGGTGGCGCTCATCGCCGCGGCATGGACGTACGGATGGCAGCCGTCCGACCTGATCAGGGTGGCGGCGCGGCGGTGCTCCGGACCGGAGCGGCAGGTGCTCGCGGCCGCCATCGCCGTCGAATCCCGTGCCTACGCGCCCGCCTCCGTCGATCCAACCTGGGCCGACCAGGTGCGGGGGATCGTTGACGAGGTGGCCCCCACCGGCAGTACGGCGATCGATCTCGAAGGTGCAGCATGGGTCACCTCGCATGGATCGGGCTCCCGTGACTCGATCAGGGTCGCGCTGTCGACCGCCGGGTTCCTGGCCACGCTTCCACGCCTGCCCATCCTGTGCCGGCTCCCGGGGCACGGCTCCTCGCGCGGATCGGCGGCGCACCACGTCGATGAAGGTGTGCTGCGGCGGGTGCGGGGGCTGCTGGCCAAGGCGGAGGCGACGCCATTCGAGGAGGAGGCCGCCGCCTTCACAGCCAAGGCACAGGACCTCATGTCGCGCCATGCCATCGATCGGGTGGCGCTGGCCGAGGACGGGGTCCGCGACGAGGTGCCGGGCGGCGTCCGGCTGGGGGTCGACGATCCCTACGCCGAATCGAAGGCCATGCTGCTGGCGGAGGTGGCGGACGCCAACCGGTGCCGTGCCGTGTGGTCGAAGGAGTTCGGCTTCAGTACCGTCTTCGGGTTCGCCGACGACCTCGACTCGGTCGAGCTGCTCTATACGTCGCTGCTGGTACAGGCCACGACGTCGATGACCGCCCACGGCCGCCGCTCCACAGCCGCCGGGCGTTCTCGGACCCGTTCCTTCCGCAAGTCCTTCCTCCTCTCGTTCGCCACCCGCATCGGGCACCGGTTGCGCGACGCCTCGGATGCGGCCGTGGGGGAGGCGGTCGGCCGTCACGGGCGCTCGCTGCTTCCCGTGCTGGCCGACCGGAGGGCGTCGGTGTCGGATGCGCTGGAGGCGGCCTTCCCGAACATGACGTTCGTCAGGCCGTCCAACGCAACCGATGCTGAGGGCTGGGCCGCGGGCAGGGCGGCGGCCGACCTGGCCGCGCTGTGGGGTGCCGACGAGGTGGGTCAGGCAGGCCGCTGATGAGCCGGCGCCGGTGCGCCCGTCAGCTCACGGCGACGTCGGCGTCGTCCCAGTAGGCGTGCACGGAGCGGATGAGGCCGCCGGGCTCGAAGGTGAAGACCTCGATCCCGGCGATGGTGGTGACGGCGCCGTCGAGGTCGATCTCGATGCGGAAGTCGATGGCGGCGTGGTCCGCGCACGTGTGTACCCGTTCGGCCGTGAAGGTCCAGGCCCGGCTGGCGCCGATCGACGCGGCGAAGAAGGCGCGGATGGCGTCGCGGCCGACGTTGGGCGGCGCTGAAGCCGGGTCGGCCTGGAGGGCGTCCTCGGCGAACAGCGCGGCCAGGGCATCGGGGTCACGGCCGTTGACGGCGGCCACGTAGCCCTCCACCCGGGCGCGCAGTTCGGCGGGGGAGGGAGAGGGGGTAGGGGCGGGGGCGCCGCTCACCGTCATGCACCCATGGCGTGCACGCCGCCGTCGACGTGGACCATCTCGCCGGTGGTCATGGGGAAGAGGTCCGAGAGCAGGGCGACGCACGCCCGGGCCACCACCTCCGCGTCGGTCACGTCCCAGCCGAGGGGGGCACGCTGCGCCCACGTGTCCTCGAAGGCGGCGAAGCCGGGGATCGACTTGGCCGCCATCGTCTTCACCGGACCGGCCGCCACCAGGTTCACCCGGACCCGGTCAGGGCCGAGATCCCGGGCCAGGTAGCGGGCCAGCGACTCCAGGGCCGCCTTGGCCACCCCCATCCAGTCGTAGGCGGGCCACGCCACCGTTGCGTCGAAGTCGAGCCCCACCACCGACGCGCCGCCGCTCGTGCCCGCGGCCACCAGCAGGGGGCGGAATGCAGCGACCAGTGCCTTGAGCGAGTACGCGGAGACGTGGACGGCCTCGGCGACGTCTTCCCAGCCGGCGGCGAAGATGTCCCCACCCAGGCAGGCGGGCGGTGCGAACCCGATGGCGTGGAGGATGCCGTCGAGGCGGTCCCACCGGCCGGCGAGGGCGGCGGCCGCCTCTTCCAACTGGTCGGGCCGGGTCACGTCGATCTCGAGCACGTCCACCTCGCCGGGCAGCTTGCGAGCGGTGCGCCGGGTGAGGGAGAGCCCCCGCCCGGCGCCCGACAGCACCACCTCCGCGCCCTCGGCCTGGGCCAGGCGGGCCACTGAGAAGGCCAGTGAGGCGTCGGTCAACACCCCGGTCACGAGGATCCGCTTTCCGTCGAGGAGGGCCATGAGGGGGTCAGGTTACCGCCCGCCGCGGGGCCGGCGTCGCTGGCGCGGTTGGCGGGACCGGCCCGCCGCCATGTAAGTAGGTGCCATGGACATCGGGATCATCGGTGGCACGGGACCGGCCGGCCGGGGCCTGGCCCTTCGGGCGGCCATGGTGGGCATGTCGGTCGTCATCGGCTCCCGCCAGGCCGAACGGGCGTCCGAGGTGGCAGCCGACGTGGCGTCGAGGACGGGTGCGGGGGCCGGCGCGATCACCGGCGCGGCCAACGAGGACGTCTGCGGGGCGGACCTGGTGGTGGTGGCGACCCCGTGGGAGGGGACGATCGCCACCGTGTCACCCCTCGCCGAGGCGCTGTCCGGCCGGGTGGTGGTGTCGATGGTGAACGCGCTGGCGAAGGAGGGACGGTCCTTCCTGGCCCTGGTCCCGCCCCGGGGGTCGATGGCGGGGGCCGTCCAGGCGGCGCTGCCCTCCTCGCTGGTCTCTGCCGCCTTCCACCACCTGCCGGCATCGCAGATGGAGCGCCCCGAGGCCGCCGTCGAGGCCGACGTCCTGGTGTGCTCGGACCACCCGGCGGCCACCGCGGCCACCATCGCCCTCGTCGACCGGATCGGCGGCCTGCGGGGCGTGGACGCCGGGGACCTGGCCCAGGCGGCGGCCATCGAGGCCTTCACGGCCGTCCTCATCACCGTGAACATCCGCAACCGGGCACACGCCGCCATCCGCCTCACCGGTATGGGCGGCGGCCGGTGACGTCCGCCACCGCTCCGCAGGGTGCGACCATCCGGTGATGCACCTCTACGACACGGCCCGCCGGGAGGTCGTCCCCTTCGAGCCGGGCGAGCGGGTCACCCTCTACACGTGCGGGATCACCCCGTACGACGCGGCGCACCTGGGGCACGCGGCCGTCTACCTGACCTTCGACATCCTCCAGCGCCGCCTCCGCGATCTGGGCCACGCCACCTCGTGCGTGCGCAACGTGACCGACGTCGACGACGACATCCTGCGCAAGGCCCGCCAGCTCGGCGTGCACTACCTCGACCTGGCCGCCGAGGAGATGGCCCGGTTCGACACCGACATGCGGGCGCTCGGGCTGCTCACCCCGCACGCCGAGCCCCGGGCGACGTCGGCCATTCCCGACATCCTCACCCTCATCGGCAAGGCGCTCGAGCTGGGCCATGCCTACGAATCGGGAGGTGCCGTCTACTTCGACGTGTCGACCTTCGAGCGGTTCGGGCGGCTGAGCGGACTGGACCGGGCCCGCATGCTGGAGCTGGCCGCCGAGCACGGGGGCAATCCGGACGATCCGGCCAAGGCCGACCCCCTCGACTTCGTGCTGTGGCAGCCGTCCCTCCCCGACGAGCCGGCCTGGGAGTCGCGCTGGGGCCCGGGCCGGCCGGGCTGGCACATCGAGTGCTCGGCGCTGGCCATGCGCGAGCTGGGTCAGACCATCGACATCCACGGGGGTGGCCGCGACCTGCTCTTCCCCCACCACGAGTGCGAGACGGCCCAGTCCGAGTCGGTCACCGGCGTGCCGTTCGTGCGCCACTGGGTCCACGTCGGCCTGGTCGGGCTGGGGGGGACGAAGATGTCGAAGTCGCTCGGCAACCTGGTCTTCGTGGCCGACCTGCGGGCAGAGCACGAACCGGCGGCCATCCGGTTGGCCCTCCTGGCCCACCACTACCGGCACGACTGGGAGTGGGCCGACGAGTCCCTGGCCACCGCCGAGGCGCGCCTGGCCGCGTGGCGTGCCGCACCGGTGGGCGCTGCCGGCGAGGGCGACCCCGCCCTCGACGAGGTGCGTGCCAAGGTCGACGACGATCTGGACACCCCCGGCGCGCTGGCCGCCATCGACGCCCACGCCCGTGCCGGTCGTCCGGTGGCACGGGCCGCTGCGCTGCTCGGTATTACCCTGTAGTCCTCGCGCCGACCGGGCTGTCGTCCGGTCGTCGCAGCGAGCGACCCATCCCCTCCGACCAGCGACCCCCGACCAGCGAAAGGCCCCGCTCATGCCCGGCGTCACCGTGCGACTTCCCGATGGATCGACCCGAGAGGTCGAGCCCGGGACGACTGCCGGCCAGCTGGCGGCCCAGATCGGCAGGGGGCTGGCCCGCGACGCGGTGGCCGCGGTGGTCGGCGGAGCGCAGGTCGACCTGGGCCGGGAGCTGCCCGACGGTGCCGACGTGGCCATCGTCACCGCCGGCACCGACGCCGGCCGCGCCGTGCTGCGCCATTCGACCGCCCACGTCCTTGCCCAGGCCGTGCTGCGGCTGTGGCCGGGCGCCCACTTCGCCATCGGGCCCTCGACCGATGACGGCTTCTACTACGACTTCGAGCTGCCCGGCGGGGCGCACTTCTCCGACGACGACCTCGGGCGCATCGAGGCCACCATGCGGGAGATCGTGGCCGAGGACCAGCCGTTCGTCCGCCACGAGCACCCCATCGCCGACGGCCTGGCCATCTTCGCCGACCAGCCCTTCAAGCGGGAGATCATCGAGGCGGTGGCGGCCGGGGCCGACGAGGAGGACGCCGCCGGCGGCGCGGTGGTGTCGACCTACGAGAACGGTCCTGGCTTCACCGACCTGTGCCGGGGCCCCCACGTCCCCTCCACCGGCCGCCTGGGCCACTTCGCCCTCATGCGGGTGGCCGGGGCGTACTGGCGGGGCGACGAGAAGCGCCCGCAGCTGCAGCGCATCTACGGCACCGCCTGGGAGTCGGCCGACGCGCTGGCCGCCCACCTCCACCGGCTGGAGGAGGCCGAGCGCCGCGACCACCGCAAGCTGGGTGCCGAGCTGGACCTGTTCTCGTTCCCCGAGGAGATCGGGTCCGGCCTGGCCGTCTTCCACCCCAGGGGCGGCACCGTCCGCCGCCTGCTCGAGGAGTACTCGCGGCAGCGCCACGTGGAGGCGGGCTACGAGTTCGTGTACTCCCCCCACGTGACGAAGGAGGAGCTCTTCCTCGAGTCGGGCCACCTCGACTGGTTCGCGGACGGCATGTTCCCGCCCATGGAGCTCGACGAGGGCCACCGCTACTACGTCAAGCCGATGAACTGCCCGTTCCACATCCTCATCTACCGGAGCAGGCAGCGCTCCTACCGAGAGCTCCCCATGCGGCTGTTCGAGTTCGGCACCGTCTACCGCTACGAGAAGTCCGGCGTGGTCCACGGCCTCACCCGGGTGCGGGGGATGACCCAGGACGACGCCCACATCTTCTGCACCCCCGACCAGATGGCCGGCGAGCTGCAGACCACCCTCGCCTTCGTTCTCGACCTGCTGGCCGACTACGGCCTGGACGACTTCTACCTCGAGTTGTCCACCCGCCCGCCGGGCAAGGCGGTCGGCACCGACGAGGAGTGGGAGACGGCCACCGAGGCCCTGGCCGGCGTGGCCCGCTCGCTCGAGCTGGACCTGGTGATCGACGAGGGTGGCGGCGCATTCTACGGCCCGAAGATCTCCGTCCAGGCCAAGGATGCCATCGGGCGGACCCACCAGATGTCGACCATCCAGCTCGACTTCCAGCTGCCCCAGCGCTTCGGGCTGGAGTTCATCGGCAGTGACAACGCTCGCCACCGGCCGGTCATGATCCACCGCGCCCTGTTCGGGACGGTGGAGCGCTTCATGGCCATCCTCATCGAGCACTACGCGGGGGCGCTCCCCACCTGGCTGGCCCCCGAACAGGTGCGGGTGCTGCCGGTGCGGGACGACCACGGCGATTACGCCGCCTCCGTCCTCGGCGTGCTCGAGGGCGCCGGCGTGCGGGCGTCGGTCGAGGCGGCCGACGAGCCCCTCGGCGCCCGCATCCGGCGAGCCAAGCTGGGCAAGCTCCCCTACATCCTGGTGGTGGGGGACGAGGACGTGGCCGCCCGCACCGTCGGCGTGAACCGGCGGGGGGCCGAGCGGCCCGAGCGCGGTGTGGCCCTCGACGCCTTCGTGGCCGGGCTCACCGAGGAGATCCAGTCCCGCCGGCTCCCGGAGGACGCCCCGTGAGCCTCGAGCACCTGTGGGCGGGGTGGCGCACGGCGTACGTGACGGGGGCGACGGACGGCGGGGCGGGCGGCCCGTCGCCCGACACGCCGGAAGGATGCGTGTTCTGCCGGCTGGCCGCCAGCGGCCCGCCGGCTCCCGAAAGCGGGGTCCTGTGGCGGGGCGAGACGATCTTCGGGGTGCTGAACGCCTACCCGTACACGAGCGGGCACTTCATGGTGGTGCCCGTGCGCCACGTCGGGGCCCTCGACGAGCTGACCGACGCCGAGGCGGCCGAGCTGTGGGGGGCCCTCCGGGCGGGCGTGGCGGCCCTCGAGGCCACCTACCGGCCCGAGGGGATCAACCTGGGCGCCAACCTGGGCCGGGCGGCCGGGGCGGGCATCCCCCGCCACCTGCACCTGCACGCGGTGCCACGGTGGTCGGGGGACACGAACTTCATGACGTCGGTGGCCGGGGCCCGGGTGCTGCCCGAGAGCCTGGAGGACACCTGGCACCGATTGGTGCCGGCCTGGCCGGCCGGCTGAGGGCGGCGGTGCCCCTGCGGGGCGCTCAGCGCTGGGCGGCGCTGGCCCCGTGCCGTGCGGCGACGGCGGGGGGAACGGGCTCGTAGCGGGCGTGCTCGGCCCGGAACCGCCCCCGCCCCCCGGTGATGGCCCGGAGGTCGACCGCGTAGCGGGCCAGCTCGGCGGTGGGGACGTGGGCCCGCACCACTTGCCGGCCCCGCTCGTCGACGTCGGTGCCCAGCACCCGACCGCGGCGGGCGCTCAGGTCGCCCAGCACGTCCCCCTGCAGCTCGGCCGGCACGGTCACCTCGACCATGCTGATCGGCTCCAGGAGCACGGGCTGGGCCTCGGCGAACGCCGCCTTGAAGGCCAGCGCGCCGGCCTGGGCGAAGCTCTGCTCCGAGGAGTCGACCGGGTGATGCTTGCCGTCCACACAGGCCACCGACACGTCGACCACGGGGTAGCCGTCCTGACCGCCGGCGGACATGGCCTCTTCCACCCCCTTGCGGACGGCGGGGATGAACTGCCGGGGGATGGCGCCGCCCACCACCTCGTCGACGAAGGCGAACCCCTCGCCGCGGGGGAGGGGGGCGATCCGCAGGGTGGCCACCCCGAACTGGCCGTGCCCGCCCGTCTGCTTCTTGTGGCGCCCCTCGGCCGTGGCCTCGGTGGTGACGGTCTCGCGGTACGGGATGCGGACGTCCTCCCGGTCGACGGTGACGCCGAAGCGCCGGGCCAGCCGGTCCACGGCCAGGGCCAGCTGGATCTCGCCGGCGCCGGCCAGGACGCTCTGGTGGGTCTCGTCGACCCGTGAGACGGTGAGGGAGGGGTCCTCCTCGCACAGGCGGTGGAGGGCACCCATGAGCTTGTCATCGTCCGACGACGTCCGGGGGACGATGGCGGTGGCGAGCACCGGCGGATCGGGCGCCGGGAAGGCCGGCTCGATCACCTCGACCGGTGACCCCTTGGGGGCGAGGACGTCGCCGGGGAGGGCGCCCGACAGCTTGGGCACCACGACGATGTCGCCGGTGGTGACCGTCCCGAGCGGGATCGAGGCCGCTCCCAGCCGGCTCTCGGGGGCGTGCACCCGCTCGTCGGCACGGGTGCGGACGTTCACGAGGGTCCGGTCGCCGGTGAGCGAGCCGGTCAGCACCCGGCACAGGGTGGCCCGGCCCACGTAGGGATCGGTGCGGGTGGCCACCACGCGCAGGAGGGGCTCATCGGCGGGGGAGGGGGCTACCCCGACGGCGTCGCCACCGGCGGACACGGTGACCGACCGGGCCAGGGGAGAGGGACCGACCTCGGCGATGAAGGTGGCCAGCCGGTCGATGCCGATCAACGACGTGGCCGACGTGCACACGACGGGGAACACCGCACCGGTGGCCACGCCGCCGGCCAGGCTCCGCTCGAGCTCGTCGAACCCGATGGTGTCGCCCTCCAGGTAGCGCTCCATGAGGCCGTCGTCACCGACCACGATCCCCTCGACCAGCGCATCGTGCACGGGGGACTCGGCCGCCACCAGCTCGGTCGGGATGGGGCCGGGGGTCCCACGGGTGGTGCCGTCACCCGGGTACGTGACCACGTTGTCGCCTAACAGGTCGATGACCCCGGTGACCCCGGCCGGTCCGCCCAGAGGGAGCTCGAGCGGTGCGATACCCGCCCCGAACCTATCGCGGAGCTGGGTGAGGACGGCCTCGGCGTCGGCCCGGTCCCGGTCGATGCCGTTGACCACGAAGAAGCGGGGGACCCCGAGGGCGGCCGCCGCCTCCACCACGTCCTCGGTGCGGGCGTCGACGCCGGCCGTGGCCGACACCACGACGAGTGCCAGGTCGCAGGCGGCCAGGGCGCAGGCCGCCTGGTAGGCGAAGTCGGCCTCGCCCGGGGCGTCGAGAAGGTTGAGCTTGCAGGTTCCCGCCGCCCCCGCGTCGAAGGTGCACGCGGCCAGCGTGAGGTCCACCGAGAGGTGGTGGGAGATCTCGTCGGGGTCGTGGTCGCAGGTCGAGGTGCCGTCATCGACCCGGCCGAGACGTGGCACCGCGCCGGCGTGGAAGAGCAACGCCTCGACCAGCGAGGTCTTGCCCACACCGTGGCCGCCGACGACGGCCACGTTGCGGATCCGCTCCGAGGGGACCTGGTCCATACCGCACCTCCTCGCACCTGGCGCTCCGGCTCCCGGTGTGGTCCCGAGCGTAGCGGGGGCGGCCACCCCGGGGTCGGAGCGGCCCGGGTGGTAGCATCGTGGTGGGCCACGGAAGGAGCTGGATGTTCGACGGCCGCTGGCGAGCCACTGTCGACCGGGGCACCGGTCCGGTGGGCAACCGGTTGCAGCGCATGGGAATCACCGCCGACGTCCTCACGGGGACGGGCCTGGTGTCCGCTGCGGCGACGGCGGTGGCCATCGGGACCGGCCACCTGCACGTTGCCATCGTCCTGCTCATCATCACCGGCCTGCACGACCTGCTCGACGGGCCGGTGGCCAAGGCGTCGGGCACGGCATCGGTCCGGGGTGCGTTCTTCGACTCGGTGACCGACCGGGTGGCGGACGCCCTGCTGCTCGGGGGTGTGGCGTGGTACCTGGCCTCGAGCCATCCCGGTCACCTCGTCCTGCTGCCCATGGCGGTGCTGGCCGCCACCACGCTCGTCTCCTATCAGCGGGCCAAGGCCGAATCGCTGGGGATCCCGGCCAAGGGCGGGCTGATGGAGCGGGCCGAGCGGATGATCCTCCTCGGGGTCGGCCTCCTGTCGGCGTCGTTCCTGGTCCCGGTCATGTGGATCCTCCTCGCCCTCACCCTGGCCACGGCCGCCGGCCGGTTCGCCCGGGTGTGGGCCGCCGCCGACGGACCGGCACGACCGGTCCACCCCCGCCGTCCGGCCCGAGAGCGCTCGCTCCGGTGGGCCGAGCGTCGCGGCTCGCGCACCACCCGGTCGGCCGCACGCTGGCGGGCCCGCCGACGGGGCGAGCTGGCGAGCCGATCCGGTCGCACCTGGCGGGCCCGCCGGGCTGAGCGTGCCGTGCCGACGCGGCGGCGCACGTCGCCCCGTCGCGCCGGCTGACGGCGCTCGGGGTCCGGGGGGGCGCTGTGGACCGATCGCATTTCACGTTCCGCACCTACACCACCCTGGGTCGGGTGCTGGGCGCGCTCCCCGAGCCGGTGGCCGGCGCCGCCGGCCGGCTGGTGGGCGGCGCGCTCTACCGCGTGCGCCGGGACCATCGAGCCCAGGTGGCCGCCAACCTGGCACGGGTGCTGGGCGGCGACGTCGATCCCGCCCTGCTGGACCGCTGGGCCCGCCGGGCCTTCGACGAGTACGCCCGGTACTGGGTCGAAGGTGCCCGCCTGCCGGCCATGCCAGCCACCGAGGTCCTCCAGCACATCCTCGTCGTGGACGGGTTCGAGCACCTGGCCGAGGGGATGGCGAGGGGGGGCGGGGTGGTCGTGGCCCTCCCCCACACGGGGAGCTGGGAGTACGGCGGGGCGTTCCTGGCCGCCATCGGGTTCCCGATGACGGCGGTGGCGGAGCGCCTGGAGCCACCCGAGCTGTTCGACTACTTCGTGGCCCAGCGGGCCTCGATGGGCCTGACCGTGGTGCCGCTGGGCGAGGGGTCGGGCCGTGCGGTGCTCCGCACCCTGCGCGACGGCGGGCTGGTCGGGCTGCTGTGCGACCGGGACCTCACGCCGGGCGGCGTCCCCGTGGACTTCTTCGGCGAGCCGACCACCATGCCCGGAGGACCGGCCACCCTCGCCCTGCGCACCGGGGCCACCCTGCTGTGCGCGGCCGTCTACCGGGGTCCGGGTCGGGACCACCACGCCATCATCAGCGGCCCGGTCGACACGACGAGGACGGGCGACCTGCGCGGTGACGTCGCCCGAGTGACCCAGTCCATCGCCGACGGGCTCGCCTCACTGATCCGGCGGCACCCGGAGCAGTGGCACGTCTTCCAGCCGTTGTGGCTGGCCGACCGGCCCGTCGCCTCCGCCGGGCACGGCGGGGAAGGGCAGGCCGAGGACCGGCAGGGGGCGGCGTGACCTCGGACCCGCGACCGGGGAATTGGGGCAACGAGCTGTTCCGCTCCGTCGAGGAGCACCGGTTCGACGCCGAGATGGTCATCGCGCCCGACGGCACCGTCGTCCGGGTCCAGGCCCGCGGCGACGACCTCTTCGGCCACGACCTGTCGGCGGCGGCCGGGCAGGACATCTTCGGGTTCGTCGCCCCCGAGGACGTTCCCGGCCTCCGGCGGTCCTTCGACGACGTCCTCGGGGGCCGGCGCCTGGTGGCGGTCATGGCGCTGCGGGCCATGGGAGCGGACGGGGAGTGGATCGAGGTCGAGATCGTGAGCGCCAAGCACCCCCGGGGGGAGGGCGTGGTCGTCCACGTGCGCGACATCACGGAGCGCAAGCGCCTGGAGGAGCGGGTCCTCGAGGCAGAGCGGCGGCACTCGCTCATCATCGAGTCGTTGGTGGACGGGGTGATGATGATCGACGCCTCGGGGACGGTGGTGCGGATGAACCGTGCCGTGGAGCGGATGTTCGCCACCGACCGGGCCCGGGTGATGGGCCGGCCGTTCGTGGACGTGCTGGCCTTCGGGTCACGCGAGGGGCGCGAGACGGTGGACGATGGGGGCCGGGTCGTACCGCCCGACGAACATCCGCTGCTGTTGAGCCTGGCCACCGGACGGCGGTTCACCGGCGTGGTGCACGGTGTGGCCCGCCCCGGCGAGCAACGGGTGTGGATCCGCATCAACTCCCAGGCCATCGTGGACGGCGAGGGGAACGCCGTCGGTGCGGTCGCGTCCTTCAGCGACATCACCGAGGGTCGTGAGGCCACCGCCGAGCTCCATGCCGAGCAGCGCTTCCTCCAGGTGCTCCTGGGCAACCTGGAGGAGGGCATCGTGGCCTGCGACGGTGACGGGCGCATCACGGTGTTCAACCCGGCGGCGAAGTGGCTGCACGGCCTGCGCGCCGGCTCGAACCCCATCGGGAAGATCCCGGCGGCGCGGGGCCTGCGGCACGTGGACGGCTCGCCGATGGCCGCCGAGGAGAACCCACTGCGGCGGGCGCTGGCCGGCGAGCGCCTGCGGGACATCGAGATGATCCTGGAGGCCCCGACGGGCGAGCGCCGCCGGGTCAACGTCAACGGCCAGGCCCTGGTCGACCAGGCCGGCTCCAAGCTCGGCGCGGTGGTCGCCATCCGGGACGTCACCGAGCAGAAGCGCAACGAGGAGCGGCTGGCCGAGATGGCCCTCCACGATCCGCTCACCGGCCTGGCCAACCGCACCCTCCTGGCCGAGCGGATGCGGGCCGCCATCGAGGACCTGCCGGTCGAGGTGCCCATCGACGGCACCGGCGAGGTCGTGCCGGACTTCCGGGAGGACGACGGCGAGACCCAGCCGGGGGTGGCCGTGTTCCTCCTCGACCTCGACGACTTCAAGAACGTCAACGATGTCCTCGGCCACGACGTGGGCGACGACGTGCTGGTCGCGGTGTCGCGGCGCCTGCTCGCCATCGTGCGGCCGGCGGACACCGTGGCACGCCTCGGGGGGGACGAGTTCGTGGTCGTCTGCCAGGTCAAGCGGGGTGAGGGCGAGATGCGGCGCATCGCGGCCCGGATCGACGACGCCCTGGCCGAGCCGTACCGGATCGACGGGCGGACCCTCACCGTCGCCGCCTCCGTCGGCGGTGTGCTGGTGACGGACCGGACGGTGGAGCCGTCGAAGCTGCTGAGCCGGGCCGACGATGCGATGTACGCGGTCAAATGGGGTCGGCGCCAGGCGCGCCGGTCGATGGTCGACTGAGCGAGCCCCGCCTCTCCGTCGCCCTCGTCTGCCCCTACAGCCTGTCCCGCCCGGGTGGGGTCCAGGGGCAGGTGGTCGGTCTGGCGCGGGCGCTGGTCGACCGGGGGCACCGCGTGGCCGTGTTCGCTCCCACCGACGGTCCCTATGAGTGCCCGCCCGGCGTCGAGCTGGTCGCGTGTGGGCACTCCGTCGCGGTGGCGGCCAACGGGTCGGCGGCCCCGGTGAGCCTGTCGCCGGTGGCAGCGGCGCGCGCCCTGCGCAGGTTGCGCCGGGGCGCCTTCGACGTCGTCCACGTCCACGAGCCGTTCGCTCCGGGCCTGACGACAGCGCTCCTCCTCGCCCGGAAGCGCCCGCCGATGGTGGCCACCTTCCACCGCAGCGGGCCCAGCGCCCTCTACCGGGTGGCCGGGCGGCTGGCCGCGCCGGCGACCCGCCGGATGGAGGCGCGATGCGCGGTGTCGGCGGCAGCGGCCGCCACCGCATCGGACGCACTGGGTGGCTCGTACCGGATCGTCCCCAACGCCGTCGATGTGACCGGCTACGAGGCGGCGACCCCCTGGCCGTCCAGCGGGCGGGCCATCCTGTTCCTCGGCAGGCACGAGGAGCGCAAGGGTCTGGGCGTGCTCCTCGAGGCGTTCGCCGCCCTCTCGGCCGGCGGCCGGGTGCCCGACGCCGAGCTGTGGGTGGCCGGTGACGGCCCCCAGACCTCCGCGCTGCGCACCCGGTACGCGGACCTGTCGGGGTGCCGGTGGCTGGGGGTGGTGACCGAAGAGGAGAAGCGCCGGCGCCTCGCAGCAGCGGACGTCCTGTGCGCCCCGTCCCTCGGAGGCGAGTCGTTCGGCGTGGTGCTCCTGGAGGGGATGGCCGCCGGTGCGCTGGTCGTCGCCTCGGACATCGACGGCTACCGGCAGGCGGCGGGGGGCATGGCCGAGCTCGTCGCGCCGGGGGACCCCGGGGCGCTGGCCGGGGCGCTGGCAGCCGCCCTCACCCTCCCGCCCGACGAGCATCAGGACCGGATCGCCCGGGCACGGGCCCACGCCGCCATGTCCGGCATGGACGCAGCGGCCGGTGCCTACGAGCAGGTCTACCGCCAGGTGGTGGCGGGCAGGGCGTGACGCCCGCCACTCTTGCCCGCCGCGGTCCGGGCGGCGGGCGGCGGCGCCCTACACTGCTGGGGTCATGGCCGACGACTCCCCTTCCTCCCGTCCCGCGCCAGCGAGGAACCGTCGAGGCCGGCAGGGCGCGCCGGCCGGCGGTTCGGGCAACCAGCCTTCGTCGGGCCGGCG
Organism: Actinomycetes bacterium; assembly: GCA_021806045.1. Taxonomy (GTDB): domain Bacteria; phylum Actinomycetota; class Acidimicrobiia; order Acidimicrobiales; family RAAP-2; genus JAJZDI01. Next base: position 32,793 of record JAJZDI010000002.1, read on the forward strand.
CCCGACGGGGTCGGGCAACCGGGGCGGGTCCAACCGGGGCGGGTCCAACCGTGGCGGGTCCAGCCGTGGCGGGTCCAACCGGTCCGCTCAGGGAGGCGGCCGCAGCAGCTCCAACCGGTCGCCCCAGGGATCAAACCGGTCCTCGTCGGGCCGTCCTCGCTCGGCGGGCGGGCCCCAGCCCGATCCCGTACCGACGGCGGCGGCCGTGCGGGCGGTGGCGGGGGCGTCGGAGGACGACCGGCGTGCGGCGGCCAACGGGCACCGGGCCGTGACCCGCGCCGTCGTCTGGAGCATCACCCCTGCGGTGGTCGTCGGGGCGGTGGCCGGGCTCGTGCTCGGGGCGATCGCCGGGGTGGTGGCCGGGCTGATCGCAGCGGTGGTGGCCGGCGCGCTGGTGTGGGCGGCCGCGTGGTCGTACGTGTGGCGGCGTGCCGACCAGGTCGTCCTGCGGGCCATCGGGGCCCGTCCCGCTGCGCCGGGCGAGCTCAGGCGCATCGAGAACCTGGTCGACGGGCTGTGCGCCACCATGGGGCTGGCCCAGCCGTCGCTGGCCGTCGTGCGGTCGGACCGGCCCAACGCCATGGCGGTCGGTCGCACGCCCGACTCGGCCACGCTGGTGGTGACGGACGCGGTGGAGACCGCTCTGTCCGTCGTGGAGCTCGAGGGCCTGCTGGCGCACGAGCTCGTCCACATCAAGCGGCGCGACACGGCAGTGGCCTCGGTCGTGGTGGCGGCGGCGGCACCGCTGGCCGCGCTGGGCCTGTCCGATGCCGAGCGCGTCCACGCCGCCGTGGGCGAGGACCGCGAGTTCCAGACGGACCGGCGGGCGGCCTCCGTCGTCCGCTACCCACCGGGCCTGGGCTCGGTCCTGGCCGCGGCGGCGGCCGCGCCGCCCGGTGCGTGGCCGCCGGGAGGCGGGAGGACGGCCGCGCTGACGCGATGGCTGTGGATCGACCCGGTGCTCCCCGAACGGGACCCGACCGGCCAGCTCGACCTGCCCGCCGTGCGTGCCGCAGCGCTGGCCGAATGGTGAGCGGACGTCAGCAGCCCTGATCGCCGCCCGCCGGGCACGGCGGCGCCGGGAGCCCGTAGAGGCGGTCTCGCAGGCGCCGCAGCAGCGCCGTCAGGTGGGCCTCCTCCTCCGGCGTGAAGAGGTCGGCCAGGAGCTCGCCGACGTGCTCGAGATGCTCGGGGACGGCCAGGTCCATCAGGTCCCGGCCGGCCGGTGTGAGCACGGCGAAGGCGCCACGGCGGTCGTCCGGGCACGCCTGGCGCTCGACCAGGCCGTCGCGCTCGAGCCGGTCGACCGCTCGGGTCAGGCCACTGGGGGACAACGTGGTCTGGGCGGCGAGCTCGCTCATCCGCAGGCGATGGCCGGGTGATCTGGCCAGCCGGATGAGGATGTCGAACGACAGGCCGGACATCGACTGGCCGGCGAGCCGCCGGCCGGCGAACTGGCGCCGCAGACCGGCCGCCGACTCCAGGACCAGCCCGACCGTGGTGAGGCGGTCGGTCGTGGCCGGGGCGGTGGCCAGATCGGACGGGGCAGCCTCGGCGGTGGTCACGGTGGCGAGCCTACCCGCCACCCCGTCACTCGTTGCAACAGCAACTACTTGGTGTACGATTGCCTCGTCATTGCATTGGACGTGCAATGAGATGCACGGGTGCGCTGGCATCCACGCACGGGGTCACGGAGGTGCGTCGGTGTACGAGGTTCAGACGACGGGCGACCGGACCGTCGAGCGGGGAGCGGACGGCCTGGCGACGGGGACGTACCACCTCGATGTGGCCCACAGCTACATCGGGTTCGCCGTCCGCCACCTGGCCGTGGCCACCGTTCGGGGTCGCTTCGCCGACTTCGACGGCGTGGTCGTGGTCGGCGACGACCGGGCGGACGTACCGCTGCGGTCGGTGCGCGTCGAGATCGAGGCTGGGAGCGTCGACACGTGCAACACCCGCCGTGACGACCACCTGCGGTCGGCTGACTTCTTCGACGTGGCCACCCACCCGACGTGGACCTTCGCCAGCACGGCCGTGCGCCCGGCGGTGGCGGGAGCCTTCGACATCGACGGCGAGCTCACCATCCGGGGCACCACCTGCCCCGTCACCCTGTCGGCCGAGCTCGGGGGTGTCGTGATCGATCCGTACGGCGAGCTCCGGATCGGGTTCAGCGCGGCGGGGGAGATCGACCGCCAGGACTTCGGTGTGTCGTTCGGCGCCGTCCTGGACGGCGGCGGCCTGGTTGTGGCGAACCAGGTCCGGATCGAGGTGGAGGCCGAGGCCGTCTTCAGGCGCTGAGGTGCCACGCGGGGTCCGCCCGGCCCGGCGGTAGAATCGTCTCATGCCCGACGCCCCATCTCCTGTGCCCGCCACCGGTACGTTCACCGTCAAGCGGGGTCTGGCCGACATGCTCCGTGGCGGCGTGATCATGGACGTCGTCGACGCCGAACAGGCGAAGATCGCCGAGGACGCAGGCGCAGTGGCCGTCATGGCCCTCGAGCGGGTGCCCGCCGACATCCGCCGTGACGGCGGTGTCGCCCGCATGAGCGACCCCGCCCTGATCGAGGGTATCCAGGCTGCCGTCACGGTGCCCGTCATGGCCAAGGCCCGCATCGGGCATTTCGCCGAGGCTCAGGTGCTGGCCGCTCTCGGGGTCGACTTCGTCGACGAGAGCGAGGTGCTCACACCGGCCGACGAGGCCCACCACATCGACAAGTGGGCTTTCACCGTGCCCTTCGTCTGCGGGGCGACCAACCTGGGTGAGGCGTTGCGCCGGATCTCGGAGGGCGCGGCGATGATCCGCTCCAAGGGCGAGGCGGGCACGGGCAACGTGGTCGAGGCCGTGCGCCACCTCCGCTCCATCCTGGGCGATCTCCGCCGGCTGACCCAGGCTGACCCGGCCGAGCTCTACGGCTGGGCGAAGGAGCTCCGGGCCCCGATCGAGCTGGTGCGTGAAGTGGCGACCACCGGTCGTCTCCCGGTGCCGCTGTTCTGCGCAGGCGGCATCGCCACGCCGGCCGACGCCTCGCTGGTGATGCAGCTCGGCGCGGAGGCCGTGTTCGTCGGGTCGGGCATCTTCAAGAGCGACGACCCGGCACGCCGGGCCCGGGCCATCGTCGAGGCCACCGCCCACTACGAGGACGCCGCCCTGGTGGCGAAGGTCTCCACCGGGCTGGGCGAGGCCATGCCCGGGGCCGAGATGGCCACGCTCGACGTGAAGCTCGCCGAGCGTGGCTGGTAGCCCGGGTCGTCCCGGCCCTCCCACCACGGTCCTGCCGTGACCATCGGGGTCCTGGCCCTCCAGGGGGACGTGCGGGAGCACGTCGCCGCGCTGGCCGACCTGGGCGAGGCGGCCCGGCCGGTGCGCACGCCGGGTGAGCTCGACGGGCTGGACGGGGTGGTGCTGCCCGGCGGCGAGTCGACCACCCTGTCGATGCTGCTGGCGTCGTCGGGCGTCGGGGACGAGCTGGCCGGTGCGCTGGCCGCCGGGCTGCCCGCCTTCGGGACGTGCGCCGGACTCATCCTCCTGGCCACCGACGTCCTCGACGGCCGCCCCGACCAGCGCTCGTTCGGCGCCATCACCATGACCGTGCGGCGCAACGGCTACGGTCGCCAGGCGGAGTCGTTCGAGTGCGGTCTGGACGTGCCCGCGTTGGGCGGCGAGCCGGTGCCGGCCGTGTTCATCCGTGCCCCGGTGGTCGAGGCGGTGGGGCCGGACGTGGAGGTGCTGGCCACGCTGCCCGCCGGTACGGGGGCCGCCGCCGGGCGACCGGTGGTGTGCCGGCAGGGGCCGGTGGTGGTGGCCGCCTACCACCCGGAGCTGACGGGCGACCGGCGGCTCCACCAGCTATTCGTGGAACTGGTCAAAGAGCACAGGGAGACAAGGCGTTAAGCGATGTCCGGTCATTCGAAGTGGGCGACGACGAAGTACCGCAAGGGCGCACAGGACAAGGCGCGGGCCAAGCTGTTCGCCAAGATCATCCGGCAGGTGGAGGTGGCCGCCCGCGAGGGGGGCGGCGACATGACGGCGAACGCCACCCTGCGGACCATGTTCGCGAAGGCCCGCGACGCGTCGGTGCCCATCGACACCATCGAGCGGGCCATCAAGCGGGGGACCGGCGAGCTGGAGGGGGTGCGCTACGAGGCCATCGCCTACGAGGGCTACGCGCCGGCCGGGGTGGCCGTCATCGTCGAGACGCTGTCCGACAACCGGAACCGCACCGGTGCCGAGATCCGCAACCTGTTCTCCAAGAACGGCGGGTCGATGGCCGAGCCGGGCGCGGTCAGCTGGCAGTTCGAGCGCAAGGGCGTGCTCGCCCTGCCCCGCGAGCTGGACGAGGACGGGGTGATGGAGGCGGCCACCGAGGCAGGGGCCGAGGACCTCACCGACGACGGGGACCGGTGGGTCGTCACCTGCGCGCCCGGCGACCTGGCCGCCGTGCGCAGCGCCCTCGAGGCGGCGTCGATGGTGCCGGAGTCGGCCGAGCTGTCGATGGTGCCCACGTCGACCGTCGCCGTCGAGGACGAGGGCGAGGCGAAGCGGGTGCTCCGCCTGATGGAGGCGCTCGACGACCACGACGACGTCCAGAACGTCTACGCCAACTTCGACATCGCCGAGTCCGTCCTGGCCGAGTTCGCCGGGTGATCCACCGCCCGGCTCGGCGCGGGCGCTAAGGTCGAACACGTGTTCGTGTTGGGGATCGATCCGGGCCTGTCACGCTGCGGTTACGGGGTGGTGACACGTCGCGGGGCGGGCTTCGGGCCCCGTGCCGGCGGCGTCATCTGCACCGATCCGGACGCGCCCCTGCCCGAGCGCCTATCCATCCTGGCCCGGGAGCTGCGGGCGGTGGTGGCCGACCACCGGCCCGACGCGGTGGTGGTCGAGCGGGTGTTCTTCCAGGTCAACGCCCGCACGGCCATGGCCACCGGCCAGGCGGCGGGCGTCGCCCTGCTGGTGGCGGCCGAGTCGGGGTGCGCCGTCGCCCAGTACACGGCCAACGAGGTGAAGCAGGCCCTCGTCGGCTACGGCAGCGCCACCAAGGACCAGGTCCAGCGGATGGTGGCGTCGGTGCTCGGGCTGGCCGAGCCGCCCCGCCCCCCCGACGTCGCCGACGCGCTGGCGCTGGCCGTGTGCCACCTCACCACCGAGCCGCTGCGACGGGCCGTCGCCGGCGCCGGCCAGGCACGATGATCGGCTCGCTCCGGGGTACGGTCGTCGACCGCCCGACGGCGGGCGAGGTGGTGGTCGAGGTGGGCGGCGTCGGCTATCGGGTGAGCGTGCCCACCCGGGTGGCCTCGGTGCTGGGGGACGGCGAGGTCTTCCTGTACGTCGCCACCCACGTCCGTGACGACGCCATCGTCCTCTACGGCTTCACCACCGCCGAGGAGCGCAGGACGTTCGAGGCGCTGGTGGCCGCACACGGCGTGGGACCGTCACTGGCCCTGGCCGTGCTCTCGGCCCTCACACCGGCGGCGCTGGCGGAGGCGGTGGCCGGCGACGACGTGGATCTCCTGTGCACGGTCCCCGGGGTGGGGAAGAAGACGGCGGCCCGCATGGTCCTGGAGCTGCAGTCGACCCTGGGGGCGTCGGTGGTGGCCGGCCCGGTCGGCGAGCGCAGCTCGGGCGACGGTGCGGCCCGCCGCGACGCCCGGGCCGCCCTGGCCGAGCTCGGCTACGGGGCCGACGAGGTCCGTGGCGCGCTGGCAACCGTGCCGGGGGACGACGCCCCTGAGGACCAGGTGCGTGCGGCACTGCGGAACCTGGCAGGTGCCCGGTGACCCAGCCGGCCCGCCGGGAGGTCATCGCGTCTGATGCCGATCCGGTCGGGGAGGCCCACCGCGACGTCGATCCGGTGGCCGCTGCCGACGAGGAGCGCGACGAGGCAGGCCTGCGGCCGCGGTCCCTCGACGAGTTCGTGGGCCAGCCCCAGCTGACCGAGCACCTCCGCATCGTCCTGGAGGCGGCCCGCCGCCGCCGGCAGCCGGCCGACCACCTGTTGTTCGCCGGCCCCCCCGGCCTGGGCAAGACGTCGCTGGCCGGGATCGTCGCCGCCGAAATGGGGGTGGGGCTACGCATCACCACCGGGCCGGTGCTGGTGCGCACGGGCGACCTGGCCGCCATCCTCACCGACCTGCAGGAGGGGGACGTCCTCTTCATCGACGAGATCCACCGCACCCACCGGGCCGTGGAGGAGGTCCTCTACTCGGCGATGGAGGACTTCAAGCTGGACATCCTCATCGGCAAGGGGCCGACGGCCCGGAGCCTGCGGCTCGACCTGCCCCACTTCACCCTGGTGGGGGCGACGACGCGCACCGGACTGGTGGCCGGTCCCCTGCGGGACCGCTTCGGGTTCGTGGGACGGCTTGACCACTACGGCGCCGACGACCTGGAGCGGATCGTGCTGCGCTCGGCCGGGATCCTCGGGGTCGCCATCGACCCGGAGGGCGCACGCCGCATCGCCGAGCGCTCGAGGGGAACGCCCCGGATCGCCAACCGCCTGCTGCGCCGGGTGCGGGACTACGCCGAAGTCAGGGCGGACGGGGTGGTGACGGCCGAGGCGGCCGTGGAGGGCCTCGAGGTGTTCGGGGTGGACGAGCTGGGACTGGACAAGGTCGACCGGGCCATCCTCGACGTGCTGTGCCGCCGGTTCTCCGGTCGTCCGGTGGGGCTCACCACGCTGGCCCAGAGCGTGGGCGAGGAGCCCGACACCATCGAGGACGCGTACGAGCCCTACCTCCTCCAGCAGGGACTGCTGCTCCGTACGCCCCGCGGGCGGGTGGCGGCCCCCCGGGCATGGGCGCACCTGGGGCTGGTCCCGGTGGAGCCGCCGCTGCTCTGAGGGGCCGGCGGCGGGTCAGCCGTTGGTCGTCGGGGATGTCCCCCCGCCCTGGGCATTGGCGAAGGCCTGGAACTGTTGTTCCGACATCACGTCGCTGCTGGCAGGTGGGGTGATGTCCACCTGGGCGCCGTAGTTCGAGAAGTCCATGGTCACGTTCTCGTCGGTGGGGGTGCCGCCGGCGGAACTGGGCATGGACATGACCATCTGCATGCGCCGCAACAGCTGATCAGTGGAGAACCACACCTTCGAGGACGGGAGGTGGCCCGCCTGGAACGCGGTCCTGGCCGTCGCCTGCTGTGCCGGGGTCAGCCCGCATTTCGAGGCGATGGTGTCGAGCCTGGCAAGCGCCTGCTGGCGGGACGGTGCGTAGGAGAACCCCTGGACGCGCCGGCCGCCGATCACCGACGTCCCGAGTGACGACACGCTGCCGCCCTTGGCGGCGAGGAGGCGGAGCTGGTCGACGGGATCGCTGCTGGCGCCACCGGCACTGGCGCACGCGATCGGAACCGAGAGGCGGATCCAATCACGACCGGTCGCCTGCTTCAGGCTCTGGCCGTCGATGACCATACCCACGTACATCGTGCCGTCCACCAGGAGCTCACGGATCTCGAAGGTCCTGCCCGGACCGAGCTGGGTCGACATGTCCATCGTCACCGCATTGGTGCTGAAGTCCGCAGTGCCGGTGCCGGTCATCTCGACGGTCCGGCCACCGGTGTCGATCGAGCCGCTCAAGGTCACGTCGGCCGTCGATCTGGCCAGGGTGGTCCTGGTCGCCGCGGCGAGGTAGGCGGTGGGTGCCATCTGGAGGGCGGTGGACGTGCCACACGATGCCAGCACGAGCGCTACCGCCACTCCCGTGATTCCGCTCATCGCCGCACGGCGTCGCTGCCGCCGGCCGGTTTGGAGGATCCGCCGCATTCGCCCCTCGTTTCGTACGGCGCCGGTCGGACCGACACCCGAATTGCCGATGGTAGTGATGCGCCTAGACGGAGGTCAACGTGGACGCAGGTGTGGGACTGGTCTCGGACCGACCGATGGAACTGGCCGCCGCTGCTGAGTATGAGTCCCCCCACGTGGTGGGGTTTCGGGGCCGGTCCACCATGAGGTGAGCCACCGGCGTGATGCTCGGTGTGTACGTCCAAGTGCACAACGAGGAGATCACACCGATGGCTCTGTCCGATTCTGCCCTGTCCGAGCTGCTCGACGCGCTCCGCGCCGGAGTCGGCACCGATCTTGTCCGGGAGCTCGCCCAGTGGGCCCTCCAGCAGCTCATCGAGGCCGAAGCCGCCGAGAAGATCGGAGCCGGCCGCTATGAGCGAAGCGACGCTCGGGTGACCCACCGCAACGGGTCGCGTCCGAAGACGCTGTCGACCAAGGCCGGTGACATGGCGCTCGCCATCCCGAAGCTCCGTGCCGGCTCGTTCTTCCCGTCCCTCTTGGAGCCCCGCCGGAGGATCGACCAGGCCCTCTACGCGGTGGCCATGGAGGCCTACGTGCACGGCGTCTCGACCCGGTCGGTCGACGACCTGGTGGCCGCCATGGGCGTCGAGGCCGGCATCTCCAAGTCCGAGGTGTCCCGGATCTGTGCCGGGCTCGACGAGCGGGTCGAGGCCTTCTAGAACCGGACCCTCGGCCACGTCGCCTTCCCCTACGTGTACCTGGACGCCACCTACGTGGCCGTCCGGGACGACGCCCTCGGCCAGGTCGTCTCCCGGGCGGTCCTCGTGGCCACCGGGATCAGTGCCGAGGGCCGGTTAACGGAGAACATCCTCGCCCGGGTCCCGAAGGGCGACCAGGAGATGGTGGCCGCCGCCTTCCGCTCGATCTTCGCCCAGACCGACCCCGAGAAGATCGCCGTCCGCTACGACGAGGTCACCGACGCCCTCGCGCCCCGGCTCCCGAAGGCCGCCGAGCTCCTGGCCGACGCCAAGGCCGACGTCCTCGCGTTCAGCGCCTTCCCCCAGGCCCACTGGCGCAAGACGTGGTCCAACAATCCACTGGAGCGCCTGAACAAGGAGATCAAGCGCCGGAGCCGTGTCGTGGGCATCTTCCCGAACGACACCGCCGCGATCCGCTTGATCGGCGCCGTGCTCGCTGACCAACACGACGAGTGGGCGGTCGCCCGTCGTTACCTCTCCGAAGAGCCCATGGAGCGCTGCATGTCTCGCGCGAGACTGCCGACGGTCCGCTCGAGATCACGGGCTGAAGCACACCGAGGGTCATGCACGGAGTCCCACCACGTGGTGGGGCTCTGTCCACCGGGTTCCATCTTGACGCGGCGAGTGCTGGTACCGTTCACCTCGGAAGTGCCCTTCTTTCGGGGATTGCTGTGGCTCGACACCATCAGTTTCCCCTACCGGGAGGGCTTTTCCGCTGATGCTGCTGGTTCCGATCAATGGGCGGCGTGAAGAGGTGGAGTCATGCGATTGAGCTCGCGGCATCAGCTGTATCTCGGGCTGGTATGGCTGGGTTTGTGCTGTATATTTATGGTCTCGGCGATCCTGGGTTGGGGAATCGATAGGTACGAGGCATGGTCATTCCTGGGGTCATCATGTGTGTCATTGTTGAATGGGCTTTACCTGATGCGCAGGAGCCGGAGGGCGTCGCGTGCGTGAACATGTGGAAGGCACGTCGGAATGGGCCGTGAACTACATCATGTCGGCGGTATGGAAGAGGCGCACTGCATGAAGGCACATCGTTACGGGGCGAATGCCGCTGACTTGGCCTTTCACTGCTCAATATGGAATGAAAGACGTACCGTAAAGTCGAGTCAAATGGGAACGATGTCTATCGGAGCTAACGACATTGTCTTTAGTCCGGGCTGGATATCTAGGGTCGTCATGAAGAAGCGTGGGTGGGGTATGGCGATAGCCGATCTCATCGAAGTCGAAAAGACGACGGTTAGGGTCAGGTTCTTCATTTGGGTCGGTTGGGCTCCTGTGGTGCGCGTCCTAATGCGAGATGAGGGAGTTCTCTATCTTCAACCGAAGATATGGCGACGAGGTGCGCTATATGAAGCCTTGTTGAAGGCGATGGGGCGCACCACGCGTGACCACACCCCATCGATCGATCCACCCGCTATGTGAGCTGTGGCTGGTGGTCCTGCCTCTGACGTCGATGACGGACTGGAGTGGTCAGACGTTCCAGTTCACCTACACGAGAGCCAAGATGAGGAGCGGTGACGGCAAGTCCAACGTGGCCACCATCACCTTTCCGTGCATGGGTACCTGGCGGGATCGGATGGGTGTCCTTGCGGAGTCGGAGCCTCCTTCCCGATGCTGCCGCCGATCGGTCCGTACGGGAAATCGGCCATCATGGCGGCTGCCATGGAACGAACGAAGGAGCTGGCCGCCGATCGTCCGACCAGCGACGGGCTGAGTGCCAAGGAGGAAGCCAGCCCAGCTGCCGCTGTGTCGATCGGTGGAGGCACGGGCACTCCGGTCGAGGCCTTCGACTACGACCTGCCCGGGGCCGCCATCGCCCAGGAGCCGGTGGAGCCGCGTAGCGCGGCCCGGCTCCTGGTGGCACCACCGGTCGGCGCAGAGCGCGGGGCTCCGCCCGCCCATCGGCACATCACCGATCTTCCCGACCTGCTCCGACCGGGCGACCTGCTTGTGGTGAACGACACCCGGGTGCTGGCAGCCCGGCTGCAGCTTGCCAAGTCGACCGGCGGACGGGCCGAGGTGCTGCTGCTCGAGCCGGAGGACGGTAGCGGACGTGGCATCGGGCCCGACGAGCACGCCAGCGGACCCGCCGAGCACGACAGCGGGTCCGACCGGTGGGTGGCCCTGGTGCGCCCCGGTCGGCGATTGCCGCCGGGCACGGCCCTGTTCGAAGCGGGCGGCTCAGCGGGGGCTGCTCCCGTGGTGGTGGAGGGCTGGCCCGAGGGGACGGTCCCCGGAGGTGGGGACCCCGACGGGCGGCGCATCGTCCGGTTGGCCGACCCGTCGATCATCGAGCGGGCCGGCATCGTGCCCCTGCCGCCTTACATCCATGCCGAACTGGACCGGCCGGAGCGCTACCAGACGGTGTTCGCCGCCGCCCGGCCGCCCGGGGAACGGTCGGCAGCGGCGCCGACCGCCGGGCTGCACCTCACGCCCGAGGTGCTGGAGGCCTGCCGCGCAGCCGGGGCCGCCGTGGCCACGGTGGACCTGGTCATCGGGCTCGACACCTTCCGGCCCCTCAGCGCGCCGACGGTCGAGGGCCACGTCATGCACTCCGAGCGCTACCGGGTGCCCGCCGCCACCTGGGAGGCGTGCCGGTCGGCCACCCGGGTGGTGGCCGTCGGCACCACCGTGGTGCGTGCCCTGGAGTCGGCCGCGGCCACCGGCGAGCTCGAGGGGCGGACCGACCTGTTCATCCGCCCGGGTTTCCGGTTCCAGGTGGTCGACGCGCTGCTCACCAATTTCCACCTGCCCCGCAGCTCGCTGCTGGTGCTGGTGGAGGCGTTCTACGGTCCCGCCTGGCGGGACCGGTACGCGGAGGCCCTGGCCGAGGGCTACCGGTTCCTGTCCTTCGGGGATGCCATGTTCCTGGAGCGGGGCGCCGGGCACGGGGACCAGAGTGGCGCCGGGCCGTCCGGGGTCGGCGGCGAGCCATCCGGGCGCCCGGAGGATCCGGGTCCCGACCGGTGACCACCTCGGCCACCCCCCTCACCGTGGCGGCCACCGACGGGGCGGCCCGGGCCGGCACGGTGACGACGGCCCGGGGCACGTTCGCCACGCCGTGCTTCATGCCGGTCGGCACCCGGGGAGCGGTCAAGGCACTGGACGCCGCCGACCTGGAGGCGCTCGGCGCCCAGGTGGTCCTGTCCAACACCTACCACCTGATGCTCCGTCCCGGCGCCGAGGTGGTCGCCGCGCTGGGCGGGCTGGGTCGATTCAGCGGGTGGAGCGGCCACACCCTCACCGACTCGGGGGGGTTCCAGGTCCACTCTCTGTCGCCGGCGGTGGACGACGACGGGGTGTCCTTCACGTCCGTCTACGACGGCAGCCCGGTCCGCCTCACACCGGAGCGGGCCGTCGAGGTCCAGGGCCTGATCGGTGCCGACATCCAGATGGTGCTCGACGTGTGCGCCACCCTCCCGGCCCCGCCCGAGGTGCTGCGGCAGGCGGTCGAGCGCACGGCGGCGTGGGCGGCCCGAGCCCGGGACCACCACCGCAGGATCGAGGCCCGCCCGCCCCACCAGGCCATCTACGGCATCGTCCAGGGAGGGACCGATCCGGAGCTGCGGATGGAGAGCGCGTCCCGCACGGTCGAGCTGGCCTTCGACGGCTACGCCATCGGGGGACTGTCGGTGGGGGAGCCGAGGGAGGAGCTGCTGGCCGCGGTGGAGGCGACCGTCCCCATCCTGCCCGCCGACCGCCCCCGCTACCTGATGGGGGTGGGGGACCCGATCGGCCTGGTGGAGGCGGTGGCCCGGGGGGTCGACCTGTTCGACTGCGTGGCCCCCACCCGGGGCGCCCGCCACGGCCAGGTGTGGACACGGTCAGGGCGGCTGTCGCTCCGGAACGCGGCCCACGCCCGGGACGACCGGCCGCTCGAGGAGGGGTGCACCTGTCCCACCTGCCACCGCTGGTCGCGGGGCTACCTGCGCCACCTGCTGCTGGTGGGGGAGCCAACGGCGTGGCGCCTCCTCTCGGTGCACAACCTGGCCTTCGTCCTGGGCCTGGTGGCCCGTGTGCGAAATGCCATCGGCGAGGGCCGGCTGGCCGACGTCCGCGCCGAGGTGGCAGCAGCCTGGGGCCGGTGAGCAGGCAGGTCGGTGCTCCCCCTCGTGGGGATGTCATGTCCGCCCCGCGGGGTTGTCCCTTCGGGGAAGGGCGGCTCGGCTACAGTCGTCCCCCTGTGATCACCCTGACCCCCGCCGTGCCCTCGTGACCCCGTTCATCGCTCTCGTGGCGCCGTTCGCAGCGACGTCGTCGTCGAAGACCTCGTCGTCGAGCAACTACTCCTTCCTCATCCTCATCGCCCTGTTCGCGGCCGCGTACTTCCTGTTCATGCGTCCCCGCAGCCAGGCGATGAAGCGCCAGCGCGAGGAGCAGCGACAGTTCTCAGTGGGGGACGAGGTCCTGACCGCCGGCGGCATCGTCGGGCGGGTCATCGACGACCAGGGCGACCGCATCACCCTGGAGACGAGCGTCGGTGCCTCGTTCACCGTGCTGCGCCAGTACATCGTGCGGCGGATCGAGGAGCCCGAGCCCGAGCCCGACATGGAGCCCGAGGGCGAGATGGAGACAGACGGGGGAGCGGATGAGGAGCCGGACAGCGCCGCCGGTGAGGTCCCCCCGGCGCCTGACGGAGACGGTGACGGCGGCGAGCACGGCGGGTCGTCGGGGGATGGCGACGATGGCGGATCGAAGCAGGCCTAGGAACGCGGACATGGGGGAGTGCCGGTGAAGAAGGGCAAGCGCGGGCTGTGGATCAGCCTGATCGCCATGGTGGTCATCGCCGTGGTGTGGCTGGGGTCGACCCTGGCCGCAGGTTGGTCGCCCAAGCTCGGTCTCGATCTCGACGGCGGCCTGTCGGTGGTCTACAAGACGGTGAAGCCGGTCTCGGGCACCGACCTGTCGACGGCGGCCCAGATCCTGAACGACCGGGTGACGGGGAACGGTGCCAGCGGTGCGACGGTGGCCACCCAGGGCGGCAACGAGATCTCGGTGTCCATCCCCGGGGAGAAGAACCCCCAGAAGATCCTGAACGGCCTGGGCAACACCGCCCAGCTCTTCATCCGCCCCGCGCTGTGCTTCGCTCCCGCGCCCAAGGCAGCCAAGGGCACCACCCTCAAGCCGGCGCCGTACCCGGCGTGCTCGACCGGCACCCAGCTGACCTCGACGGCACTGGCCGTCAACACGTCGTCGGGATCGCCGACGGGCAACATCCCCGCTGACAGCGCCCTGGCCCAGTACGCGTCGACGCCCTCGGGTGCCGACCAGAAGTCGGCCACCGTGCTGCTGCCGGGCTCGTCCGGCTCGGGCCTGACCGGGCGGGTCCTCCTCGGGCCCGCCCAGCTGTCGGGCACCGACGTGCACTCGGCGTCGGCCCAGGTCGACACCCTGGGCAATTGGGGCGTTCAGCTCAACCTGACCTCGGCCGGGGCGACCAAGTGGGACACGCTTGCCACGCAGCAGTTCCACGCCTACATCGCCTTCGACCTCGACGCCCAGATCATCTCGATGCCCCTCACCCTTCCCAAGCAGGCCAGCTTCAGCTCGTTCGGGGGCACGGTGCTCATCAGCGGCGGGTTCACCCATGCCCAGGCCACCCAGCTGGCCAACCAGCTCACCTACGGCGCATTGCCCGTCGCCCTGCAGCGGATCACCGTCCAGACCGTGTCCCCCACCCTGGGCAAGGCGTCGCTGCAGGCCGGCATGATCGCCGGCATCGCCGGCCTCCTGGTCGTGATGCTCTACATGCTCCTCTACTACCGCCTGCTGGGAATGGTGGTGATCTCGGGCCTCGTCCTCACCGGCGCCCTCCTGTGGTCGATCATCGCCCTGCTCGGCCAGAGCAGCGGCACGACCCTCGACCTGGCCGGCATCATCGGCATCATCGTGTCGATCGGTATCACCGTCGACTCCTACATCGTCTACTTCGAACGATTGAAAGACGAGACGAGGGCGGGCCGGACCGTGCGCACCAGCGTGGACCGGGGCTTCGCCAGCGCCTTCCGCACCGTGTTGGCCGCCGACGCGGTGTCGTTCCTCGGCGCGGCCATCCTCTACTTCATCTCCATCGGCCCGGTGCGGGGCTTCGCACTGTTCCTCGGGATCTCGACGCTGCTCGACGTGATCGTCACCTACTTCTTCACCCGCCCGTTCGTGGTGCTGCTCGGGCGCCACGGCGGTGCCACCGAGGCACGGCGCCTGGGTGTGGCCCGGGGTCTGGGACTCGAGGCTGAGGGGGCCCGATGAGTGACGACACCACCCGCGACGACGAGCTCGACATGGAGCCCGAGGCGGAGGACGAGGTGCCGGAGGAGAACGAGGTGGAGGAGCCTGCGGTCGCCGACGAGGAGCCGGGGAGCGACGGGCCGACCGCCGGCGATCGGCGTCGGGACGAGCCGGGTGCATTCCGCCGCCTCTACCGGGGCCAGACGTCCTTCGACTTCATCGCCAATCGCCGGCGGTGGTTCGGGATCTCGGCCGTCATCATCGTGGCCGGGATCCTGTCCCTCGGCATCCGGGGCCTCAACCTGGGCATCGACTTCAAGGGCGGCCAGTCCTGGACGGTCACGACCCAGACGTTGACGGTGGCCCAGGCCACCTCCGCGGTGAAGTCGGCCGGCGTGAGCCAGCCGACGGTCGTCCAGCTCACCAATCAGTTGACCCACGTCCGCCAGATCGAGGTCCAGGCCGACCTCAACAGCCTGTCGCAGGCCAAGCGCACAGCGGTCGAGCAGCAGGTGAACGACGCGCTGGCCAAGGCGGCCGGCATCCCCGTCGCCGAAGCGGGGTCCAAGATCTCCTTCAGCGACGTCGGGCCGACGTGGGGCGGCCAGGTGACCTCAAAGGCGGTCGAGGCCCTCATCGTCTTCTTCATCGCCGTGGTGCTGTACATCTCCATCCGGTTCGAGTTCAAGATGGCCGTGGCCGCCCTGGTGGCGGTGATCCACGACATCCTGGTGACAGTGGGGATCTACTCGCTCACCGGGTTCCAGGTCACGCCGGACACCGTCATCGCCGTCCTCACCGTGCTCGGCTACTCCCTCTACGACACCGTCGTCGTTTTCGACCGGATCGGCGAGAACACGAAGGGCCTGGGTGCGTCCGGGCGGATCACCTATTCGGACGTGGTCAACCTGTCGATGAACCAGACGCTGGCCCGCTCGATCAACACGTCCTTGGTGGCTGTCATCCCCGTGCTGTCCGTGCTGGTGATCGGCTCGTACGTCCTCGGGGCGACGACGCTCGAGAACTTCGGCCTGGCCCTGGTGATCGGCCTCACCAGCGGGGCTTACTCGTCGATCTTCATCGCCTCGCCGCTGCTGGCTCTGATGAAGGAGCGCGAGCCGCGCTACTCCACGATCCGCCAGCGCCTCGAGACGAGGGGTGACCGCCTGGGCATCCTCACCCCGGCCGCCGCCGCGGCCATGGCCGGCGGCCCCCGCTCGGCTTCACGGGCTGCCACCGCCTCCGCACGCGGCGCCATCCGGCCGGGTGCGGCACAGGGGGCGAAGGGAGCGAAGGGAGCGAAGAGCACACAGGGGGGAGGCGGCTCCACGGCCACGGCCGTGTCTGACGCCCCACAGCGCTCGGGCACCGGGTCCCGCCCGACCGCGGCGAACCGCCCCGCCCCCCGGCCCCGCAAGAACACGCCCAAGTCGAAGTCCAAGGGCGGCAAGGGCCGCAAGCGGTGATCGCCGGCGGGCCGCCCGGGGCCCGCCACCGCCGTCCCGACCCGGCCCGCCGGACCGCTCCCGTCCGGGGCACCGGTCGCTCCGGCCGCATGCTCCCGGCAGGTACCGTGTAGGGATGGCACTGGCCGCACCAGCCCCCGCCGGGGACCAGGGGCAGCAGGTGGCGCACCCCGAGGACGCGCTGCCAGCCGAGGAGCTGGCCGCCATGCTCGCGCCCGTGCTCGAGGCCTTCACGCGGCGCCATCCGGGGGAGGACGTCTCGCTCATCCAGCGGGCCGCGGCGGCCGCCGCCGACGCCCACGCCGGCCAGCGGCGCCGGTCGGGCGAGCCGTACGTGACCCACCCGGTGGCCGTGGCCCAGATCGTGGCCGAATTGGGGCTCGACATCCAGACGGTGGTGGCCGCGCTCCTGCACGACGCGGTGGAGGACACCGGCCTCACCTCGGAGTGGATCGAGCGGGAGTTCGGACCGTCGGTGGCCCTGATCGTCGACGGCGTCACCAAGATCGACCGACTCCAATTCGATTCGAAGGAGGCGCAACAGGCCGCCACCGTCCGCAAGATGCTCGTGGCCATGGCCGCCGACTGGCGGGTGCTGATCATCAAGCTTGCCGACCGGCTCCACAACATGCGGACCCTCTCGGTGATGCCCGAGTGGAAGCAGCGCCGCACCGCCCAGGAGACGATGGACATCTATGCGCCCCTCGCCCACCGGCTGGGGATCCAGGAAGTCCGCTGGCAGCTCGAGGACCTCTCCTTCGCCACCCTCCACCCCAAGCGGTACACGGAGATCGAGCAGATGGTGGCCTCCCGGGCCCCGTTGCGCGACGAGTACCTGGCCCGGGTGATGGTGGCCGTCCGGGAGCGCCTGGCCTCGTCGGGGATCGCCGCGGAGGTGACCGGGCGGCCGAAGCACCTGTGGAGCATCTACGAGAAGATGGTGGTGCGGGGCAAGGAGTTCGACGACCTCTACGACCTGGTCGGCATCCGTGTCATCGTCGACGCCGAGCGGGACTGCTGGGCCGCCCTCGGGTCGATCCACGCCATCTGGCCCCCCGTGCAGGGGCGCTTCAAGGACTACATCAACTCGCCCAAGTTCAACCTCTACCAGTCGCTGCACACGACGGTGATCGGTCTCGACGGCAAGCCCATCGAGGTGCAGGTCCGCACCCGTGAGATGCACCGCCGTGCCGAGTACGGGATCGCCGCCCACTGGGAGTACAAGGAGAGCGGCACCCGCCGCGACGGCTCGCCGGCCCCGGGGCCGTCGAAGCGCCGCATGCGCCGCCTGCGGGGCGGCCCGCCCCGGGGTCGCGAGATCGAACAGGCGGAGAGCGAGCTGGGCGAGCTTGCCCGGGCCCGCGGTGGCCGGGGGACCTCCTCGACCACGGCCGAGATCGAGTGGATGCAGCGGATCGTCGACTTCCAGAACGAGACGACCGACCCCATCGAGTTCCTCGAGGCGCTCAAGCTGGACCTCGAGCACGACGAGGTCTACGTGTTCACCCCGAAGGGCAAGGTCATCGCCCTGCCGGCCAACTCCACCCCGGTCGACTTCGCCTACGCCATCCACACCGAGGTGGGGCACCGGTGCATCGGCGCCAAGGTGAACGGCCGCCTCGTCCCCCTTGACACGCACCTCCACTCGGCCGAGACGGTGGAGATCTTCACGTCGAAGGCCCCGACGGCCGGTCCGTCACGGGACTGGCTCGACATGGTTGCGTCGACGCGGGCCCGTTCCAAGATCCGCCAGTGGTTCTCCCGGGAGCGCCGCGAGGACGCGCGCGAGGTGGGGAGGGACGAGCTCACCCGGGAGCTGCGCCGCGAGGGCCTCCCGGTCCAGAAGCTGGCCGCCGACGGCACCCTGGCCGAGCTGGCCATCACCATGCACCACGCCGACCTGGACGCGCTGCACACCGCCATCGGCGAGAGCCGGGTGTCCGCCCGTGCCGTCGTCCAGCGCCTGCTCCGCGAGCTGCGGGGCGGCACCTACGAGGACCAGCTGCCGGTCACCGCCCGCACCCCCAGCCTCACGCCGCGGCCGGGCCGGGCGTCGTCTGTGGGCGTGTACGTCGAAGGGCTCGACGACCTGATGGTCCGGCTGTCGCGCTGCTGCACACCGGTGCCGGGCGACGAGATCGTCGGCTTCGTCACCCGGGGCCGGGGCGTGTCGGTGCACCGTGCCGACTGCTCCAACGCGGCCTCTCTGGCCAGCAGGTCCCGCGAGCGCCTGATCGAGGTGGAGTGGGACCACCGGGCGTCGGGCGTGTTCATCGCCACCATCGAGGTGGTGGCCATCGACCGTTCCCGGCTCCTCGCCGACGTCACCAAGGTTCTCTCCGAGCACCACCTGAACATCGTCGGCGCCAACACCCAGACCGACGCCGACCGCATCAGCCGCATGCGCTTCGACGTCGAGCTAGCCGACCCGACCCACCTGGAGTCGGTGCTGTCATCCATCCGACTCCTCGATGCCGTCTACGACGCCTATCGGATCCTCCCCGGTCGGAAGGACTGAGCCCACCGTGACCGACGAGACCGTCGCCGCGCGCGCCCCCACCGGCACCCACGACGTCCTGTGGCCGGACTCGACCCGGTGGGAGGCGCTGGTCGCCGCCTTCGCGGCCCGGGCGGGGGCGGCGGGGTTCGGCCTCGCCGTCACCCCGCTGTTCGAGGACGTCCGCGTCTTCCGCCGTGGGATCGGCGAGGGCAGCGACGTGGTGGGCAAGGAGATGTACGAGTTCGAGGACCGGGGCGGCCGGCGCCTGGCCCTGCGGCCCGAGGGGACGGCACCGGTGGTGCGCGCCTTCGTCCAGCACCGCCCGCCTGTGCCGTGGAAGGCGTGGTACGCGACCCCCGCCTTCCGCTACGAGCGGCCCCAGGCCGGTCGCTACCGCCAGCACCACCAGCTCGGCGTGGAGGCCCTCGGCACCGGCGACGCCGATCTCGACGTCGAGGTGATCACCCTGGCCGACGGCTTCTTCCGGTCGCTCGGGCTGTCGGGGTTCGACGCCAAGCTCAACTCCATGGGGGACGCCACCTGCCGGCCCGGGTACTCGGCGCTCATGTCGGAGCACCTGGCCGCCCGCCAGGACGCGCTGTGCCCCGAGCACACCGAGCGCTGGAAGTCCAACCCGCTGCGCGTCCTCGACTGCAAGAAGCCCGCCTGCGTGGCCGCCACCGTCGACGCCCCCCGGTTCCTCGACCACCTGTGCGAGGCGTGCACCTCCCACTTCGCCCGAGTCACCGAGGGACTGGAAGCGTCCGGCGTCCCCTTCCGCCTCGACCACCGCCTGGTGCGGGGCTTCGACTACTACACCCGCACCACGTTCGAGTTCTCGGCCGAGCACCTCGATGCGGCCCAGAACGGGATCGGCGGCGGCGGGCGCTACGACGGGCTGGTCGAGATGCTGGGCGGCCCGCCGACCCCCGGCATCGGGTTCGGCATCGGCGTGGAGCGCCTGCTCCTCGCCTGCGACGCGGAAGGCGTGTTCCCCGTGGACCCGCCCCGCCCCCATGCCTTCGTGGTCGACGTCACCGGCGGAGCCGCCGCCCGGGACCTGTCGATCGGGCTCCGCCGGGACGGGTTCCGGGTCGAGCGGGCCTTCGACGGGCGCTCGATGAAGGCACAGTTGAAAGCGGCCGACCGCTCCGGCGCGGCGGTGGCGCTGATCGTCGGCCCGGATGAGCTGGCTGCGGGAACGGTGACGGTCCGGCCGCTGCGGGGGGACGGCGCGCAGCGCCAGGTCGCCCGCCACGACGTGGCCACCGTGCTCGCTGCGATGGACACCACGGCGCACGGCGCCGGCGACACGGACGAGGAGCGACTGACGTGAGTGACCCCGCCACCGGCGTAGGCCAGGCGACGACCATGCGGACCCACCTGTGCGGCCGGCTCGACGCGTCCCACGTGGGGAGCCGGGTACGGGTGTGTGGCTGGGTGGCCAAGCGCCGGGAGCACGGCGAGCACCTCGCCTTCGTCGACCTCCGCGACCACACCGGGATCGTCCAGTGCGTCGTCCCCGGCACCGTCGACGTGCGCAGTGAGTACGTGGTGGCGGTGTCGGGGACCGTGCGCCACCGGCCGGTGGGCACGACCAATCCCGACCTGGCCACCGGCGAGGTGGAGCTGGGCGACTGCGAGGTCGAGGTGCTCTCGGTGGCCGAGCCGCCCCCGTTCGCCGTCGACGACCGGGTTGACGCCGACGAGGCCGTGCGCCTCCGCTACCGCTACGTGGACCTGCGCCGCCCGCGCATGCAGCGCAACCTGCGCTTGCGGGCGACGGTCCTGGGCGCCCTGCGGGCGTCGATGGACGCCCAGGGCTTCTGTGAGGTGGAGACCCCCCTCCTGTGGGCGCCCACGCCAGAGGGGGCCCGTGAGTTCGCCGTGCCGAGCCGGCTGCACCACGGATCGTTCTACGTGCTGCCCCAGAGCCCGCAGCTGGCCAAGCAGCTCCTCATGGTGGCGGGGATGGACCGCTACTACCAGGTCGCCCGCTGCCTGCGCGACGAGGACCTCCGGGCCGACCGCCAGTTCGAGTTCACCCAGCTCGACCTGGAGGCGTCGTTCGTGGGCCAGGACGACGTCCTGGCCGCCGTGTCAGCTGCCGTCACCCGTGCCGTCGAGGCGGTGACGGGGGAGCCGGTCCCGCCGGTGGAGCGCATGACGTGGGCGGAGGCGCTCGACCGCTTCGGCACGGACAAGCCCGACCTGCGCTTCGGCATGGAGCTCCGTGACCTGTCGGAGGTGTTCGCCGGCACCGAGGTCAAGGCGTTCGCCGCACCGACGGTGAAGGCGCTGGTGGTCGAGGGTGGTGCATCGACGTCACGCAGCCGGCTGGATGCCTGGACGGACCGGGCCAAGGCCCTCGGCGCCAAGGGCCTGGCGTGGTTCCGGGTGGGGGAGGGGGGCACCCTTGACTCCCCGCTCGACCGGTTCCTCTCCGACGGGGAGCGGTCCGGGCTGGTGTCGGCCACAGATGCCGCCGCCGGTGACCTCGTCCTGGTGGTGGCGGACGAGCACCGCACCGCCTGTACCGTGCTCGGGGCCCTCCGGGTGGAGATCGGTGGCCGGCCCGTCGGCGAGGGGGCGTTCCGGTATGTGTGGGTGGTCGACTTCCCACTGTTCGACGGCATGGACGACGAGGGCCGTCCCCAGGCCGCCCACCACCCGTTCACCATGCCCCACCCCGACGACCTGGACCTGCTCGAGTCCGACCCGCTCGCCGTCCGCTCCCAGGCCTACGACCTGGTGCTGAATGGGTGGGAGCTGGGCTCGGGCAGCGTCCGGATCCACCGGGCCGACATCCAGGGCCGGGTGTTCCGGGCTCTCGGGATCTCCGACGAAGAGGCGGAGGCCCGGTTCGGGTTCCTGACCGGGGCCTTCCGGGCCGGCGCCCCACCCCACGCCGGCTTCGCGGTGGGCGTCGACCGGCTGGTGGCCATTCTGGCCGGGGAGGAGAACATCCGGGAGGTCATCGCCTTCCCGAAGACGCAGTCCGGTGCCGATCCCATGACTGGCGCCCCACGTCCCCTGGCCCCGGGCACCCTCACCACGCTCGGCCTCCGGGCGTTGCCACCTCCGAGCTGACGCGGTGGCTGACGATCTCTTCGGCCAGGCGGCGGCAGAGCGGCTGGCCGCACGGGCACCGCTGGCCGCTCGGCTGCGGCCCCGCTCGCTGGACGAGATTGTGGGCCAGGCACATCTGGTGGGGCCCGGTGCGCCGCTCCGGGCGCTCATCGAGACCGACCGCCTCACGTCGGCCATCCTGTGGGGGCCGCCCGGCACCGGCAAGACGACACTGGCCTCGGTGGTGGCCGCTGCCACTTCCAAGGCGTTCGTGCCCCTGTCAGCCGTCACCGCCGGCGTGAAGGACGTCCGGATCGTCATCGACGACGCCCGCCGACGGCTCGGCGAACGGGGCCAGGGCACCATCCTCTTCCTCGACGAGGTCCACCGCTTCAACCGGGCCCAGCAGGATGCGCTGCTCCCTGCGGTCGAGGAGGGGCTCATCGTCCTCATTGGGGCGACGACGGAGAACCCCTACTT
This sequence comes from Actinomycetes bacterium, assembly GCA_021806045.1. Taxonomy (GTDB): domain Bacteria; phylum Actinomycetota; class Acidimicrobiia; order Acidimicrobiales; family RAAP-2; genus JAJZDI01. The sequence continues at coordinate 55,039 of JAJZDI010000002.1, forward strand.
CGAGGTGAACGCCCCGCTGCTGTCGCGCTCGACCCTGTGGCGGCTCGAGCCGCTGTCGTCCGACGAGCTGGAAGCGGTCATCGGCAGGGGGCTGGCGGCCGAGGAGGCCACGGCCGACCCTGACGCCATCTCCGCGCTGGCGGCGGTGGCCGACGGGGACGCCCGTGCCGCCCTCACCACCCTGGAGGTGGCCGTTGCCCTGGCCCGGACCCGCCAGGAGGCCGAGGGCGATGGTGACGGAGGAGCGCCCCGGGTGACGCTGGGGGACGTGGAGCGGGCCCGTCACGCCCGCCTGACCCACTACGGCGAGGACGCCCACTACGACCAGGTGAGCGCGTTCATCAAGTCGATCCGGGGCTCGGACCCCGACGCCGGCCTCTACTGGCTGGCCCGCATGCTGGAGGGTGGCGAGGACGCCCGCTTCATCGCCCGCCGTCTCGTCATCCTGGCCAGCGAGGACGTGGGGGAGGCGGACCCCCTGGCCCTGGTGGTGGCGGACGCCGCCGCCCGTGCGGTCGAGTTCGTCGGCCTGCCCGAGGCCCAGCTGAACCTGGCTCAGGCGGTGGTGCACCTGGCCTGCGCACCCAAGTCGAACCGGGTGACCGTCGCCCTCGGTCGAGCCCAGGCCGATGCCCGCACCGGTCCCCGGGGAGACGTACCCGCCCACCTGCGCGATGCCCACTACCGGGGCGCGGTCCGGCTGGGCCACGGCGAGGGGTACGTCTACCCCCACGACGAGCCCGGTGCCTTCACCGACCAGCAGTACCGGCCGGCGGAGCTGGACGGGGCCGTGTACTACGAGCCGAGCGACCGTGGCCACGAGGCGGTCGTGGCCGAACGACTGGCCGCGTGGCGGGCGACCGGCGCCGGGGCGGTGCATGACGACCACGAGGGACGCCAGGAGCAGCAGTGAGGCATAGTGGGTTGATGACGAGGGCTGTAGGGCAGGCGGCCCGCGCCGGTGCGATGGAACGCGCCGGTGCGTCTTGTCGCGCCGGTAGGTCACGTCGAGTCGGCGCCATGGGCGTGGCGGTGACCGTCCTGGCCGGCATGGTGGGGGCGATCCTGCCAGCAGCAGTACCGGTGGCGAGTGCGGCGCCGGCGACGGTGCCCATCCCCGGCAGCGTTCCCCGCCTGCCGATGGGAGCCAAGGCGACCGGCGACCTCGCCCCGTCGACGACGCTGTCGGTCGACGTGACCCTCCAGCCCCGTGACCCGGCCGCCCTGGCAACGTTCGTCCACGACGTGTCGACACCGGGCAACCCGCTGTACCGCCACTACCTGGCACGCGGCCAGTTCGCCTCGACGTTCGGGCCCACGCCGTCGACCATCAGTGCGGTGCGCTCCTGGTTGGCCGCGGCCGGGCTCCACCCCGGCCCCACTACCTCGAACGGCCTGGCCATCCCGGTCACGGCCACCGCCGGCCAGCTCGACGGCGCGCTGGCCAGCCACTTGGTCGGGGTCACCATGCCGTCCGGCCGCCACGCCCACATGACGACGACGGCACCCCGGGTGCCGGCGACCTTGGGCGGGGCCGTCTCGGCGGTGATCGGACTCAACGACCTGGTGCGCCCCCACTCCATGCTGGCCCGGGCACCGGGTGTCCGACCGGCCACCGCGTCTCCAGGCGTTGCAGCCGCGTCGACGACCGCACCCCGCACGGCAACCCCGCAGACGTCCGGACCCGCTCCGTGCAGCGCAGCGGCCTCGACGGCGACGTCGTATTCCGCCTACACCGCCAACCAGCTGGCCGGTGCCTACGGGTTCTCCGGCCTGTACGGGAAGGGGTGGACGGGGGCGGGGATCACCGTGGGCATCTACGAGCTGGAGCCCTACCTGTCGAGCGACATCCAGAGCTACTTCTCGTGCTACGGCCTCACGAACCCCGTCACCAACGTGACGGTGGACGGCGGCGCCGGTACCGGGGCCGGCCAGGGTGAGGCGGCCCTCGACATCGAGGACGTGGCCGGCCTGGCCCCCGGTGCTGCCCTCACTGTCTACACCGGACCCAACAACTCGACCGGCCCCTACGACGTCTACACGTGCATGATCAGCCCTCCCCCTCCGCCTCCTCCCAATTCTCCGCCGGGACCCTGCGCCTCGGTCCCCTCGGTCCTCCCGCAGGTGATCACCACCAGCTGGGGGCAGTGCGAGGCGGACTACGGGTCCGCTTCGAATGCGGACTCCTACATGAGCGCGGAGGCGACCCTGTTCCAGGTGGCGGTTACCCAGGGGCAGTCGGTGTTCGCCGCCGCCGGCGACTCCGGGTCCGAGGACTGCTACTACCCACCGAGCAACACCGACCAGTCTCTGGCCGTCGACGACCCGGCCGCCCAGCCAGACGTGACCGGGGTGGGGGGGACCGACCTGACGTCGGCCACCTTCCCGCCGGCCGAGACGGTGTGGAACCGGGGGAGCACCGGAGGTGCGGGCGGTGGCGGGGTGTCCACCGTCTTCACCATGCCGTCGTGGCAGCAGGGCCCCGGCGTGCAGAACCCGTACACGTCCTCGTCGTCCTGCCCGGTGAGCAGCGGCACGGGCACCAGCGGGTGTCGCGAGGTGCCCGACGTCACCGCCTCGGCCGATCCGTACAACGGCTACGTCATCTTCTACAAGGGCAGCTGGACCTCGATCGGGGGTACCAGCGCGGCTGCCCCGCTGTGGGCGGCCCTGGCCGCGGTGGCCGACCAGGCCGTCGGCGCCACCTCTGGCACGGGCCCGTGGAACCGGGTGGTGACCGCCGGCGAGGGGTGCGCCACCAACGACATCACCACCGGGAACAACGACATGCTGGGAGTCAACGGGGGTGACTTCCCGGCGACACCCAACTATGACCTGGCATCGGGGTGGGGCTCACCGGTCGGGGGTGCCATCGTGGCCGAGCTGACGACGCCGTGCCCGGTGGTGACCGGGCTCAGCCCGGCGAGTGGCACCATGGCCGGTGGGTACACGGTGACGATCGCCGGGACCGGCTTCACCGGAGCCACGGCCGTGCGCTTCGGCACCACCGCGGCGACCATCACCGGCGTCACGTCGACGTCGATCACGGTGACGGTGCCGGCGGCGGCCGCTGCCGGGACGGTGCCCGTGCGTGTGACCGGTCCTGGTGGCACCAGCGCCTCGGTGCCCGCTGACATCTTCACCTACCTCCCCGGCCCAGTGGTGACGGCGGTGTCGCCGAGGGCGGGGCCCGTGGCCGGTGGCACGTCGGTCACCATCACCGGGGCCGGCTTCAGCGGTGTGACCGCCGTCGACTTCGGTTCGGTGGCGGCGACGTCGTTCAGCGTCGTCAGCGCCACCACCATCACCGCCACCGCGCCGTCGCAGGCGGCGGGAACGGTGGACGTGACCGTGACCGATCCCAGCGCCACCAGCCCGATCGTGGCCGGCGACAGGTACACCTACGATCCGGTGCCGGCGGTGACGTCGGTGAGCCCGGCGAGCGGTCCGGTCACCGGGGGGACGACGGTGGTGGCCACCGGAACGGGCATGGGGCCGGTGACGTCCGTCTCCGTCGGGGGCGTGGCGGGCACCGTGCTCTCGACCACGTCGACGTCGGTCACCTTCGTGGCACCGGCCCGGTCGACCACCGGGACCGTCGACGTGGTGGTGACCAGCCCCGGGGGCACGTCGGCCACCACTGCGGGCGACCACTACACCTACCTGCCGGCGGTGATCTCGATGTCGCCCACCGCGGGTCCGGTGGCGGGCGGAACCTCGGTCACCATCACCGGGGCCGGCTTCAGCGGTGTGACCGCCGTCGACTTCGGTTCGGTGGCGGCGACGTCGTTCAGCGTCGTCAGCGCCACCACCATCACCGCCACCGCGCCGTCGCAGGCGGCGGGAACGGTGGACGTGACCGTGACCGATCCCAGCGCCACCAGCCCGATCGTGGCCGGCGACAGGTACACCTACGATCCGGTGCCGGCGGTGACGTCGGTGAGCCCGGCGAGCGGTCCGGTCACCGGGGGGACGACGGTGGTGGCCACCGGAACGGGCATGGGGCCGGTGACGTCCGTCTCCGTCGGGGGCGTGGCGGGCACCGTGCTCTCGACCACGTCGACGTCGGTCACCTTCGTGGCACCGGCCCGGTCGACCACCGGGACCGTCGACGTGGTGGTGACCAGCCCCGGGGGCACGTCGGCCACCACTGCGGGCGACCACTACACCTACCTGCCGGCGGTGATCTCGATGTCGCCCACCGCGGGTCCGGTGGCGGGCGGAACCTCGGTCACCATCACCGGTGCCGGGTTCAGCGGTGTGACCGCCGTCCACTTCGGTTCGGTGGCGGCGACGTCGTTCTCCGTCGTCAGCGCCACCGCCATCTCCGCCACGGCACCGTCGCAGGCGGCGGGGACGGTGGACGTGACCGTGACCGATCCCAGCGGCACCAGCGGGAACGTGCCCGGCGACAGGTACACCTACGATCCGGTGCCGGCGGTGACGTCGCTCAGCCCGGCGAGCGGTCCGGTCACCGGGGGGACGACGGTGGTGGCCACCGGAACGGGCATGGGGTCGGTGACGGCCGTCTCCGTCGGGGGCGTGGCCGCGTCCATCGTCTCGGCCACGTCGACGTCGGTGACCTTCGTCGCACCGGCCTCGTCCTCGACCGGACCGGTCGACGTGGTGGTGACCAGTCCCGGCGGGACATCGGTCGTGTCGCCGGCGTCGGTGTACACGTTCGTACTGCCGCCACCGGGGTACTGGATGGTGGCTTCCGACGGTGGCATCTTCGCCTTCGGCAGCGCCGGCTTCCACGGCTCCACCGGGGCATTGACCCTGAACAAGCCCATCGTCGGCATGGCCGCCACCCCGGACGGCAAGGGGTACTGGCTGGTGGCGACCGACGGTGGGATCTTCTCCTTCGGGGACGCCGGCTTCTACGGCTCCACTGGGGCGCTCACCCTCAACAAGCCCATCGTCGGCATGGCCGCCACCCCCGACGGCAAGGGGTACTGGCTGGTCGCCTCCGATGGGGGGATCTTCGCCTTCGGCGACGCCGGCTTCCACGGCTCCACTGGGGCGCTCACCCTCAACAAGCCCATCGTCGGCATGGCCGCCACCCCCGACGGCAAGGGGTACTGGCTGGTCGCCTCCGATGGGGGGATCTTCGCCTTCGGGGACGCCGTCTTCAAGGGCTCCACCGGGGCGCTCACCCTCAACAAGCCCATCGTCGGCATGTCGGGGGTGTAGGCGGTCACCGGCCCGGGGCTCGTCGCACCCGGTACACTCGGCCACCATGTCGGCCGGTGACGTCGTCGTCCTCGTGGCCAGTGGCGCCTGCCTTGTGGCCGTGGCCGGGCTGGTCGTCTCCGTCCGGTCCCTCCGGCGCCAGGTGACGCGGTTGGCCGCGGTGGCCGACGACCTGGCCAACCGGACCGTCCCACTCGTAGCCGAGGCCCACCGTGCCGCAGGCAGCGCGGCCAGCGAGCTGGATCGGGTGGGGGCCGTGCTGGAGTCGACCGAGGCGGTGACCCACACGGTCGACTCCGCGTCGCGCCTGGCCTACCGTGCCTTCGCCAATCCGGTGGTGAAGGTGTTGGCAGTGCGGGCCGGCGCAGCGGGCGGGTTGCGGCGGCTCCGTACCGGGCCGGGGGAGCGCTGAGCGGTGGCTCGCCGCACGGTCTGGCTGGCGGCAGGTGTCGCCATGGGCGCCGGCTCCACGTTGTGGGCCGAGCGCAAGGTCCGCCGCGCCGTCGAGCAGGCGGCGGCACGCATGCAGCCGGAGTCGCTGGCTGCCGAGGCTGGCCGGGCCACCCGCAAGGCGGCCCTCGGGGCCGGTCGGGCCACCCGCAAGGCGGCCGAGGCCGCCTCCGGACGTGTCCGCGACGCAGTGGCCTCGGGACGTGACGAGATGCGCCGCCGGGAGGAGGAGCTGTGGGCCGACCTGGCCGCACGGGGCGCCCTCCCTGCCGCCGACGTCCCCGTGGTCGAGCTCCCCGGCGACGCGGGACCGGCCGAGCGGATCGGTGGCCGGGCTGACCGGGCCGGTGGCGGGTCCGCATCGACCCGGACGGCACGCGGCCAAGGCCGTCGCCGTCGGCCGTCGCGCCTGGCCAGGTAGGCCGGGCCGCCGGGTAGGCTCTCCCGTCGTGACGACGCCGACGCCCCGCGCCCAGGCCCCCGCAATGGACGCGGACGGGCTCCGGAGCGCGTTCACCCGCTTCTTCGCCGAACGGGGCCACCATCCGGTGCCGTCGGCCAGCCTCATCCCCCACGACCCGACGGTGCTCTTCACCATCGCCGGCATGGTGCCCTTCAAGCCGTTCTTCCTGGGCGACGAGCCGGCGCCCTGGCCCCGGGCCACGTCCGTCCAGAAGTGCTTCCGGACGGTGGACATCGACATCGTGGGCACGACCCACCGGCACTGCACCTTCTTCGAGATGCTCGGGAACTTCAGCTTCGGCGACTACTTCAAGGCCGAGGCGATCCCCTTCGCCTGGGAGCTCGTCACCGAGGTGCTCGGCATCGACGGCGACCGGATCTGGATCACCGTCCACGAGACCGACTCGGAAGCGGCCGACATCTGGCACGAGGCAGTCGGGGTGCCGAGGGAGCGGATCCAGGCCCTCGGCGATGACAACTACTGGCGCATGGGTCCCACCGGCCCGAACGGCCCGTGCTCGGAGCTCTACTTCGACAAGGGCGAGGCCTACGGCCCCCCCGGCGGACCCGGGCACGGTGGCGCCGAGCGGTTCGTCGAGATCTGGAACCTGGTGTTCATGCAGTACAACCAGAAGGCCGACGGCACGGTGGAGCCCCTACCCCGTCCCAGCATCGACACCGGCGCCGGCCTGGAGCGGATCCTGCCCGTCCTCCAGGGCGTCGACTCCATCTACGCCACCGACCTGTTCGTCCCCATGCTCGACGCGGCCCAGTCGCTCACCGGTGCCACCTACGGCCGTGACGAGAAGGTCGACGTCGGCCTGCGGATCATGGCCGACCACGGTCGGGGCATGGCCATGCTGGCGGCCGACGGCGTGCTGCCCTCCAACGAGGGCCGGGGCTACGTGCTCCGCCGGATCATCCGGCGGGCCGTGCGCCGTGCACGGCAGCTGGGGGTCAACGGCCCGGTGGTGGGGTCGCTGGTCGATGCGGCGGTGGACGTGCTCGGCGGCGCCTACCCGGAGCTGGCCGCCAGCCATGGTCTGGTGCGCGACGTGGTCAGCCGGGAGGAGGAGGGCTTCCTGCGCACGCTGGCCACCGGGTCGGCCATCCTGGAGGAGCAGCTGGCCAGCGGCGCCACGACCGTCCCGGGCGACATCGCCTTCCGGCTGCACGACACCTACGGCTTCCCGGTGGAGCTCACGGTGGAGATCGCCGAGGAGGCCGGGGTCCAGGTCGACCTGGCCGGCTTCGAAGCGGCCATGGAGGAGCAGCGCACCCAGGCCAGGGCCCGGGCCAAGGCCTCCCGTGCGCCGGCCGGCGAGTCGGCCTACCGGGATGTGCTCGATGCCAACGGCACCACCCTCTTCGTCGGGCGTGAGCCGGCCTCGTACTCGGTCCCGGCCCAGGTGGTGGCGGTTCTCGCCGATCCCGACCAGCCCGACCAGGCGGAGATCTTCCTCGACCGCACCCCCTTCTACGCGGAGAGCGGCGGCCAGATGGGCGACACCGGCACCATCGTCACCGAGACGGGGACCGCCCTCGTCTACGACACGGTGGTGGCCGTCGCCGGGCTGAGCGCCCACCGGGCCCGGATCGAAGGCGACGTGTTCGCCGGGCAGGACGCGCTGGCCACCATCGACGGGACACGCCGCGAGGCGCTCCGCCGCAATCACACCGGCACCCATCTGCTGCACGGTGCCCTGCGTGCCGTGCTCGGCGACCATGTGCGCCAGCAGGGATCGCTGGTGGCGCCGGACCGCCTCCGGTTCGACTTCTCGCACCACGGCGGCGTCGCCCCCGAGGAGCTCCGGGCCGTCGTCTCCATGGCCAACGGCGACGTGCTGACCGACACCGCGGTGACGACGGAGGAGACGTCCAAGCGGGAGGCCGAGGCGATGGGTGCGCTGGCCTTCTTCGGTGACAAGTACGGCGACGTGGTCCGGGTGGTCCGGGCCGGCCCGCACTCGGTCGAGCTGTGCGGTGGGACGCACGTGGACGCGTTGGGGCAGATCGGTCTCATCACCGTGGTCACCGAGACGTCGATCGGGTCGAACACCCGGCGCATCGAAGCGCTGACCGGGACGGGCTCCCTGGCCCGGGTGGAGGAGCGCGATGCCATCCTCGACGAGGCGGCGGCCCGCTTGCGCACCGAACCGTCCAACCTGCTCGACGCGCTGGACCGTCTCAACGATCGGGCCCGTACGGCCGAGAAGGAGCTCGAGGCACTCCGCGGCCGCCAGCTGCAGGCGGAGGTGGCCGAGCTCGCCGGCCAGGCCGACGGCGGCGTGGTGGTGGCCCGTCGCGACGGCCGTACGCCCGATGCCCTCCGGGAGATGGCCCAGGGGGCGCTGCGCGCCCGTGGCCTGCGGGCGGTGGCCATCGGGGGATCGCCGGACGGGGTGAAGGCATCGATCGCGGTGGCAGTGGATACGTCCTCGGGGCTCGACGCCGGCGCGGTGGTGAAGGCGGTGGCGCCACGCCTGGGTGGCGGAGGTGGAGGTTCGCCCGCCCTGGCCGTCGCCGGCGGGAAGGACCCCGCCGGGGTGGATGCCGCCCTGGACGAAGCGCGCCGGCTCCTCGGCGCCGGATGAACCCGCCGGCCGCCGGCCGGGTGGTCGCCCTCGACCTGGGGACCCGCCGGATCGGCGTGGCCGTGACCGATTCGGCCCGCACGGTGGCCCTGGCCAGGGAGGCGTTCCGCCGCACGGGTGATGCGGTCCGTGACCGGCGGCTGCTGGCCGAGCTGGTGGTGGAGGCGGAGGCCACCGTCGTGGTCGTGGGCCTGCCCCTCTCGCTCGACGGCTCGCGAGGTCCCGCGGCCCGGGCGGCGGCGGACGAGGCGGCCCTGCTTGCTGACGCCCTCGCTGCGCTGGCCGGGGACGGCGCTCCACCGGTGGAGCTGTTCGACGAGCGCCTGACCACGGTGAGCGCCGCTGGCGAGCTGGCTGCAGCCGGGCGGGGAAGCCGGGAACGGCGTGCCCTGGTCGACAGCGCGGCGGCCGCCGTGCTGCTCGAAGCGTGGCTGGACGGCCGGCGTTCCACCGGCACCGCTGGCGGGCACTAGCGTTCCATGGTCGTGGACGAGGTCGAGCCCACCGGGGCCATGCCCCCCGAGCACGCGCCCATCCCCAAGGGACTCGGTGCGTCCGCAGGACCCACCGAAGGGTCGACGGTCCCCACCGACGGCTTCGTGGCCGACCCGGACGGGCCCGCCAATGACGGCGGTAGCGGCAGCGGCGGCAGTGGTGGCGGCAGCCGGCCGGGCCGGGGAGGTCCGGGTCGGGGACGGCCGGGCCGGGGGGGCCTGCCCCGCGCCGCCCGGCGCTGGCTGGTGGTGGCGGTGGCCGCGGTCATCGTGGTCCTCGCCGGCCTGCTCGCCTGGGTGGAGTCGGAAGCAGGTGCCGCCGCCCATCCGGGGCCGGCGGTGGTCATCGACGTCCACCCGGGGGACTCGCTCGGATCGGTGGCCGCCCAGCTGGCTTCGCACGGGGTGATCTCCGATGCCTTCGCCTACCGCATCTGGCTGCAGTTCCACTCGGCCCCCAACGTGCAGCCGGGGCGCTACGCGCTGGACCGGGGGGCAGGCTTCGGCACGGCCACCGCCGTGCTCGCCGGCGGGCCGAACGTGTTCGACCTCGCCCTCCCGGCCGGGTTCACCGTGGCCGAGGTGGCCCAGCGGGTGGGTCAGCTCCCCGGTTACGACGGAGCGACGTTCGAGCATGTCGCCACCGACGGCAGCGTCCGGTCCCCCTACCAGCCGGCCGGGTCAACCAACCTGGACGGGCTGCTCGGGACGGGGACGTACCGGATCATGCCCCCGCCGCCCCATGTCGGCCAGGCCACCCTGGACCGGCAGCTCCTGACCCGGATGGTCGACCGGTTCGACACCATGGCGGCGGGTGCCGGGTTGGTGCCGGGGTCGGCCGCCCTCGGCCGGAGCCCGTACGAGGTCGTCACCGTCGGGTCCATCGTCCAGAAGGAGGGCGTCTACCAGAAGAACCTGGGACCGGTCGCCCGGGTGATCTACAACCGGCTGGCCAGGGGCATGCCACTTCAGATGGACTCGACGGTCCTCTACGCACTCCACCAGGACGGCGGAACGGTGACCCCGGCCGACCTGCAGACGCCCACGCCCTACAACACGTACCTCAACACCGGCCTCACCCCCACGCCGATCGGTCTGGTGTCACCCCAGGCCCTCCAGGCGGCCCTGCACCCACCTGCGGGGAACTGGCTGTTCTTTGTGGTGGTGCAGCGGGACGGGACCGAGGCGTTCTCCTCCACCTACGCCGGGCAGCTGGCCAACGAGGCCCTGGCCCGCCAGCGGGGGCTCGGATGACCGCCGGCCCCAGCGCGGCCACCGCGGTGGTCGGGGTGATCGGGGACCCCGTCGCCCACTCGTTGTCCCCCCGGCTGCACAACGCCGCCTTCCGCGCCCTCGGGATCGACTGGGTGTCGGTGGGCTTCCCGGTGGCGGCCGGGTCATTGGCGCCGGCGCTGTCGGGGATGGCCGCCCTCGGCATCCGGGGGCTGTCGGTGACGATGCCCCACAAGTCGGAGGCGGCCCGCCTGGTGTCGGCCCGCACGCCCATCGCCGAGCTGCTCGGCGCGGTGAACTGCGTCTGGCCCGACGGGGGCGGCATCCGCGGCGACAACACCGACGGTGCCGGCCTGCTGGCCGCGCTCGCCCGCCAGGCGGGCTTCGACCCAGCCGGCCGTCGCTGCCTGGTGGTCGGTGCCGGCGGGGCCGCCCGCGCCGTGGTCGCCGCCCTGGCCGGCGAGGGGGCGGAGGTGGTGGTGGTGAACCGGTCGCCCGAACCGGCGGCACGGGCGGCGGCCCTGGCCGGTGCTGACGGGCGGGTCGGGGTTCCCGGCGACGCGGCCACCGCCGACCTGGTGGTGAACGCCACCCCCCTCGGCATGCGGCCCGGCGACGCCCTACCTCTGGAGCCGGGGCTGGTGCCGGATGGCGCGCTCGCCGTCGACCTCATCTACCACCCGTCCCCCACGCCGTGGCTGGGTGCGCTGCGCTCCCGTGGCGTGGAGGCACTGGACGGCCTGGGGATGCTCGTCCACCAGGCCGCCCTCCAGATCGAGCGGTGGACCGGCCTGGCCGCGCCGGTCGACGCCATGTGGCGTGCGGTGGTGGACGCGCCCGGTCCGGGGCCGGGGCGCCACTAGGCTCGTGGCGATTCCCGTGGTGAGCATCGCTTCTGAACCGACGCTGCATCGGACCCGTCACCTCGTCGCCCGCGTCGACGTGGCCCTGATGGGGACCGCCACCCTGCTGGCACTGACCGGGGTCGTGGTCATCTACTCCGCGACCAGGGACAAGCTGGCCATCCAGGGTCTCAACCCCCACTACTACCTGGAGCGCCAGGCGTTGTTCGTGGTGCTCGGCATGGGCGTGATGGTGGCCCTGTCCCTGATCGACTACCGGCGGCTCGAGCACCTGTCCACCGTCGTCTACCTGGGGATCGTCCTGGCCCTGGTCGGCGTGCTGGCCATCGGGACCAGCTCGAACGGGTCGACCCGGTGGTTCTCGCTCGGGTTCATCCAGGTCCAGCCGTCGGAGTTCGCCACGCTGGCCCTCATCCTTGTGGCGGCGACGTACACGGCCCGCCGGCCGGAGGGCATCGACTTCCGGGACATGGTGCGCCTGCTGCTCCTGGCCGCGCTCCCCATCCTCCTCGTGATCAAGCAGCCGGACCTCGGCACGGGGATCGTCCTCACGGTGATCCTGTTCGTGCTGCTGGCCGCGGCGGGGCTGCCCGGCCGGTACCTGGTGCTGCTGGTGATCGCCGGGGTGCTGGGCGTCATCGGCGCGTTGAAGTTCGGCCTGCTCCACCAGTACCAATTGGACCGGCTGATCAGCTTCATCCACCCCAACCACTCCAATGCTGCCCTCGTCTACAACGTCACGCAGGCGAAGAACGCCATCGGTTCGGGGGGCCTGTTCGGCACCGGCCTGTTCCACGGTGCGCAGACCAACCTGGCCTACGTCCCCTCGCAGCAGACGGACTTCATCTTCTCCGCCATCGGCGAACAGCTGGGCTTCGTGGGCGCGGGGGCCATCCTGGTCCTCTTCGGGTTCCTCGCCTGGCGCATGCTGCGGACGGCGCAGCTGACCCGGGAGCCCTTCGGTCGCATGCTGGCGGCCGGGTGCTTCACGCTGGTGGTGTTCTCCGTGTTCGAGAACGTGGGGATGAACATCGGCCTCATGCCGGTGGCAGGCATCCCGCTGCCGTTCTTCTCCTACGGCGGGTCGGCCGCCCTCACGTTCTTCGCTGCCGTCGGCGTGGTCGCCGGCATCAACGGCAGGGGAGCGCATTGACCGGCACGGGCGGGGCCGGTACCGAGGCCGTGGACGGGACCGAGGCCGAGGCCGTGGACGGGACCGAGGCCGAGGCCGAGGCCGAGGCAGCCGCGGTGGCAGCGCCTGCCGTCGACGAGGCGCCCGACAACGGCGCCGACGAGGCGCAGGGCTCGCCGGGCGAGGTCACCGATGCCGACATGGGCGAGCCCGGCCCCGAGCTCCACATGGCGGTGGTGGCCTCCGTCGCCGTGGACCTGCCGGCCGCCCACCCGGTCGTCGTCGTGCGGGAGCTGGAGCCCCCCGGCCGCCAGCTGTCCTTCCCGGTGGCGCCGGCCGACGGGGCCGCCTTGGCCCACGCCCTGCGGCGGGTGCCCACCGCCCGGCCGCTGACTCACGACCTCTTCGTCGACGTGCTGACGTCGTTCGACATCGACCTGGTCGCCGTCCGCCTGGTGGGCCGCCAGGGCGGGACCTACTTCGCCGAGGTGGATCTCCAGGGGCCCCGCCAGCGGACCGTCCTGTCGTGCCGCCCTTCCGACGCGCTCGGCCTGGCCCTGCGGGCGTCGGTGCCCGTGCCCATCCTCGTCGACGTCCGCCTGTTCGAGGGTGGGGGAGACCTCCTGCCCGGCACCTGAGCGGAGCCGGCAATGGTCAGTGGGGGCGGCGGCGGGCCGGCACGGTCAGCGGAACTGGGTGACGGGCACGGTGGTCGTGCCGGTGGCCGCCATCCGCTTGGTGCGTTCCTCCGCCTCCAGCGCCGCCGTCCCCTCGTCGGAGATGCGCATGAGGATGGCGATGAGGGCGTAGTTGGCGATCAGCGCGGAGCCGCCGTAGGAGACGAACGGCAGGGTGATGCCGGTCAGGGGCAGCAGGCGCAGGATGCCGGCCATGATGAAGAACGCCTGGAAGCCGACGATGAGGGTGAGTCCGGTGGCGGCGAGCTTGGCGAACTCGGACCGCGCCGCCTGGGCGATGCGGAGCCCGGCGCCCACCAGCACGAGGAAGGCGACGACGATCATGGTGGAGCCGAGGAGCCCCATCTCCTCGCCGATGGCGGCGAAGATGAAGTCGGCCTGGACGACGGGGATGTCCCACGGCTGGCCGAGACCGAGACCGGTCCCGCCGATGCCGCCGCTGCCCAGCGCGTACCAGGCCTGGACCAGTTGCTCGCCATGACCGGTGGGGGTCTTCCACGGGTCGAGCCACGTCTCCACCCGGACGTGGACCTGCCCGAAGTACTTGCTGGAGATGTAGGCACCCGCGAGGAAGATCACCAACCCGAACACGAGGTAACCCGTCCGCCCGGTGGTGATCCACAACAGGGCGATGAACACGGTGAAGAGCAGGGCGGAGAACCCGATGTCGTGCTCGAGGCTCATGATGCCGATGGCGAACAGCCAGGCGGCGGTGATGGGCAGCAGGGGCCGGGGGTCGACCACCAGCCGGTTGCCCAGGCGCATGGTGGGGATGGTGAGGAGCTCCCGGCGCTCGACGAAGTACGAGGCGAAGAAGATGCACAGCAGGATCTTCGCCACCTCCACCGGCTGGAACTCGGTGGTCCCGATGTGAATCCACAGTCGTGCCCCGTAGACGGACACGCCGAGCCCCGGCACGAGCGGGCTGAGGAGGAGAGCGATGGCGACGGCCAGCAGCAGGTAGCGGTAGCGGTCGAGGTCCCGGGAGCGCCGGATGACGATCAGGGTCACCACGTAGACGCCGACTCCGAACGCCGTCCATCCCGCCTGGAGGGGGGCGAAATCGTAGCCGTGGCCGTAGCCGAGGTCGATGCGGGTCAGCATCACGTACCCGAGTCCGTTCAGGAGGAAGACCACGGGGAGGATGACGGGATGGGCGTCACGGGCGAAGATGCGGGTGGCGATGTGGGCGGTCAATCCGAGTGCGAGCATGGCGCCGAGGAGCGGACCCACGTCGGAGGGAACCTTCGACGTGTTGCCCACGATCATCAGCACATACGCGCCGGTGACGATCAGCGAGGCCGCGACGAGGAGGCCCAGCTCGGTCCGCCTCCGGGGGAGCGGGCTGGGCGGGCGCCGGAGCGCCTCGGGCCTGCGCAGCATTAGCGACGGCACGTGAGGAGCCTACCGGGGGCGTTCCGGCCACCGGTAGCATGCGCCCGTATGCAGCATGCCGGCCGCCCCGAGCTCCCGGCCGACCGGTATGCCGACCGCGAGCTGTCGTGGCTGGACTACGCCGAGCGGATCCTGGAGCTGGCCGAGGACGACCGGGTGGCGGTAGCCGAGCGGATCCGCTATGTCGTGCTGCTGTCCGAGGGGCTCGACGAGTTCTACCAGGTGCGGGTGGCCGGGCTGGAGGAGCAGCTGGCCAGCGGGATGCGCCCCGCCGGGGCCGATGGGCGGGGCCTGACCGGGCGGCTGGAGGAGATCGGCAGCCGGGTGGCGTCCATCGCGGCCAGGCAGGCGGCCGTGTACTCGGCGCTGGCGGCCGGCCGGACGGTGATCGGGTGGGGGCAGTGCAGTGACGTCGAGCGCTCGGCGCTGACGCGGGTCTTCAGCCGCCGCATCTTCCCCGTGCTCACGCCCCTGGTGGTGGACGCCGCCCATCCGTTCCCCTACATCTCGAACCTGTCACTGAACCTGCTGGTGGTGGTGCGCGAGCCCGACGGGGGGACCCGGCGCTTCGCCCGGATCAAGGTCCCTCCCGTGCTCGACCGGCTGGTGCGCGCCGGCGACCGGGACGTGGCCGTCCCCCTGGAGGACGTGATCGCCGCCCACCTGGGCACCCTCTTCCCCGGGATGGCCATCGAGGCGTGCCACCGGTTCCGGGTGACCCGGAACGCCGACCTGTCGGTGGAGGAGTACGAGGAGCGGGACGCGCTGTCGGCCGTGCAGGAGGAGCTGAAGCGCCGCCGCCTGGGCCGGGTCGTCCGGCTCGAGGTCGAGGCGGGCATCCCCGACGACCACCTGGACGTGCTGGCCCGGGCGATGGCCGTCCCCGGGCGCAGCATCATCCGGGTCGACGGGCTGCTCGACCTGACCGCGCTGGCGCCCCTCATGGCGGCCCCGCCGCCGCCGTCGCCGGCTGTCGGGCCGTTCGCCGACCGGGATCCCTTCACCGTCCTGTCCGCCGGGGAGGTCCTCGTCCACCATCCCTACGACGCGTATGGCGCGTCCGTGGGCACGTTCCTCGAGGCGGCCGCCACCGACCCGGACGTGCTGGCCATCAAACAGATCCTCTACCGGACGTCGGGGGACGCGCCGGTGGCCGACACCCTGGTGGCGGCGGCCCGGTCGGGCAAGCAGGTGACGGCGGTGGTGGAGATCACTGCGCTGTTCGACGAGCAGGCCAACATCGAGCGGGCCCGGGCCCTCGACCGGGCGGGGGCCCACGTCTCCTACGGGATCATCGGGCGGAAGACCCACGCCAAGGCGACCCTGGTGGTGCGCCAGGAGGACGGGGTGCCGCGGCGCTACTGCCATGTGGGCACGGGGAACTACAACCCGGCGACGGCTCTTGCCACCGAAGACGTCGGCATCCTGTCGGCCGATCCCGAGCTGACCGGGGACGTGGCCAACCTCTTCAACCACCTGACCGGTCAGGGATCGCCGGCCCCGTTCCGGCGCCTGGTGGTGGCCCCGTGGGACCTCCGGCGCCGCCTGCTGGAGGAGATCGACGCCGAGGCGGCAGCCGGCAAGGGCGGCCGCATCGTGGTGAAGGTGAGCGGCATCACCGATCCCGGCATCATCGACGCCCTCTACCGGGCCTCGATGGCCGGTGCCACCGTGGAGGTGGTGGTACGCAGCTGGTGCTGCATCCGGCCCGGGGTGCCGGGCTTGTCGGAACGGGTGCGGGTGCGCTCGGTCGCCGGGCCCGTGCTGGAGCACTCCCGCATCTTCCGGTTCGGCGGGGGGAGCCGCCCGGCCCGGACCTTCGTCGGCTCGGCCGATCTGATGGAGCGGAACCTCGACCGCCGGGTGGAGGCGCTGGTGGAGGTGGTCGAAGCCGCCGGTCGTGCGCGGCTCGACCAGGTGATCGCCGCCCTGCTGGGCCCGGACGTCAACGCCTGGGAGCTCGACGCGTCGGGGCGGTGGTCCCGGGTGGGCCCGAGCGGGATCAGGGAAGGTTCCCGTCACCGGCAACCGGACGAGCGGCGTCCCGATGGCGGCGGAGCCAGCGTGCCCGTGGGGGAACGTGGGCCTGGGGAGTCGGGACCGCCGCCGGGTGGTCCACCGGCGGGGTCGGCTGGCCGGCGCCGTCCGGATCGGCCGGCCTGGTGGCGCCGGTGGGCGGGGCGGTGGGTGCGGGTGGCGCAGCGGGTCGCTCGCCGTCCGGGGACGGCTCCCCGGCGCTGACCACCTGCCCGTTCGGGGCCCCGTCCCCCCGGCGCCGTTCGTAGCGGCGGAGGAAGAACAGGTGGAGCCGCCGGTAGAGAGCGCCGCGCTGGAGGCGGAGCGATGCGTAGGCCATGCCGCCCACGGGGATCGGGAGCCAGAAGTTCACCGCCCGGTAGGCGAGCACGCCCGAGAGGGCCTCGCCGGCTGACGGTCCGAACCCGGTGATCATCGAGACGAGGACGAACTCGACGACCCCGAGCCCGGAGGGCGTCAGCGGGATCACGGCCAGGATGTTGGCCAGCCCGTAGGCGACCAGCAGGTCGATGGGGGAGATGAAGTGGCTGAAGGCGGCGACGAACACCCACAGCGACGCCGCGTCGAGCAGCCAGTTCACCGCGGCCCAGCCGGCCGCCCGCCACAGCAGCGGACGGTCCTCCAGGAGGACGGAGAACCGTTCGGCCAGGTGCTCCACCATGGCCGCGGTGCGATCGGGATCGAGGAACCGGATGCGTGACGAGATGCGCCGTAGGAGGTCGCCTGCCCACTGCTGGCCCCGGGTGAGGAGGGCGAAGATCCCGCCGAAGGCCCCGAGGAGGACGACGCCGATGCTGGCGGCCACCATGACCAGGATGGTGACCGACGTCGACGCGCCGGGGCCGTGGCTCGCCGGGGCGTGGAGCCCGTGGGAGGCCAGGAACCCGACGAGGGCCAACCAGAAGATGACGTTCAGGACGACCGCCGATCCGATGCCCTGGGTGCCGAGGGCGAAACCGGTGTCGGCGCCGCTCACCCCGGCCTGGGTGTAGAGGCGGTACCCGAGCGCCGCGCCGGGGGCCGTCCCTCCCGGCGAGACGTGGCTGAGGGCGAGCGTGGACAGGTTGATGCGGAAGATGGTGGCCCGCCTCGGGCCGGGGTGGGGCAGTACCGCCCGGGTGAGCTCGGTGTAGGCGGCGAGGGCGCCGATCTCGAGGAGCATGCCGAGAGCCAGGTAGAGGGGGTGGATGTGGCCGAGGGACTCGACCTCGGCCCGGTGGGTGGCCAGGAGGGGGATGGCCACGTAGAAGGCGAAGAGGAAGACGAGCACCACCCCCACGGAGATGCGGACCTCGCGGCGGGCGAACGGACCCCGGTGCCACCAGCGCCTCGTCGTACCCCGGTGGTGGGCAGCGACCATCGCCGTTATGTTGGCACGCCGCGCCCCGCCCGACCTGCAATGCTGACCGGATGGACCGGATCGGCGAGGAGGGTGGGGCGACCGACCCCGGTGCCGGAGGGTCCGGGGAGACGGGTGGGGTGGGACCGGACCGGACCCGCAGGAGCCGGCTGTTCGCCGCGGCGGACGCCCGGGGTGTGCCGCTGCGGACCATCCTCGCCGTCGACGCGGTGGTCATCGCCACGTGGGTCGCGTACCGGCTGATCGGCCGGCTGCGTGAGGTGATCCTGTGGGCCCTCATCGCCGCGTTCGTGGCCGTGGTGCTCGATCCCGCCGTCGTCTTCCTCGAGCGCCACCGGTTCCGCCGGGGCCCCGCCGTCGGGATGGTGTTCGTGGCCGCCCTCCTCGCCGTGGCCGGCCTGCTCGTCCTCTTCGGCTACCCGTTGATCAACTCCGTCACCCACGTGGCCGAGCAGCTGCCGGCGATGACGCGCCAGGTCGAGAAGGGCCACGGGCACGTCGCCGACCTCCTCCAGCGGGTACACCTGCTCAGCTGGGTCCAGCGCAACGCACCGAAGCTCCAGACCGCGGCGAAGAACCTCGGCACCCCCGCGCTCAACCTGGGGAAGAACCTGGGCAAGGCGGTGCTCTCCACCATCCTCGCCCTCACGACCATCGTGTTCCTGACCCTCTTCATGCTCCTCGAGGCCCCGGTCATGCGGGCCGGGCTGCTGCGGTCGCTGCGTCCGGAGCTGCGGGAGCGGGTGGAGGAGGTGTCGCGCACGGTGTCGCGGTCGGTGAGCGCCTACATCCTGGGAACGGCGGCACTGTCGCTGCTGTTCGGGCTGGTCATCTTCGTCGTTCTCGTCATCCTCGGCGTCCCCTTCGCGCTCCTGCTCGGCCTGTGGGTGGCCCTGGTGGCGATGATCCCCCTGGTGGGAGGGCTCATCGCCGGGGTGCCGACGGTGATCATCGCCGTGCTCAACTCGCCCGTGGACGGGATCGTGGTGCTGGTCGTGTTCGTCGCCTTCCAACTGGTCGAGAACCACTTCCTCACGCCGCTGGTACTGGGCCGGACGGTGCGGATGAACCCGCTGTGGGTGCTCGTTGCCGTACTGGTCGGTGCCAACCTGGGGGGAGTCTTCGGTTCCGGGCTGGGGGCGCTGGCGGGTGCGGTGGTGGCCATCCCGGTCGGGGGCGCCATCCAGGTCGTCTTCCGGGAGGTGTGGTCCACGACGGCCACCGCTCGGGAGGGCGATGAGCGCCCAGGCCTGGACGGACCGGTGCCGTAAGCTCGCCGGGATGGAAACACTGGTGGTGTTGCCCACGTACAACGAGGCGGAGAACATCGAAGTGGTGCTGGCGAAGGTCCGGGACGCCCTGCCCGACGCCTCGATCCTGGTCGTGGACGACGGGAGCCCCGACGGCACCGCCGATCTGGCCGAGCGGACGGGCAAGGAGCTCGGGAACGTGGACGTGCTCCGCCGCACGGGGAAGGCGGGGCTGGGGAGCGCCTACCGTGCCGGCTTCCGGTGGGGGCTGGAGCGGGGCTTCGACGCCTGCGTGGAGATGGACTCGGACCTGTCGCATGACCCGGCGGCACTGCCGTCACTGGTGGCGCCCCTGGCCGAGGGGCGGGCGGAGCTGGCCATCGGCTCCCGCTACGTGCCCGGCGGCACCATCCCCAACTGGGCGTGGCACCGCCGCCTCCTGTCGCGGGGAGGGAACGTCTACGCGTCGGCGGTGCTGAGCCTCGGGGTCCGGGACTCGACGGCCGGCTTCCGGGCTTACGCGGCGACCCTCCTGCGCCGCATCGACCTCGACGCGGTGCGTGCCGACGGCTACGGCTTCCAGATCGAGATGACCGCCCGGGCCAAGGCGGCCGGTGCACCCATCGTCGAGGTGCCCATCCGCTTTGTGGACCGGGTGGAGGGCGAGTCGAAGATGTCGTCCCACATCGTCGTCGAGGCCTTCCTCCTCGTCGCCTGGTGGGGCGTGCGGCGCCTGCTCGGGCGCCCGATGTTCCCCCGCCAGGTGGCTCAGGGCGCGGCCCGCTGACCCGGGTCGTCATCCGGTGATCGTCGATGAGGGAGCGGGGCCCGCCGTCGTGCTCCTCCACGGCCAGCCGGGATCGGGCGCGTCGTGGCGACCGGTGGTCGACCTCCTGCGTGACGACCACCGGGTGCTGGCGCCCGACCGCCCCGGTTACGGCGGCAACCGTGCGCCGGCCATGGGGTTCCCGGGCAACGCGAGCGCCATCGTCTCCCTGATGGAGGAGGCGGGCGCCTCACCGGCGGTGGTGGTCGGTCACAGTTGGGGCGGGGGCGTTGCCATCGCCATGGCCCGCGACCACCCGGACGCGGTCCGGGGCCTCGTGCTGGTCGGCTCGGTCGGCGTGCCGACCAGCATCAGCTGGCTGGACGCCATGCTGGCCGCGCCGGTGGTGGGGGAGGCGATGACGGCGGTGGGGATGGCCGTCATGGGCTCGGTGCTCCCCTGGGCCCGCCGGCGGGTGTCGGGCCTGCCATGGCGGTGGGCGTCGTGGTGCCGCACCACGCTGCCGGACCAGTCGGTGGCCGGCGGTGTCAGCGAGGCGCTCGGGCGGGCACGACGCTCCTTCGTCGTCGAGCAGCGCGCCCTGGTCGACGAGCTCGAGGACCTGGCCGCCTCCCTCCCCGACCTCGACCTGCCGGTGGCCGTGCTGGCCGGGTCGGCCGACGTGGTGGTGCCGCCGGCCGCCTCCGCTGCGCTGGCCCACGCCATTCCGGGAGCGAGCCTCGAGGTGATCGACGGGGTCGGCCACTTCGTGCCCCGCGACGCCCCGGCGACCGTGGCGGCCGCCGTGCGCCGGGTGGCCCGGACCTGACGGCGTGCCGGGCCGGGTGGGCGTGCCGCGCCGGGTGGGCCCGCCGGCCCCGGTCCCGCCGGCCCGGCACGCTCAGCCGGCGTGCGACAGGCCGGCCGGCTCGATGGGGAAGAGGGCCCGCCGGATCGAGTCCAGCTTCAGCTCCGTCTCGGCCAGTTCCGCCTGGGGATCGGAGCCGGCCACGATCCCGACACCGGCGGTGAGCTCGGCACGACGGTAGTGGCCGGGGAGGTCGGGCTCGCTCAGCAGGGCGGCACGGATGCCGATCACCCAGTCGCCGTCGCCCCGGGCGTCCACCCAGCCGACGGGTCCGGCGTAGCGGCCCCTCGGCGCTCCCTCCAGGCGGGCCAGGAGCTCGAGGGCGGTGTAGCGAGGCGCCCCGCCGACCGCGGGGGTCGGGTGGAGCAGCGCAGCCAGTTCCAGCGCGGTGGGTGGCGGGTCCCCGGGGCGGAGGGATCCGGTCACCGTCGTGGCCAGGTGGCTCACCCCGTTGGTCTCGATGACCGAAGGGCGGTCGGGCACCTGGAGTTCGTCGCACCACGAGCTCAGGACGTCCCGGACGGCGTCGACGACGATGCGATGCTCGACCGCGTCCTTGGCCGAGTGACGGAGCACCTCTGCCTGGTGCCGGGGGTCGGTACCCCGTGGTGCTGTCCCGGCCAGTGGCCTCGTCGCCACCCGTGACCCCCGGCGCGCCACCAGGAGCTCGGGGCTGGCGCCGGCGAACACGGTGCCGTTCCCGCTGTCGGGAACGGCGAACACGGTGGCTGCCGGGTCGAGTGCGTGCCAACGGTGCACGGTTGTGGCCAGGTCGACGGGCGGGTCGGCCTCGATCACCTGGGACCGGGACAGGACGACCTTGGCCAGGTCGGTGCGGGCGATCGCCCCCAGTGCCTCGGCCACCATGGCGGTGAACCGGTCGCCGCTCTCCCCCCGGGGAGCGGTGGCGTGCGGCCGGGCCGGCAGGCGTCCGAAGGCGGGGGCGGTCGGGCGCCGGGCGCGCAGCCGCGCCAGCTCGGCGGCGGTGTCGATCGGCTCGCCATCCTCGGCCACGACCGTGAGCCACGCCCGGCCGTCCCCGTCGCGGCCGAGGACGAGCCGGGGAACGACCAGCCGGGCCGGCCCCGGCTCGAAGGGTAGTGCGCCGAGCGCCACCGGCCCGGTGCCCGGTCCGGTGACGTCACCGGTGACGTCGTAGGCGCCCAGGGCACGTGCGACCAGCGGACCCGCCCCCGGGGTCGGGCCGCCGGGAAGGGAGAGCTCGGCCGCCGTCCCCACCCCGAGGAGGGCGAGGGACGGCCCGGCCACCAGCACGTCGCCGGGCCGGAAGCAGGTGAGCGGATCGAGGGCCTGCCCCCCGGCGTCGACGGTGACGGCGCGCCGCGTCATGCGTCGCCGGCCGCCCGGGTGGCGGTGATGAGCTGGCTGAGGCCGCCGGTGAGGGGGCGGACGTTCACGCCGGAGAAGCCGGCCCCGACGAGCATCGCCCGCAGCTCGGCCTCGGGTGGGAGGTAGGCGGTGGAGCGGGGGAGGTAGCGGTAGGCCCGCCGGTCGGACAGGAGGCCCCCGATGAGGGGGACCAGATGGCGGAACCACAGCCGGTACCCGGCCAGCAGCACGGGGCTGGCCGGCTCGGCCACCTCCACCAGGGCGATGCGGCCGCCGGGGCGGACGACCCGGGCCACCTCGGCCAGGGCCCCGGGCAGATCGGTGAAGTTGCGCAGGGCGTAGCCGCACGTGACCCCGTCCACCACCGCCGTCCCGACGGGCAGGGCGGCGGCGTCGGCCTGCACGCGTGGGGAGCCGTCCGCGTCGGCGGCCAGCATGCCCCACGAGAGGTCGGCGCCGAACGGCCGCAGCCCGGCCTCGCGGAGGATGCGCAGGAAGTCGCCCGTGCCCGACGCCAGGTCGAGGACGGCCGCGCCGGGTGGCAGGGCGAGGGACCGGACGGCCATCCGACGCCAGCGCAGGTCGAGCCCGAGGCTCATGATCCGGTTCACCATGTCGTAGCGGGGCGCGATGGCGTCGAACATGTCGCGGACCTGCCGGGTCTTGTCGGCCCCGGCGGGCAGGACGGTCCCGTCGAAGGCACGGGTGGCCTCGCCCGGGGTCATCCCGCCCTCCCCCGAGCCGCGGCCAGCTCGTCGGTGGCCGCGGCGTGCTCGATCTGATCGAGTGCGGCCCGCTGGAGGGTGCGGGTGAAGTGGTGGGTCACCAGGGTGGTGACCGCGCCCAGCATGGCTGTGTAGGCGTCGGCCAGGCGGGTGGCCGGGTTCTCGGCACCGCCGCCGCCGTCCCGTTGGGGGGCTCGGACGTGGTCGGCGAACAGCTCGACGGCACGGCGGGCAACCGTCTCGGTGGCGGCATGGTGGAGCCGGGCCACGTCGAGGAGGTCGGACAGGGGGACACCGTGCTCCAGGAGCACCAGGCCCGCCGCCACCACGCCGATGTCGTCGTCGGTGTAGCGCTCGTCCGCGCCGATCCGCTGGGGCACGAGGAGGTGCTCGCGCTCGAGGGACCGGAGGAGGGCGACGGGCACGCCGGTCCGCTCGGCGAGGACCTCGAGGTCGAACGTCCCTGCCGGCGGGGCGCCTTGCGGGGCGGCCGGCGCCGGGCGGGCCGAGAGGGCGTCGACCAGCGCCTCGTCCGCCTCGTCGAGCTCGCCCTCGAGGACCCGGACGATGGTGGCCAGGGTGAAGCCCCGCCGCTGGAGGTCACGGATCCGTACCAGGCGGGTCAGATGGTCGTCGTCGTACCAGGCCACCCGGCCGACCCGGCGGGGCGGGTGCAGCAGGCCGCGGCCCTGGTAGAAGCGGACGGTGTCCACCGAGAGCCCTGCTTCGGTGGCCAGTTGCTCGACCCGGTACTCCATGCCACCACTCTAGGAGTTCACACTCCAATGGTCGAAGTGGCGGGGGACCCGCCGCCGACGGTCCCCAGAGCGGGTCGGTGCGCCCGGCGGGGTGGGAACGCCGGCGGTGTCTCAGACGTAGTAGCGGTAGACGACCTGGGCCACGCAGCTGGGCTTGGCCGCTCCCTCGACGGTGATGGCCAGGTCGACCACAGCCTGGACCCCACCCTCCACGTCGGTCACCTCGGCGATGGTCGCGCCCAGGCGGACACGGCTGCCGACGGGGACGGGAGCGGGGAAGCGGACCTTGTTGCATCCGTAATTCACGCCCATGGAGAACCCCTCGACCCGCAGCACGTCGCCGAGGAGCACGGGGGCCAGGGACAGGGTCAGGTAGCCGTGGGCGATGGTGTGGCCGAAGGGGCCGTCCTTTGCCCGCTCGGGGTCGACGTGGATCCACTGGTGGTCACCGGTGGCGTCGGCGAAGCGGTCGACCGTCTGCTGGTCGACCTCGTGCCAGGCGCCCGTGCCCAGATCGGTGCCGACGAGGGAGCGGAGGCCTTCGATGCCGCTGACAGTGGTGGTCATGGCGTGAGGTTAGCCGGACGGGTCGCGCCCGCCCCCTGCGGCGGCCGCGAGCAAGGCCCGCCGACAGACCGGGGATCGGGCGACCTTCGACGTCCCGCTCGGCCCGCCGACGGCGGAGCCCCTCGTGCACCTCACGGGCGCCCGGTCACTACGCTGCCGGGCGTGGACGAGCGACCGCCCGATGAGGCCCCCCCGACGGACGCTGGCGACGACGGCTACACGTCCGACGGCCCCGTCGGCGGGCATCCGTCCGAGCCCCACCACCGCAACCTCCAGGGCGGCTGGGCGCGGGCCGCCGTCTTCGGCGTCAGCGACGGGCTGGTGTCGAACACGGCGCTCGTCCTCGGCCTCGCCGGTGCCCACGCAGCTGCGGCCACCGTGCGGTTGGCCGGCCTGGCCGGCCTCATCGGCGGGGCGTTCTCCATGGCGGCGGGGGAGTACGTGTCGATGCGGGCCCAACGGGAACTGCTGGAGCGCGAGCTCGAGGTCGAACGGCTGGCGCTGCGGCACGAGCCGGCAGCCGAGCGCCGGGAGCTGGCCAAGCTCTACGAGTCGAGGGGGGTGGAGCCGGACGTGGCCCACGAGCTGGCGGGGAGGATGATGGCCGACCCCGAGGTGGCGCTGGAGATCCACGCCCGGGAGGAGCTGGGCGTCGACCCCCGGGAACTGGGCAATCCGATGCAGACGGCGGTTTCCTCGTTCATCACCTTCGCACTGGGTGCCGTGCTCCCCCTGCTCCCGTGGCTCGTCACCGGCGGTACCGGCGCCACCATGATCTCCGTCGCGGTGGCGGCCGTGGTGTCCCTGGTGGTGGGCGGCGTGCTGTCGATCTTCACCGGCCGGTCCTGGCATTGGTCGTCCGTCCGGCAGCTCCTCATCTCGGGCGCGGCGGCCGCCGTCACCTACTCCATCGGGGTGGTGATCGGCGCCTGAGACCGGGCGCCTAAGACCGCGCGGTGGTGGCTCGCTGCCCGTCCTCGCCCACCACGTCCATCAGGTAGCAGCGGTCACGCCGGTGCTCCACGAAGCCCAGCGACGCGTAGAGGGCGAGCGCGGCGGCGTTGGACGCATCCACGTAGAGGAGGCCCTCGGTGGCTCCCCGGTCGACCAGGTGGGCCAGGCCGGCGACGGTCAGCCCCCGGCCCAGCCCCCGGCCCTGGGCGCTGGGATCGACACCGATCACGTAGATCTCACCGGCTACCGGGGGACCGGGGTGGAGCTTCGTCCAGCAGGACCCGATGATGCGCCCGCCCTCTTCGGCGACCAGGAGGTCGCCGGGGTCGAACCAGGAGGCTGCCCGGCGGCGGGCGAAGGTCGCTTCGTCCCACCCACCCTGCTCGGGGTGCCCGGCGAAGGCCCGGTTGTTGCACGCCAACCACCCCGGAACGTCACGATCCGGGTCGAACGGGCGTGTCGCCGGCACCGGTCCGCTCCCTGCCGTGCCGGCCGGGAGCGGGAGGGGGCAGCGGAGTTGCAGCAGGGTGCGCTCCGCGGTCATGCCCGCGGCGGCGGCAAGGCGGTCGCTGTCCCCGGTGGCGCCGGCCACCCACCACCGCATCGGGCCGCCGCCCCGGGCTGCAGCCGCCCCGGCGAGGGCGGCGAGGATGTCGGCAGCGGCAGCGGCGCCGGTGGGAACCACGGCCACCTCCCAGCCGGCGGGCGTCCGGACGAGCTGGCCGTAGGCGGTGAGGGGGTCGGCCCCGACCAGGCAGGCGACAGCCCCGTCCCGGCCGGCACGGAGGTCCTCGAGGGCGTCGGCGTGCCCGTCGTTGACGGTGGGCACGCCGGCGGCACGCAGGCCGGACAGCAGTGCGGTGACCGCGGCCGCCCGGTCGGCGTCCAGGTGGTCGACGACCTCGATCCCGCCTGGCAACGCGCGTCCGGACGCTGCGGGGGGTGGCGCCATCGCCCCGAGGCTACCGGCCACCACGCCGGCCACCACCGGTAGCCTCACCGGGATGACGCGACCGACGACGCCACGGGGGCGGGCACGGGCGGTGGCCCGGCGGCTGGCCGACGAGTTCCCCGGCTCCGCCCGGGAGCTGTGCGCCCTCCGGCACGAGAGCCCCTTCGAGCTGCTGGTGGCGACGATCCTCTCGGCCCAGTGCACCGACGCTCGCGTGAACCAGGTGCTGCCCGGGTTGCTGGCCCGCTACCCCGATCCGCCGGCGCTGGCCGCCGCCCCCGTCGACGACGTGGCCGAACTGGTCCGCTCGACGGGCTTCTACCGGGCCAAGGCGACCAACCTGGTGGGCATGGCCCAGGGGCTGGTGGGCAGCTTCGGGGGTGAGGTGCCCGAGCGGCTCGAGGACCTGGTGACCCTGCCGGGGGTCGGCCGTAAGACGGCGAACGTGGTCCGGAGCGTCGCCTTCGACCTGCCGGGCCTCCCGGTCGACACCCACGTGGGACGGCTGGCGCGACGGCTCGGCCTGACCGACGCGACCGATCCGGTCCGGGCCGAGGCCGACCTCGACCGGCTGATCCCACCGGCGGAGCGAGGGGCGTTCAGCCTCCGGCTGATCCTCCACGGCCGGCGGACCTGTGTCGCACGCCGGCCCCGGTGCGGCCAGTGCATCCTGGCCGACCTGTGCCCCTCTGCAGGGACGGCCGGACCTGCCGGCCAGGAGCGGTCGCTCCCCGTATCGTCCTGATAGGACGAGGTAAGAGCGCCAGAGGACGAACACGCGAACGGTGCTGGCGGCGAACGTGTGTTCCGGGGACATCGAGACTGAACGAAAAGGCGCCACCGGGCACGCGAGCGGGAGCACGTTTCTAAGAAGTTGCTGAACTGGTTGGCATTCGCCGTCCAAACGTGGTGAAGTTGCACCTGTCGGAACCGGTTCCCGCCACCTGGTTCCGAAAGAGCGGTTTCCGGGATCCGCCGCCCGGCCCGCTCGCGCGAAGGCGCCCTTCGGGGCGCCTTCGCCGCGTCCGGTGGTCGTTCACGCGCCGGGAGGGGCGGTCGGCGGGCCGCATCTGCCGCTGATTGGGTCCGAATCTGCCGCGGATTGTGAGTCCATTGTGCAGATGCGCGCGCACGGATCCCGGCCCGGTGTGACGGCCGGTCGACCCCGTTCCGGTGTCGATGGTGGCCACCGGGTACGGTACGAACATGGTCACCAAGCGGTCGGTGTCGCTCGATTCGTCGGTCGCCGAGGCGGTGGAGCAGGCGGCCGTGGAGGACGGCGTGTCCTTCAGCGCGTGGTTGTCCGCCGCCGCCGAGCGCCAGCTGGCGGTGCGAGCCGGATTGCGGGGGGTGGCTGCCTGGGAGGAGCGTGCCGGCCCGCTGTCCGACGAGGAGATCGCCGAGGGCGACGCCCTGCTGGCCCGGTTGCTGTCGGGTGTCGCCGCCCGGGTCCGCCCGGGGGTGGCCGCCATGGTGCGCCAGGGGACGGGCGCCAAGTCGCGCCGACGGTGAGCCGGACGGAACGACACCCGGCGCGCGTGGGCCTGGCCTACGGAGCGGCCGCCATCGTGGGACTGGCCCGGGGCGACCGGCGCCTGTGGGCCCTCCACCGGGCCGCACTGGTGCGGGGGCTCATCCCGGCGACGACGGCCGAAGCGGTCGCCGATGCGGCTCGGACCCTACGCGACGGCGAGCCGCTCGGTGAGGTGCTGGCCGGCGTGGAGGTGGAGGCGCTGGACCTGGAGCGTGCCGTGGTGGTGGGAACGGTGGCGGCCGCCGTCGGGACCGACGACCTGGCCGGCGCGGCGTTGGTGGAACTGGCCGCCCGGAGGAACGTCGCCGCGGTGTCGGATCGGAGCCACCGGCTGGCCGAGGTGGCATCCCAGCTCGGGCACGATCTCGTCCTCCACGTCCCCTGACCCCGGCCGGCTGCGGCGACCCGTGGCCCCGCCAGGGTGGTCTCAGGTGCGAGCCGCCGACACGGCCCTGGCCAGCCGGCGGCGGGCGCCGGTGAGGGCCCGCTCCACGGCGAACAGTTCGGTCGCCATGTCGTCGTCGCCGGCGGTGGCCGCGTGCTCGGCGTGCTCGGTGACGCGTGCAGTGAGCTCGGCCAGGGCGGTGGCGAGCGACGAGAGGTCTGCGGGGGAGGGGCGCACCGCCTGATGTTCCCACGGTTGGGCGGCTGGGGTGGCGGGCCCGTCACCCGGCCCGCCGGGAGGGCCGGGGGCGCCGGGTACGATCGGTGCCCATGCCCCTCACCCGTCTCGACCTGCGAGGATCGTCCGGTGACCTGGCCGCCCTGCTGCCGCCCCCCGTCGACGAGCAGGCCCGGTCGTCCGCGGCCGTGTCCGAGATCCTGGCCACGGTGCGGGCCGGGGGCGACGCCGCCCTGGTCGAGCTGACCGAGCGCTTCGACGGGGTGAGCCTCGACGCCCTGGCCGTCCCGGCCGACGTGGTGGCGGGTGCTGTCGATCGGGTGGCGCCCGAGCTGCGAGACGCGCTCGAGGTGGCCCACCGCCGCATCGCCGCCTATCACCGCCACGAGCTGGCCGCCTCGGACGTGTTCACCTCGGAGGGCGTCACCGTCCGCCCCCTGGTGCGCCCGGTGGCCCGGGCCGGCTGCTACGCGCCGGGCGGGCGGGCCCGCTATCCGTCGACGGTGCTCATGTGCGCCACCCCGGCCCGGGTGGCCGGGGTCGACGAGGTGATCCTGTGCGTCCCCCCCGCCCCCGACGGATCGGTGGACGACGCCACCCTGGCCGCGGCGGCCATCGCCGGCGTGGACGAGGTGTACCGGGTGGGCGGGGCCCAGGCGGTGGCGGCCATGGCCTACGGCACCGAGTCCATCGCGCCCGTCGACGTCATCGTGGGTCCCGGCAACCGCTACGTGGCCGAGGCCAAGCGGCAGGTCTCCGGAGTGGTGGGTGTCGCCTCCGCCTTCGCCGGCCCCTCCGAGGTGGTGGTGGTGGCCGCCCCGGGCACCCGGCCCGAGCTGGCCGCCGTCGACGTGGTCGTGCAGGCCGAGCACGGACCGGACGGCCAGGCGTGGCTGGTGACGTGGGACGAGGCGTTGGCCGGCGCGGTCGAGGCCGAGATCGACCGGATCGTGGCCGCCTCGAGCCGCCGAGGCGACCTCGAGGCCACCCTGTCGACCGGTGGCTACAGCGTGCTGGTCGACGGTCCCGACGCAGCCATGGCCGTGGCCAACGTGGTGGCCCCCGAGCACCTGGAGTTGATGGTCCCTCCCGACCTGGCCGGGTCCATGGTCGACGCGGTGCGCTCCGCCGGTGCCGTGTTCGTGGGGGAGGACGCCCCCGCCAGCCTGGGCGACTACCTGGCCGGTCCCAACCACGTGCTCCCCACCAACCGGACGGCCCGCTTCGCCAGCGCCCTGCGGGCCGACGACTTCGTCCGCCACATCCACGTGGTCACGGCCACCCCCTCGGCCATGGCCGACCTCGGTCCCCGGGTGGTGGCCCTGGCCGAGGCGGAGGGACTGGAGGCCCACGCCGCGTCGATCCGGGCCCGGTGGGACCGGTGACCGACCGGGCTCCCGTACCGCGCCGCGACGACCTGGTCGAGCTGACCGGCTACCACTCGCCCCAGGTGGAGGCGGCCGTGCGCCTCAACACCAACGAGTCGCCCGTGCCGCCACCGCCGGCCTGGTACGAGGAGATCGCCCGGCGGGTGGCCCGGGTCCCCTTCCACCGCTACCCGGACCGCACGGCCACCGACCTGCGGCGGGCCATCGGTGCGCTGCACGGCGTGGGGCCCGAGCGGGTGTTCTGCGCCAACGGCTCCAACGAGGTCCTCCAGAGCCTGCTGCTCGCCTACGGCGGCCCCGGGCGGCGGGTCGGGCTGTTCGAGCCGACGTACACGCTCCACACCCACATCGCCATGGTCACGGGCACAGCCGTGGTGACCGGGCGGCGCGACGAGGAGTTCCTCGTCCCCGACGACGAGGCGGACCGGGTGGTGGCCGAGGACCCGGTCATCACCTTCCTGTGCTCGCCCAACAACCCGACCGGGCGGGCCGAGCCGGAGGCGACGGTCCGCCACCTGGCCGCGTCGGTGCCCGGCCTGCTGGTGGTGGACGAGGCCTACGGGCAGTTCGCCTCGTCCTCGGCGCTGGACCTGGTGGCCGACGGGGTGCCGGGTGCGGAGCGGATCGTGGTGGTGCGGACGTTCTCGAAGACGTGGGCCATGGCCGGCGCCCGGCTCGGCTACCTGGTGGGGCCGCCCGACGTGGTGGCGTCGTGCGAGGCGGTGGTCCTGCCCTACCACCTCGACGCCTTCACCCAGATGGCCGGGCTGGTGGCCCTGGAGTTCCGGGCCGAGATGGAGCAGCGGGTGGCCCTCCTGCGTGAGGAGCGGGGGAGGATCGCCGCCGGCCTTGCCGACCTCGACGTCGACACCTGGCCCTCGGACGCCAATTTCATCCTGTTCCGGCCGCGGCACGTGCCCGCCGTCGACGTGTGGCGACGGTTGCTGGACCGTTCCGTGCTCGTGCGAGACTGTTCGGCGTGGCCGGGGATCTCGGGCTGCCTGCGGGTGACCGTCGGCACCCCCGACGAGAACCTGGCCTTCCTGTCGGCCTTGAGGGAGAGCCTGTGAGCCAGGGCAATGAGACGGCCGGTCGCCGGGCTGCACGGTCCCGCCGGACGAAGGAGACCGCCATCGAGGTCGTCCTCGACGTCGATGGCACCGGCGAGGCGACCATCGCCACCGGGATCCCCTTCTTCGACCACATGGTGTCCCAGCTCGGCCGGCACGGCGGCTTCGACCTGACGGTCACGGCCACCGGCGATCTCGAGGTCGACACCCACCACACGGTGGAGGACGTCGGCATCACCCTTGGCGCGGCGCTGGCCGAGGCGCTGGGCGACCGGGCCGGGATCCGCCGGTTCGCGTCGATCGCCCTACCCCTCGACGAGGCCCTCGTCGAGGTGGCCCTCGACGTGTCCGGCCGCCCGTACCTGGCCTTCGCGATCGAGTTCGCTCCCGACACGCCGCCCCTCGGCACCCCCGGCTTCGACCCCCAGCTGACCGAGGAGTTCTGGCGGGCCTTCGTCACCGCCGCCGGCATCACCCTCCACGTCCGCCTGGCGGCGGGGCGCAACACCCACCACATCGTCGAGGCGTGCTTCAAGGCGGTGGCCCGCGCCCTGCGCGACGCGGTGCGCGTCGACGGCGTGGGCGTCCCCTCCACCAAGGGCACCCTGACCGGCGCGCCCGCACCTGCATGATCGCCGTCCTCGACTACGGCATCGGCAACCTCCGCTCGGCCCAGAAGGCGCTGGCCCGGGTGGGAGGCGACGCCCGCCTGGTGGCCGACCCCGACGAGGCCGCCGCGGCCAGCGCGCTCGTGCTGCCGGGCGTGGGTGCGTTCGGGCCGTGCGCCGCCGCCCTGGAGCGGACGGGGCTGGCGTCCGCCGCCCGCGACGCGCTGGCCCGGGGGGTGCCGTTCCTCGGCATCTGCATCGGCTACCAGATGCTCCACGAGGGGTCCGAGGAGGACCCCGGCACGCCGGGGCTGGGGGCGTTCCCCGGCGTGGTGCGCCGGCTCCCGGCCGGGGTGAAGCACCCCCAGATGCAGTGGAACCGTGTGGACGCCGTCCCCGGCCGCGCGTCGGGCCTGCTGGCCGGGCTCGGCACCGAGCCGTGGTTGTACTTCGTCCACTCCTTCGCCCCCGAGTCGGGCGACGACACCGTGGCCACGTGCGACTACGGCGGGCCGGTGGTGGCCGCCTCCGAGCGCGGCACGCTGTGGGGCACCCAGTTCCACCCCGAGAAGTCGGGGACCACCGGTCTCGCCGTGCTGGCCAACTTCGTCCGGGCCGTGGCGGCCCGTACGGACGCGGGCGAGGTGGCGTGATGGACCTGTTCCCGGCGGTGGACCTGCGGGGCGGGCGGGCCGTCCGCCTCGTCCAGGGCGACTTCGACCGCGAGACGGCCTACGGCGATCCGGTGGCCTTGGCCCGGTCGTTCGCGGCGGCCGGAGCCCCCTGGCTCCACGTGGTCGACCTCGACGCGGCCCGCACGGGCGAGCCGGTCCAGCGCGACCTCGTCCTGGCCATCGCCGCGGCCGTGCCCGTCCCCGTCCAGACCGGTGGCGGGGTGCGGACCGACGCCGACGTCGACGCACTGCTGGCCGGGGGGGTGGCGCGTGTCGTGCTCGGCACCGCCGCCCTCGACGACCCCGACCTGGTCCGCCGGGCCGCCGCCCGCCACCCCGGCCGGGTGGCCGTCGGGCTCGACCACCGCCGGGGCCCGTCGGGCCGCTCGGAGGTGGCTGTGCGCGGTTGGGAGGAGGGGAGCGGCCGTGACCTGGATGACGTGGTGGCCGGTTTGACCGGGAGCGGCGTGGCCGCCCTGGTGGTGACGGCCATCGACCGGGACGGGACCCTGGAGGGACCCGACCTGGCTGGTCTGGCTGCGGTGGTGGCGGCCACCGACGTGCCGGTGGTGGCCTCGGGCGGCGTGGGCTCGCCGGCCGACCTGGCCGAGCTGGCCGCCCTGGTGGTGGAGGTCCCCGGCGGGGGAGGGACCCGCACGCTCGCCGGTGCCATCACCGGGCGCGCCCTGGTGGACGGGCGCATGACCGTGGAGGAGGCGTTGGCCGCGTGCGCACCGTCCGTGTGATCCCCTGCCTCGACGTCGACCGGGGCCGGGTGGTGAAGGGCGTCCGCTTCGTCGACCTGGTCGACGCGGGCGACCCGGTGGAGCTGGCCGCCCGCTACGACGCCGAGGGCGCCGACGAGCTCGTCTTCCTCGACATCACCGCGTCGGCCGAGGACCGCGACACCATGGCAGACCTGGTGGCCCGGGTGGCCGAGGAGGTCTTCATCCCCTTCACCGTGGGCGGCGGGGTCCGCACCGTCGACGACGCCCGCCGGCTGCTGCGGGCCGGCGCGGAGAAGGTCGGTGTGAACTCGGCCGCGGTGGCCCGACCCGAGCTGGTCGCCGAGCTGTCGGCCGAGTTCGGGGCCCAGTGCGTGGTGGTGGCCATCGACGCCCGGGCCCACCCGGGCGGCGGCTTCCAGGTGACCACCCACGGCGGCCGCCAGGGCACCGACCTCGACGCGGTGGCGTGGGCCGAGCGGTGCGCGGCTCTCGGCTGCGGCGAGATCCTCCTCACGTCGATGGACCGGGACGGCACCCGGGACGGGTTCGACCTGGTGCTCACCCGCGCCGTCACCGACGCGGTGGACGTCCCGGTGATCGCGTCGGGCGGGGTGGGGACGCTCGAGCATCTGGTCGAGGGGGCGGTGGACGGCGGGGCCGACGCCGTCCTGGCAGCGTCGATCTTCCATCGGGGGGAGTACACCGTGGCCGAGGCGAAGGCCCATCTGGCGGCGGCCGGGCTGGCCGTCCGGCCGGCAGGGGGGCCGGTGGTGCCGCGGTAGCCTGGGGCGGTGACGACGGCGTCCACCGAACCGGCTGCTGATATCCCACCCGTGCTGCACACGGGAAGCGGCGCGCCGGGGAACGGGACGCTCCCGATCACGGTGCTGGCCGACCGGGTGCTGGCCAGGGTGCCGCGGGGCGAGGGCGAGCGGCG
This sequence comes from Actinomycetes bacterium, assembly GCA_021806045.1. GTDB lineage: Bacteria > Actinomycetota > Acidimicrobiia > Acidimicrobiales > RAAP-2 > JAJZDI01. Next base: position 88,701 of record JAJZDI010000002.1, read on the forward strand.
CTCCCGGGCCGGGATCCTCATCCCGGCCACCGCCCAGCTGTCCAAGCGACTGGTGTGGGCCACCGCGGTGGCGGTGGGCCCCCACGTGCGGACGGTGAAGGTGGGCGACACCGTCCTCTTCGGCCCCGAGGACCGCCTGGAGGTGGAGGTTCAGGGCGAGGAGTACGTGATCCTCCGGGAGCGCGACATCCACGCCATCGCCTCCGAGCGGGTGGACGGCGGCACCGGCCTGTACCTGTGACGCACCGGCTCCGGCCGGTCGCACGGCGATCCCCGAGCACGACCGGCGGCCACCGCCGCCCGGTCCCGACCACGAGGCGACCATGACCACCGAGACCCCGACCGCCACCCCCATCACCGCCACCGACGACGAGCTGGCCCTGGTGCGCTACGACGACCACGGTCTGGTGCCGGCCATCGTCCAGGAGGCGGGGACGGGCCAGGTGCTCATGCTGGCCTACATGAACGAGGACGCCCTCCGGCGCACCCTGGAGACGGGCCGGACGTGGTTCTGGTCGCGCAGCCGCCAGGAGTACTGGTGCAAGGGCGAGACGTCGGGTGACCGGCAGTGGGTGCGCGACGTGGCCTACGACTGCGACGGCGACACCCTCCTCGTGACTGTCGTCCAGGAGGGTCGGGGCGCCTGCCACACGGGGGAGCGCTCCTGCTTCTACCGGTCGTTCGGCGCCGGCCAACCGTGACACCGGCCGGGGGGCCGGCCGCCGGCCCGGGGGCGTGCACGCTGGAGCGCTTCACCGCCCTGGCCGCCGGCCACCGGATCGTCCCCGTGTGGCGGGAGCTGGTGGCCGACACCCTCACCCCCGTGGGGGTGTTCCTGGCCCTGGTGGGACCGGACGAGGACCACGGGTTCCTGCTGGAGTCGGTCGAGGGGGGCGAGCGGTGGGGGCGGTACTCGTTCGTCGGCCGCCACCCGCTGGCCCGCATGGTGTCGCAGGGCGGGCACGTCACCACCGAGGCGCTGGGTGGGCTCGATCTCGATGGGGCCACCGCCGGCGCCCTGGGCGGCGCCGCCGGCGTGCTGGACGGGTTGCGGGCCGTGCTCGACGCCTTCCGCTCGCCCGACCTGCCCGGACTGCCCCCCCTGCACGCCGGGCTGGTGGGCTACCTCGGCTACGACGTGGTGCGGGAGGTGGAGCGCCTGCCCCACCCCCCGGCCGACGACCTGGGCCACCCCGACGCGGTGCTGTCGGTGATCGGTCAGCTGGCCGCCTTCGACCACTGGCGCCAGCGGGTGGTCCTCATCGACAACGTGGTGGTGGAGCCGGACGCCACCCCCGGGGAGCTGGCCGCCGTCCACCGCGAGGCGTCAGCGCGCCTGGACGAACTGGCCGAGGCGTGCGTCCGGGTGCCGGTCGAGGCGCCCCGGGAGCTGCCGGCCCGGGGGGAGCTGCCCGCCGACCGGGCCCGGACCATGACGAGCGAGACCTACCGGCGGGCCGTCGAGGTGGCGAAGGAGCACATCCGGGCCGGGGACATCTTCCAGGTGGTGCTGTCCCAGCGCTTCGACCTGCCCGACCTCGGGGTCGACCCGTTCGACGTCTACCGGGTGCTCCGCCTGGTCAACCCCAGCCCCTACCTGTACTTCCTACGGGACCCGGCGGTGACGGTGGTGGGCGCGTCGCCCGAGCCCATGGTGCGCCTGCGCGACGGCGTGGTCACGTCGCGGCCGATCGCCGGGTCGCGGCCACGGGGGGGCGACGAGGTGGAGGACCTGCGCCTGGAGGGGGAGCTGGTGGAGGACCCGAAGGAGGTTGCCGAGCACGTGATGCTGGTCGACCTGGCCCGCAACGACGTGGGCCGGGTGGTCACCTTCGGCACCGAGCACGTCGACGAGATGATGGTGGTCGAGCGCTACAGCCACATCATGCACCTCACCTCCCAGGTGTCGGGGCGCCTGCGTGAGGGCCTCGGGCCCATCGACGTGCTGGCCGCCACCCTGCCGGCCGGCACCCTGTCGGGGGCGCCGAAGGTACGGGCCATGGAGATCATCGACGACCTCGAGCCGACGCGCCGGGGCGTGTACGGGGGGGTGGTGGGGTACTTCGACTTCTCGGGGAACCTGGACACCGCCATCGCCATCCGGACCATGACGGTCAGCCCCGATGGCCGGGCCTCGGTCCAGTCGGGAGCGGGGATCGTGGCCGACAGCGACCCGGCCACCGAGGACGCCGAGTGCGGCCACAAGGCGGCGGCCATGCTCCATGCGGTGGCCATGGCCCGGGCCGCCGCCCGCCCCCGGGTGGGTGCCCCGTGACCGGCACGGCTACCGGGCCCGGCACGCCGGCCAGGGTGGAACGGTCCCGCGACGCGGTCGTCGTCACCGGGCCCGACGCGGCGGGCTACCTGCAGGGGCAGTGCAGCCAGGACCTTGCCGACCTGGCCGAGGGAGCGACGGTGGAGACGCTGGTCCTGGCCCCCAACGGCAAGCTGGAGGCCTTCGCCCGCTGCACCCGGGTGGGGGGGCAGACGTTCGTCCTCGAGGTGGACGGGGGCCAGGGGCCCGCCCTGGCCGACCGGCTGCGGCGCTTTCTCCTGCGGACGAAGGCGACGGTGACGGAACTGCCGTGGCGGTGCGTGACCACCTGGGCGGTGGGGGACGGGGTGGAGGTGCCGGCGGTTGGCGTGGCCGCCGTGCCGGACGGCCCGTGGGCCATCGCCTGGTCGTGGGGGGAGCTGTCTGGGGTGGACGTGGTGGGTACGCCCGAGGCCGTGTCCGAGGTGGTGGGTCCCGACCCGGTGGAGGAGGAGGATCCGGGGGCGTGGGAGGTGGCCCGCATCGAGGCGGGGGTGCCCGTGTGGGGGGCCGAGCTCGACGAGCGCACCATCCCCGCCGAGGTGGGGCTGGTGGACCGGGCGGTGTCATTCACCAAGGGGTGCTACACCGGCCAGGAGCTGGTGGCCCGCATCGACGCCCGGGGATCGAACGTGGCCCGGCGGCTGTGCCGGATGGAGGTCCCCGGCGACGGCCGCCCCCCGGGGGACGGTCCGTGGCCGGGTGACGCGGTGGTGGCCGGCGGGGGAGGTGGGGTGGGCGGTGTCGCTGACGGTGGTGCCGAGGCCGCCAGGGACGGTGGTGGCGACGGCGATGGTGGTAGTGAACGCCCCGGCCACCAGGGACGCGTCACATCGGCGGCGTGGTCCGACGCCCGTGGGGGGTGGGTGGTCCTCGCCCTCCTGCACCGTTCGACGCTGGTTCCCGGCCCCGTCACCGTGGTCGGGGCAACGGGGCCGCTGGCCGGAACGGCCACCGCGGTGGTGGGCGACGGCGCCTGACTCGCCGCCGCGCTCTGCTGACGCGTCAGCTCAGATCGGTCGAAGCGGGGGACCGGTGCGCGATCGACGCCGCCCGGTCATCCCCGTGGCAGGAGCTCGACGTCGTAGCTCGGGAACCGGCTGTCGACGCTGCCGAGGATCAGGTTGGCCATGCCCTACCGTTCCCCGAAACCCTCGAGCAGCTCCTCGGTCCGGCGGGCGATCGGGTGACCTCTGGAGAACAGTCCGCCTCGCGGGCGGGGTCGGGAAGTGCCCACCACCTGGCGGATCGAGCGTCGGATCACCTCGGCTTCGGAGACGCCCTGCCGGGCCGCAGCGATCCTGACGGCAGCCTTGAGCTCCTCGGTGAGGTAGAGCGTCGTCTTCTCCACGGACATATGGTGCCACCGGTGGTACCAGTGCTGATGGTGGCGCATCAGGGCCCCGAGTCGTGGATGCGTCGATCGGCCGGTGCGATGAGTCGACCAACCGGGGGCGGCATGGACACGCCCGCTCGGCCGGGCTGGCCACCTGGGGGCCGACCGCCGTCCACCTCGGACGTTCCGTACTGTGTGCGGATGCTGATGTCTGGCCAACGACCGTGTCCGCTGCCAGCAGGGTTCTTCCTCGGACGCGTCCCGCTCAGCTCGTGGGGCCTCGCGCATGGTCGGGCCCGAGCGCGCCATGACGGGACGACGCGTGGCGAGCACTGACCGTCGCTCGTGGCGTGCTGTAGTCGTCGGCCTACTGACCTGCGTGATCGCCTCTGGGTGCGGAGCCGCACACCGTTCGGGTGCATCGCAGCTACACGTGAGCGACGGGACATCCCACCCGGTGACGGCGCCGTTCGAAGGGACCAACCTGGACTATTCCGGGGTGGCAGAACCATACGGAGAGACGTCGGTGGTGAACGCCGTTGCCTCGTTGGCACCGGGAACGATCCGGTACCCGGGCGGGGCCATCTCGAACTACTGGGACTGGCAGACCGGAAGTGTCAATCAACCACCGGCGACGACCACGACCACGTCCGGCAGCATCAAGGCCAAACAGGGCCGGAAGCGCACGTACGGGTTCACGCTGTCCACGCTCAAGCAACTCACCAACGCGACCGGCGCGGTCCCGATCTTCGACGTCAACGTGATGACGTCGACGTTGCAGGATCAGCTCCAGATGCTGCAGACGGCATCGCAGCTGGGGCTTCCGATTCGATACGTCGAGCTCGGCAACGAGTTCTACCTGTCGGATTCCAACTATGTCCACGCCTTCCCGACAGCAGCTGCGTATGCAGACCTGGTCGCGTCATGGGCACCGGCGATACGTGCTGCGTTCCCGGACGTGCAGATCGCTGCGGTGGCGAGCGCGTTGACGACGACCCCCCGTGAAGCGGGTTGGAATGCGACCGTGCTCAGGATCGCCGGGAACGACATCAACGCTGTGACCTTGCATGACTATCCCCGGACCGGTACCGCACCGAACGCCCCTCCCTCGCCGGCAGCTCTCCTGGCGGGAACGAGCACCGAGTGGCAACCCGTCGACGACATCATCAATGCATTGCCGTCCCACCTGTCGGTGTGGGTGTCCGAGTACAACCTCGGCCCCGGCGGACGTTCTCTGGGTTCACCTGCGTTGGGAACCACGTGGGAGCACGGTCTGTACGTGGCCGGTCTCGACATGCAGGAGGTGGCATCACCCAGGATTGCCCTCACGGATTACTGGGATCTGTTCGGCACGACGCTCGACGCACAATTCTCGGCGGCAATACCGCCGGTCATCACGCCCGCGGGCAGCGCGAGCGAGCTGATCAATCAGGCGATGAAGGGTGCGACGGGCATCACGGTGCTCTCCATCGCACATGGCCCGGTGGTGGACGGATCCGTGCCGGCGGTGAGCGGGGTCAGGGTGACTGCGGCCGCTGGTGGCGGCAGGGTCATCCTCGTCAACCTCGGTTCGAGCTCTGTCACGCTTGCCACCGGCACGGTGATCCCGGCAGGTGCATCCGTGCAGCAGTTGAGCGGTCCATTGTCGTCGCAAGCGGTCACGGTGCGTTCGTCGCATGTCTCGAGTGGCCTGACATTGCCCGCGTACTCGGTGACGGTCGTCTCCGTGTAGATCCGGGTGGGCACGTAGCCGGCGCCCTCGACGGATGCGACGAATGGTGGGCCAGTGCCACCGACGGAGCGGCCCTCGGGGCGGTGTGCCACCTGCGGTGGGTCCCGAGCGCTTCTGGCACGGTCGCGGCGCCCGACTGGGCCCGCCCCGGCGTGCACGCCGCCACCCCCCGGGTGGAGAATCGGACCGATGACCACGGCACCGGTCCGACCGTCCCCGTCCGGCGTGGGGGCCACCCGTCCCGGCCTCGGGATCGTCGTCGTCATGATCGGCGTCCTCATCACCGCGGTGGACACCACCATCGTGGTTCTCGCCCTCCCCGAGATCGAGCACGGCCTCCACGTCGCCCTCGACTCGGTGGTGTGGGTGGTCATCGGCTACCTCCTGGTCATCACCCTCCTGGCCACCCAGGTGGGGCGGCTGGGGGACATGTACGGCCGGGTCCGCATGTACGAGGCCGGGTTCGTGATCTTCATCGTCGGCTCGGCCCTGTGCGCGCTGGCGTGGGACGAGGCCTCCATCGTCGGGTTCCGCGTCCTCCAGGGGATCGGCGGCGCGCTGGTCACGGCCAACAGCGGCGCCGTCATCGCCGACCTCTTCCCCCGGGAGCAGCGGGGCAAGGCCTACGGCTACAACGGCATCGGCTTCAGCCTGGGCGCCGTCCTCGGGATCCTCCTCGGTGGCGCCATCGTCACCTACGTGTCGTGGCGGTGGATCTTCTGGATCAACGTTCCCATCGGGCTGGTGGGGGTGGGGCTGGCCATGCGGGTCCTCCACGACCGGAGCGAGCGCCAGCGCCGCCGGCTCGACCTGTGGGGCATGGCCACCCTCGGGCTGGGGCTCTTCGGCGTGCTGTGGGCGGTGACGAAGCTGGCCACCGTGCCCCTCGACGCCACCCTGACCGGCTACCTCGTCGGCGGGCTCGTCCTCATCGTCGCCTTCGTGTGGATCGAGCGGAAGCAGGCCGAACCCATGCTCGACCTGTCGCTGTTCCGGGTGCCGACTATGACCCCGTCGCTGCTGGCCTCGCTGTTCCAGGGGCTGGCCAACTTCGCCGTCCTCTTCCTCGTGATCATGTACCTCCAGGGCCCCCGGGGCCTGACCCCCATCCACGCCTCGGTGCTCCTGGTGCCCGGCTACCTGGTGGGGGCCACCGTGGGACCGTTCGCCGGCCGCCTGGCCGACCGGTTCGGACCCGTCCTGCCGGCCACGGTGGGCCTCACCGTCCAGGTGGTCGCCCTCTTCATCTACGCCCACCTCTCGCTCACCTCGGGGCTGTGGCTGGTCATCGTGGCCAGTGTGGTGAACGGGATCGGAGCCAGCTGCTTCTTCCCGGCCAACAGCTCGGCGGTGATGAAGGCGTCGCCCCCCGAGGCGTTCGGCATCTCGTCAGGCATGCTGCGCACCTTCGCCAACATCGGCATGGTGTTCTCGTTCTCGATGGCCATCCTCATCGCCTCCCGGTCGATCTCCCGCCGGCTGGCCTTCGCCATCTTCGTCGGCTCCGAGAGCCTGCACGGCTCCCTGGCCCGGGCCTTCACCGACGGCCTGCACTCGGCCTTCTACGCGTCGATGGGGCTGATGGTGGTGGCCGCGCTGCTGTCGGCCACCCGGGTGCGCAGCGCGTCGCGCACGGCCATGGGCCGCCCGGCGACCGGGCGCGGCGCGCCCGATCGGGGCTGAGGGGCGCTCCGGGGCGCGGTGGCCCGGACCGGGCCGGCCGGTTCAGCTCGGCCCGGGCCAGCCCGGGTCGGCAGCCGGCACGGTGGGCGGGGAGGCGAACCGCAGCTCCATGGCCGTGCCCCCGGCCGCGGTGACCGGCGCCCGTGCCGTGACCGAGATCCCCATGGCCGCCCCCAGTTCGGCCACGATGGCCAGCCCCAGGCCGGTTCCGGCCCGGCGCTTGCGCTGCCGGTCGGAGGAGTAGTGGCGCTCGAACACGTGGGGGAGGTCGTCGGCCCCGATGCCGGGACCGTCGTCGACAACCGTGATGACCGGTGCCGGGCCGCCTGCCCACGTGACCGCCACCGACGAGGCGGCGAAGTCGAGGGCGTTGCCGACCAGGTTGGCCACCATCTGGGCCAGGCGGTCGGGATCGGCGACCACGTGGACGGGCGGGCCGCCCGGCGCTGGTCCGGTGACGGTGAGGGCGACCCCGGCGCCTGCTGCCGTGGGCCGCAGCCCGTCCACCGTGCGCGCCACCAGGGCACCCAGGTCGACGGGGCGGGCGTCGATGCGGAAGCGGCGGGCGTCGATGCGGGCCAGCTCCAGCAGGTCGCCCACCAGGCGCTCCAGGCGGGCCGCCTCGTCGCGGATGACTCCGACGGCCGACCGCTGGTCGGTGGCGGTGCCGTCGAGCACGGCCTCCGCGTAGCCGGAGATGGAGGTGAGGGGGGTCCGCAGCTCGTGGGAGACGGACAGGAGGAACTGGCGCTCCTGGTCCCGCACCCGGGCCAGCTCGGCCCCCAGCCAGTTGACCGACCGGGCCAGGTCGGCCAGCTCGTCGCTGTCGCCGGCGTGCTCGGGAACCCGGGCGGTGAGGTCGCCGGCGGCCAACTTCCGGGTGGCGTCGGCCGCCGCCGCCACCGGCCGGGCGAACCGGCGGCCGAGCGCTGCGGCCAGGGCGGCGGCCACGGCCACCGCCCCCAGGCCGATGAGGACGAAGTAGCCGAGGCCGTTGGCCGGGCTGGGCACCCGCCGGGTCACCACCAGCACGGGCTCGCCGGCGGCGGCACGGGCACCGACGGCGGGCACCGCGCTGAAGATCTCGATGCTCCCGGTGGCGAGGAGGGTGCGGCCCACCCGCCCCGTCACCTGGTTGCCGGCGATGAGCGCGGGGACGTCGATGTCGGATGCCTGGACGCCGGCCGGGAGGGTGCCCCGCACCGTGCCGTCGGGCCGGATGACGACCAGGGTGGCACCGGCCAGGTGCCCGGCCCGGGCGAAGATGCGGACCTGCTGGGCCACGGTGGCCTTCTGGCTGAGCTCGCCGGTGGTGAGGATGCCGGCGATGGAGGCGGCCTGGCCCGAGAGCTCCTGCTCGCCCGTGTGCACCGCCGTGCTGCGCACCAGGACGAAGGTGCCGATGGTGCTGACGGCCACCGTGGCCAGCACGAGGAGGATGATGGCGACGGTCAGGCGGCGGCGCACGCCGGCCTCCGGGGCCCGTAGCGAGGTGCGGTCATCCGAGGCGGTAGCCGACGCCCCACACGGTGGCGAGGGGGAGGGCGTCGCCCAGCTTCTTGCGCAGCTGGCGCACGTGGACGTCGACGGTGCGCTCGTCCCCGTACCAGTCGGCCCCCCACACCCCGTCGAGCAGCTGGCGGCGGGAGAGGGCCAGCCCGGTGTTGGCCACCAGGTAGGCGAGGAGGTCGAACTCGCGGGTGGTGAGGGGGACGACGTCGCCGTGGTGGCGCACCTCCCGTCGCCGGGTGTCCACCTCGATGTCGCCCAGGGTGGTGACGGCGGCCGCCGGTTCGTCGGGTGGTGCCGCCCGGCCCGCCCGGCGCAGCACGGCCCGGGCCCGGGCCACCAGCTCCCGTGGGGAGAATGGTTTGGTGACGTAGTCGTCGGCCCCGAGCTCGAGGCCGAGGATGCGGTCGATCTCGTCGTCTCGTGCGGTGAGGAGGATGACGGCCACCCGGCCGCCCGAGACGAGCTTGCGGCACACGTCGAGGCCGTCGAGGTCGCCGGGGAGCCCGATGTCGACCACGGCCAGCACCGGTCGGACCCGCTCGACGGCGGCCAGCCCGGACTCGCCGTCGCCGGCGACGACGACCCGGAACCCGTCCTTGCGCAGGTACATCGCAACCAGGTCGGCGATGTGGGCGTCGTCCTCGATGACGACGACGGCGTCCTCGGTCGGCATCCCCACAGCCTGCCATCCCGGCCGGTGCCGGCCAAGCAACACCGGCTCGGGGTGCCGGCACCGGTAGGATCAGGTGGTCATGGCGACCTACCTCGACGAGATCGTGGCCGCCCACCGCGAGGCCGACCGGGCCGATGCGCGCCCTCTCGGGCCGCTGGTGGCGCAGGCGGAGGAGCACACGGCAGCCCACCCGGCCCGCGATGTCGCCGCCGCCCTGCGGGCCGCCCCCGGCATCGCCGTCATCGCCGAGATCAAGCGCCGTTCCCCCTCCAAGGGGGACCTGGCACCCGACCTTGACCCGGCCTCGCTGGCCCGGCAGTACGAGGCGGGCGGCGCCGCCTGCCTGTCCGTCCTCACCGACACCCGCTTCTTCGGCGGGTCGGCCGACGACCTGCGGGCGGCCCGGGCCGCGGTCGAGTTGCCCGTGCTACGCAAGGACTTCACCGTCGGTCCCCGCGACGTGTGCGACGCCCGCCTGATGGGCGCTGACGCCGTGCTCCTCATCGCCGCCGTGCTCGACGACCCGCTGCTGGCCGAGCTGGTGGCCCTGGCCGGCCGGCTGGGCATGGCCGCACTGGTCGAGGTGCACGACGCCGCCGAGCTGGCCCGGGCCCTCGCCGCCGGGGCCACGCTGGTCGGCGTGAACCAGCGCGACCTGCGCACGTTCTCGGTGGACCGCGACCTGGCGGCGGCGCTGGCACCGTCGTTCCCGCCCGGGGTGATCGGTGTGGCCGAGTCGGGCATCCGCGACGCGGCCGATGCGGCCCGCCTGGCCGCGGCCGGCTATCGGGCCCTGCTGGTGGGGGAGTCGCTGGTGACGGCGGCGGACCCGAGCGCGGCGGTGGCCGCGCTGGCCGGTGCGGCGGTGGCGGCATGACCGTTGCCGACGGCGGGGGCGACGTCGGGGTCGACGGCGTCTTCATCAAGATCTGCGGCATCACCTCCGAGGCTGACGCCCTCCTGGCCGTGGCCATGGGCGCGTCGGCCGTCGGGTTCATCTTCGCCCCGTCCCCCCGGCAGATGTCGGTGACCGCCGTGTCCGACATCGTGAAGCGCCTGCCCCACGAGACGGTCACCGTCGGGGTGTTCCGCGACGAGGCCCCATCCCGCGTGGTGGAGATCGCCAACCAGGCCGGCCTGCGGGCCGTCCAGCTCCACGGCATGGAGTCGGTGGAGGACGTGCAGTTCGTGCGCCAGCGGGTGGGAGCGACCATCAAGGCCTACCCGGCAGGCCACCCGTCCATCGCCAACTTCGAGCGCACCGGCGCCCAGTTCCTCCTCCTCGACGGGGCCAACCCCGGCTCGGGGGAGCTGTTCGACTGGCGGCTGGCCGAGGGCGTCGTCGACCCCAGCCGGCTCATCGTCTCGGGCGGGCTCCGCCCCGACAATGTGGGCCAGGCCATCATCCACCTGACCCCGTGGGGGGTCGACGTCGCCTCGGGCGTCGAGTCCTCCCCCGGAGTGAAGGACCCCGGCAAGCTGCGCGACTTCGTCGCCGCCGTCCGGCGGGCGGAGGAGGAGCTGGCCGCGGCCACCGGCCGGGTGGGCACACCCAAGCCCTACACGACGGTGCGTCGCCGGGCCCCGGACGAGCCGGAGCTCTACGACTGGCAGGACGAGTGACGGCGGCGGAGGGCGGGGCGGCGCCCGCCATCATGGGCGACCCGGGAGCGGCCGGGCGGTTCGGCGAGTTCGGCGGGCGGTTCGTCCCCGAGTCGCTGGTGCCCGCCTGCATGGAGCTCGAGGCCGCCTTCCGTGCCGCGTGGGCCGACCCGGCCTTCCGGGACGAGCTGTCGTCCACCCTCGCCTCCTACGGCGGACGCCCCACGCCCGTCACCGAGTGCCCCCGCCTGTCGGCCGAGCTGGGCGTGCGGGTGCTCCTGAAGCGGGAGGACCTGGCCCACACCGGCTCCCACAAGATCAACAACGTCGTCGGCCAGGCGCTGCTGGCGCGGCGCATGGGCAAGACCCGGCTGGTGGCGGAGACGGGCGCCGGCCAGCACGGGGTGGCCACCGCCACCGCCGCGGCCCGCTACGGCATGGCCTGCGTCGTCTACATGGGGGAGGTGGACACCGCCCGCCAGGCCCTCAACGTGTTCCGGATGGAGCTGCTCGGCGCCGAGGTGCGCCCGGTCACGAGCGGCAGCCGCACCCTGAAGGACGCGGTGAACGAAGCCCTGCGGGACTGGGTGGCCACCGTGGAGGACACCCACTACTGCCTGGGCTCGGTCATGGGCCCCCACCCCTACCCGTGGATCGTCCGCGAGCTCCAGCGGGTGGTGGGGGACGAGGCTCGCGAGCAGTGCCGGGTCCTCCTGGGCGGCGCCGATCCCGACGTGGTGGTGGCCTGCGTGGGAGGCGGCTCCAACGCGGCGGGCACCTTCGCCGGCTTCGCCGACGCCACCACCAGCGCGCTGGTCGGCGTGGAGGCGGCCGGCGGCGCGGCCATGGCCAACGGCATCCCCGGCGTGCTGCACGGCATGCGCTCCAACCTCATGCAGGACGAGGCCGGGCAGATCCTCGAGGCGGAGTCGATCTCGGCCGGTCTCGACTACCCGGGCATCGGCCCCGAGCACGCCCACCTGGCCGCCGTCGGCCGTGCCCGGTACGAGACGGCGACCGACGCCGAGGTGCTCGACGCCTTCCAGCTCCTGTCCCGCACCGAGGGGATCATCCCCGCCCTCGAGTCGGCCCACGCCCTGGCCTGGGTGGTGCGTGCCGCCCGTGCCGGCGACGACATGGTCCGACCGGGGGCCACCGTGCTGATCACGCTGTCAGGTCGGGGGGACAAGGACGTGGCCCAGGTGCGGGAGCTGCTGGCATGACGATCGCCGCCGCGCCGGACCTGGCCACCACCCTGGCCGACCACCGGGCGCACGGGCGCAAGCTCCTCGTCCCCTACGTGACGGGGGGCATGGACGACCAGTGGCTGGTCACGGTGGAGGCGCTGGCCGGCGCCGGTGCGGACGCCATCGAGATCGGCCTGCCGTTCTCCGATCCGATGATCGACGGCCCCACCGTCCAGGCCGCCTCGCTGGCCGCCCTGGAGCGGGGCACCACGCCGGCCGGAGTCCTGGCCGACCTGGGGCGCATCAGCCCCGGGGTGCCGCTGGTGGTCATGACGTACTACAACCTGGTGATCCGCACCGGCCACCGCCGCATGGCGTCGTCGCTCGCCGCCTCCGGCGTGACCGGCGCCATCGTCCCCGACCTCCCGCTGGAGGAGGTGGGGCCGTGGGCCGACGCGGCCGACGCCGCCGGGGTGGCCACCGTCCTGCTGGTGGCGCCCTCCACCCCCGACGAGCGGATGGCGGCGATCGTCGAGCGGTGCCGGGGGTTCGTCTACACGGTGGGCCGGATGGGGGTGACCGGGGAACAGCGCCAGCTGGCCGGGACCGCCCTGGACGTGGCCGCCCGGGTGAAGGCGGCGACGTCGTTGCCGGTGTGCGTGGGCATCGGGATCTCCGATGCCGACCAGGCCCGCCAGGTGTGCGAGGTGGCCGACGGGGTCATCGTCGGCTCGGCCCTGGTCCGGCGCCTGCTCGAGGGGGGCGGGGTGGAGGCGGCCGTCGACTTCATCGGGGGCATCCGCCGGGCGATCGACGCCGGCTGAACTGCACCGTCAGGCGACGGGTCAGCCGGCCGCGTCCCCGTCGACCAGCCACAGGACGCGCCGGGCCCGGACACGGGCGGCCGGCAGGTCCTCGCCGGCCCGCACCCGGGCAAGTGCGTCGTGCTTGGCCGTGCCGCTCACGGTGAAGACGACGAGGTCGGCCCGGGCGATGGCGGGGAGGGTGAGGGAGAGGCGCGGGTGGGGGTTGGTGCCGGTGGGGTCCACGGTGGCGACCACCGGGCGACCGGGATCGGCGATGTCGAGCGCGGGGGCGCCGGGGAAGAGCGAGGCGCAGTGGCCGTCTGGCCCCATGCCCAGGTGGACCAGACCGAAGGTGGTGAGCCCGGACAGCTCGGCCGCGTAGGCAGCGGCGGCACCCTCGGGATCGCCGCCTTCGAACATGGGGTGGACCGAACGGAGGGGGCCGACCCGGTCGAGGAGGGCCGCCCTGGTGAGGGCGTGGTTGGAGTCGGGATCGTCGGGCGGGACGCAGCGCTCGTCACCCCAGTAGGCGTCGACCCGTTCCCACGGGACCGTGCGGGTCCCCCCCGGACCGGACGCGTCGGCCAGGTCCTCGTAGCAGGCCCGTGCCGTGGGACCGCCGGAGAAGAACACGGGCCCGCCGCCGGCGCGGGCCAGGTGGTCGGCCGCCACCGACGTGAACGCCTCGGGCACCGAGGCCACCACCTCGAGCTCGCCGTGCACGGCCCCGCCTCAGCCGAGGGGGCGGACGTCGAGGGCCGGGTTGCGCCAGGCGTCGCCCGTCCGCTCGACCAGGAGGTCGGCCATGTGGGGACCCCACGTACCCGCCGCGTACGGGTGCAGCCCGGTGGGGGAGTCGGCCCACGCCTCGAGGTAGGGATCGACGATCCGCCACGCCTGGCGGACCTCGTCGGACCGGATGAACAGGGTCGGGTCGCCGACCATGGCGTCGTGGAGGAGGCGCTCGTAGCCGTCGGCCGCCTCCACCCCGGCGAAGGCCTGCGAGTAGGCGAAGTCCATGGCCACCGACCGCACGCTGAACGCCTCGCCGGGGAGCTTGGCGCCGAACTCGAGGGTGATCCCCTCGTCGGGCTGGATGCGCAGGATGAGCGCGTTGGGACGGAGGTCGCGGCTGGCCTTCTTGTCGAAGAGGAGGAAGGGGACCTGGTGGAAGCGGAGGGCCACCTCGGTCACCCGGGCCGGCAGCCGCTTGCCGGTGCGGATGTAGATGGGGACGCCGGCCCACCGCCAGTTCTCCACCCGCAGCCGCAGGGCGACGAAGGTCTCGGTCATCGAGTCGGGGGCCACGTCGGGCTCCGACCGGTAGCCGACCACCGCCTCGCCGCCGATGGCGCCGGCCGTGTACTGGCCTCGCACCATCTTGTCGACGGCCTCGTCGGGCGTGGGGATGTCGACGGCCTGGAGGAGCTTGACCTTCTCGTCGCGGATCCGGTCGGCGTCCATCGAGGTGGGCGCTTCCATGAGGGTGAGGGCGAGGACCTGCATGACGTGGTTCTGGACGATGTCGCGCAGCGCGCCGGCCGTCTCGTAGAAGCCGCCCCGGTGTTCCACCCCGAGGCTCTCGGCCACTGTGATCTGGACCTCCTCGACGTAGCGGCGGTTCCAGATGGGCTCGAAGATGGCGTTGGCGAACCGGAGGGCGATGACGTTCTGGACCGTCTCCTTGCCCATGTAGTGGTCGATCCGGTAGACGTCCGACTCGTCGAAGGCGCTGTGGACCTGGTCGTCGAGCTCGAGGGCCGAGCGCAGGTCCCGGCCGTAGGGCTTCTCCACCACCAGGCGGGCGAAGCTGCCGCCGGGCCCCGGCTTGTTGCAGCCGTGGTCGGCCACGGCCTTCGCCACCAGGCCGAACATCGACGGGATGGTGGCCAGGTAGAAGAGGCGGTTGCCGGCGGTGCCGTCCTGGCGGTCGGCGTCGGCCAGCTTGGTGCGCAGGGCGTCGAACGTGTCGGGGTGGGTGTACTCGCCCGTCACGTAGGTGAAGCGGTCGACCAGGGAGTGCCACCTGGTGCCGGCGTCGGGGGTGGCCTGGTGGACGGCGGCCCGGAACTCGTCGTCCGTCCACTCGGTGCGGGCCACGCCCACCACGGTGAAGCCGTTGTCGAGCGTCCCCCGGTCGGCCAGCTTGGCCAGGGCGGGGAGGATCTTCCGGGCGGTGAGGTCGCCGGACGCGCCGAAGATGACGAGGGCGACGGGCGGCGCCTTGGTGAGGACCTCGGCCGCGCTCATCGGGGGGTGGACGTCTCGCCGCCCGCCGCGCCCGACTCGGTGGTGTAGGCGTGCCCGCCGAACTGGTTCCGCAGCGCGGCCAGCAGCCGCAGGCTGAAGGCGTCGGTGTCCCGTGAGGCGAAGCGGGCGTAGAGCGCGGCGGAGATGACCGGCGCGGGGACGGCCCGGTTGACCGCCTCCTCCACCGTCCACCTGCCTTCGCCCGAGTCGGCCACCTGGGCCTCGATCTGGTCGAAGCCCGAGCCGGGTCGCAGCGCCCGCTCGGCCAGCTCCAGGAGCCAGCTGCGGACGACCGAGCCGTAGCGCCAGATGGACGCGATCTGGTGGAGGTCGAGGCCGAACTCGTCAGCCTTGCCCATGATCTCGAAGCCTTCGGCGTAGGCCTGCATGAGCCCGTACTCGATGCCGTTGTGGACCATCTTCACGAAGTGGCCGGCGCCCACCGGTCCCACGTGGGCGTAGCCGTCCTTCGGTGCCAGGGTGAGGAAGGCCGGTTCCGCCTTGGCCACGTCCTCCGGCGAGCCCCCGACCATCAGGCAGTAGCCCTCGGTCAGGCCCCAGATGCCCCCCGAGGTGCCGGCGTCGACGAAACCCACGCCCCGCTCGGCCAGCTTCGCCGCCGTGGGGCCGGCCTCCTTGTAGTTCGAGTTGCCCCCGTCGACGACGACGTCACCGGCGCCGAACAGCTCACCCAGGCGGGCGATGGTCTCGTCGGTGGGCTTCCCCGAGGGCACCATCACCCAGGCCACCCGGGGTGGATCGAGGGCGGCGGCCACGTCGTCGAGGGTGGCGACCGCGGTGGCGCCGGCGGCCGTGGCCCGCTCCCTCGCCTCCTCCGACAGGTCGAAGGCGACCACCTCGTGGCCGCCGGCGATCAGCCGCTCGGTCATGTTGGCGCCCATCTTCCCCAGGCCCACCATGGCGATCTTCATCGTGCCCTCCTCGCTCCGCCGTCTCCGGTCCTCACTGCGCACCCACCTTGGCCGCCAGCACGTCCATCAGGTCGTCGAACGACGACGCGAAGGAGGCGACGCCGGCCGCCTCCAGCGTGTCGGCCACGTCCTCCATCTCGATCCCGGCCGCGGCCAGCGCCTTGATCACGTCGTCGGCGTCGTCCGCGTCGATGGTGCGGGCCACCGTCCCGTGGTCGACGAAGGCGGCGATGGTGCCCTCGGGCATGGTGTTGACGGTGTCGGGCCCGATGAGGGTGTCGACGTAGGCGAGATCGGGGTAGGCCGGGTTCTTCGTCGACGTCGATGCCCACAGGGGCCGCTGCACCCGGGCGCCCCGGGCGGCCAGCGCCTCCCATCGGGGGCCGGCGAAGCGCTCGCGGAACAACCGGTAGGCCAGGCGGGCCTGGGCCACCGCCGCCCGCCCACGCAGCGACAGGAGGTCGCTCCCGGCGCCGCCCGCTGCCGCCTCGATGCGCTGGTCCACCTCGGTGTCCACGCGGCTGACGAAGAAGGACGCCACCGAGGCCACCGGGGACAGGTCCTCGACACCCGAGGCCACCAGGTCCTCGAGCCCCCCGAGGTAGGCCTCGATCACCTCGGCGTAGCGGGACAGCCCGAAGATGAGGGTGACGTTCACCGACCGGCCCTCACCGATCATGGTGCGGATGGCGGGGACCCCCTCCGCGGTGGCCGGGATCTTCACCAGGAGGTTGGGGCGGTCGATGCGCTGGTGGAGGTGGCGGGCCGCCTCGATGGTGCCCGCCGTGTCGTGGGCGAGGGCGGGGGCCACCTCGACGGAGACGAAGCCGTCGGCGCCGTCGGCACGTTCGTGGACGGGTGCCAGCAACGCCAGGGCGGCCTGGATGTCGTCGACGACCAGGTCCCAGTAGATGTCCTCCACGCCGGCCTTCCCGGCCAGGGTGGCGATCTGCTCGTCGTAGGAGTCCTGACCCTCGATCGCCTTGGCGAAGATGGTCGGGTTGGAGGTGACGCCTCGGATGCCCTGGTCGACGAGGCCGGCGAGGGTGCCGTCGCGCAGCCAGTCCCGGCGCAGGTTGTCCAGCCAGGGGCTCTGGCCGGCGTCGTCGTGGAGCCGTTGCAGGATGGTCATCGGTTCGTCGTGCTCCTTTCCGCCGGTGATGCCCGGCACTGTTCGCGTCCGTCCCTCCCGGCGGCCGTCCCCCGCCGTGGCCGGATGGCCGGGCGCGGTCCGTCTTGCCGCCGGCCGGTCAGCGGCTCGTTCCCTGCGCGTCCCCACTGCGGACGAGGGACCGGGCCCGCTCGGCGACGTGGTCCGGTGTGAAGCCGAGGTGGGCCATGACCTCGGGGCCCGGCGCCGAGGCACCGAAGCGGTCGATGGAGATCGAGTCGTCGGCGTACCGCTCCCAGCCGAACGAGGTCGCCGCCTCGACGGCCAGGCGTGGCACCCCGTCGGGGAGCACGGCGGCCCGGTAGTCCTCCGGCTGGGCGGCGAAGAGGTCCCAACTGGGGAAGGAGACCACCCGGGCGGCGATGCCGCCGGTCGCCAGCAGGTCCCGGGCGGCCATGCACAGGGCAACCTCGCTGCCCGTGCCGACGAGGACCACGTCGGGGGCGCCGTCGGTGCCGGCCAGCACGTAGGCGCCCCGGGGAACCCCCTCGGCGGCCAGGTCGGCCGTGCCGTCGAGCACGGGGAGCTTCTGGCGGGAGAGCACGAGGGCGACCGGTCCGTCCGACTGCACGGCGACGCGCCAGCACTGGGCGGTCTCGTTGGCGTCGGCCGGGCGCAGCAGCCGCAGGCCGGGCATGGCCCGCAGCGCGGCCAGGTGCTCGACGGGCTGGTGGGTGGGACCGTCCTCCCCCAGGCCGATGGAGTCGTGGGTCCACGAGTAGACGACGTGCACGCCCGACAGGGCGGCCACGCGCACGGCGCCCCGCATGTAGTCGCTGAAGACGAAGAAGGTGCCCCCGACGGGAAGCACGCCGCCGTGTGCGGCCATGCCGGTCATCACCGCACCCATGGCGTGCTCGCGGATCCCGTAGTGCACCAGGGTGCCGCCGGGTGCGTCGGCTGCCTGGGCCACCGCGCCCTCGAGGGCCATCCCCGTGTTGCCGGTGAGGTCGGCGCTGCCGGCCACCAGCCCGGGGATGAGGGGGGCGGTGGCGTCCAGGCACGCCTTGATGGCCGCTCGGGTGGCGATGGCCTCGCCGCCGGCCTCGAAGGTGGGCAGCTTGGCCTCCCACCCGGGGAGGGCACGGCCCGCCTGGGCCGCGTCCCACGCGGCCCGGTCGCCGCCGGCCGCCTCCCAGGCGCCGAGGCGCTCCTGCCATTCGGCCCGGGCCTGCTTGCCGGCCTCGGCCATGCGGGCGTAGTAGGCGGGGACCTCGTCGGGGACCCAGAAGGACGTGTCGGGCGGCAGGCCCAGGATCTCCTTCGTCAGGCGGATCTCGTCCGGCGGGAACGGGTCGCCGTGGGCGGCCGAGGTGTCGGTCATGTGGGGCGAGGGGAAGCCGATGTGGCTGCGCAGTACGACGAGGGTGGGGCGGCCCCGGTTGGCCATGGCCCGGCGCAGCCCGGCCTCGATGGCGTCGAGGTCGTCGGCGGACTCGCCCAGCTGCTCGATCGCCCACCCGTAGGCGGCGAACCGTGCGGGGACGTCGTCGGTGTAGGCCAGTTCCGTGGGGCCGTCGATGGTGATGTGGTTGTCGTCGTACACGCAGATGAGGCGGTCCAGGCCGAGGTGGCCGGCGAGGGAGGCGGCCTCGTGGGAGATCCCCTCCTCGAAGCAGCCGTCGCCGGCGATGACGAACGTGTGGTGCGAGCACAGGTCGTCCCCGAAGTGGGAGCGGGTGACGCGCTCGGCGATGGCCATGCCCACCGCGTTGGCGAACCCCTGGCCGAGGGGGCCGGTCGTCACCTCGACGCCGGGGGTGTGGCCGCGCTCGGGGTGACCGGGAGTGCGGCTGCCCCACTGGCGGAAGGCGCGCAGGTCGTCCAGGCTCACGCCCGTCCCCGACAGGTGGAGCATGGAGTAGAGGAGGATCGAGGCGTGCCCGTTGGACAGCACGAACCGGTCGCGGTCCGGCCATGCCGGGTCGGCGGGGTCGTGGCGGAGGACCCGGGTGGCCAGCACGTGGGCAAGCGGGGCGAGCGCCATGGCCGTCCCTGGGTGACCGGAGGACGCCGCCCGGGGGGCGTCCATTGCCAGTCCGCGGATGGTGGCGACGGAGAGGCGGTCCAGCTCCGGATCGGGGACGGCCGTCATCGAACCAGGGGGACGACGAGTGGGTGTGCCATCGCGGTCACCCTACCGGGCCAGGGACGCCGCCGGGCACCCACCCCCGCTGCGGGGCGTTCGGCGGCGGCCGTCCGGGGTTCGATCGGGGGTCGAGTGGCGGCCCGGTGGGGGTGCGTCAACTGGCCCGCAGGCGGGCCACGGAGACGGCGTGGCGTTGGGCGTAGGTCGCGCCGCCTGCGGGGCCGAGCGTCCCGACGGTCACCATCCCCGCCACGGGTAGGTGGTCCAACAACTGCCCGACCACGGCGGCGTCGTCGTGGCCTCCGGGGGGGAGCGACCGGCGGGAGGCGTCAGCGAAGACGAGCGCGCCGAGGACGCCGTCGTTCCCGTCGACGGCGACGGCCTCCTCCAGGGCGGCCCGGGCACTGGCCGCGTCGCGGCCGTGGCACTGGACGGTGGCGCCTACGGGGACGGGACCGTCCAGGTCGATCGAGCCGGTGGCGCGGTCGACCGCCACCACGGTGCGGACCACCACGTCGGTGGGCGGTGCCTGGCCGGGCCCCTCACGCACGGCCACGCCCAGGTGGACGCCGGCCGTGCCGAAGGAGCCGAGCCCCCCTGCCGTGGCCGCACGGACGAGGAAGTCGAGTGCGGTCCCCGCCGCGATCCGGGTGACCCGGGTGCCGTCCGCCCCGGTGACCGTGGCCGGAGGACCGAACGGCCGGGCGCCGTGGGAGCCGACGGCGTCGAGGACGCCCGGCCGGCCGAGCAGGAGGGCAACCGCCCCGCCGGGCACGGGACCGGCCGCGGTGGCGAGCACGGGACCGCCCGCGGCACCCGGCGCCACCATGCCGCCGGCCACCGCCGCACCGGGTGCCCACCGGTCGCATGCGGCGGCCAGGGCGGCGCCGTCCGCCGAGCGCACGTCGCCCAGGATCAGCGCACCCGCCACCCGGAAGGCGAGGTCGTCCGGCCACCCCCGGACCGTCCCCTGGGCCGGCGCGGTCAGGTGGACGGCCCTGGCGGGACCGACGGACCCGGCCCAACCGCTCACCACGGGGCCGTCGGCGACCGTACGGTCACCGGCGAAGATCCCGGGCGACTGGACGGCGACGACGGCGGCCGTCCCCAGCACGGTGGCCACGGTGGCGGCCACGTCGGCCAGGTGGTCGCCGTGGTGCGGGCTGACGGCCACGACGGCTACGTCCGGCGGCGCCCCGATCGCCTCGAGGAGCGCGCCGGCCACCTCGCCGGTGGCGGCGGCGGCCATCGGATGGCGTGACGATGCGGACGCCGCCGGAGCAGGCATGGGGCCAGTGTGCCGTGCGGGCGACCCGGGCGTGTCCGGCAGGTGGGAGAGGGTCCGATCAGCAGGCGTGAGCGCACGTGGCACGGCCGGCCGGGGTAGGGGCGGCACTAGCATCCAGTGCCATGCCCAGCCGCTCCATCCAGGTCCCCCCGGCGTGCGAGCTGACACTCGGGGCCGTGTGCATGGACAAGTCCGAGCCGGGTCGGACGGTGTGGCGGATGGTGGCGGACGAGCGGTTCGCCAACCCGGCCGGGATCGTCCAGGGCGGTTTCGTCTCCGCGCTGGCCGACTCGGCCATGGGGTCGGCCGCCGTGACGGCGGCGCTGGCGGCCGGGCGCAAGGTGGTGGCGGCGAACGCCGAGATGAAGACCAGCTTCCTCGCCGCCGTGCCGGTGGGGACCGTGCTGACGGCCACGGCCACCGTGGTCCGGGCCGGGCGCCGGGTGGCCTTCGTCGAGGCGGACGTGGTCGACGCGTCCGGCGCCTCGGTGGCCCGGGCCAGCTCGACGTACCTGTACACCGACCGGGGCTGAGCGGGGTGGCCGACCGGGGCTGACCGGGGTGTTCGGGCCGGCGGTGGCGCCGGGCTGCCTATAGTTGTCTCTCGCACGCAGGCGCCGGTCGACATGGCCGGCGGACCGGCGCCTCCGGCGCCGGCTGGATCCGAGGAGGACCGTGGCCGGAAGGGGAGCGAACGATCGGCGGGGCCGCTTCTCGGCGTCCGGCAACGAGACGGTGCGGCTGGTCGTCGACTACGTCAAGCAGGAGACGCTCGATCCGCTGAAGGGGCTCGGCCGCTTCGTGGTGGCCGGCATCGCCGGTTCGGTGGCGTTGGCGGCCGGCCTCGTGGTTCTCAGTGTCGGCTTCCTGCGGTTGCTCCAGACCGAGACCGGGTCGGCCTTCACCGGCAACCTGTCGTGGCTTCCGTACGTGATCTGTGCCGTCGTGCTCATCGCCGTGGGCGCGGTGGCGGCCGTCGCCATCGGCCGGGGACCGGCGAAACGGATGACCGAACCGGGTCGCCCCGACCCGACGCACGGCGCTGCGACGGCTCCGCCGGCAGCCGAGGAGGAGGGACGATGACGGCATCGAAGGACCGGATCACGCGTGAGGACATCGAGGCCCGGTTCCGCGAGCTGGCCGGCGAGGTCGACGAAGAGGTCGCCTCGGCCCGGTCCCAGCTGGTGACGGTCGGGCTGGCCGTGGCCGTGGCCGTCGTGGCCATCGCCTACCTGGCCGGGCGTCGCCGGGGGCGCCGCCGCGGCGCGGTCATCGAGATCGTCCGGGTCTGACCGGTGGACTCCCTGCTGGCGTCGTTGGTGAGGAAGGCCATCGGGCGCGCCATGCGGGGCGCCCACCCGGCCTGGTTCGTGGTCGGAGCCGCCGCCTGGATGCTCCGGCGTGCCCGCAACGAGGAGCCGGTCCGCTACCGGGCGAAGCTGCGTTCCGGCGACCGGATCATGGTCAGCGCCGTCCCCCGCGGCCGGCGGGGATGACCGGGGACGCCGACGGTGGTCCCGGGGCGGTGGCCGGTGACCGGGCCCTCCTGCGCGCCGGCGAGCGGGTCCTGCTCATCGACGCCAAGGCCCGCCGCTACCTGATCACTCTCCGTCCGGGCACGGAGTTCCACACCCACGTCGGCATCGTCGCCCACGACGACCTCATCGGTGCGCCCGAGGGGGGCACCGTACTGGGCAGCACCGGGCGCCGGTTCGTCGTGCTGCGGCCGACGCTGGCGGACGTGGTGCTGAAGATGCCCCGCGGCGCCCAGGTCATCTACCCGAAGGACCTCGGTGCCATCCTGTTCGAGGCGGACATCGGTCCGGGCATGCGCGTCCTCGAGGCCGGGGTCGGCTCCGGCGCGTTGTCGATGACACTGGTGCGGGCCGGAGCGGACGTGGTGGGCTACGAGCTCCGCCCCGATTTCGCCCAGCGTGCCCGGTCCAACGTCGTGGCCGAACTGGGGGAGGCCGCCTCCTGGCGGGTCGAGCTCCGTGACGTCTACGAGGGGATCGACGAACGCCAGCTCGATCGGGTGGTGCTCGATCTCCCCGAGCCGTGGCGGGTGCTTCCGCACGCGGCGCTGGCCATGCGGCCCGGCGGGATCCTGTGCGCGTACCTGCCGACCATCAACCAGACGGCGCAGCTGCGCTCCGCGCTGGGCGCCGGGCCGTTCGGCATGGCCCGGACCATCGAGGTGCTCCAGCGGAGCTGGCACATCGAGGACCGTTCCGTCCGACCGGACCACCGGATGGTCGGACACACCGGTTTCATCACCACGGCACGGCTGCTCGTCCCCGAGGGCGGGCCCGACGCCGCTCCCGGGACTGGTGGCACCTGAGTCCTCCGGGCTGCGCCGGCACCGCGGACGGTCGGGCCGGCATGCGGCGGACCGGAGGGGGCCGGCCCGGTGGTCAGTCGCGCTCGATGAAGATGCACTCCCCGGGGCACTCCTCCGAGGCCTCGACGGCGGCGTCCTCCAGTTCCGCGGGAACGGCCGCCATGCCGGCCGAGCCGCCGGGGTTGTTCTTGATGTCGTCGCCCTCCTTGACGTAGGCGAGGCCATCGTCGAGGAGCGTGAAGACCGCGGGGGCGATCTCCTCGCAGAGCCCGTCCCCCGTGCAGAGATCCTGATCGATCCAGACCTTCATCGCGTGCGTCGTCTCCCGGTGGTCCGAGCCGGCGCGCGCCGAAGGCGCACCGGCGAGCGGTAATCGGACCGGTGACCGTCCGTCGGGACGGCTTCCCACCCGGGGCTACCGGTCGCGTCCGCATGATATCCCCTGGCGGCCACCCCCGGGATCGACCGGGGTGGACACCGGGGCGTCGTGTGCCGGCCCGGCATGTGCCTGCCGGTCGGGAGCACCGGTGTAGGGTCGGCCCCGGGTGGGACCGGGAGGTCCCTCCTGTGTCGGTGGCCGCCGACGAGGGGCGCCGGCCGAGTCCCCGGGAGGGGCGGCCGGCCTGGTGGTCCTCGGCACCCGAGACTGGAGGAACGCAGATGGGCCCCGATCGCGGAAACGAGGAGACGGAGTCGCTCCGGCTCCGCATCGCCGAAGCGGAGGAGGAGATCGCGCTCCTGCGGCGGCGGCTCTCGGAGGGACCTCGCCGGGTCCAGACGTTGGAGGAGCGCCTGCTCGAGGCGAAGGGCCAGCTGGCCCAGGCGGTGTCCCAGAACGAGAAGTTGACCTTCACCCTCCAGACGGCGAAGGAGCACATCGCCAACCTCCGCGAGGAGGTGGAGAAGCTCACCCAGCCCCCGGCGGCCTACGGCACGTTCCTCGGCACCAACGACGACGGCACCGTCGACGTGTTCTCCGGAGGGCGGAAGATGCGCGTCGCCCTCCACCCCGACATCGAGACGGACACGCTCCGGCGGGGCAACGAGGTCGTCCTCAACGAGTCGCTCAACGTCGTCCTCGCCCGCCAGGGTGAGGGCGTCGGCGAGGTGGTGGTGGTGAAGGAGGTCCTGGAGGACGGGCGCCGCGCCCTCGTCTACGGCCGGGCCGACGAGGAGCGGGTCGCCGACCTCTCCGACGAGTTGGTCGGGGTCCGGCTGCGGGCGGGCGACACCGTGCTGATGGAGCCCCGCACCGGCCTCCTCATCGAGAAGCTGCCCCGTCCCGAGGTGGAGGAGCTGGTCCTCGAGGAGGTTCCCGACATCACCTACGCGGACGTGGGCGGCCTCGACGAGCAGATCGAGGCCATCACCGACGCCGTCGAGCTCCCGTACCTCCACCGGGAGCTCTACGCCGAGCACCGCCTGCCGGCCCCGAAGGGCATCCTCCTCTACGGCCCGCCGGGCTGCGGCAAGACCCTGATCGCCAAGGCGGTGGCGAACTCGCTGGCGAAGAAGGTGGCCGAGGTCACGGGCAACACCAACACGCGCAGCTACTTCCTCAACATCAAGGGCCCCGAGCTGCTCAACAAGTACGTGGGGGAGACGGAGCGCCAGATCCGGCTGGTCTTCCAACGGGCCCGTGAGAAGTCGGAGGAGGGGGTGCCGGTCATCGTCTTCTTCGACGAGATGGACTCCCTGTTCCGCACGCGCGGCACCGGCATCAGCTCGGACATGGAGTCGACCATCGTGCCGCAGCTGCTGGCCGAGATCGACGGGGTGGAAGCCCTCCGCGACGTGATCGTCATCGGGGCTTCCAACCGGGAGGACCTCATCGACCCGGCCATCCTGCGCCCGGGTCGGCTCGACGTGAAGATCCGGATCGAGCGGCCCGACCAGGCGGCGGCCGCGCAGATCTTCGCCCGGTACCTGACACCCGATCTCCCCCTCGACGCCGGCGAGGTGCAGACGCTGGGTGGCGGCGATCCGGCAAAGGCCACCGCGGCGATGATCGAGCAGACGGTGGCCGAGATGTACCGGGACGACGACGACAACCGCTTCCTCGAGGTGACGTACCAGAACGGGGACAAGGAGGTCCTCTACTTCCGGGACTTCGCCTCGGGGGCGATGATCGAGAACATCGTCCGCCGGGCGAAGAAGCTGGCCATCAAGCGGGCCATCGCCGGCGACGGCCGGGGCATCCGCTCCGACGACCTGATCGAGTCGATCCGTCAGGAGTACAAGGAGAACGAGGATCTGCCCAACACGACGAACCCGGACGACTGGGCCAAGATCTCCGGGAAGAAGGGCGAGCGCATCGTCTACATCCGCACCCTCATCAGCGAGGACCGGGAGACGAAGGGCGGCCGCTCCATCGAGCGGGTGGGGACCGGGCAGTACCTCTGACGGGCGGGCGGGCCGGCCCGCCCGCAGCCCGTGCGTGGCCGGGATAGGGTCGGCTGATGGCCATCCGCAAGATCTGCGGGATCGAGACCGAGTACGGCATCCACGTGCTCGACGGCGACCAGAACCCGATCGCCGCTTCGTCGGTGCTGGTGAACGCCTACGCACAGCTGGTGGCCCGCCAGCAGACGGGCTGGGACTTCGAGGACGAGTCGCCGGGCACCGACGCCCGGGGGTTCACGCGGGAGGGGGCCATGCCCCCGCTGGTGGAGACCCACCTGGTCAACACCGTGCTCACCAACGGTGCCCGGTTCTACGTCGACCATGCCCACCCGGAGTACTCCAGCCCGGAGTGCGGCGATCCCCTGGAGTGCGTGCGCTACGACCGGGCCGGCGAGGAGGTGCTGCGCCGGGCCATGGCGGCCGCCCGCGACCAGGGCCGTCACCTGGCCGTCTACAAGAACAACTCCGACGGCAAGGGCAACTCGTACGGCACCCACGAGAACTACCTGATGGACCGGGAGGTCCCCTTCGCCCGGATCGTGGCCGGCATCACCCCCCACTTCGTGAGCCGCCAGATCTTCGCCGGCGCGGGCAAGGTGGGCACCGAGACCCCGGGGGCCGACGCCGTCCCCTTCCAGCTGTCGCAACGGGCGGAGTTCTTCGAGGAGCCGGTGGGCCTGGAGACGACCCTGAAGCGCCCCATCGTGAACACCCGCGACGAGCCCCACGCCGATCCCCACCGGTACCGCCGCCTGCACGTGATCGTGGGCGACGCCAACCTGGCCGACGTGGCCAACTTCTTGAAGGTGGGCACCACCGCGCTGGTGCTGGCCATGATCGAGGACGACGCCGGCCCGGCACGATCCCTGGAGCTGGCCGATCCGGTGCGGGCCATCAGGCGGATCGCCCGCGACCCGTCGCTGGCGACGGCCGTCGAGCTGGCCGACGGCACCACCGCCACCGGTCTCGAGCTCCAGTGGGAGCTCCTCGAGGCCGGGCGCAAGTACGCGCAGGAGCGGGGGCTCGACTGCCTGGGGCCGGCCGTGGTGGGCGCCATGGTCCTCGACCGGTGGGAGTCGGTGCTGGCGGGGTTGGAGACGGACCCGGCCAGCCTGGCCGACCAGCTCGACTGGGTGGCGAAGCTGCGCCTCATCGAGGGCTACCGGGAGCGGCACGGGTGCGACTGGGACGACGAACGGCTGGCCGCGCTCGACCTGCAGTACCACGACCTGCGCCCGGAGCGCTCGCTGTTCGCCCGGCTCACGACGGAACGCCTGGTGGCCGAGGCGGACGTGGTGACGGCCGTGTCCGAGGCGCCCCGTGACACGCGGGCGTGGTTCCGGGGCGCGTGCCTCACCCGCTGGCCCGATGCCGTGGTCAGCGCCAATTGGGACTCGCTGGTCTTCGACCTCGGCACCGATCCCCTCCGGCGCGTCCCTATGATGGACCCGTTGCGGGGAACCGCAGACCATGTGGAGGATTTGCTCCGGCAGAGCGCCGACGCCGCCGATCTGATCGAGCGGCTGGGGCGGTAGGGGCACGAGGAGAACCGGGCGATGGCCGAGAGAGAACTGAAGAAGCGGACGACGACCGAGCGGACCGACGAGGCCGTCGAGGACGTCCCCGCCGCGTCGGCCAAGGCGGACAAGCTGAAGGCCGAACTGGACGACCTGCTCGACGAGATCGACGAGGTCCTGGAGGACAACGCCGAGGAGTTCGTCCGCAACTACGTCCAGAAGGGCGGGGAGTAGCCCGTGAACCTCCCGCGCTTCGCCCCGGAGGACGATCCGGGGCCGGATTTCGTCGCGCTGCTCCGCCGTGCGCAGGCGCCTGCGACGGCGCCCCCGCCCGGTCCGGCCGGTGGCCTCGAGGTGCGGCACGGCACGACCGTGGTCGCACTGCGCTTCGCCGACGGCGTGGTGATGGCCGGGGACCGGCGGGCCACCGAGGGCCACTCGATCGCCCATCGCGCCATGGAGAAGGTGTTCCCGGCGGACCGGTACTCGGCCGTCGCCATCGCCGGTGCGGCCGGTCCGGCGGTGGAGATGGTGCGCCTCTTCCAGACCCAGCTCGAGCACTACGAGAAGGTGGAGGGCGTCGTCCTCAGCCTCGAGGGCAAGGCCAACCAGCTGAGCCAGATGGTCCGCGGCCACTTCCCCATGGCCCTCCAGGGGCTGGCCGTCGTGCCCCTCTTCGCCGGCTACGACCTGCAGCGGGGCACGGGTCGGATCTTCACCTACGACGTGACCGGCGGCCACTACGAGGAGACCGAGCACAGCGCCACCGGCTCGGGCGGGCGCGACGCACGCACGACGATCAAGCTCGGGTACCGGGTGGGGCTGGCCCGGGACGAGGCCGTCGAACTGGCCATCGAGGCGCTCTACGAGGCGGCCGACGAGGATGCCGCCACCGGTGGGCCCGACCTGGTGCGGGGGATCTACCCGCTGGTGGCCACCGTGACCGCGGACGGGTTCGTCCCCGTCCCCGAGGACGAGGTGGCGACCCGCTTCGCCGCCCTCATCGACCGCCGGCGGGCCGAAGGGCGCCAGCCATGACCGGCGACCGCTGGACGGGCGAGGGAGGTGCGTGCCGGTGACGATGCCGTTCTACGTGGCACCGGAGCAGGTGATGAAGGACCGGGCGGAGTACGCCCAGAAGGGCATCGCCCGGGGCCGCTCCCTGGTGGCCACCACCTACGACGGGGGGATCCTCTTCGTCGCCGACAACCCGTCACGGTCGCTGCACAAGATCAGCGAGATCTACGACCGGATCGCCTTCGCCGGCGTGGGGAAGTACAACGAATTCGACCAGCTGCGGGTGTCCGGCGTCCGGCACGCCGACACGAAGGGCTACACGTTCAGCCGTGAGGACGTCGACGCCCGGTCGCTGGCCAACCTCTACGCCCAGTACCTGGGGCAGGTCTTCACCCATGAGATGAAGCCGCTCGAGGTGGAGATCCTGGTGGCCGAGCTCGGCACCTCCACCAGGCGGACCCAGCTCTTCCACATCGCCTACGAGGGGACCATCACCGACGAGGACCGCTTCGCGGTGCTCGGCGGTGAGACGGGCGCCATCGTCGAGGCGCTGGAGGGGTCGTGGCAGGAGGGATGGGGCCTGGCCGAAGCCCTGCGGGCGTCGGTCGCCGCGCTGGCCGGTCCCGACCGCACCCTCGGTCCCGACGACCTCGAGGTCGCCGTGCT
Organism: Actinomycetes bacterium; assembly: GCA_021806045.1. GTDB lineage: Bacteria > Actinomycetota > Acidimicrobiia > Acidimicrobiales > RAAP-2 > JAJZDI01. Next base: position 117,220 of record JAJZDI010000002.1, read on the forward strand.
GGCGGAGGGGAACGGCCGCCGGGCGTTCCGCAGGTTGCACGACGAGGAGCTGGCCGAGCTGCTGGCCTGACGGGCCTGCCGGCGGGTCCCGATCCGGCCATCGGAGAGGCGTCACACGGCCGGGGCTCCCCGGGCAGTACCGTGCAGATGTGGACCGGCGCATCTTCGGCCTGGAGAACGAGTACGGGGTGACGTGCACCCTGCGCGGCCAGCGGCGCCTCAGCCCCGACGAGGTGGCCCGGTACCTGTTCCGGCGGGTGGTGAGCTGGGGGCGCTCCTCAAACGTCTTCCTCGAGAACGGCGCCCGTCTCTACCTCGACGTGGGGAGCCACCCCGAGTACGCCACGCCCGAGTGCGACGACATCCGCGAGCTGGTCGTCCACGACAAGGCGGGGGAATGGATCCTCTCCCACCTGGTCGACGGGGCGGAGGACCGGCTGCGGGAGGAGGGGATCAAGGGCGACGTCTACCTCTTCAAGAACAACACCGACTCCGCCGGCAACTCCTACGGCTGCCACGAGAACTACCTGACGTCCCGGCGCGACGAGTTCACCCGCTACACCGACGTCCTCATTCCGTTCCTGGTGAGCCGGCAGATCTACGCGGGGGCGGGCAAGGTGCTCCACACGGCACGAGGGGCCGTGTTCTGCCTCAGCCAACGGGCCGAGCACATCTGGGAGGGGGTGTCGTCGGCCACCACCCGGAGCCGGCCCATCATCAACACCCGGGACGAGCCCCACGCCGACGCCGAGCGCTACCGGCGGCTGCACGTGATCGTGGGCGACTCCAACATGAACGAGTACGCCACCTATCTGAAGATCGGGGCGACCAGCATCCTCCTGCGCATGCTGGAGGAGCCCTCCACCGTGCTCCGGGACCTCACCCTGGAGAACCCCATCCGGGCCATCCGCGAGATCAGCCACGACATCACCTGCCGCCGCAAGGTCCGGCTGGCCAACGGGCGGGAGATGAGCGCGCTCGACATCCAGATGGAGTACCTGGAGCGCGCCATGCGCTTCCGGGACCGGCAGGGCCTCTCGCCCCAGGAGGACCGGGCCCTCGACATGTGGTCCCACTGCCTGAAGGGCATCGAGGCCGACCCCCTGGAGCTCCACCGGGAGTGCGACTGGGTGGCGAAGTACCGCCTGATCGAGCGGTACCGGGCCCGCCACCACGTCGCCCTGAACAGCCCCCGGGTGTCGCTCCTCGACCTCCAGTACCACGACGTGGACCGGACGCGCGGCCTCTTCTACCGGCTCCAGCAACGCGGCCTGGTCGAGCGGGTATGCACCGACGAGGAGATCGCCACCGCGGTGTCCACACCGCCCCAGACGACCCGCGCCCGGTTGCGGGGCGAGTTCGTCCGCCGGGCCAAGGAGCGGCGGAGGGACTTCACCGTCGACTGGGTCCACCTCAAGCTGAACGACCAGGCCCAGCGGACCGTCCTCCTGAAGGACCCCTTCAAGGCGAAGGACGACCGGGTGGAGAAGCTCATCGCCGGACTGTGACGCCGAAGGCCTCGCCGGCCGTACCCCCGCACCGCGTTCGCGTCCACTAGCCTGCCCTCTCGATGAGCGTCGACCCCACCAGCGACGTGCACGTGCGCGCCGTCGGGGACCAGGCACACGACGATGCGGAGCGGTCGGGCGGCGGGTGGCGGTGGTTCCTCGAATGGGTGGCCATCCTGGTCATCGCCGTTGTCATCGCCGTCGTGCTGCGGCTGTTCGTCGTCCAGACGTTCTACATCCCCTCGGGCTCGATGCTGCCGACGCTCCAGATCGGCGATCGGATCCTCGTCAACAAGCTGAGCTACCGCATCCACGGGATCCACCGGGGCGACATCGTGGTCTTCACCCGCCCGCCGTTGGAGCCGCCCCAGTACCAGGACCTGGTGAAGCGGGTCATCGGCCTGCCCGGCGAGACCATCCAGGCCGTCGGCGGGCGCATCACCATCGACGGCAAGCCGCTGGCCGAGCCGTGGCTGACCCCGGCGATGCAGCACAGCACGTACCCGACCCCGGACGGGCGGCCCTTCGACCTGGCCCAGCCGTTCACCATCCCGGCCGGCGAGATCTTCGTCATGGGGGACAACCGGACCGACTCGGCGGACAGCCGGACGTTCGGGCCCATCCCCGAATCGACGATCGTGGGGAAGGTCGACCTCATCATCTGGCCCCCGTCCGGAGCCACCATCGCGTGGGCGGCGGGGATCGTGGCCGGCATCGTCGTGATCGCCGTCCTGTGGGCGTTCTTCGGCTCGTCAGCCGCCCGCAGGGCCCGGCGCCAGGGGCGGGCGCCGCCCCCTGCGAGCGCCGCCTGACCGGGGGGACCGGCGGGAGCGGCGGGCGCCGGTAGCATCTCGATCGTGCCGTTCCTCAGCCCGGCCAAGCTCCTGGTGATCCTGGTGGTGGCCCTCATCGTCCTCGGACCGGAGAAGCTCCCGCAGTTGGCCCGGCAATTGGGCGCCCTGTGGGGGGACTTCCGGGCGTTCCGCGACCGCCTGGAGAGCCAGGTGCGCGACACGTTCCCCGATCTCCCGTCGACCGACCGGATCACCCAGGCGGTGCGGTCGCCCATCACCTTCCTCGACGGGCTGGCGGACACCCACCAGGCGAACGCCGGTGGCGCCGGCATGCCGTCATCCGTGGACACCGGCCGCTCCGAAGCCCTCGTCGATGGGACGGATCCTGCCAGTGGCGACAGTGCCGGCGGCGCCGGTGCGAACGGTGCCGGTACGGGCACCCCGGTCCCGGACCGTCGGGCCGTCGGCAGCGCCCGGGGCGGGCGACCGGGGACCGAGCGTGCCGTGCACACGCCGCTGCCGCCATGGAGCGACGCACTCGGCGACCCGGGCATGAATTGACGGCGGGAGCGATGGGACCCGACGGTCAGGGGCGACCGTGGCCACGATGATCCGGCGGCGGAAGGCAGCCCGCCCCGACCCCGACGTGATGACCCTGGCCGAGCACCTCCGGGAGCTGCGCCGCCGGGTGGTGGTGTGCGCCCTCGTGTTCGTGGTGACGGCGACGGTCGCGTTCGTGATCTACCCGTCGATCCTCGACTTCTTGAAGGAGCCCTACTGCCAGGCCAGTCACGGGCACTGCAGCCTGTACGTCACCGGGCCGCTCGACGGGCTGTCCATCCGGGTGAAGGTCGCCGCCTACGGCGGGCTGTTCCTGGCCGCGCCGGTGCTCCTGTGGGAGTTCTGGCGGTTCGTCACGCCCGGCCTCAAGCCCACGGAGAAGCGCTATGCCGTGCCGTTCGTCGCGGCATCGATCGTGCTGTTCTCGTTCGGGTGCGTCGTCGCCTACATCACGTTCCCCCACGCACTGTCCTTCCTCGGCAGCGTGGGGGGGCCGGGCCTGCGCCAGATCTACGATCCGGTCAAGTACCTCAACCTGGTCATGCTCCTCATGGCCGTGTTCGGCATCGCGTTCGAGTTCCCGGTGATCCTCGTATCGCTGGAGGCAGCCGGTATCGTGACGTGGCGGCAGCTGTCGTCGTGGCGGCGGTGGGCGATCATCCTGATCGTGGTGGCGGCCGGCGTGTTCACGCCGAGCTCGGACCCGTTCTCGATGCTGGCGCTCGCCGTTCCCCTCTACGTCTTCTACGAGCTGTCGATCCTCATCGGTTGGCTGTTGAAGCGGTGACGGGCGGGAACACGCTGCCGTCGGTGCGTGCCGAATTCGTCGCCTCCCACCCCTTCGACCTCGACCCGTTCCAGGTGGCCGCCATGGATGCCCTCGATGCCGGGCGCTCCGTGCTGGTGTCGGCCCCCACCGGGTCGGGCAAGACGGTGGTGGCCGACTACGCGGTGGCCCGCGCCCTGGCAGAGGGCGGCACGGCCGTCTACACGGCGCCCATCAAGGCCCTGTCGAACCAGAAGCACGGCGAGCTGAGCAGGCGGTTCGGCCCGGCCCGGGTGGGCCTCCTCACCGGCGACGTCTCCCACCTGCCCCACGCGCCGGTGGTGGTCATGACCACCGAGGTGCTGCGGAACATGCTCTTCGCCGGCTCCGGAGTGCTGGACCGCCTGTCCGTGGTCGTCCTCGACGAGGTCCACTACCTCCAGGATCCCTACCGCGGTCCCGTGTGGGAGGAGATCCTCGTCGTGGCGCCACCCGAGGTGACGTTCGTGTGCCTGTCGGCCACGGTGCACAACAGCGCCGACTTCGGGGCGTGGATCGCGTCCGTGCGGGGACCGACCGAGGTGGTGGTGGAGGCCCGCCGTCCCGTCGTCCTCGACCACCTGGTGGCGGTGGGGGAGCGCGGGCGGGACGGGGTCCGCCTGCTGCCCCTGCTGCGTGGCCCGGCGCCGCACCCCGACGCGCTGGCGCTCGACCGGCGGTCGCGAGGGGCACGGCGGTGGCGGGTGCCGCGGCGTTCCGAACTGGCCGAGCGCCTGGCTGCCGAGGACCTTCTGCCCGCCATCACCTTCATCTTCAGCCGGGCAGCGTGCGACGACGCCGCCCGGCAGTGCGTCGAGGACGGGATCCGCTTCACCGACGAGGACGAGCGCCGGGCCATCCGGGAGATCGTCGAGGAGAGCGTGGCACCTCTCGACGACGACGATCTGGCCACTTTGGGCTACGGGACGTGGGCCCACGCACTGGAGATGGGCATCGCACCCCACCATGCCGGCCTGGTCCCCCCGTTCCGCCGGGCGGCGGAGCGGTGCTTCGAGGCGGGCCTGCTGCGGCTGGTGTTCGCCACCGAGACGCTGGCCCTCGGGATCAACATGCCGGCCCGGACGGTGGTGATCGAACGGTTCGCCAAGTTCCGGGGTGCCGAGCGCAGCCCCCTCCATGCCGGCGAGTACCAACAGCTCACCGGACGGGCCGGCCGGCGCGGCATCGACGCCGAGGGGACGGCCGTGGTGGCCTGGTCGCCGGGCACCAGCATGGCCACCGTCGCCAGGGTGGCCGCCGCCGACCCACCCGACCTGCGGTCGGCCTTCCAGCCCACCTACAACCTGGCCGTGAACCTGGTGCGGCGGGCGGGACGCCACGAGGCCCACCGCCTGCTGGCGTCGTCCTACGGCCAGTGGCAGGCGTCCGCCGGGTCGGTGTCCCTCCCGGTCCGCCTGGACCGCCGGCTGGCCGTGCTGGCCGGGCGCGGGTACGTGGACGGCTGGCGCCTCACCGCGGCGGGGGAGCGGCTGGCCGGCCTGTACCACGAGTGCGATCTCCTGGTGGCCGAGGCCATCGCCCACGGGCTCATCGACGGGCTGGCGCCGCCCCAGGTCGCCGCGGTGGTCTCCGCCGTGACCTACGAGGCGCGAGACACGGGCGAGCGGGCCCCGGTCCGGGACGCCCTCGTCCGGGACCGGCTGGCCGCGCTGGACGCTCTGGCATCGGACCTGCGGGCGGAGGAGCGACGGGTGGGGATCCCCCGTACCAGGCGTCCCGACGGCGGCCTGGCCCGGGCCATGGCAACCTGGGCCGGTGGGGCGTCGCTCGCCACCGCCCTCACCCATGCCGACACCTCGCCCGGCGATTTCGTCCGCAACGCCCGCCAGCTCGCCGACCTCCTACGCCAGCTCGCCCTCGTCGCACCCGATCCGGCGACGGCGTCCACGTGCGCGGCCGCCGGGCGCAAGATCGTCCGGGGTGTCGTGGCCGCCGGGCTCGATGTGGTGGCGGACGAGACCGCAGGGGCGGACGAGACCGCAGGGTAGGAGGGGCCCGCAGGGGCGGGGGACGGGCCCGGGTAGGAGCCCGACCGACGCGGAGGCCCGGCACCGGCCGGGGTCCGCCACTGACGACCACCGGCGGTCGTAGTGTTGCCGGGGCATGTTCCCCTACGCAGTCGAGCGCTTCACGGACGAGGAGTCCGACGTCCTCCGGCGGTACGTCACGAACCTGGACCAGCCGGTATTCGCCCTGGTCAACCTGCCAGAGGTGGTCAAAGGTGCGCTCTTCGCCCGCTACTCCCGATCGCCGAAGAGCCTGCGGCGGTTGTTCCTCGACGAATTCGTCGGCGAGCTCGACGTCCGGGGCGACGCCGGGGTCGACGCCACCATGGGCCTGGCGCGTGCCGAGCAGCTCTACGAACGGGTCTTCGGGGAGTACGGCGACGATTCGGTGGCCCAGTTGGGCGGTGTGCACCTGGCCTGCGAGCAGGCGTCGAACCTGCTCACCAAGGTGCTGGAGTGGGGCAGGCTCATGTCGTACCTGGAGCAGTCCACCCGCTACATCGCCTACGACGCCCGCCTGTCGACGGGCCACTACCGCTACTACCGCGACCCGGCCATCCTCGACTCGGCCCACGGCGCCCGGTACGTGGGCGAGATGGACCGGGTTTTCGACACCTACGGGGAGCTCCTGGCCGCCACGCAGGCGCACGTGGCCGCCCGCTTCCCCCGCCAGCCGGGCGACTCGGACTTCGTGCACCGCCAGGCCGTCCGGGCCAAGGCGCTCGATGCGCTCCGGGGCCTGCTCCCGGCAGCCTCGCTGTCGAACGTCGGGATCTACGGTACAGGCCAGGGCTACGAGCACCTCCTCCTGCGCATGCGGGGCCACCCCCTCCCCGAGGCCCGGCGCTACGCGGAGATGATGCTGGACGAGCTCCGCAAGGTCATCCCGTCGTTCCTCCAGCGAGTGGACCGGCCCGACCGTGGCGGGCGGTGGACGGACTACCTGTCCACCGCCGCGTCCGCCACCGAGCGGGTGGTGGCACGGCTCTTCCCCGACCTGGTGGCGCCGGAGGACGGCCCCGTCGCCGGACCGGGGGGCGCACCGTCAGTCGAGCTCGTCGATTTCGACCCCGAGGGCGAGGACAAGGTGCTGGCCGCCATCTGCTTCCCCGAGGTGGCGGTGCCCGACGCGGGGCTGCTCGACCGGGTGAGGCGCCTGGGGGCCGAGGACCGCCGTGCCCTGCTCGCCGCCTACGTGGGGGAGCGGGAGAACCGCCGGCACCGGCCAGGACGGGCCTTCGAGCGGACCGGCTACCGGTTCGACGTGGTCACCGACTACGGGGCGTTCCGTGACCTGCAGCGCCACCGCCTCCTCACCATCGAGTGGCAGCCCCTCTCGCCGGCGCTCGGTTACGACGTCCCCGACCTGGTCGCCGAAGCCGGGGTGGGGGACGCCTACGCCGCCTCCATGGACCGGTCACGGACCCTCTACGACGATCTGGTTGACGAGTTCCCCGACAGTGCCGGCTACGCCGTCGCTCTCGGCTTCCGCATCCGCTACGCCATGCAGATGAACGCCCGCGAGGCCATGCACGTCTGCGAGCTCCGCTCCAGCCCCCAGGGGCACCCCTCTTACCGGTGGGTCGCCCAGGAGATGCACCGGCTGATCGCCGAGCGCGCCGGCCACCGGCTGGTGGCCGAGGCCATGTCGCACGTCGACCGCGGTGCGGTCGGCCTCGAGCGGCTGGAGTCGGAGCGGCGTGCCGAAGCGAGGCGTCCGCGAGGCTCCGAGACGGCGCACGCCTGACCAGGTCTTCTCTGTATCGACCCAGGTCAGAGGGGTATTGTGCCGCTTGACGGACCCCTACCGCCATGGCCTATGGTGCCCGCAGTCCCAGACGCCCCGCACCGGGCCGCCGACGTCAGAGATGTGCCGGTGGTGCTGACGGGGGGGATGCTGTGAGAGGCGGAGGAGCCCAGGGGTTCGAGTAGAGAACGTCCTTCCTTGCCGGTCGTCCTGGCCGGCAGCGGGGGGATGGTGCCAAAGGCCCCTGGGCCCGACCGCCGGTCGACCACGGCGGTCGGGGGTGGAGCCGAGCCCGGATCGGGCCGCTCCCGCTGGTGGCAGCCGCACGCGCGACGCGTCCCGGGCAGCGTCTATGCTCCCGGCGGACCGACGACGGAAAGGCGCGAATGCCACAGGAACTCGAAGACGTCCACGATCCCGATGAGTTGGCCGACGTCGAACCGGACGAGCTCGACGAGGACGATGATCTCGACGTCGAGGACGAGCTCGACGACGTCGACGACGCCGGCGACGGCGACGACGACGCCGTCGACGAAGAGGATGCCGACGACGTCGATGTCGCACCGCGGCCACAACGCTCCGCGGACGAGGGCGAGGAAGACGACGACGAGGTCCCGGACGACGAGGATGTCGAGGCCAGCCTGGACATGATCCTGAAGGAACGTCTCGTCGTCGAGGAGGACGACGACGACGAGGAGGCGCCCGAGCCCGACGATCGGGGCGACGGCGTGGAACGGGTCCTCCCGAAGCAGCCAGACGAGTTCGTCTGCAGGAGCTGCTTCCTGGTCAAGCATCCGAGCCAGCTGGCCGACCCCGACCAGGTGCTCTGCCGGGACTGCGTGTGACCGGAGCGTCCGACGATCGCCACGGTCGGGGCCATCGCGGCGTCGACACGCTGTTGGACGTGGTGGTGTTCGCACCGGCCGGGCTCGTCATCGCCGCGGTCGAAGAGGTCCCCCGGCTGGCCGCCCGCGGTCGGGACGTGGTCGGATCCCGTCTCACCAACGCGCACGCAGTGGGGAGGATGGCGGTGGCGTTCGGTCGCAAGGAGGTCCAGCGCCGCATGGGTGGCGGTGGACGTCCGGCCAGCCCGCCTCCGGCGGCCCCGCCCGAGCCGGCCGCCCCGACGGGCACGACCGACGGTGCACCGGGGAGCCGAACCCCAGCCGTGACGCCTGCCGCACCGGCACCTGCCGCTCCGCCGGCGGGGACGCTCGCCATCCCGGACTACGATGCACTGTCCGCGTCGCAGGTCGTGCACCGGCTGGAAGGGTTGAGCAACGGGGAGTTGGAGGCGGTGCGTACCTACGAAGGGGCTACGCGCGGCCGGCGGACTATCCTCGGGCGTATCGAGCAGCTGCTCGCCTGAGTGTTCAGGTACAGGTGCCTCGTCGGGCGGCGGAGCCCGTCGAGGGGGATGGGGGTGTCGTGCCGGAGCTGACGGAAGCGGTGCGTAGGGCCGGGCCGGCGGATGCCCAGCGCTTCATCGAGCTGACGTGGGAATTCTTCCGTGGCCTGCTGCGCCACCGGGGTGGCGACCTCCTCCTGGCGCCCACGGAGGCGGTCTTCGAGATCGATCGCTTCACGGAGCTGATCACCGATCCGGACCGTCTGGTGCTGGTCGGCACGGTCGACGATGTCGTGGTGGCGACGGCACTCGCCCATACCGAGGTGTTCGCCGACGGGCGGGAACTGGCCAGCTTCGACGGGATCTACGTCGAGCCGGAGGGGCGGAGTGTGGGCCTCGGCCAGTTGCTCGCCACCGAGATCGAGGAGTGGGCCCGGCGGCGTGGCTGCATGGGCATCGACGGGCGGGCGCTGCCCGGCGACCGCGAGGCCAAGGCGTTCTTCGAGACCAACGGGTACAAGGCCCGGTTCATCATGATGCACCGGGAGCTGGCCTGACCACTGCGGGCGCCGGGACCGTCCGTGCCGCGGGGGCGGTCGTGGTGGCGGGCGGGAGGGTCCTGCTGGTCCGACGTGGCCGCCCGCCTCACGCCGGCCGGTGGGCGGTGCCCGCCGGGCGCGTGGAACCCGGCGAGCGGGCCCGGGCGGCGGCAGAACGCGAAGTCCGTGAGGAGACCGGTCTCCGGGTGACGTGCGGGCGTCCGCTCATCCGCCTCGACATCGACACCGGCGGTACGAGGTTCGTCATCGTCGATTTCGAGGCGGAGGTGGCGGCCGGTCAGGAAGATGGGGCGCTCGATGCCGTCGTGCCCGGCGACGACGCCTCCGCCGTGCGGTGGGTGCCGCTCGCCGAGGCGCGCTCGATGCCGCTCGCTCCGGGGATGCGGGGCCTGGTCGACCGGCTGGCCGCCGCGGCCCCGACGACGTGAGTCAGCCGGCAGCCCGGCCGGCGGGCGCTCCCGCCCTGCGGGCAGGCGGGCGCCGGGGGCCAGGAGGCGGAGGGATCGGAATCCCGAGGAGCCTGGCCAGCTCAGGCACGTAACCGGCGGCCCGCCGTGCGGCGGCGAGGAGATCCTCGTCCGCGCCGGTGGGTAGTCCTGCCGGCTTGACGGAGCGACGGACGGGGGAGTCGACGACGGCGGCGAGCACGGCCGTCCAGGTCACCGGATCGGTCTCGGCGGACATGGCCGCACCGGCTGCGTCGGCCAGCCGCACGGCGAGGTCGGCCGCCAATCGGGTGCCGTGCTCGGGTGCCCGTGCGGAGGTGTGGAGTGCGTCGGTGACACGGTCCTCGTCCAGCGCGGTGGTGATCCGAGCCGTCCACGCCTCACGCAGGGAGGCGACGCGCTGGTCGAGCGAGGACCGGAGGCTGGCGACGAAGGTGCGACCCTCGTCGTCGAGGGTGACGGTCGACGCGGCGGTGACGATGGAGCGGAGCTCCCGGAGGGTCACATTGGCGCCGGCCGCGCTGGCCGCCGCAGCCCGGTCCTTCCACGCGGCCAGGTTGACCGTTGGCAGCAGCTGCTCAGCCAGGGCCAGGAGCGGTTCGGGGGTGACCTCGGCCCGCCCGTCGGCACGTGCTCGGGCGTTCTGCTCCTCGATGGCCTGGCGGACGGCGGGTATCCCCCCACGGAGGAGCTGCTCGGCCACCGGGAGCTGCTCGGGCGGGAGAGCTGCCAGCGCCGCATTACGGAACGCGGTGGACGCGGCCGGGCCACGACCCGCCTCACGGCGTACCCGACCGCCCGCCTCCCGCCGTTCCGGTCCCCGTCGATCGCCTCCCGACCGATCGGCACCGGGCCGTGCCGGGCCGCCGCGGCGCCGCTCGCCACGCCCGCCCGCCGCTTCGCCGCCGGCACGGCCGCCAGGGCCGCGTTCGGCATGCGGCCGGCGCTCGTCGTCCCGGTCGCTCCGGCGGCCCCGGCCCTTGGGCGCGTAGATCACGTTGACGTCCGGACCCCGTCGGGCCGGACCGAGGAGCTCGATGCGCTCGGCCGGACGCTGACCGGCCTTGGTGGGGAGAGGCGACAGGGAGATCACCGACACGCCGTCGATGGTGTGCTCGACCTCGGCCCGAAGCACGGTCCCGACCGCGCTGCCTTCGGGAACGACGCCAGAGGCGATCACGCCCTTGGGCTGTTTCGCACCGGCGGCGCGCCACGTCCACGAGCCGTCAGGGGCGCTACTGGTCAGTTCCACGTCGATGCGCTGGGCCATACCGGCCGACACGCTATCGCTCACGGGGACATGGCGCGAACACGGCAGCTCGAGAGGCGCCGGCACGGCCCTAAGAAGCTGGTAAGAACCAGCGTAGGCGCCCAATTGGGCCGGTGTGGTGGCCCTACCATGAGGCCGGTTGCCGCGAGGGCGAACGCAACCGGCACTCCGGAGGTGCCCAGTGATCGAGCACGAGGACGAGGTGACCGAGCCGCCGGCGACGCCCGGCGGCGCGGGCGGAGGAACTGGCGCAGGCGCGCTGTGGCAACCGCCGCTTGCCGGAACACCCCGGACGGGAGATGTGCCCGTAGGTGCAGCGGTGCCAGGGACGACCCGACCGCAGCCGGCGACCGGAACGCCGGAGGGCGTGGACGCGTCCGACGGTGAGCCCGGCGCCACGGAGGCGCCGGAAGAGCGCACGCTGGTGCCCGCCCACTGGCGAGCTGACGGGCCGGCAGCGTCGGGCACCGATCCGTCATGGGTGCCAACGGGCGATCCGGGAGGAGTGGCCCCAGGCCCGATCGGCATGGCCGGTGTCGTCCCGCCGGAGCGGTGGGGGAGTAGGGAAGCCAGCCAGGCAGCGGGACCGCGGAAGCCGGGCGGAGGTCTGTGGCGTGTGGCCGTGGTGGCGCTGGTGGCCGCGCTCATCGGCGCCGGCGCCGGCGGGGGGATCGTGGCGGCCGTGAGCGCGGGCAACGGCAGCACCGACATCACGCAGATCTCGACGGGGCCGGCCCTCCTGAACGGGACCGTCAGCATCCAGTCGGTCCTGAGCAGGGTGCTGCCCGCCGTCGTCTCCATCGACGCCAAGTCGACCCAGGCACCGACGGTGACCCCGTTCGGCTACACCCAACCCGGTTCCGTCCAGGAGGACCAGGGAACAGGGATGATCATCACGTCGAGCGGCGAAGTCGTGACCAACAACCACGTGATCGCCGGTGCGACGACGATCACCGTCACCCTCTACGGACAGACGAAGGCGTTGCCGGCTACCCTCATCGACACCGACCCGACCGACGACGTGGCGCTGTTGAAGATCACGGGCGCCTCGGGGCTGCCGACCGTTCACTACGGGAACTCGGACCAGATCCAGGTGGGTGACAGCGTTATCGCCATCGGCAACGCTCTGGGATTGTCGCAGGGCACCCCGACCGTGACCCAGGGGATCATCTCGGCCAAGGGGCGCACCGTCCAGGCAGGTGACGCGGCCACGGGGACGACCGAGACGTTGACGAGCATGCTCCAAACGGACGCGGCCATCAATCCGGGCAACTCGGGAGGTCCGCTCGTCGACTCGAAGGGACAGGTGGTGGGGATGAACACCGCGGTGGCCGCCAGCGCCACCGGCGGCGGCCAGGCCCAGAACATCGGGTTCGCCATCCCGTCCAACAAGATCACGCAGCTCTTGCCCGACCTGCGCAACCGGTCGATTGGCAGCGGGAGCGGGCAGCAGCCGGGCTACATGGGCGTGTCACTGGTGACGGTCACCCCGAGCATCCAACAGGCCGACGGGCTGACGCCGAGCTCGGGTGCGCTGGTGGTCGACGTCGTGTCCGGCTCCCCGGCGGCCAGCGCCGGCATCCAACAGGGTGACGTGATCGTGTCACTCAACGGGAAGACCATCGTCAGCGCCGACCAGTTGGCCACGGCCATCGAGGCCGACCACGCGGGCGACTCCGTCACGCTCGGGATCTACCGGGGCTCGTCCAAACAGACGATCAAGGTCATCCTGGGAGCGAGACCCGGCCAGGGGATCACCGGCTGACGCATTGCGTTGCGTGCCGGCCTGCCTTCGGGCAAGCTCGTCGTCCATGCCCGTCGAACCTGATCCCGGTGCGCCCTCGATCCGCTGGGAGCCCTCGTCGCTGCCGGTCGTCCCGTCACGCCACCTTGCTGTCGTGACCTGTATGGACAGCCGCATCGATGTGTTCGCCATGTTGGGCCTGGCCGCCGGCGAGGCCCACATCGTCCGCAATGCCGGTGCCATCGTGACCGACGACGTGCTGCGGTCGCTCGTGCTCTCCCAGCGCAAGCTCCAGACCCGGGCGATCATGATCATCGGCCACACCGACTGCGGGGTGGAGGGGCTCGACGTCGACGCGTTCCGGGACGAGCTGTCCGAGGCGGCCGGCCAGCAGCCCGAATTCCCCCTCCTCGCCTTCGAAGACGTGGCCGCCTCCGTACGGGCCGGGGTGGCCCGCCTGCGGTCGTCGCCCTATCTGGTGGATGCCACCCACGTCACCGGGCACGTGCTCGATGTGGCCCATGGCGTGGTGCGGACGGTGGACGCGGGCTGATGGCCGGCACAGCCGGCGCCGCCAGCCCGGCCCTCGACCTGTTGTCCTCCCGCCGGGTGGCACCCGATCCCGCCGGCACGCCTCCCACGCCGGCGGAACTGGAGATCGTCCTGCGCGCTGCGACGTCCGTCCCCGATCATGGCCGCCTCCATCCGTGGCGCTTCGTGGTAGCCACGGGAACGGGCCGCGCCGTACTGGGTGACGCCCTCGCCGCCGCCGTCATGGAGGCCCGCCCCGATGCGCCGGAGGCGACCGTGGCCAAGGCCAGGGCGAAGCCGATGGCCGCACCGGCTGTGGTCGTCCTCGTCGCCTCGCCCGTCACTGGATCGAACGTCCCCCTGTGGGAACAGCACGCATCTGCCGCCTGCTGCGGGCACGCCATGGTGCTGGCCGGCTCGGCACTGGGGCTGGGTGCCGTGTGGAAGTCGGCGGGCGTGCTCACCGGCACCCGTCTGCGCCACGTCCTCTCCCTCGGGCCCGACGAGGCCGTGTTCGGCTGGATCCTCCTCGGCGCCCGGCCGGGCGGCACATCACCGGCCCTGAGGCCCGAGATCCCACTGGCCCAGGTGGCTTCCGTCCTCGACGGCGACCGCCCGCTGGTGGCGTGGGGTACAGCCGAGGTCGTCGGTCACGGGGGGATGACGGCCGAACGTCAGTAGGGTCCCCACCGGGCGAGGGGCCCGCCCAGGCCGGCGTCAGCTGCACAGCGGCCGCACAGGTCCATGCGACGGGCGCCCGGTCGGTCGTCCGCCGCCACCCGTCGCCACCCGAGCCGGCGGGCCTCCTCCAGGCTCCCCGATTCCGTCCGCCGAGGCGCCGTGCGGGCGCCGCACCTCCCGCACGTGCGCACGTATCCCTCGAGCTCAGGATCGTCGAAGAACAGCCAGCGGTCGTCGTCCATCGGGTCGGTTCCGGAGGCCACCATGGCCGCTCCGGCGCTGGCGGCGAGCCTACCGGTCACCGGTCCGGGCCGCACCGGCGTTGCGGGTAGCCTCGACCCGTGGCACGGCCGGACCTCCGCACGTCGGTTCGCTACCTGCGAGGGGTGCTCCGATCCTCGTCGGAGACCTTCAGCACCGACGACGGCCTCACCCTCTCCTACGAGACGTGGGGCCCGGACGGGGGACCGGGACCGGTGATCCTCTGCCACGGTTTCGCCGTCGACACCCGGGTCAACTGGGTCGCACCGGGCATCGCCGAACGCCTGACCCGCGCCGGCGCGAGGGTGGTCGGCCTGGACGCCCGCGGCCACGGGCGCTCGGACAAGCCACACGACGAGGCGTGCTACGGGGAGGAGCGCATGGCTGCCGACGTCGTGGCCCTGCTGGACCACCTGGGGGCGTCGAGGGTCGCACTCGTCGGCTACTCGATGGGGGCGGAGATCGCCGCGCTGGTGGCCAGCACCGACCGGCGAGTGGCCGCTCTGGTGCTCGGCGGGGTAGGGGCGGGCATGGTCGAGCGCGATGGGCCCGGCGCCGGGGCCGGCACCAACGCCGCCATCGCCGAAGCGCTGGTATCCGACGACCCGGCCGTCACGTCGAGGCCGGAGGTGGCCGGGTTCCGTATGCTGGCCGACTTCATCCGTGCCGACCGGGTGGCACTGGCCGCCGTGGCGAGGTCGGCCCGATCAGCGCCGATGGACCTCCATGCCATCAGCGCGCCCACCCTGGTCCTGGCGGGCACCGAGGATGCGATGGCCGAGCGACCGGAGGTCCTGGCCTCGGCCATCGACGGCGCCGTCCTCGTCCCCGTTCCCGGCGACCACCTGGGTGCGGTGGGCCAGCCGGCGTTCGCTGACACGCTCGTCTCCTTCGTCGCGGCACAGCTGGCCCGCCCGGGCCCGCCCGGCTGATCCACCTCGCACCGGCCCCGGGTCACCACCATCCCGAAGGAGCCGTCAGCGGCCGCCGACACCGTCGCGGGCGGGCGTGCTCATGGTCCAGCACGCCATCCTGATACCGGGGGACCGGCTGGCCTCCGGTCACCGACCGCCGTGCCCGTCTGCGAGCGGGCGGGGAGCCGTGGCTCTACACTTGTCGGCGCGGGGGCATCGACTGGGGGTGGAAGCATGAACGTCGAGCGCATCCTGGCGACCAAGGGATCGCACGTGGTCACGGTCTCGCCGAAGGCGCCGATCGCAGAGGCGGTCGCCCTACTGGCGGCCAACCGGGTCGGAGCCCTGGTCGTCTCGGAGGACGGCACGTCCATCGAAGGGATCATCTCCGAACGTGACATCGTGGGCGATCTGGCCGCTCGGCCCGGTGGCTCCCTCGATGCGCCGGTGGCATCCATCATGTCGAGCGAAGTGCGCACCTGCCACATGTCCGATGAGATCGAGGCCCTCATGGAGGTCATGACCGAGCACCGGATCCGGCACGTACCCGTGGTGCGGGAGGGCCGGCTTGCCGGGATCGTGAGCATCGGCGACGTCGTCAAGTCGAGGATCGGTGAGCTCGAACATGCCCGCCACGAACTCCTGGAGTACATCGGAGCCCGCTGACCGGAGCGGAACCGGCGTCAGGTGCCGGCGTCAGGTCCCGTCCGACTGGCCGTGGGTGCAGCTCCGGGCCAGCGCTGCCCGGACGGCCGCCACCAGTGCGACAGGAGTCTGACCGGGGGCGCCGAAGGCCCAGGACGATTCCAGCGGGACCAGGTACTGCTGTTGGAAGGCGGTGAGTGCCGCTGGATCGTGCCCGACGCCGGCAAGGATCTCCACGGCCAGATAGGCCACCACCTCGTCCCACGCGCTCGGAGTGCCCGCGTCGGCTGGATCGGCCACGGCTTCGAGCCGCTCGATCCCGGCATGGGCGAGCTCGTTGACCCACGTCCATGGTTCCCGGAGCCATCGGCCACGTTCGATGACCGCGCCGTAGGTCCCGTCCAGGAACGCGGCGCACTCACCGGCTAACACGTCACACCGGCGCCGGGCGGACCTACGGGCGTGCCTGCCTCGCCACCACGCGCTGAGCCCTGGATCGCCGCTTCGGAGCCCGTGCCTCATGATGGCCTCCTCTCCGGCACGGTCGCCGTGCTGCCCACGGCCAACCGCGCCTGCCAATCCAACGCCCTCTGACCCAGCATGCGCCCCGGCGATGTGGCCCCATAGGGCACAAGGTCCGCAGCTCACCGCCAGTGGGCCCATGCTGCGGCCTGGACCACCCGCCGCCGCCCCACAGCGCCGAGAATGTACATTATGTCGAATCCAGAATGGGGATTCGCAGGTTGCGGCACTCCGGCTGGATCCCCCTCGCCGACACCGGTGTCCACCGGTGCACGGCGTGACATGCAGCGGAGCCTGCTGGCCAGCGATACCGTGGGTGCAGGTCGAGCGACGGGAACGGGCTCATGGCGGCGTTTGCTCTTCAGGACGGCGAGGTGGTGCTGGCGGAGATCCGACCTTCCGTCCTGGCGTCGCTCTGGCGTGAGTTCTACACCGGTGGATTGTTCGAAATTGCGCGGAGACGCCGGCGCTGCATCCTCACGACACAACGGCTGGTTCTGATGCGTGGCGTGCTATCTCGTTCAGTTCGAACGATTCCACTGGATCGAATTCAGGACATCAGCGTCGACAACACGTTGTGGGTGGCCCATCTCAGCGTGTCCTCTGCCGGAGGGTCCTTGGGCATCGAGCAGCTGTACCCGCTCCGGACTTCCGACGCCAGAAAATTCGCGGAATCAGTTAGCCTGCAAATCGCAGCACGTCGTGGCACTCCGTCGGCGTGACGGTGGAGCACGACCCTTGCGTATCGACACTGGCCAACGGGTCAGCCACCGCCACGCGGCTGCCGTATCCAAGGAGGGGGTCCGCCATGGTCGAGATCGTTCCTGCACCACCGGGCATGGCCTTCGACTCGCCCGAGGACGAGCGCCTGTACCGTAAGCAGCGTCTGGCCGCCGCCTTCCGCCTGTTCTCCCGGTTCGGTTTCGACGAGGGCGTGGCCGGGCACATCACCGCCCGAGACCCGGAGCGGCCCGACCACTTCTGGGTCAACCCGTTCGGCACCCACTTCGGGCACATCCGGGTCTCCGACCTGATCCTGGTGGACCATCAGGGCGACGTGGTGGAGGGCGACGGCCCGGTCAACATCGCCGCCTTCGTCATCCACAGCCAGGTCCACGCGGCCCGTCCCGACGTGGTGGCCGCCGCCCACGCCCACTCGCTCTACGGCAAGGCCTTCTCGTCCCTGCGGCGCACCCTGGACCCGATCACGCAGGACGTGTGCGCCTTCTATGAGGACCACGGGCTCTTCGACGACTACACGGGCGTCGTCGTCGACCTGGACGAGGGCAAGCGGATCGCTGCCGCCCTGGGCGACCACAAGGCGGCCATCCTGGCCAACCACGGCCTGCTCACCGTGGGGCACTCGGTCGACGAGGCGGCCTGGTGGTTCATCACCATGGAGCGCTCCTGCCAGGCCCAGCTGGTGGCCGAGGCGGCCGGCACCCCCGTCCTCATCGACGCTGACATGGCGCGGCGCACCCGGGGCCAGGTGGGCAGCCACCTGGCCGGGTGGTTCAGCTTCCAGCCCCTCTTCGACCGCATCGTGCGGGAGCAGCCCGACCTGCTGGAGTGACGGCGGCCCCCGGGTGATCTGACAGGGCTCGGGGTCCTCCGTACCATGTCCCCGTGCACCACCCAACCCGGACACACCGGCGCGCCCACATACGGCTCGGCCCGCTGGCCGCCGCCCTCACGCTCGCTCTCGGGCTGGCCGCCTGCTCGTCGGCCGGCCCGCCCGGAGCGCCGTCCCCGTCCCTCGGTATCGTCCAGAACCGCCCGGTGCCGGCCTTCTCCTTCGTCGACGCCCACGGCCAGCCGACCACGCTCGCCGCGTTCCGGGGGAAGGTCCTCGTGCTGGTGCCCTTCCTCACGCTGTGCCAGGAGGTGTGCCCGCTGACCACGGCCAACCTGCTGGTGGTCGAGCGCACCCTCGAGGCGGACCATCTGGCCCGAAAGGTCGCCATCGTCGAGTACTCGGTGGACCCTGCCCGCGATACGCCGGCCCGCCTGGCCGCCTATGCCACCCGCACGGGGGCCACGTGGCCGCTCCTGACGGGGAGCGCCGCCCAGATCGGCGCGGTGGACCACTTCTTCTACGTGTACGTCCAGCGGGTGGCCGAGGGCACCCCGCCGGGCATCGACTGGATGACGGGCAAGCCGCTCACCTACGACGTGAACCACTCCGACGGGTTCTTCCTGATCGACCGGAACGGGCACGAACGCTTCGCCACCGAGGCGACGCCCTCCGTCCCCGGCCACACCATCCCGGCCTCGCTCAAGGCCATGCTCGACAGCCAGGGGCTCCAGAACCTCTACGCACCCAACGGCCAGACGTGGACCGTGCCCCAGTTGCTCGACGCCCTGGGTTGGCTGCTCGGGCAGCCGGTGGCCCCGCTCGGCTGAGCTGACCCGTCACTCCCCCGGGCGGTCCAGGCGGATGATCACGACCGGCAGCTCCCGGTCGGTGTGGCGCTGGTAGACGTCGTAGCGGCCCCGCACCCCCCGGTGGACGACGGGGGCGAAGCCACGGCTGGAGCGGTTCACCGCCGGCCACAGGGCGGCCCGCTCCTCGGGCGTGGCCACCCGGGCCGTGCCCCCCACCACCCTCCGGCCGAGGCGGACGGTCACACGGGGATCGGCCGCGATGTTGTGGTACCAGGCCGGGTGGCGGTCACTCCCCCCGTTGGAGGCGACCACCACCACGTCCCCCCGGTCGAGGCAGTAGGTGAGGCCGACGGTGCGGGGCTCGCCCGTCCGCCGGCCGGTGGTGGTGAGGAGGAGGGCGGGCACCCGCATCGAGTGCTTCCCGATCCGCCCGTCGGTGCGCTCGTAGACGAGGCGGTGGAGGCGCAGGTACGGATCGACGAAGCGGGTGGAGAAGGTCCCCCCGCGCACGTCAGCCCTCGGGGGTGGGGCGGGCGTCGAACGTCGCCACCAGCCGGCGGGCGGCGCGTGCCTCGTCGACCCGCCCGACCGGGGTCGCCGTGGGGGCGGCGGTGACGCTGGCCGGGTGGGACGCCGCCTCCGCCACCACCGCTTCGATGGCGGCCGCCAGTGCCTCGAGGGTCTCGGGGCTCTCGGTCTCGGTGGGCTCCACCATCAACGCCTCCTCGACGACGAGGGGGAAGGCGACGGTCGGCGCATGGAAGCCGTGGTCGAGGAGGCGCTTGCCCACGTCGAGGGCCCGGACGCCGTGGTCACGGCGGAGGCGCTGGGCCGAGAACACGACCTCGTGCATGCACGTGCGGTCATAGGCGACGTCGAGGGTGCCGGCAAGGCGCCGCCGGAGCCAGTTGGCGTTCAACACGGCCGCCTCGGCCACCCGCCGGAGCCCGTCTGCGCCGTTGACGCGGATGTAGGCGAGCGCACGGGCCAGGACCAGCGCGTTGCCGTGCCAGGAGTGGACCCGCCCGATGGACCGGGCCGGCGTGTGCCAGCCGTAACCGAGGGGGCCGTCGACGGTCCGCACCGGACGCGGACCGGGCAGGAAGGGCACCAGGCGCTCGGCCACCGCCACCGGTCCCGCCCCCGGTCCCCCGCCGCCGTGTGGGGTGGCGAACGTCTTGTGGAGGTTCATGTGCACGATGTCGAAGCCCATGTCGCCCGGGCGGACCACCCCGAGGATGGCGTTGAGGTTGGCCCCGTCGTAGTAGAGGAGCCCGCCCACGTCGTGCACGGCCGTGGCGATCCGGGCGATGTCCTCCTCGAACAGCCCCAGGGTGTTCGGGTTGGTCAGCATGATCCCGGCGACGTCCTCGTCGAGGACACGGTGCAGTGCGTCCATGTCGACGCATCCGCGCTCGTCGCTTGATACCGTCACCACCTCGTAGCCCCCCAGGGTGACCGAGGCGGGATTGGTGCCGTGCGCAGAGTCGGGGATGATGACCTTGCTCCGGGGACGTCCGGCCGCTGCGTGCCAGGCCCGCATGAGCAGCAGCCCCGTCAGCTCGCCGGCCGCTCCGGCCGCGGGCTGGAGGGTGGCGGCCGCCATCCCCGTGATGGCGCACAGGGCCTCCTCCAGTTCGACCAGGAGGGCCAGCCAGCCCTGGACGGTCGAGGCCGGTGCGGCCGGGTGGACGCCGGCCAGCCCGGGCAGGGCGGCCACCGCGTCGCACACCTTGGGGTTGTACTTCATCGTGCAGGAACCGAGGGGGTACGCGCCGAGGTCCACCGAGAACTGCCGGGCGGACAGCCGGGTCACGTGGGCGACGAGGTCGCGTTCGGACACCTCGGGCAGGTCGACAGGATGGGCCCGGCGGTGGACGGGGGGCACCAGGTCGTCGACCGACCGGTCCGGGAAGCCGCCGGTGCGGAACGACCACGCCCGCCGGCCCGGTCGGGACAGCTCGAAGAGGGTCGGCTCCTCCTCCCGACCGACCAGGGGAGCCGAGGTCGCCCGTCCGCCGGGGGCGCTCACCGGAGGGCTCCGGCCACGGCGGCGACGAACCGGTCGACCTCGTCCCTGGTGCGGCGTTCCGTCACGGCGATGAGCAGGGCGCGCTCACCGTCGGGGTAGGCCTCTCCCAGCGCCACCCCGCCCAGGAACCCGTCGTCGGCCAGCCGTTCCAGCAGCACGTCGGCGGTGACGGGCGTGCGGATGGCGAACTCGCGCACCACCGGCGCCTCCGCGTAGGGCTCGACCCCGTCCAGGGCGAGGAGGGCGTCGCGTGTGTAGTGGGTGGCCACCGCGCACCGCTGTCCCAGCTCGACCAGTCCCGACGTCCCCAACCACCCGAGCTGGATGGCCGCGGTCACCGCCATGAGCGTCTGGTTGGTGCAGACGTTGGAGGTCGCCTTCTCCCGGCGGATGTCCTGTTCGCGGGTGCGCAGCGTGGTCACGTAGGCGCGCCGACCCTCGGTGTCGACCGTCTCCCCCACCAACCGCCCGGGGAGACGCCGGAGATGGTCGGTGGCCGTCGCGAACAACCCGAGGTAGGGGCCACCGAAACCGAGTGGGGTCCCGAACGCCTGCCCCTCCCCCACCACCACGTCTGCGCCCCAGTCGCCCCCTGAACGCAGGAGGCCGGCCGCCACCGGGTCGGCGGCGACGACGAGGACGGCGCCCGTGCGGTCGCACCAGGCCCGGGCCGGCTCCAGGTCCTCGAGGCAGCCGAGATGGTTGGGGTAGGCGACGACGACGACCCCGGGTTCCCCACCAGGTGCGGGGGCCTCGGAGGGTGCGGGCCAGGCGGTCACGCCGTCCACCAACGGCACGGAGCGGAGGTCGTGCCCGGTACCGGCGGCGGCGGTGCCGGCGGCGGCCCGCCAGTGCGGGTGGACGCCCTGCGAGACCCACACGAGCGGCCGGCCCGACGCGGCCACGCCCAGGTTGATGGCTTCGATCAGCGCGCTGGCACCGTCGTAGAGCGATGCGTTGGCGACCGGGAGGCCGGCCAGCCGGGCGACCATCGTCTGGTACTCGAAGATGGCCTGGAGGACGCCCTGGGCCACCTCCGGCTGGTAGGGGGTGTAGGAGGTGACGAATTCTGACCGGCCAGCGAGGGACCGGGTGACGGCCGGCAGCTCATGGTCGTAGGCACCGGCACCGGCGAAGCACACCATGCGGTCCGACCGTGCCCGGTTGGCCTCGGCGAACGCCTCCATCTCGGCCAGGACGTCGGGCTCGCCACGACCGGGCGGGAGGTCGAGCCCCGACGCCAGCCGCAGCGCGTCGGGGACCGTCTCGAACAGGTCGTCGAGCGTTCCGAGGCCGAGGAAGTCCAGCATCGACGCAACGTCCTCGTCCGTGTGGGGAACGTACCCGCTCACGGGCGGCCACCGCCGCGGACGAACGGCAGGGCGGTCACCTGCCCGGGAAGGCGGCGTCCCCGAAGCTCGAGCTCCACCGGCGTGCCCGGGGTGAGCGGCGAGCTGTCCTCGGCCACCAGGGCCAGGGCGATGCCGTGGCCGAGGACAGGCGAGAAGTTGCCGCTGGTGACCTCGCCGATGCCGACCCCCCCTCGGAGCACGGCCGACCCGCTGCGGGGCGGCTGGCGGCCGTCCGTGGTGATGCCCACCAGTCGGCGTGCGACGCCACGCTCTCGCTCGCGCTCCAGGGCGGCCCGGCCGCGGAACCGGGGGACGGACCAGCCGACGGACCAGCCGAGTCCCGCCTGGAGGGGGGTGATCCCCGGCCCCAGCTCGTGACCGTGGAGAGGCAGCCCGGCCTCGAGGCGTAGGGTGTCGCGTGCACCCAGCCCGGCGGGGGTCATACCGGCACCGATGAGCGAACGCCAGAAGGTGACGGCCACCGCCAGGGGCACGGCGCACTCCACGCCGTCCTCACCCGTGTAACCGGTACCGGCCACGGTGGCGGCATGGCCCTGGAACATGAAGGACGCCACGCCGAAGCGCGGCACGGCGGCGGCGTCGGGGGCGATCTCGGCCAGGAGCTTGCGGGCCGAGGGGCCCTGGACGGCGATCACCGCCCGTTCGTCGGTGACGTCCCGCCCGCCGAGCGCCTCCACCACGGCGGCCGTGTTGGAGGCGTTGGGCATGACGTCGAACGTCGTCCCGTCCACCCACCACACGATGATGTCGTCGACCACGGAGCCGTCGGCGTCGTCGAGCAGCTGGGTGTACTGGGCGCGGCCGGGCCCGATCCGGTCGAGGTCGTTGGAGAGCGCCAGCTGGATGCGGTCGTGGGCGTCCGGTCCCTCCACCCGGACGGTGCCCAGGTGGCTGACGTCGAAGACGGCCGCGCCGGTGCGGCAGGCCCGGTGCTCGAAGAGGGTGCCGGCCGGGTAGGCGAGGGGCATCTCCCAACCGCCGAACAGGGCGAAGCGTGCCCCCAGGGCCCGGTGCTCCGCGTGCAGCGGACTGTGGCGTGGACCGGTGCCGTGTGCGTCAGTCATCGAGTCGGTACGGCGAGGGCAGGACGCGCACCGGCACACCCTAGGCGCGCCGCGCGGTGCCGGGCGAAGCCCGGCTCAGGCACTCTGGGAGAACGAAGCACCGGTGGCCAGACCGAACTTCGTGAGGAGGGCGAGGGTGTCGCGTTGGTACAGGATCGTCACCCGCACGTCGGGGAAGTGCTCCGCCATCCGCCGGATCTTCCGGTTCTTCTTCGTCACCAGCCGCTGGTCCAGCGTGGTCAGCTCGACGAAGAGCCCGGGCGCCGGCAGCCAGAAGTCCGGGCGGAACGCCACCGTGACCCTGCCGACGACGTCACGCTCGAGCACGAACTCGACTGGCTCGTACTCCCACGCCACGCCGTAGAAGTCGAGGATGTTGGCGAACCGGCGCTCGGAGTCGTGAGCGAAGCGGACACGCCGGCCGCTCCGGTCCGTCCGAGTCGCGCTCACCGCCGGGCTCACCTCGCCGCGGTGTCCGTCTGCACGAAGGGTGCGGCCGGGTGGTGGTCGGGGACGTTCCGCCTGGCCTGGCGGCTGCTGCCGAGCTCCACGATGGCGGCGTCGATCTCCTCGACCACGCCGGACAGCGGCAGGACGTTGAACACCCCCTGACCCCCGGCGAGGAGGTCGACCACCTCGTCGCCGTCACGGGCCAGCACCGAGCGGTTCCCGGCAAGCACGAGCTGCGCGCTGGCCAGGTCGCCGCCCAGGCCGCCCCGCAGGCACTCGACCGCCTGGCGTGCCTGGCGAAGCTTCAGCCCCCCGTCGAGCAGCCGCTTGATCACCTTGAGCTCGAGCACGTCAGCGTAGGAGTAGCGGCGCTGACTGCCGCTGCCCTGGGCATCGGCGATCGACGGGCGCAGCAGGCCGGTGCGGGCCCAGTAGTCGAGCTGCCGGTAGGTGATGCCGACGATGGCGCACACCTGCGGACCCCGGAACCCCACCTCGTCGTGGCCGCTCGGGCCCGCGATCGCCCCTTCGTCGACGCCCATCGCTCCTCCTCCGTGCCGCCTCCGTGCCACTGGCCGGGTCCGTACGGGCGCCGGCGCTGTAGCGGATCGACCTCACGTCGAGGTCGACGGTGACGTTCCCGTTGAGCTGGAGGGTACCACAGCGGCGTAGTTACGCCGGTGTCATCCGATGCCATCCGTGGTCGACGGAGCCCACATCCGGCACACGTCCCGGGTGCGGATCAGACCGGTCGGGTCCTCGAAGCGGCGTGGCCGTGACTGGCGGACCACCCTCGCTGCATGCACAATCGCGCCATGACCATCGTGCGCGTCAACGCCATCACCGTCCCCGAGGGAGCGGGCGACGAGCTCGCTGCCCGCTTCGCCGCCCGCGCCGGTGCCGTCGACGACGCCGACGGGTTCGAGGGTTTCGAACTCCTCCGCCCCACCGACGGACGCCGGACGTGGCTGGTGGTCACCCGTTGGCGGGACCAGGCCGCCTTCGATGGCTGGGTGTCCTCCCCCGCCTTCGCCCATGGGCACCGGGGCGCCGCGGCCGACGCGGGCGCGGCACCGGTGGCCGAGTCGAGCGAACTGTGGGCGTACGACGTGGTCGACCTGCCACGACCGGCGTGACGGACCGACCCCATCCCGTCCACCGCCGGACGATCAGCTTCGAGGCGTTCGAGCTGACCGACGCTCTCGAGATCGTCGGCACCCTGCGAGACGAACGCCCGTGGGCGGCGGGGACGGAGGGAGTCGCGCTCGTCCACGACCTCGAGCTGGCCGTGACCGTCGAGCTGGCCGGGCTGCGGATCCGGTCGGCCCAGGCGACCATGCGCACCTTCCCGCACGCCGAGTGTCCGGCCATCGCCCCGGCCATGGCCGGGCTGGCCGGCCTCTCGGTCGGCCGGGGATACACGCGGGCCGTCCAGGAGCGCTTCGGCGGCCCACTCGGTTGCAGCCATCTCGAGCACCTGGCCCGGGCCCTCGGTCCGGTGGTGATCCAGTCGGCGACGTCGGTGCGGGCCCGGCAGGTTGTCGAGGGCACCGCCCCCGATCTCCTGGGCGCAGGGGGTACGTGGATGACGGGGACGTGCCACATCTGGGCCGAGGGCGGCATCGCCGAGGCCAAGCTGGCGGCCGGATGGCGGCCGGGCCGGGGTCCCTACCCGGCACCGGAGGTCGCCACCTTCCGCACCCGGAGCGACGACCCGGACGCCTGACGGCACGGCGGGGGTGAGGAGCCGCCCGCCGCCGACATCACGTCCCGGGCAGGCCCGCTCCCTCGGAACGCAGCCGCCTGGTCGAGGCGGCCAGCTCGTCCGCCGTTTCGAGCGCACGGCTGATGAGCCCGGCCAGGGCACTGCCCGCATCGGCCGCCTCGGGCACCGGCTCGCCCGCAGCCGGCTCGCCCGGAGCGTGCTCGCCCGGCGGCAGCCCAGCCGGTGGCGGCCCGCTGGCTGTCCCGAGGGCGCGAACGGAGCCGATGCGGCTGCCGGCCCGCGCCGCCACCGACGCGGCTCGCTCCCAGTGGGACCGGAACATCCCGATGTCGAACGCACCGTCACGGACGCGGGCGTGGGTGAGCAGGCGGGCCGGTGGGCGCTTCAGGTCGCGCACGACGTGCAGCACGGCCAGGACCCGGAGGACGTACCAGGACAGATCGATCTCCCACCAGGCGAATCCCTGCCTGGCCGATGCAGGCAGGTGGTGGTGGTTGTTGTGCCAGCCCTCCCCGTGGGTCACCAGGGCGATGAGCAGCGAATTGCGGCTGGTGTCCGAGGTGGCGAAGCGCCTGCGACCGAACACGTGGGCCAGCGAGTTGACCGTGAAGGTGGCATGCCAGAGCAGGACGGTCGAGAGGATGAAGCCCACCAGCAGCGCCCCCCAACCCCCCACGGCCAGGCAGACGATCCCCACCGCCCACGGCACGGCCCATGCGAAGCGGTCGAGCACCCGTAGCTCGGGGTAGGCGGCGAAGTCACGGACCAGCTCGGGCCGGGTCTGCTTGTAACGGGTGGAGAGGATCCATCCCACATGGCTCCACCAGAACCCGTCACGGGGCGAGTGCACGTCCCGGTCCGTGTCGGAGAAGCGGTGGTGCAGGCGATGGTGGCCGGCCCACCACAGGGGTCCCTTCTGCGCGGCGGTGGCGCCACCGAGGGCCATGAGGAACTGGACCGGGCGGGACATCCGGTAGCTGCGGTGGGAGAAGTACCGGTGGTAGCCGGCGGTGATGAAGAACATGCGCACCACGTAGAGGACCCCGCACAGGACCCAGTCGGCTGCCGAGACCGTGACGAAGAGCGCAGCCAGCGGCGCGGCGTGAGCGGCAAGGAAGGGGACGGCGGAGACCCAGTCCGTCCGGGCGGCACCCCCGTCAGATGGCGCGGGCGTCCGTGGAGCGGCGGGGCGGGGCGGATCAGCGGTCGTCATCGGCGTGTTCGGAGCCCTTCGCCACCTCGGTGGCCGGTGCGCCGGGACCATCGTACCGGTCGGCCCCGTGCCTGCCGCCACCCGTGGTCATCTCCGCCCCGTCCGCCGGACGACGTCGTCCAGGTACACCCGCTCCAGATGCTTCGCCTCCTCGATGACGGCCGGGTCGCCGGTCGGATCGGTGGTGAAGGCGAGCCGGAGCACGGCCTCGCCGACGTGGATGCCCACCCGGCACGACCGGAGCAGCTCCGGGTCGGCCGCCGCCCCCTCCCCCAGCCCCTCGTTGGCCGCGATCAGCTCGGCGAGCATGACGGCCATCGCTGCATTGCTCTCCTCGTTCTCCCGCTGCAGCTCCGGGCCGAGGTGCCGGCCCAGCCACAGCAGCCGGTAGGCCGGCGTGGCCCGGTAGCGGTCGACGAAGGCATCGATCAGCGTCTCGACCAGGTCCGACCAGTGACCGCCGGCGCCGTCGGCGCGCAACCGGGCCATGATCGCCTCCGACCCGTCGATGTAGCTGCGTGCCAGGGCATCGATGACGCCCTGCTTGTCCGCGAAGAACTGGTACACCGTCCCGATGGGCACGCCGGCATCGGTGGCCAGGCGATGGGTGGTGAGTGCCCGGACCCCGTCGCGGACGATGATCAGCTCGGCCGCGGCGAGGAGCCGGTCCACCCGGGCCAGGCTGCGGGCCTGCCGGGGGACGCGCCGGATCCCTGGCACCCGCTGGCTGACGCGCGGTCCCGTCCCCCCTGCCCCGTCTCCCCCTGGCACGCCAGAGATTGTCGACCAGCCCGGGCCGGTCGGGCAAGGGACCCGATGCTTCGGGCTCCGACCCGCGGCTCAGGACCCCGTGCCGGCCCCCTCGAGGTGCTCGGCGAGGAAACGCTCACTGGCCTGGAATTCCTCGGCGGGAACCGACGCGTGGCCACCGGGGTGGAGATGGAGGCGCTTGTCGGTGGACCCCAACGCGTCGAACAGGCCGAGGACGACGTCGCGGGTGAAGAGCTCGTCGTCGCCCTGCATGAGGAAGAGCACGGGACAGCGCACCCGCGGTGCATCAGCCTCGATCCGCTCCCGGCTGGGTCCCGTCACCCCCATCAACCCGAGGACGGCGGCCCCGATGCGATCGTCGGCGGCGACGAGAGGGACACCGAAGATGGTGCCCATCGACAGCCCCCAGTAGCCGATGCGCCCGCCACCGGCCACACCGGCGCCGACGAGGGCGTCGACGGTCGCCCGCCAGTCGTCCACCATCCGGTCGGTCAGGGACGCGTCGTGCGCCCACGCCTGGCCGAACGCCAGGAACGCAGCCGTCGGGTCCTGGTGGGCCCGGGGCCGGTCGCCGTGCACCGGGCCGTCGATGGCGGCGGCGTGCCACCCTCGGGCCCGCACCAACCGGCGGGCCAGGGCGACGATGTAGCCCTCGCGGGCGGAACCCGATGCACCGTGGCCGAGGAGCACGAGCGGTCCAGCCGGCCCACCGGGAGCCCCTCCGGCGGGCTCCCACAGCACGCCGGGAACGTCGCTGCTGCCGTGCCTCACCACGAAGGGACGCTCGACGACCTCCCGGCCGTCGGCGGCACCACCCCGCCACTCCAGTGCTGCGTCCATGACCGCAGAGCGTACCGGGGCCGATCCCGGATCTGTCCGGTGGCGGGCGACGCCACTACCATGCGTCGGGGGATGCGACCGGGGGTCGCCGACAGGAAGGGGCAGCATGCACGCCAGCACGGGGACCAGACGGCGGCGGGTGGTGACCGCCCTCGTGGCGATCGCCTCGCTCGCACCGATCGCCGGTGTCGCATCGGGCGCGCTCGTCGCACCGCCGGCAGGGGCGTCGCTGCCCCTACCCGTCATCACGACGGTGGCCGGCAACGGCACCTACGGCTCGTCCGGGAACGGCGGGCCGGCGACCTCGGCCGAGATCTCCGACGCGTTCGGGATCACCACCGACCCGTCAGGCAACGTCCTCCTGGCCGACTCGGCGAACGGGACCGTCCGCATGGTGGCCGCGACGACCTGCGCATCGTCGTGCGCCTACGGGCTGCCCGCCACCGTCGCCGGCGATGTCTACGTGGTCGCCGGCGGTGGCTCGTCGACCCCCTCGACGACGCCGCAGGCTGCGACACAGGTGGCGCTGCAGTTCCCCGACGGGCTCGCCGTGACCTCCGGCGGTGATGTGGTCATCGCCGACCAGGGGGGCCCCGCTGTCGACCTGCTCGAGGAGCACGCATGCAGCGGCTCCTGCCCGTACGGCCTCACCTCGGAGACGCCGGGCGACCTGGTCGTCCTGGCCGGTCTGGGCACCGGGTCCCTGCCGTCGTCGACGCCGGCGCCGGGGACGTCGCTGACCTTGAACTCACCGACGGCGGTGACGGTCGATCCGGCTGGCGACATCGTCGACGCCGAGTACCAGGGCTACGGCCAGAACTTCGGCGGGGCGCTGGTGTTCATCGCCGCCGGGTCGTGTGGGAGCGGCTGCCCGTGGGGCGTGCCGTCCTCCACCGCCGCCGGTGACGCCGTCCTGCTCGCCGGCGGGGGCGCCACCATGCCGTCCTCGACGCCGACGCCGGCGGCCGGCGCCATGTTCGGCTTCCTGAACGGGGTGACCGACACACCGCAGGGCAACCTGGTGGTGTCGGGTGCCAGCGCGCTCGGACCCTCGACCGCCCGCATCCCCTTCCCCTCGTTCTCGTTCCTGTTCCTGGTGAGCGGCTCCCCGTGCGCGTCGTCGTGCCCGTACGGCGCGCCGTCCTTCGGTGCCAACCAGGTGCTCACCGTTGCCGGAGGTGGCGCCACCGCACTGGCCACGGCCACCCCGTCCGTCGCCCTCGGCTCGTGGAACATGGACCGGGCCTACGGAGTCGCCTCCGATCCGGCGGGCAACCTGCTCGTCGCGTTGGACGCCGGCAACACGGTGGCCGAGGTCCCGGTCTCGTCCTGCCCGCCGGACACGTGCCCCATGGTCCCCGGCGGCATCGCGTCGGGGACCGCCGCCCTCGTGGCCGGGACGGGGGCGGCCGGGTTCAGCGGCGACGGAGGGCCGGCGATCGACGCGGAATTGCAGGGACCGACCGCCATCGCCACCTCCGGCTACGCGCACGCCTACATCGTCGACACCGCGAATCTCCGGGTCCGTGAGTTGGTGGGCACGCTGCCCCCGCCCCCGGTCTCCCCGCTCGGCTACTGGGTGGCGACGGCCGCTGGGGACGTCTACCCCTTCGGATCGGCATCCTCGTACGGCGGGACCACCTCGCTCCACCTGAACGGTCCCATCGTCGGCATGGCACCGGAGCTCGGCGGCATGGGGTACTGGCTGGCCGGCAGTGACGGCGGGGTGTTCGCCTTCGGATCGGCCCGGTTCGAGGGGTCGTTGGTCTCCAAGGCGATCCACCCGGCTACGCCGGTGGTGGGCATCGCCAGCACGTCCCTCACCGGCTACCTGCTGGCCACGTCGTCGGGCGACGTCTACCCGTTCGGGACGGCCACGTCCTACGGGACGACCACCGGCCTCCACCTGAACGAGCCGATCGTCTCTGTCGCCTCCGTCTCCGGGGGTTACTACCTGGCCGCCAGCGACGGCGGGGTGTTCGCCTTCGGATCGGCCCGGTTCGAGGGGTCGCTGGTCTCCCGCGGCATCCACCCGTCCAGCCCGGTGGTGGCCATCACGGCCACGTCGACCGACGGCTACCTGCTCTCGACAGCAAACGGTCAGGTGTACGCCTTCGGCAGCGCGGTCGACCACGGCAACACCACCGCCCTGCGCCTCGACGGCCCCATCGTCGGCATGGCGTCGATCGGCGGTGGGTCCGGGTATGTCATGGCCGGGTCGGACGGTGGGGTGTTCGCGTTCGGGTCGCTCCCCTTCCGGGGTTCGCTGGTGTCCGAGGCGATCAAGCCGGCGACCCCGGTGACGGCCGTCGCCGTGCGGCTGCCCCCCGTCTGACCGGCAGGCCCGGCCCAACCGGGGCGAGCGCTCAGCCCGGTGGAGCGAAGATCGGGTCCCGGTCGCGGGTCCGCTTCAGCTCGAAGAACCCGTCCGTGCCCGCCACCAGCGTGACGCCGTCCCATAGCCGGCCGGCCGCCTCACCTGTCGGCGCCGGGCTCACGACCGGGCCGAAGAACGCGATGCCACCGACGTGGATCACGGGCGTGCCCACGTCGTAGCCGACGGGGTCCATGCCAGCGTGGTGGGACGCCCGCAGGGCGTCGTCGAAGGCCGACGATGTCGCCGCAGCGGCCAGATCGGCAGGTAGGCCGACCTCGGCGAGGGCGTCGGCCACGATGCCGTCGTCGGTCCGCTTCTCGAGATGGATCCGGGTGCCGAGTGCCGTGTACAGCGGGAGCAGCACGTCGTTGCCGTGCCCCTCCTCGGCGGCGATGCACACCCGGACCGGTCCCCATGCCCGCTCCATCAGCTGGCGGTAGTTGTCCGGGAGGTCACGCCCCTCGTTCAGCACGGCCAGCGACATCACGTGCCACCGGGTCCGTACGGGACGGACACGCTCGACCTCGAGCATCCAACGCGACGCCATCCACGCCCACGGGCAGAGTGGGTCGAACCAAAAGTCGGCTGCCGCCGGTTCCGGGGTCGTCTGCTGGTCGGTCATCACGCGCCTCCACTCATCTCATCGCCTTCCGCCTCGCGGCGGGGCATCCTTCACGGTAGCGACGTGCCCCGACCGTCCGGTCGGGGCCTCGGCGGGCGGCGTCGGCGGTCACGGCGGTGGGCGGCCATCCGGCGGGCGATGAGCTCGCGGCGTGCCTGCAGCTCGCGGTAGGTGATCGACTCGACGGGCTCGGCGATCCCGAGCGCGGCCCGGACACCGTCGAGATCGACCGTCGCCGGCAGGTCGGTGCGCCCCAGCTCCTGCGCGATCCGCTCACCGTGCCGGTCGGCGAAGTAGGTCGTGATGGCCACTACCTCGCCGAGGATGTCGACATCGGGGGCCATCGTGGCCATGGCCCCGTTGAGGAAGAGCAGGTTCTTGCCGAACAGCATCAGCTCCTTCGGCAGGCGTGCGCCGGACCCGAGGAGCGCCGCCGAGATGGCACGGATCTCGGCAGCCAGCTCGTCGGCGGACATGGTGGTGGGGTCACGCACTGGGCGGTCGAGGCCGAGGTCGTCGATGATGCCGGCGATGTCCACGTCGGCCGGCAGCGCGCCCAGGTCCCGCAGCGCCTCCACCTGGGCGGGAACGTCGTTCGCCGTCGCCGCCACCATGAGCCGGAGGAAGGCGAGCCGGCGTCCCTCGTCCAGGCGCCCGGTGATGCCGAAGTCGAGGAGGGCGACCGTCCCGTCCTCCTCGACCATCAGGTTGCCGCCGTGGAGGTCACCGTGGAAGACCCCGAAGAGCATCGCCCCTTCCACGAACGCGATGAGGGCGGCACGGAGCACGGCGGCGGTGTCGATGCCGGCCGCGGTCATGCCCGCGGCGTCCCCCCAGGGGAACCCTTCGATCCGCTCCATGACGAGCACCCGCCGGGTGACCAGGTCCGGATGGGGCCGGGGAACCACCAGGGCCGTCTGTCCGGCGCGCCACAGCACCTCGGCCACGTCCAGCATGCTGGCCGCCTCGAGGCGGAAGTCGAGCTCTTCGGTCACCGTGTCGGCGAACAGCTCGACCAGGGCTGGTGGGTTGGCCAGCGAAGCGACCGGGATGCGGCCGATCAGGAGCGGTGCCGCCCAGGCCAGTGCGGCGACGTCCTCCGACACCTTGGAGGCCACAGTGCTCCGCTGGACCTTGACCACCACGCCGACCCCGCCGTGCAGGCGGGCCCGGTACACCTGGGCGATGGAGGCGGCAGCGATCGGCTCCTCGTCGAACTCGGCGAAGACGGCCTCGATGGGCAACCCCAGGTCCTCCTCCACCGTGCGCCGCACGGTGGGGAACGGCTCTGCCGGGACCCGGTCCCGCAGCAATCGGAACTCCTCCACCAGCTCCGGCGGGAACACGCCGTCACCGGCGGAGACGATCTGGCCGAGCTTGACGTAGGTGGGACCGAGCGCGGCGAACGCCCGCCGCAGCCGGCGCGACAGCGATCGGCGCGACGTCGCCGTGCCCCGCTCGAGCACCGCCCAACTGGCCAGGGCGGGCCCGAGGTGCACGAGAGCACGGAGGACGGCCCCGACCGGCGGCATGCGCCGCCTCCGGGCCAGGGAACGGGCCCTGTCCGCCGCGGCTGACCGTCGGGCATCGACACCGGTCAGCCACCCGAGGGCGCCGCGGTCGATCCGCCAGGTCGGTGCGTTCCCGAAGGCACCCCGTTCGTCGTCTGCCCCGGTCGGCTGCACACCCCGACCCTACGGCGTGGGGCCGACCGCTCCGGACGCGCCCGCCGGGGCCTCCGTACGCACCGCCACCACCAAGAGTGCTCCACCCACTCTTTTACGTGGTGACCAGGGAAAACGTCCACACCGGTGTCGGATCGACCATCGCGATAGGGCTGGCCTGGACTTCCGGGCGGCAGATCCCTGCATTCCAGGGCCTGAAGGCGTATCATATCTGCATTGGTTGTTCTCACATTGTTGTGATTGCGCACAGAATCGATTCCGACCATGAGTGACGTTGCATTGGGAGCTGGGTGGTGGGTCGCTGCCGACGGCAAGTGGCATCCGCCTGAGCTCCGTCCGCCGGGCGTCCAGCCGGAGATCGTCGCATCGGGACCTGACGTGACGGCGCCCGACAGCGACCAGCTGCAGGACGGAGCCGGAAAGATCGAGGCGGCGACCACCGATGCGCCGGCGAGTGCCGTAGACGGCACGGACGCTGGTACCGGGGACGCCATCGGCGAACTTGCCGGCATCGCGGACACCGACGGTTCCGCGGTGGCGTCGTCGGTCGAGGCGGAGCCAGCTGACGCGGGGCCGGCGCACCCGGTGCAGTCGGCCGCGGCGACCCCGATCGCCCCCGTCCGCCTGGTCGACACGGTTCGGCCGGTCCGGGTGCCCCCCGGCCCGCCGCCGCTCCCGCCGGAGGTGTCGCCGTTCCCGGCGCCTCCCCGCTTGGACGAATTCCTCGCTTCGAGGGACCCGGCCGGTGAAGGTGCCGCCACCACTGCAGACCTCACCGAGCCCACGGGAACCGGCGGGGCCGAGTCCGTCAGCCCGGACGTGACCGCTGTCAGCGCCGATGGCGGTACCCCGGTTGACGAGGTCGTCGAAGGTGACGGCGTGCTGGACTTCCTGGCCGATTTCGCCCCGGCTGAGCCGTCGGGGGTCGAATCGCCTCTGCCCGATGTGGCCGATGCCTCCGGCGTCGCCGCCCCCGGTCCGATGGCAGATGGCGAGGTCGGGCACCCCGTCGTCGCCGAGGCCGAGGCGGTGGTCGGTGCCGGCCTGGTTGATGACCTGTTCGACGACGAGGACGATTCGCTATCGATCCATTCGCTGATCTTCGGGGGAGACGCCGACGGGCCTGGTCCGGAGTTCGATGCGGCTGGACCGGATGTCGTGGATGCACCGGCGTCCTTCGACGCGGAGCCGAACACGTTCACGGAGGGCGATCCGCATTTCTCGGACGGGATGACCGCCCCGGTGCCCGAGCCAGTGGCTGAAGTCGTGCCAGCGGTCGAGGTGGAGCCCGAGCCGGTAGCGGAAGCCGTGCCCGAGCCAGTGGCTGAGGCCATGCCCGTGGTCGAGGTGCAGCCTGAACCTGAGCCAGTCGCCGCGGCCGCTCCCCAGCAGGTGGCAGCTGCAGCCGAGCCGGAGCCGGTGGCGGCCGGACAGAGCGAGCCCGAAGACGAAGACGAAGACGAAGACGAAGGCAATGAGGCGGTCGCCGCGTCAGCAGGCGCCAGACCGGCACGTGCCGGTTCGGCGGCCCGGCCGGCTCGCCCGGGGGCAGCGCGTCAGGCCCCGCTGGTCAAGGGCGGCCCCGAGTTCAAGGACATCTTCAAGATGGCCATGAACGGGAATTCGCTGGCCGACAGCGTGCAGGTGAAGTACGACGCTGGCAGCGAACGGGGCCGGGTGACCTCCGGTTCGCCGCCGGCAGACGACGACAGCAAGCGCCGCCGCCGCCGCAAGCGCTGAGTGCGACCGGGGCCCACGGGGCCGCGTCGACGCTCGAACGCCCATCGGGGAGGGAGCACGCATGCCGGACCGAGCGGGCGCAACCGCCAGCGACGGTAGGACCGGTGAGGGGAGCGGGGACGTCCCACCCGCGGGGGACGACCCCTTCGCCTGGCGTGATCCGGATTTCATCCGCCGGCAGATCGGGGCAGTGGACCGCTACCTCCACTACTTCTCCCCCGTCGTCCGGGGGCTCGAGAACCTGCCCGACACCGGTCCGGTGCTCGTCGTCGGCAACCACTCGTGCCTCTTCTGGATGCCCGACGTGTTCGTGGTGGCCCGATCCATCAGCGAGCGGCGGGGACTGGACATCCCTTCGTACGCCCTCGGCTACGACCTCCTCTTCCGCGTTCCCGGGCTCGGCACTGCACTGAGGCGGCTGGGAGCCCTGCCGGCATCGGATGGGGTCGCACGTCGCGCCCTCGACTCGGGTGCGCTGGTGCTCGTCTACCCGGGCGGCGATCGCGAGGCGGCGCGTCCGTGGTCGGAACGGGATCGCATCGACTTCGGAGGTCGCCGGGGCTTCATCCGGCTGGCGTTGCGGGCCGGCGTTCCCGTGGTGCCGGTGGTGGCCCACGGCAGCCACCACGCCATCTTCATCGCCTCGAGCGGCGAGCGGCTGGCACACGCCGTCGGCCTCGATCGCCTGCGCATCAAGGTCCTGCCCGTCTTCCTCACGCCGCTGGGGTTCACCAGCGTGCTGCGCCCGCCCCTCCCCCTGCCGGCCGCCGTCACCGTGCAGTTCCTCCCCGCCCTCGATTGGTGTTCCTACGGAAGCGATGCTGCCATGGACGACCGCGTGGTCGACGCCTGCTACGACGAGATCACCGGCACCATGCAAGGCGCGCTGGACGGGCTGGCGGCCGAGCTCCCCCATCCCGTGCTCCGGGGCATCGGCCGGCTGCTCGCCGGCCGAGGTCTGACGTTCGAAGACGTTCGCCCGGAGTAGTGACCGGTCGGTGGTGACCGCTCCCCCGCAGGCGGCCACGGGGGACGAAGTCCTCTGGCCACCGATGACCGCCGGGGTGAAGCTGGCTGTGAGCAGGCGACGACGGTCGTCCCCGGTCACGAGGAGGCAGCCATGCCCGATCCCGCCACTGCGCTGCACTCCGAGACGGCGTCCGTGCGCATTCTCCTACCGCCCCGGCACCGCCTGTTCGTCGTCTTCGACGGTGCCGCGCAGGCCCGTGCCGCCATCGACGGCCTGCGGGCCGACGGGCTCGCCGGTGACGACGACATCTGGGCCTACGAAGGGGATGACGGCGTGGACGACCTCGATCCCTCCGGCGCCGCGCATGGCCTGTGGGGCCGGCTGGTCCGGCTCGTCGAGTCGGCGATGACGAACGACGACGTGGCCTACCTCCGCATCCTGGCCGGTGAGCTCCGGCGGGGTCACCTCGTTCTCGCCGTGCGGGTGGCCAGCGAGCACGAGGCGGACGCCATGGCCACCGAGCTGCGCGCCCGTGGCGGCCATTCCTTCGCGTACGGCGCCCACTGGGACTTCGTGCCGGTGGTCTTCGGCACGCCGTCCGCTCCTGCCGCCTGACGACCGCCAGAGAGCCGACAGCCTGGATCCGGTGCCCGGGGACGGACGTGGCCGCGTTACCGGAGGCGCCGGCCACCACTGACCCACCAGTGCCCGGGCGCACCTTCACGCCCAACGCGTGCACCACCCGCCATGCGCCGCGTCTCTCGGGCTGGCCGGCTGTGAACGGGCGACGTCGTGACCCCCAGTCGCCGGCTACGCGTGAGAACTGACGAGTGTGCTCGCGTCCAGCCAGGTCATGTTGCCTGACCCCCCACCAATCGCAGCGTTGGACGAGTGCCGCCGGAGGCCGCGGTGCCGTGGTGCGTGAACGTGTGTGGTTGCATGCTGGTCGAGCAACGCTGCGAGCGCAGGGAACGGGCGCCTCACCGTCCAGCACAAACCGTGGATGACAACCGCGGCCCTCGAAGAGCGCGCGCTATGCGGCCAGCCGGCGGTGCCGCGACCGCGGGCGGATGCCCGACATCGCTGAAGACGATCCTCACGATCGAGGCACGAGACGCTGATTCCGTGGACGACTCGACGATCTGCCGGATCACTCCGCCCTCGACGGTGACCTGGAAGGAGGCAGCGAAGGCGCCGCCCCTTCCCCGGTAGGTGAAGATCTCACGATGCCCGGTCGTCTCGATCGTCAACGGACCATCAAGTCGTCCGAGATGGCTCAGCGAGGACACGAAGAGTTCCGCCCCGAATGCGACAGGCATATCTGGGGTGAACCGGTAGGTGCCGTCATTCTCCAATGTGTAGAGGGAGCATCCGATCGAGATCGCATTCGGTGACGCGCCCTTCGGCACCGACGCGACTTCACGATCAGCAGGAAGTGCCCCGGAGCCGCGCAATGCATACATGGCGACGCCCGATCCATGTACCACGGTGACGACGGGCGGTCCTCCGCCACTGAGCCATTCGGTGACGGCCACATAGCCCG
Source organism: Actinomycetes bacterium (assembly GCA_021806045.1). Taxonomy (GTDB): domain Bacteria; phylum Actinomycetota; class Acidimicrobiia; order Acidimicrobiales; family RAAP-2; genus JAJZDI01. The sequence goes on from JAJZDI010000002.1 coordinate 154,375, forward strand.
CTCGCGTCGTCACTCGGGCGATCGCCGCGAGGCGTTGCCCATTGGCCTCCCGGCGCGAGCTTGGGGAAGGGGCCCCGGGCGCCCCGGCCGCACCCAGTGTCGCCCCGAGGGAGGACACCATGAGCAGAACGGCAAGCAGGACCCAGGGGACCAAACGCCGGACTCGACGCCCCCCGAGACCCGATGGCCTCCGTCCCAACTCCGCCACACGGCAACCATCTCACACTCGCGAACACCGTGAGCGCTTCCCTCCGGCGGGAATGCACGTGCGGAGCCAGCAACGCGTGCTGTGCCAAGCTGGGGAGGGACGTGCCCCGTCCGCCGGCCCGGCTTGTACCCACGGAGTTCGTGGCGGTCTTCATTGACAAGCTCGGCCACAAGGTCTGAACCGGCCCGCCAGCACTGACCTCACCTGCCACTCCTGGTCGGGCTGGCCGGATTTGAACCGGCGACCTCTTGACCCCCAGTCAAGCGCGCTAACCAAGCTGCGCCACAGCCCGTACTGCACGACACCCCGTCAACCGGGGCGTCCAACCACCCGGACACATCAGGAACGCACCTGCCGACCGACCTGGACACCTGCTGGGGGCAGGGTGATCCGGGCGACGTCCGGCCAGCTCGATCACACGTTCACGATCGGTCCGGAGACGTCAGTGTAGTCGGGTCCCACCAGCCGGCACGAGGCCGGCCCGTCTACGTGGCGCATGACCGCTCACGACGCCAGCCGGAGCTTGCGGCGGCACGACGCCCGGCACCCGCCCAGGTCGAGGGCCGCCACCGGGGCCGGCCTGGCCAGGTAGTACCCCTGAGCGAAGTCGATGCCCAGTCCCTGGACCACCTCCAGCTCCCCCGCCGTCTCGATGCCCTCGGCCACCAGGGCCGACCCGGTGAGGCGGGAGAAGGTCACCAGCGCTGACGCCAGCGACTGGCGGGCGGGGTCCGTGTCGATGCCCTGGGACAGCTCGTGGTCGAGCTTGATGATCTCCGGAGCCAGCCGGAGGATGTGGCACAGGCTGGCGTACCCGGACCCGGCATCGTCCACCGACAGGCGGACGCCCCGCTCGCGCAACTCCTGGACGTGGCTCCGCAGGTCCCCGTAGTCGGCCACCGCCACGTGCTCGGTGAGCTCCACCACGACCCGGGCCGGGTCCAGGTCACCGATGGCTGCCAGCACCGCGTCAGCGGTGAGGGCGTCGGGACCGATGTTGACGGCCACCCCGACACCCTGCGGGAGGAGAGCGGCACTCCGGCAGGCCGCACGCACGGCAGCCAACTCGAGCTCCTGGCCGAGGCCCAGCGCCCCCGCCTCGGCGAACCAGCGGTCGGGTGGCAGATCGGGCGGGCCGGGGATCCGGGACAGCGCCTCTACCGCGGCCACCTCGCCGGTGGCCACGTCCACGATCGGCTGGAAGACGACGGGTATGGCGTCCCCGGCCACCACGGTCTGGATGCGCCGGCGGAGCTCCAGCCTGCCGGTCGCGCCCGGGCTGAGCACGTCCGCCACGAAGGCGGCGATGCCCGGGAGGGGGCCCACGTCGGGCGGCGCCGGCGGATCCGACCGTACCGGTCCCACCGCCTCCTCGCCGGGGATCCGCCGGAGCATCCGGGCGACGACCGAGGCCACCTGGGAGGCGCTCACCACCACCGCGCTGACGAAGTCAGCCAGCTCGGAGACGGCAGCCACCAGGTCGTCGCTGAACGCCCCGACCTGGGCCGAGCTCAGGTTCAGCACCCCGATGGCCGCACCCTCACGCCGCAGCGGCATGCAGATCATCGAGCGGATGCCCAGGCGACGGCACTGGCCGAGGTCCACCCGCCCGTCGAGCTCGCTGTCCTCGCACCGGAGCGTGATCCCCGACGCCACCGTCGCCCCGGCCAGGCTGGCGTCCCTGCTCAGGTGCTGCCCGACCAGCCCTGCGAGGGCGCCGACGCCGCACACGCACACCAGTGTCCCGCCCTTGTCCACCAACTCGATGCACGCACCGTCGGCTACCGGGACCAGCACCAGCGCCCCCCGTGTGATCCGTTCCAGGAGCACGATCGGGTTCCCGACCTCGAGCGCGGACGCGGCCCGGGGAGGATCGCCCCCGGTCATCGCCAACCCGGCCGGCCGCGCCTGTCCCACGTCCTCATCACCAGGAGAACGGTGTTCCACCGCCCACCTTGCGCGGATCAGTCCAGCCGGCGGATCAGTCCAGCCGGCGGAGCTCCTCCCGGTACCGGTGGCAGTTCCGCACGTACTGGGCCGCCGACAGCTGGATCAGCTCCAGGCTGGCCGCGCCCTCCTTGATGGTCGCCGGCACGCCCAGGGCGAGGGCGCCGGACGGCACCCGCATCCGGTTGGGGACGAGGGCCCCGGCGCCGACCAGGGCACCCCGCTCGACGACGGCCTGGTGCAGCACGATGGCACCCGAGCCGACCAGGGTGTCGTCCTCCAGGGTGCATCCTTCGAGGTGGGCCAGATGGCCGACCACGCACCCCTCCCCCACCGTGGTGGGGAGGCCAGGGGCACAGTGGACGACCGATCCGTCCTGGATCGACGTCCGGGCGCCCACCGTGATGGTGTCGGTGTCACCTCGCAGGACGGTGCACGCCCACACGGTGGCCTCCGGTCCGATCCGCACGTCGCCGATCACCACCGCGTCGGGGTGGACGAAGGCGGACGGATCGATGGTGGGCTCGACGGAACCGAGCGCGTAGATCGCCATGGCCGATGACCCTAGGGCACGGGAACGGCCGCCGGCGACCGGTCACCGCTCAGGCGTGGTGGACCACCCAGGCGATCCCCTGGAAGGCGCGGTAGCCGAGGTAGATGACCGTCGCCCAGATCATCAGCTTGAAGCGGAGCGGCATGGCACGGTGCTCGGTGGCCTCCTCGCCGCAGAACGGGCACGTGCCGTCCTCCTGGACCTGGTCCTTGTCGAGTCCCTGGCCACACGTCTCACACCACGGCACGCCAGCCTCCTCAGCGCCGCCGGTTGTTGCCGGCCGCCCGCACCCGGATCCGGATGGGGGTCGGCCCGAGCTCGAATCGCTCACGGAGGCCCCGCTCCACGTAGCGCAGGTACGTCTGGGGGAGGCGGCCGCTGGCGAACAGGGTGAAGGTCGGCGGGTCGGCCGCGCCCTGGACGGCGTAGCGGATCCGGACGCCGGGGGCCGGATGCGCCTCCTGGATGGCGCGCATGGCCCGGTTGAGCTCCCCTGTCGGCACCCGGGAGTGGTAGGCCTCCTCTGCGGCGGCCACGGCCGGGAGGATGTGGTGGACCCCCAGGCCGGTCCGCGCGCTGATCTTCAGCACCGGGGCCGCCCCGAGGAAGGCCAGCCGGTCCCCCACGTCGGCGAGGATGCCCGGCCGCTCCTCTGTTGGCACCAGCTCCCACTTGTTCAGGACGACGACGGCGGGGCACCCGGCGGCGGCGACCCGCTCGGCCAGCCGTTGGTCCTGGTGGGTGATGCCGGCGGTGGCGTCGATCACGAGGAGGGCGATGTCGGCCCGGTCGAGCGCCTCGAGGGCCCGGAGCACGGAGAAGTACTCGGTGCCCCGCTCGGTACGCGACCGGCGCCGCATACCCGCCGTGTCGACGAAGCAGACGGTCCCCTCCGGGGTCTCCACCACGGTGTCGACCGCGTCGCGGGTGGTCCCGGGGGCGTCGTGGGTGATGGACCGCTCGTCGCCCACCAGCCGATTGAAGAGGGTCGACTTCCCCACGTTGGGCCGGCCCACCAGGGCGACCCGGGGGACGGCCGATCCGTCGGCGCCCACCTCGCCGCCGGCCCCGGCGTCCCACGTTCCGTCGGTGGCGCCCTCCTCGCCGTCCGCCCCGCCGTATCCGTCCTCGCCCGGTGCCGGCTCGGGTAGCAGGCGCACGATCTCGTCGAGGAGGTCGCCCGTACCCCGCCCATGGAGGGCGCTGACCGCCCACGGATCGCCCAGCCCGAGCGAGACGGCGTCCCACACGTCCGCCTCGCGGCGGTCAGAGTCCACTTTGTTGGCCACCACCAGCGCCCGGCTCCCCGCCCGGCGGATCCACCGGGCCACGCGCAGGTCGTCGTCGGTCACGCCGGTGGTGGCGTCGATCACCAGGAGCACCACGTCGGCGTCGCGCACGGCCCGCTCGGCCTGGGCCGACACCTTGGCGTCGAGAGGGTCGTCGGTGGCCAGCCAGCCCCCCGTGTCGACCACGGTGAAGGGCCGGCCCCGCCATTCGGCGTCGAGCTCCTTGCGGTCCCGGGTCACGCCCGGGCGCTCCTCGACCACCACCACCCGGCGGCCGACGATCCGGTTGACCAGGGTCGACTTGCCGACGTTGGGCCGCCCGGCCACCACCACCAGCGGCCGCGGCCCGGCCGGGGTATCCCCTGCTGCCGTTCCTGCGCCCGGCCGGCCGGCCACCGCGTTCATCGGGTGCTCCCCAGGCGGACGGGGACCGCTCCGGCGGGCACGGCAGGCGCCGCGGGGACGGCGGTGGGCAGCGCCGGAGGCCCATCGAGGGCCTGGCGCAGGGACCACCCGTCGGTCGCCACCACCTCCACGGGGACGGGCAGGTCGGCCAGGGTGAGGTCGTCGAGGAACCGTCCCTCGGACAGGCAGGCGTCGGGCAGCAGGTACCGCCGATCGGTAGGGGCGCCGTCGAGAACCCGACGCAGGTCGGTGCCGGTGAGGAGCCCGGCCACCGCGATGTTCCCGCCGAAGTACTCGTTGGTCACGGCCAGCACGTCGACGTCCTCCCGCCCGGCGACCAGCGGGGACAGGACGGCGGCGCCGTACTCGCCGGTGAGGATGGTCACCCGCTCCCCCGCACCGCTGCCGGCTGACCGATCGTGGCGCCAGGCGCGGTAGCCCTCGGGCGGGGCGCCGTCGACCCACGAGAAGAACCCGGGGCGCACGCCGAAGGCGGCGTTCCGGTCGCCGGCGAATGCCGCCTCGAAGGCACGGGCCATGCCGATGCCGTTCTCGTGCTGCACGAAGCCCTCGTAGGTGCCGGCCGCCGGGAACGGTCGGCCGGCGGCCAGGTAGTACTCGTCGGCGGCGAACACCATCCGCCTGCCCAACGTGTCGAGGAACACGGACTGGAACTCGTCGACCACGTCGCAGACCGCCGCCGCCTCGGCCACGGTGTGGGGGCGCATCTCCGGTTCGGTGGAGAACCGGCTCACCCCCAGGGGCACGCAGGCCACGCTGGCCAGACCGGGGTAGCGATCCAGCACCCCGACGAGCGTGTCCCGCAGGACCTCCCCGTCGTTCACGCCCGGGCACACCACGATCTGGCCGTGTACCTCGATGCCCTCGTCGAGGAGGGCGGCCAACCACCGCAGGCTCGTCGCCCCCCGCCGGTTGCGCAGCAGCTCGGAACGGATGGCCGGATCGGTGGCGTGGATGGACACGAACAGCGGGCTGAGCCGCTCGGTGACCACCCGCTCGAGGTCCATCTCGGTGAACCGGGTGAGGGTGGTGAAGTTCCCGTAGAGGAAGGACAGCCGGTAGTCGTCGTCCTTCAGCGACAGGCTCCGCCGCATACCCGGGGGCAGCTGGTGGATGAAGCAGAACGCGCAGTGGTTGTCGCACGTCCGCACCCGATCGAAGAGGGCGGAGGACACCTCGGCACCGAGGGGCTCGCCAGCAAGCTTTCCCACCCTCACCTCGACGTCGCGCCCGTCCCGGCGCACCGACAGGTCGATCTCGGCCTCGTCGACGGCCAGGCTGTACTCGATCACGTCACGCGGGGCGCGACCGCCCACGGCGACGATCTCGTCGCCCACCCGCAGCCCGGCGCGCTCCCCCGGCGAACCGGGGCGCAGTGCGACGACGCGCGGCGATGTCGTCCCACGGACCACCGGCATCCCTCCAGCGTACCGCCGGGCGACGCCCGCCCGGCCACGGCGACGGGCCCCGGCCCGACCCCGGTAGCCTGGTCCCGTGACCGTCGACAAGGTGCTGTTGGCCGAGCCGCGCGGCTTCTGCGCCGGCGTGGAGAAGGCGATCAAGGCGCTGGCGTGGATGGTCGAGGTCTTCGAACCTCCCGTCTACTGCTACCACGAGATCGTCCACAACCGGCACGTGGTCGACCGCTTCCGGGCCCAGGGGGTCGTATTCGTCGACGACGTCGACGACGTCCCCGCCGGTGCCCCCCTCATGCTGTCCGCCCACGGGTCGGCGCCCGAGGTGGTGGCAGCGGCACGGGCCCGTGGCCGGGTGGTGGTCGACGCCGTGTGCCCGCTGGTCACCAAGGTGCACCACGAGCTGAAGGTACGGGCCAACAAGGGCTACAGCGTGCTCTACGTGGGTCACGCCGGCCATGAGGAGGCGGTGGGCACCATGGCTGTGGCTCCCGAGTCCGTCCACCTGGTGGAGACGGAGGCTGACGTCGACGCCCTCACCGAGCCGGGTCCGGGCGAGCCGGTGGCCCTCCTGGCCCAGACGACCCTCAGCCACGACGAGTGGGCCGGGATCGTCGACCGGGCCAGGGAGCGTTTCCCTGAACTGTGGATGCCGAACCGCAGCGACCTGTGCTTCGCCACAACCAACCGGCAGGCCGCCCTGCGGGCGCTGGCCGGCCGGGCGGACGCCGTCGTGGTGATCGGTTCGGAGAACTCGTCGAACACGGTCGCCCTCACCAAGGTGGCGCGGGCGTTCGGCTGCCGGCGGGTGGTCCGCGTCAACGACGCCGCCGACCTGCCTGACGACCTGGAGGGGACGGTGGGGGTCACCGCCGGCGCCTCCGCCCCCGAGTCGCTGGTGCAGGCGGTGGTCGCCAGGCTGGCGCCGACCCATGGCGTGGAGGCGGCCCCCGTCACCCTTGAGGAGGAGTACTTCCCGCCACCGCCCGAGCTCCGCGATCTCCTCCGCGCCCTCGAGTCGGCCGTCGGCCTCCTCGCTGCTGTGCCGGCCGGCGAGCAACCGGCAGCCCTGTCCGACGACCGCACCACCTCGGCCGCCACCGTCCTCGACCGGCTGGCAGGCTGAGGCCCATCTACTGAACCCCGTGTGCTGAGCCCCATCTACCGAGCCCGTCGGCAACCCCGACGGCGGCCCGGTTGGCCCCATGGGGGGTCGCGGATGCGAGAATGACCCCATGACGGCCACCACCTTCACCAGCATGGAGGGCTCCACTGCCGAGCAGTGGGCCGTGATCGGAGCGGAGACGGCTGCCCACCAGGGGCGCGTCGCCGACGAGGTGCTCGAGCTGCTGGCATCGCTGTCCGGGATCGTCGACGGCTTCGCCGTCGACCAGCTCACCCACTCGCTCCAGACGGCCACCCGGGCCGAACGTGACGGCGCCGACGACGAGCTGGTGGTCGCCTGCCTGTGCCACGACATCGGCAAGGCCGTCTCGGTGGCCAACCACCCCCGCATCGCGGCCGAGATCCTCCGTCCCTACGTACGTGACGAGATCACCCAGGTGATCGCCGCCCACCAGGACTTCCAGGGAAAGCACTACTACGCCCACTTCGGTCTCGACCCCGACCTGCGGGAGCGCTACCGGGGCGAGCCGTGGTTCGGCCTGGCCGAGCGGTTCGCCGACCGGTGGGACCAGAACAGCTTCGACCCCGACTATCCAACCGAGCCCCTCGCCCACTTCGAGGACCGGGTACGGACCGTCTTCGCCCGGCCCCACGTCTTCTGATGTCTCCCACCCAGAAGCACCGGTGGTTCACCCGGGCGGCGAACCGTGAGGACGTGCGCAACACGAACCTCCGGCGCTACGTGGTCGACAGCGCCCGCGACGCCTTCGAGCGGGACCATCCGGGCCCCTTCTCCCCTGTCGTCGCGCTCATCGCCGCCTACGAGGAGGAGGCGAACATCGGGGACGTGCTGGCCGCCATGCCGGCCGAGGTCGACGGCCTTGCCGTGACCACGCTGGTGGTCGTCGACGGTGGGGCGGACCGTACCGCCGAGGTCGCCCGGGCTGCCGGTGTGGCCACCTGCGTGCTGCCGGTGAACCTGGGCCAGGGGGCGGCGCTCCGCCTCGGCTACGCGCTGGCCGCCGATCACGGCGCCCGCTACGTGGTCACCCTCGACGCCGACGGGCAGAACGACCCGGCCGAGATGCACCGCCTCGTCGCCCTCCTGGTGGAGGACGCCGCCGACTTCGTCATTGCCTCCCGCCAGCTGGGCGAGGACCACACCACCGACCGGTTCCGGCGCACCGGCGTCGCCGTCTACGCCCACGCACTCAACTCGATCACCGGGCAGCACCTCACGGACACGTCCAACGGCTACCGGGCGTTCCGGATCGAGGTCCTGAAGGACATCGTTCCCCACCTCCGCCAGGACCAGTACCAGACAGCAGAGGTGGTCATCACCGCAGCCACCAGGGGCTGGCGGATCGGAGAGGTCCCCATCACCTGGCACCCCCGCGCCTCCGGCGAGTCGAAGAAGGGCGGCAACCTCTTCTTCGGCCTCCAGTACGCCCGGGTCATCGCCACCACCTGGGCCCGGATGTCGCTCGCCAACGGCCGTCGCCGGTAGGGAGCCCGGTTGGGAGCCCCCTAGGGGTGCTCAGGCCCTCCCGGCCAGGGTCACGGCGTGGTCGTAGAGCTCCTGGATGGCAGCGGCCAGTTCGGTCGTGAGGGCGTGGATCCGGCTTCGGGGGATGCGCCCTGACGCCGCTCGTGCGGGCGGAGCCAGCCCGGGCCCGACCACGACGCGCACCGTGCGGGGCCGGGGAAGCTTGGTCCCCTTCGGCATGACGGTCGCCGTGCCGCCGATCCCCACGGGGACGATGGGGGCGCCGGTGCGGGCGGCCAGGAACGCGGCGCCCTCGTGGAGGTCGCTCACCAGCGGTCCCGACCGCCGCTCCCCCTCCGGGAACAGGATCAGCACCTCGCCCGCCTCCAGCACCGCCTGGGCCCGGCGAAGCGCCTCCCGGTCCGCCGACTCCCGGTGGACGGGGAAGGCGCCGACGGAGAGGAGGAAGCGCCCGAAGCGCTCGTTGCGCCACAGGGTGTCCTTGGCCATGTAGTGGAGCTTGCGCTCTGTCACCTGGGAGACGATGAAGAAGTCGATGAACGAGCGGTGCACGGGGGCGATCACCACCGGGCCCTCCGCCGGCACCAGGTCCCGCCCCTCGACCCGGGTCCGGAAGTAGGCCAGGTTGATCAGCCGGACGAGGAAGCGAAGGAACCGGTAGACACGCGTCACCCGGGTGTCGACCACCACCGGGAGGTCGAGCGCACCCGTGTCGCCTCCCCCGCCTGCAGGTGCCGCCGCGGGGACCGCGTCCCCGGGGCCGGCGGCGTCCCGCGCGTTCTCCGGTTCCTCCGCGCCCTTCGGCGCGTGACCCTCCGATCCGTTCACAGCCATCCCACGACCTCCTCGACGACGTCCTCGACCGTGCGTCCCGTGGTGTCGACCACCCGGGCCCCATCGGCCACCTCCAGGGGGGAGACATCACGGGTGGAGTCGATGGCGTCCCGCCGGGCGAGTGCCTCGGCCCCCTCTTCGTGCCGGCGCCGGGCCCGCTCCTCCGGCGTGGCCGTCAGGTACACCTTGACGTCCGCCTCCGGGAGCACGACCGAAGCGATATCCCGCCCCTCCACCACGCCGGCGCCCCGCTCCGCCACCCACCGCCGCTGGCGCTCGACCAGCTCGGCCCGGACACCGGCGGTGGCGGCCACGGCCGACACCGCCCGGCTCACCTCGGGCGAGCGGATGGCGTCGGTCACGTCGACCCCGTCGGCCACCACCCGGTCGCCCACGTCGATGGCCAGGGTGCGGGCCACCTCCACCACCGGTGGCCCGGCACCGGGATCGATCCCCGACCGCAGCACGGCCCAGGCGACGGCCCGGTACATGGCTCCGGTGTCGAGCCGCTCCACCCCCAGGCGTTCGGCCAGGGCGCGTGACACGGTGGACTTCCCCGAGCCGGCCGGGCCGTCGATGGCGATGATGGGTCCCCGTTCGCCGGTCACCGTGCGCCCCCGCTGCCGGGCCCGTCAGCCACGGCCATCCCTCCGAGGCTCACGGCCGCTTCGACGAAGCCCGGGTAGCTGGTGGCCACCGCGTCCCAGCTGCCGATCACGGTCTCCCCTCCGTCGCACGCCAGCCCGGCCACGGCACCGGCCATGGCCAGGCGATGGTCCCCACGGGCGTCCACCGCCCCCGCCCGCAGGGTGGCACCCCCGTCGATCACCAGGTCGTCGCCGTCAACATGGGCGGCTGCACCGAACGAGGCGAGGAGGGCCACCGTCCCCGCCATCCGGTCCGACTCCTTGATCCGCAGTTCGCCGGCGTCGCGGATCCGTGTCGGGCCGTCGGCCACCGCGGCGGCCACGGCCAGGATGGGCACCTCGTCGAGTGAGGGGATCTCGGCGGCCTCGACCGACGTGCCGTGCAGCCGACCGGCACGGGCGACCAGGGTGCCCACCCCCCCGCCCTCCCCGGCCACCTCGACGTCCGCGCCCATGCGGCGAAGCACGTGGACGAAACCGATCCGCTCGGTCGCCAGGGTCACCCCGTGCACGGCCACCTCGCTGCCCGGGGTGACGACGGCCGCCACCAGCCAGAAGGCGGCCTGCGACGGGTCGCCGGGGACGTCGAAGCGGCCGGGGCGGAGGGACGACGGCGCCAGCCGGATCCGCCGTCCGGCACCGACCGGTTCGACGGTTATGTCCGCCCCCGCGGCGGCCAGCATCTCCTCCGTGTGGGCACGGGTGGCCACCGGCTCGACCACGACGGTCACGCCCGACGCACCGAGCCCCGCCAGCAGGACGGCCGATTTCACCTGGGCGCTGGGGACCGGCACCGTGTACTCGATGCCCGACAGGGCGCCTCCCCGCACCGTGACGGGCGGCAGGCACCGGGACCCCTGGCCCTCCACGGATGCCCCCATCCGCCCGAGCGGCTCGGCGATCCGGTCCATGGGCCTGGTCCGCAGGGACTCGTCACCGGTCAGGACGGTTGTCCCGGCCAGGCCGGCCACCACCCCGGCCAGGAGGCGCAGCCCGGTGCCGGAATTGCCGCAGTCGATCGGCGCCGGCGGTGGGGCCAGGTGGGCTCGACCGCCATCGACCACCACCGTGCCGCCGTCGTCCGCCACCCGTGCCCCGAGTGCGGCGACAGCCGCACGGGTGTGGCGGACATCGTCACCGCCCGAGAGCCCGCTGATGGTCGAACGACCGTCGGCCAGGGCGGCCATGAGCAGGGCCCGGTGGGAGATCGACTTGTCCCCCGGCACCCGGAGCGAGCCGACCAGGGCGCGGCCGCCCGCCACCCGGCACCGCCCGGAGGTCACGCTCATCGGGTGCCCACCGGGGTGACGGCCGCCCGGTAGCCCCGTGCCGTCAGGGCATCGGCCAGCCGGGGCGCGTCGCCTGCCGGGGTGGTGAGGACGAGGACGCCGCGGTCACCTTCCACCGAGTGGGCGATCTCGACGTCGGCGATGTTGATCCCCAGCTCGGCCGCCAGGGTGGTCACCTCGGCGATGGCACCCGGGTCGTCGCGCACGGGCACGCGCATCTCGGCCAGATGGTCGGGAGCCTCCGCCTGCACCCCGAGGGCACGTCGGGCCACCGTTGCCCGGCCCAGCACGTCGAGCAGGGCAGCGCGGTCCCCGCGTGCCACACGGGCCCGCATGTCGCCCAGTGACTCGATCAGCTGGTCGAGGGTGGCCACGATGGCACCGGCGTTGTCGACGCAGATGTCGGGCCAGATGCCGGGCTGGCCGGCGGCGATGCGCGTCATGTCCCGGAACCCTCCTGCCGCCAGCCGCAGGAGGGCGGCATGCTCGACAGCCTGGTCGGCAGCCAGGTTCATCAGCGTGGCCGCCGTCAGGTGGGGGACGTGGGAGACCACGGCGACCAGCTCGTCGTGGCCGGCCGGCGACAGCTCCACCACGTCGGCACCCAGCTCGGAGATGACCGACCGCAGGAGCGTGTAACCCTCCGGCTCCGTCGACACCGTCGGGGTCAGCACCCACGTCGCCCCGACGAACAGCTCGGCATCCGCGCCCTCGATGCCCGACTGCTCGGAACCGGCCATGGGGTGGCCGCCCACGAACCCCGGCCGGTCCAGTGCGGCGACGATGGGGCCCTTCACCCCCCCGACGTCGGTGACGACCGAACCCGGTCGCCGGCCGGGGCGTTCCAGAACGGTCGCGGCGGCGGCCGGGATGGCGGCGACGGGCGTGGCCACGAACACCAGGTCTGCCCGGTCGACGTCGGCGGGCGTACCCGGACCGTCCACCGCTCCCGTGGCGACCGCACGCGACACCACGCCGTCGTCGACGTCCTCCCCGCTCACCTGCCAGCCGAGGGCCCGGAGGGCGAGCCCGATGGATCCGCCGATCAGCCCCAGGCCGACGATGTGCGCCCGGCCCGGGTCACGCGGGGAGGTCGTCACGGAGGCCCCTCGCGCCCTCGAGGTAGACGTGGTGGATCTCCTCGCGCGGGCGGTCCGTCTCGACGTGGACCATGACCCGGATGCACCGCGGCACCGATCCGGTGACGCTGAGCTCCCGGGCGCACATGAGCGGCACCGCTCCCAGCCCCATCGTCCTGGCCGCGGCGGCCGGGAACATCGAGACCACGTCCTCGGTGGCCGTGAAGAGGATCGAGATGATGTCGTCCTCGTGCACGCCGTTGCGCTCGAGGACGGTCGTCATCAGCGCGACGACGCGCTCCTCGATCTGCTCGGGCGTATCGGCGTCGACGGTGGTGGCGCCCCGGATGGCGCGGACGTGTGCGGGCATCAGCCCCGCATGCTAGCCACGGGACCCGGACCCCCCTGCCGCCGCGGCCAACGAGCGGACCTCCTCGGGGGTCAGCACCCGCCACCCGCCCGGGGCAAGGGAGGGATCGGCCAGCGGACCGATGCGGGTGCGCACCAGCCGCACCACCGGGTGGCCGATGGCTGTGCACATGCGACGGACCTGCCGGTTGCGGCCCTCGTGGATGGCGATGCGCACCAGGGACGGGGCCACCAGCGACACCCGGGCCGGCGCGGTGACGCCGTCGTCGAGCTCCACGCCTTCACGCAGGCGCCGGAGCTCGCCCGGCGTGGGCGTCCCCTCCACCTCGGCCAGGTACTCCTTGCGGACGCCGAAGGACGGATGGGTGAGGCGGTGGGCCAGGTCGCCGTCGTTGGTGAGGAGCAACAGGCCTTCCGTCGCCGCGTCGAGGCGGCCGACGGGGAAGACCCGGGGCTCGGCCGGCACCAGCGACACCACCGTCGGCCGGCCGTGGGTGTCGCGTGCGGTGGTGACCACCCCGGCGGGCTTGTTGAGCAGGTAGGTGACCAGCCCGGGGCGGACCGGCACCAGAGCCCCGTCCACCTCGACCACGTCCCGCCCGGGGTCGACCCGGCGCCCGAGCACGGCGACGGCACCGTTCACCGTGACCCGCCCGTCGGCGATCAGGTCCTCGCAGACGCGGCGTGAACCGACGCCCACCCGGGCCAGGACCTTCTGGAGCCGTTCCCCTTCGGCCTCGGGGGACGGGGAGCCGCCCTCGCCCCCCCGTGACTCAGGCGTCGCCACCGTCCGCGCCGGACCGCAGGCGCTCCTCCAGCTCGGTGAGGCGCTCGGCGTCGGGGAGCAGGTCCTCGACCGGGGGCAGCTGGTCGAGCCGGTCGAGACCCAGGCGCTCCAGGAAGGCGTCGGTGGTGCCGTAGAGAACGGCCTGGCCCGGACCGTCGGCCCGGCCCACCGGGGCGATGTAGCCCCGGTGCTCGAGGAGGCGGACCACCCCGTCCACGTTCACCCCCCGCAGCGAGGCGATCTGGGTCCGCGACACCGGCTGGCGGTAGGCCACGATGGCCAGCGTCTCGAGGGCGGCCGCCGACAGCCGGGAGGAGACGCCCACGTTGGCGAAGCGCTCCACGTAGGGGGCCAGGTCCGGGTGGCTCTGCATGCGGTACCCGCCGGCCACCCGCACCACCACGAACCCCCGCCTGCCCTCCTCGCACGACCGGACGAGCTCGTCGCAGAACGCTTCGACCTGGTCGGCCGGGAGCTCGAGGAGCTCGCCCAGGATGCCGGGCGCGACCGGTTCGACGGCGACGGTCAGGACGGCCTCGATGGCCCGGGCCTCATCCGACAGCGCCACGGTCATCCCTCGTAGTCGTCGACACCGGCGCCCACGCCGACGGGCTCGGGCGCGCCCGCCACCCACGCCACCTGGAGCTCGCCGAAGGAGTGGCCCTGGTCGAGGGTGACCCGGCCCTGCTTGCACAGCTCGAGGAGGGCGAGGAAGCGGACGATGATCTCCATCCGCCCCGTCAGGTGGGCGGTCAGCTCCCGGAACGTGCTCCGCCCTGTGGCCGGCAGCCGTACGGCCAGCTCGGCCACCGCCTCGGAGACGCTGACCGCGTCCACGGTGACGTGGGCCAGGTCGACCACGGGCGCCGGCCTCGCCGCCGTCGCCCGCCGATAGGCGTCGGCCACCTGGGCCGGCGTGGTGCCGGCCAGCAGATCGGGCGCCCGGACCTCGACCTCCTCCCCCAGCCCGGCCGTGCGGGGGACGGAGGCGGCCGCCCGCTCGGCCAGCAGGGCGAAGGCGTCGCCCGCCGCCGCGTAGGCCTGGCACTCGAGGAGGCGGGCCAGCAGGAGGTCACGCTCCTCCCATCCGGAGAGCTCCTCGTCCGGCTCCACCTCGTCGGGCCCGGGGAGGAGCCGGCGGGACTTCAGCTCCACCAGCACGGCCGCCACCACCAGGAACTCCGACACGGTGGGCAGGTCCACCACCTCCCAACCGGCCACCTCGGCCACGAAGGCGTCCACCACGTCGGCCAGGGGAACGTCGTAGATGTCCACCTGGTGGGTGTTCACCAGCTGGAGCAACAGGTCGATGGGGCCCTCGAAGGCGGGCACGGCGACGGTGGCGGTCACGCCGACCGACGATACCGGTTGGGCGGCCGCCGCTGGCGCACCCCGCCGGGGGGCCGGCGCCCATCCCCTACGATGGCCCCCCATGGCCAGGGTCCTCTCCGGCGTCCAGCCCAGCGGCGCGCTCCACCTCGGCAACTACCTGGGGGCCATCCGCTCCTGGGTGGCTCACCAGCACGACCACGACGCCTTCTACTGCGTGGTGGACCTCCACGCCCTCACCGTGGACGTCGATCCTGCCGACCTCCGTGCCCGCACCCTCGACGCGGTGATCGACCTGGTGGCCGCCGGCCTCGACCCCGAGGTCTGCACCCTGTTCGTCCAGAGCCACGTCCCCGAGCACCCCCGCCTCACCTGGCTCCTGGAGTGCACGGCGTCGATGGGCGAGCTGCGGCGGATGACCCAGTTCAAGGACAAGGGGGCAGGGAACGAGGGCGTGCGGGTGGGCCTGTTCACCTACCCGGTACTGATGGCAGCCGACATCCT
Organism: Actinomycetes bacterium; assembly: GCA_021806045.1. Lineage (GTDB taxonomy): Bacteria > Actinomycetota > Acidimicrobiia > Acidimicrobiales > RAAP-2 > JAJZDI01. The sequence goes on from JAJZDI010000002.1 coordinate 169,683, forward strand.
CCTCTACGACTCCGATCGGGTCCCCGTCGGCGACGACCAGCGCCAGCACCTGGAGCTGGCCCGGGACCTGGCCCAGCGCTTCAACTTCCGCTACGGCGACGTCTTCACCGTGCCGGAGGCGGCGGTGCCCGCCACCGGGGCCCGGGTCATGGACCTCCAGGAGCCGACACGGAAGATGTCGAAGACGGGCGGCACGCCGCTCGGCACCGTCCAGATGCTCGACTCCCCCGAGGAGATCGACCGCAAGGTGAAGAAGGCGGTCACCGACACCGACGGCGAGGTCCGCTTCGATCCCGAGGCGAAGCCTGGGCTCTCCAACCTCCTCGAGCTCCTGGCGGCTGCCACCGACCGCACCCCGGACGAGGTGGCCACCGGCTACCAGCGCTACGGCGACCTGAAGCGGGACCTGTCCGAGGCGCTCGTCGAGTTGCTCCGCCCCGTGCGGGAGCGCCGGGCCGAGCTGGCCGCCGACCCGGGGGCGGTCTCCGCCATCCTCGCCGCCGGGGCGGCCAAGGCGGGGGCGGTGGCCTCGGCCACCTACCGCAGGGCGGCGGAGGCCATGGGGCTGGTGCCGGCGGGCTGAACCCGCCCGGCCAGCGCCCGCAGGCACCAGGCGGCCAGCCAGATCAGGACCGCCCCCCGGGCCACCGTGACCACCACGCCGACCGCCGCGTAGGACGCGTGGTGGGAGGGGATGCGCAGCACGAACTCGTACCACCAGTCGGCCACGGTGACGCCGCCGAGTGCGACCCCGGCACCGGCGGGCGCTCCGGCCAGGCCGCAGGCGGCGAAGACCCACAGCACGTACTGGGGGTTCCAGATCTTGTTCACCGCCATCCAGGCCACCAGGGTGGCGGCGGCGCCCAGCACGACGGCCCGTCCGGCGAGCTCGTCCGCGGCCCGCCACACCGCCCTCGCGCACCAGATGGCGACGGCCGCCACCACCACCAGCGACACGGCGTCGATGACCGGGCCCGGGAGGAGGGGCCCGAACAGCGAGTCCTTCTCCGGTCGCGTGGAGTTGAAGTCGACGAACCACCACACGTTGGCCGGTGCCGCCAGGGCGAACGGGGCCAGGACCACCACGCCCACCACCGCGAACCACCCCGCCCACCGCCGCAGGGGGCCGGCGTCGCCTGCACGGGCCCGCCGGGCCAGGGCGGCCAGGGCCACGGGCAGGGCCACGATGGGGAACAGCTTGGTCAGCGTTCCCGCTGCCGTGGCCGCCCCCGACAGGGACCAGCGCGACTCGACGAACCACACCAGCGCGGCCAGCATCAGCACGATCCCCACCATGTCCCAGTTGACCCCCGCCCCCACCAGCAGGGCGGGCGACGCCGCCACCCACCAGGCGGCGCCGGGACGCACCCGGCGCAGGAGGGCGATCGCCCCGGCCGTGGCCGCCGCGCACAGCACGCCGGCCGCTGCCAGCCACGAGGCGGGACCCCCGGGCAGCCACGACGGCAGCCACAGCAGGAACCCGATGATGATGGGGTACTCGATGCGGTCCTGCAGGTAGGGCACGGGGTGGATCACGCCCCCGGGGCGCACATAGTGCTGGCCCGACAGCTTGAGCACATCGGTGTACGCGTGGTGGTCGAGCGCCCAGGTGCCGTACCCGGGGCCGACGTGGCCGAGGCCGGTGGACAGGATCAGCTCGTCGGCCGCCAGGAGCACGCCGGCCAGGGCGTAGGGGGCCCACGATGCCCCGACCAGCGCCCGGACCCTCAGGCGAAGAGGTTCGCCCACCAGGAGAAGAGATGGTCGATCAGGGTCGCCCACTGCCGCTGGAACAGGAGGACCAGCACGAAGGGGAGGAACATCAGCGCCGGCTGGAGGCGGTAGTAGTCAGCCAGGTGGCGGGCGGGGATGAGGCGCTCGAGGACGGCGGCGCCGTCGAGGGGCGGGCAGGGGATGAAGTTGAACACGGCCAGCACCAGGTTGGCCAGGCCGGCAAGGAGGAGCACCTCCCCCACCAGGGGCATCGGCGCGTAGCCCGTGCGGGCATCCGCCGGCACGACGGCCATGTACACGAAGCCGGCGGCCAGGGCCAGGATGACGTTGGTCAGCGGCCCGACCAGGGACACGACCACGGTGTGGTTGCGTGGGCTCCGCAGCCGGGCCGTGTTGACCGGCACCGGTTTGGCCCACCCGAAGGCGCCCACGCCGGCAAGGCTGAGGACGGCGGGGACGATGATGGTGCCCACCGGGTCGATGTGGCGGATGGGGTTCAGGCTGAGCCGACCCTGGCGGCGGGCCGTGTCATCACCGAAGACGAAGGCCACCGCGCCGTGGGAGATCTCGTGGAGGATGATCGACGGGATGAGGACGAGGAAGTAGATGACCTGGTCCCGACCGATGCGGTGGAAGTGCAGGAGGAGCACCACCACCCCCAGGGCCACCGCCACCCCGATGACGATGCGCCGGTCGATCCCACCGGGCCGGCGGGCACGCCCCCACCCCGAGCCAATGGACGCCACGGAGTCAGAGCCCGTCAGTGCCGCGAGGCGTGCTCGATGCAGAAGCGGGTGGCCGGCATGGCCTCGAGCCGGGCTTCGGCGATGGGCTTGCCGCACACCTCGCAGTGCCCGTAGTTCCCCTCGGACAGCTTCTCCAGTGCGTGCGCCACCTCGTCGAGCGACTCCCGCAGCTGGGTGACCAGGGTCTCGAGCTCGCCCCGCTCGGCCGTGACCTGGCTCGAGTCGGCGAAGTTCGGGTCGAACGCCAGCCCGCCGGCACCCTCACCCACGCCCAGCTCGGCAAGCTGGGCGCGCAGTTGCTCGCCCTCCTCCTCGAGGAGGCGCCGGTAGTCCACGGTGGGGGCGTCGTTCGGCACGGGTCCCATCCTACCCAGGGTCACCCCCGGTAGCTCGCGGATGGGCGTTCTCGTAGGCCCGCCGCAGGTGGTCGGCGGTGACCTTGGTGTACAGCTGGGTGGTGGCGATGGACGCATGGCCGAGGAGCTCCTGGACGACTCGGATGTCCGCACCCCGTGCCAGCAGGTGCGTCGCGCACGAGTGCCGCAGCACGTGCGGGCTCACCCGCTCCCCCAGCCCCGCCGCCACCGCCCGGGCGTGGACGGCGTCCCATGCGCTCTGCCTCCCGAGGCGCCGTCCCCGCCGGTTGAGGAAGAGGGCGTCGGCGTCGTCACGGCGGGCCCACCGCTCCGGCGCCATGGCCGCCCTGCCCGCCGGTGCCAGCCAGTCGTCGAGGGCGGCACGGGCCATGGAGCCGAGAGGGACGAGCCGCTCCTTGTCGCCCTTGCCCACCACCCGCAGGAGGCCGTCGGCGGCGACCACGTCCCCCAGGGACAGACCGACCACCTCGGAGATTCGGGCGCCCGTCCCGTAGAGGAGCTCGAGCAGGGCCCGGTCCCGCCTGTCGACCGGTTCGTCGCCGGCGGCGGCCTCGATGAGCCTGACCACCTCCTCCTCGGTGAGCGCCTTCGGGAGCCGGTGACCGAGGGGCGGGTTCTTCACCTCGGCGCCGGGATCGCCCGCCGCGTACCCCTCGACCGAGAGGAACCGCGTCAGCCCACGCACCGACGACAGCATGCGGGCCACCGATGCGGGGGTGGCGCCGGCGTTCCGGAGCTCGTCGCGGAACGCCTCGATCTCGTCCGTGGAGATGTCGGGCCCCGCGCCCCGCCCGGCCCGCCACGCCTCCCACCTGGCCAGGTCCCGCCGGTAGGCGGCCAGGGTGTTGCGGGAGCGTCCCCGTTCCACCGCCAGCCACGTCAGGTACTCCTCGGCGCCCCGGTCGAGGGCGGCCGGCCCCGGCACCGGGCGCCTCACGCCCCTGCGGTCAGACGGCGCCGGGCCAGCGCCACGCCGAGGATGGTCTGGGCGTCCACCACCGTCCCGTCGTCGACCAGGCCGTCGAAAGCGTCGAGCCCGACCTCGACCACGGACAGGTGCTCCTCCTCCACCCCGTCCCGCTGGTGGGGCACCTCGTGCAGGTCCCGGGCCAGGTACACGTGGGTCTCCTCGTCGCAGAAGCCCGGTGTGTTGAGGCACCGGGTCAACAGGTCGAGCCGCCCGGGGGCCAGGCCCGCCTCCTCGGCGAGCTCCCGCCGTGCCGTCTGCTCGGGCGGCTCGCCGACCACGTCGCGGGTGCCGGCCGGGATCTCCAGCAGCCACCGGTCGACGGCGGGCCGGTACTGGCGCACGAGCACCACGCCGCCCCCGCCGGTCACCGCCACCACGGCGACCGCTCCCGGGTGGCGGACCACGTCCCGGGTGAAGGTGGCGCCGTCGGGGCCCGCGAACGTGGCCCGCACCATGGAGATGGCCCACCCCCGGTGGACGAGCTCCTCCCCGACGGGGCGGAAGCCGGCCGGCGGACCGTCAGCCGACGCCACCGAGATCGATCAGGTGGGGATCCCTGCCCTCCGCCCGGGCCAGGGCGGCACCCACCAGCTCCCGGAACAACGGATGGGGCTTGTCAGGCCGGCTCTTGAACTCGGGATGGGCCTGGGTGCCGACCCAGAACGGGTGGCCGGGAAGCTCGATGAACTCGACCAGCCGGCCGTCGGGCGACGTCCCCGAGCACACCAGCCCGGCGTCCTCCAGCGCCTTGCGGTAGCGGGGGTTCACCTCGTAGCGGTGGCGGTGGCGCTCGGAGACAACGATGTCGCCGTAGGCGGCGGCCACCTGCGAACCGGGGACGAGCCGGGCGTCGTAGGCGCCCAGCCGCATGGTGCCCCCCAGGTCGACCACGTCGTTCTGATCGGACATGAGGTCGATGACCGGGTGGGGGGTGGTGGGATCGAATTCGCGGGAGTCGGCCCGCTCCAACCCGGCCAGGTGGCGGGCGGCCTCGACCACCATCACCTGGAGGCCCAGGCACAGCCCGAGCAGGGGGATGTCGTGCTCGCGTGCGTAGCCGGCGGCGGCGATCTTGCCCTCCACTCCCCGCTCGCCGAACCCGCCGGGGATGACCAGCCCGTCGTACTCCCGGAGGGTGTCGCCGACCAGGAGGTCGGGCACGGTGGCGGCCTGGATCCAGTCGATCTCGACCTTGGCGCCATGGTGGAATCCGGCGTGGCGGAGGGACTCCACCACCGACAGGTAGGCGTCGGGGAGGTCGACGTACTTGCCGATGATGCCGATGCGCACCGGGCGGGTGGCCGCGTCGACCTGGGCCACCAGGTGCTCCCACGACGAGAGGTCGATGGGGTGGGAGGCAGGATCGAGGTGGAGGGTGCGCAGCACGTACTCGTCGAGGCCCTCCTCGTGGAGGACGAGGGGGATCTGGTAGATGTTCGCCGCGTCGATGGCCGAGATGACCGCCTCGGCGGGCACGTCGCACTGCAGGGAGATCTTGGCCTTGAGGTCGTCGGAGATGAGCCGGTCGGAGCGGCACACGATGATGTCGGGCTGGATGCCCCGGCTGCGCAGTTCGGTCACCGAGTGCTGGGTGGGCTTGGTCTTCTGCTCGCCGGAGGGTCCGAGGTAGGGCACCAGCGTCAGGTGCATGTAGCAGACGTTCTCCCGCCCCACGTCCCGGCGGAACTGGCGGATGGCCTCGATGAAGGGGACGATCTCGATGTCGCCGACGGTGCCGCCGATCTCGACGATGACCACGTCCACGTCGTGGATGGCCAGGCGCCGGATCCGCTCCTTGATCTCGTCGGTCACGTGCGGGATGACCTGGACGGTCTTCCCCAGGTAGTCACCCCGGCGCTCCTTCGCGATGACCGACGAGTAGATCCTCCCGGTGGTGGCGTTCGAGTCCTTGTGGAGGTTCTCGTCGATGAAGCGCTCGTAGTGGCCGAGGTCGAGGTCCGTCTCGCCGCCGTCCTCGGTGACGAACACCTCGCCGTGCTCGAACGGGTTCATCGTGCCCGGGTCCACGTTGATGTACGGGTCGAGCTTGCACATGGTGACCCGGAGCCCGCGGTTCTTCAGGAGCCGGCCCAGCGACGAGGCGGTCAGCCCCTTTCCGAGGGACGACGACACCCCACCGGTCACGAAGATGTAGCGGGTCGCCCGGCTGCCGCCGCCGGTCGTCGGCGCTGTGCCAGGCGCGTCCTCTGGGCTCCCGTCGGGCATCCTCCGAGGGTACCTGAACCGGCGCGAGACGATCGCGGACCCCGGTGGAGTGGGAACGTCAGGCGCCGGGTGCGGCCCGACCGGAGGATGCCAGGAGCTCCCGGGCGTGCCGCCGGGCCGCATCGCTGTCCGGGCTGCCCGAGAGCATCCGGGCCAGCTCCACCACCCGCCCATCGGGATCCAGGGTGGCCACCGTCGAGCGGGTCCGGCCCCCGTCGTCGCCCTTCGACACCGCCAATTGCCGGTCGGCGAACGCGGCGACCTGCGGCAGGTGGGTGACCACCAGGACCTGGGAGGTGACTGCCAGCCGGGCCAGGGCGGCCCCCACCGCCAGTGCCGCCTGCCCGCCCACGCCGGTGTCGACCTCGTCGAAGACGAGCACGTCCGGGTGGGTGGTGAGGGCGAGGCGCAACGCCAACATGGTCCGGGAGAGCTCGCCACCCGACGCCACCCGGGCGAGAGGGAGCACCGGCTCCCCCGGGTTGGCGCCGAAGCCGAACACGACGTCGTCACCCGGGTCGTCGTCGCCGACGTGGACGGTGAAGCGTGCCGCCGGGAGCGCGAGCGACCGGAGCGTCTCCTCCACCGCAGCTGCCAGGCGGGGGGCGGCGGCGCGCCGGGCGGCGGCGACAGCGGCGGCCCGATCGGCAACCTGGTGGCGGGCGGCGGCCAGCTCCTGGTCGATCTCCCCCGCCCGCCGCTCGCGACCCTGGAGCTCGGCCAGCTCCCGGCGGGCACCCTCGAGGAAGCCCAGCACGTCCTCGGGCGTGGGGCCGTACTTGCGGCACAGCTCCACCAGGAGCTGGCGGCGGGCACGCACCTCGGCCAGGCGCTCCGGATCGTCCTCCCATCCCTCTTCGATGGACCGGAGCTCGGCGGCCAGATCGGCGACCTCGGCCTGGACGGACCGCACCCGCGCATCGATGGCCTCGAGTGCCCCGTGCGGGGCCACCAGGGCGGACACCGCGGCCAATGCGCTGCTCACGTCGCCCTCGGTGTCGGACCCCGATCCGGCAAGGGCATGCCGGGCCGCGCCGGCGGCCGCCCGCACGGCGCTCGCGGAGGACAGCCGCTCCTCCTCGGCCTCCAACGTCGCGTCCTCTCCGGCCACCACGGCCGCACCCTCGATCTCGGCGATCTGGTACCCGAGGAGGTCGGCCTGGCGGGCCCGGGCCGACGCGTCCCCTCCCAGGGCGGCCCCCTCCTCCTCGAGGAGATGCTGGCGCCGGCGGGCCTCGACGAGCGGCCTCGTGTCGATCCCCCCGGCCTGGTCGAGCGCCTGGCGCTGCGCGGCCACCGAGACCAGCGCCCGGTGCTGGTGCTGGCCGTGCAGCTCGACCAGCGCGGCGGCGCGCTCCGCAAGCACGCCGATCGGCACCATGCGCCCGTCGATCCACGCCCGGGACCGTCCGGGGGCGACGGCACGGGCCAGGACCACCTCATCGGCACCGCCGGGCCCGCCGGGACCGGCGAACCGCCCCTCCACCAGTGCCTCGTCCGCCCCGGATCGGACCATGGCCGGGTCGGCCCTGCCGCCGAGCAGCAGCGAGATGGCGTGCACCACCAAGGTCTTGCCGGCGCCCGTCTCGCCCGTCAGCGCCGTCATGCCGGGACCGAGCTCCACGGTGACGTCGTCGATCACGCCGAGGTCGCGCACCCGCAGCTCCCACAGCACCGTGTCCGCCCCCTCAGCGGTCGGCCAGCTGGAACTTGGCCCGCAGGATGGCGTGGAAGTGCCGGCCGCCGAGCGTCACCAGCCGGGCCGGCCGATCACCCTGACGGCAGCGGACCGTCCACCCCGGCTCCAGCGTGGCCACCGTCACGCCGTCGACGACGAGGACGGCCGGGCGGGGCTCGAGGACTTCGAAGGCGACCGATTCGGTCGGCTCGAGGACAAGCGCCCGGTCGAAGAGCATGTGGGGCGAGACCGGCGTCACCACGATGGCGGCCAGGTGGGGCGAGAGCAACGGTCCGCGTGCCGACAGGTTGTAGGCGGTCGAACCGGTGGGCGTGGCCACCAGGAGCCCGTCGGCCGCGTAGGTGACGAAGGGGCGGCCGTCGATGGTGGCGGCCAGGCGCACGGTGTGACCGGGAACCGTCTTCTCCACCACCGCCTCGTTGAGGGCCTGGTAGGTCTGTGCGGTGGTGCCATCCGGGCTGACGGTCTCGATCCCCAGCGTCATCCGCTCGTCCACGGCGGCCGTCCCGTCGAGGAAGCGGTCCAGCGCCTCCTCGACCTCGGAGGCCTCCACCTCCGCCAGGTAGCCGAGGCGCCCCACGTTGACCCCGAGCACCGGCACCCCGATGCCGCCGGCGGCATCGACGGCGCGCAGCATGGTGCCGTCCCCGCCGACGGCGACGACCAGATCGGTGCCCGGTGGGACCTCACCGTCCGCCGGGACCACCGAGGCACGGTGGCCCCGTGCCACCAGCCACGCCTGGGACCGTTCCAGGACGGCCGTGGCCGCGGGTCGGTCCGGGTGGACGAAGAACGAAATCGTCGCGCTGGTGGGCGGCGCCGCCGCCGCCCCGTCAGTCCCCGCCACCGACGGCCTCGTCGACGGCTTCCGTGGCCCACCGCACCAACTCGCCGCCACCGGTCACAGTGCCACCTGTGGCTGCCGTCGCACCGGGCGCAACGGCATGGATGAAGTACTCACGGTTCCCGGCGTGGCCGGGCACGGGCGACGGCATCACCCCCATGATGCCCGCTCCGGCGTCGGTGAGCGCGGTGCCGACGGTGACGATGGCTCGACGGTGGACCTCCGGGTCGCGTATGACCCCCTTGCCACGGGAGACCTCGGCACGCCCCGCCTCGAATTGCGGCTTCACGAGGACCACCAGCGTCGCACCGGGTGCAGCCGCTCTAACCAGGGATCGCGCCACCGCCGTCGCCGAGATGAACGACAGGTCGGCCACCACCAGATCGAAGGCATCGAACCCGGCCGCGGCGGCGTCGAACGAACGGATGTCGGTCCGCTCCCACACCGCGACCCGGGGATCGGTCCGCAGTCGATGGTGGAGCTGGCCGTGGCCGACGTCCACCGCAGCCACCGAGCGCGCTCCGCGCTGGAGGAGGCAGTCGGTGAACCCACCGGTGGACGCGCCGGCATCGAGGCAGCGGCATCCGGTGGGATCGATCCCGAAGCGGTCCAGGGCGGCCTCGATCTTGCGCCCGCCCCGCCCTACGTAGGGGTCCGGCTCGGTGACGAGGACGGGCTCGGCCGCTCCCACCATCCGCGACGGCTTGGAGGCCGGCGCGCCACCGACGACGACCAACCCGCGCTCGACCAGCTCGACGGCCTGGAGCCGGCTCGCGGCCAGGCCCCGCTCGACCAGGACCCGATCGAGCCGGCGGCGGTCGCTCCCGCTCAGGCGGGAGACTCCGTCACCGGCGGCGGGGTGGCGGGCGACACGGGGGGGGCCGGCACGGCTGCGGCCGGGGCCTTCTTCGCCGGGGCCTTGGTGGCGGCTGCCTTCTTCGCCGGGGCCTTCTTCGCCGGGGCCTTCTTCGCCGGGGCCTTCTTCGCCGGGGCCTTCTTCGCCGGGGCCTTGGTGGCGGCTGCCTTCTTCGCCGGGGCCTTCTTCGCCGGGGCCTTGGTGGCGGCTGCCTTCTCCTGGCCACGCACCAGGTCCGTCGACCGGTTCAGGAGCGACGCGACCTGTCGGGCCAGATCTTCGATGCTGGAGATGCCGAGGGCCGACATCTGGGACGCGACCTCGTCGCGCACCACCTGGATGAGCTGCTCACTGCTCTTCCGGCTGCGCTCGATGAGCTCGTCGACCCGAGCCTTCGCCTCCTTGCGCTGGAGGGCACCGCTCTTCACCAACTCCTGGACCAGCTCCTCGGCCCGCGTGCGAGTGATCTGCGTGAACGTCGAACCGGCGTCGAGGTACCGGCGAAATGCGTCTTTTTTGCTCATTTTGTCATTCTAGCTGGAGTGCTAGCTGAGAGCAAGCACTTGCCGGGATCGTCGTTCACTCCTCTGTGCTCTCCGCGTCCCGCACCGTGGCCGCCGCCACCAGCGAGACCAGGTCGGCTGCACGCCATGTCACGGGAACGTCCACCCCGGGAGCGACATGGCCACCGCCGACACCCGAGGCGACCAGCGCGAACGGAACGCCCAATGCTGCCGCCAGTGCGCCGTCCGTCGCCATCTGGTCCCCGACCACGACGACCGGTGACCCCGGCGCCCGCCCGGCCAGTCGTTTCTCCAGGAGGGACACCATGGGCGGGTTGGGCTTGCCGGCGACCTCAGGGGTCGCCGATGCCGCTGTCGCCACCGCGGCCACCAGCGCGCCGGTGCCGGGTAGGAGGCCGTCCGGCGTGGGGTGAGTGGGGTCCATGTTGGTGGCGAGGAAGCGGGCGCCGTTTCGGATGGCGGCCGCGGCCCGAGCCACAAGGTCGAAGTCGAACCGCCGCGTCCACCCGACCACCACCGCGTCGGCGGGACCGTCGTCGACAACGAGCGCGCCCGTCGCCTCGAGGGCCTCGACCACGCCGGCATCGGCGGCGACGATCACCGTCGACCCGGGAGCGAGCATGGTGGCGACCGCCTGCGCTGACGAGACGATCTCGCCGGCGGACGCCGGGACCCCCGCCCGCTCCAGCCGGGCCACGAGCTCGGCGGCCGTGGGTGCCGAATTGTTGGTGGCGAAGACGACGTCGACCCGACGGGAACGGAGATGGTCGATCGCCTGGCCAACCGGTCCGATGGGGGTGCCGGCCAGCCACACCACGCCGTCGAGGTCCAACACCCACAGCGCTCCCGGCTGAGCCGGCGGAGCACCCGGCATGGCGGGCCCGTCCGGCGTGGTCATGAACGCCGACCGTACCCGACGCCGGTCGGGTACGTGCCGGGTGGGACCGTCAGCGCCGGTCCACCGAAGCGGTGTCGATCCCGGCTGACCGCAGCTCCCGCCGCAGATGGGCCCAGTCGTAGTAGTCGCGCCACGCCGTGATGCGCCCGTCCGGATCGAATTCGAAGATCCCGGCGACGGACATGGCGATGGCACGGTCCGCCACCACAAACCGATCGATCCGCTCGGTGAAGACCGATCTCCCGATCGTTCCGATGGTCAGGAACTCGAACTCGAACGCTCGGGCGAAGGACGTGTCGACCCCGAGGACGGCCCGGACCATCTCGATGCCCACGGCCGGCTCCCGGTTCGGCTCCGTCCACGACGCGCCGGGGGCGAAGAACTGGGCCAGGCGGTCCGGATCACGCGTCTTCCACGTCTCGAAGAACGCCCGGACCCGCGCCTCGAGGTCCGGCGTCTTCTCGGCGACCGTGCCCTCCGGCGCCATCTCGGCGACCGTGTCCTCCATCGTCCTCTCGGCGACCGTGCAGTCCATCATCATCGCTGCCTCCTCACTGATACGTCATTCGCCGTGTGCCACGGTGTGTCCTCCTCGATCCGACCTGGGGCGCCGCCACCCGCGTACCCCACACGCCCCACCCACCGACCACAGGTGGGGCGACTGGAGCGGACCATGCCGGCGCCCTACGCTGGAGAGCGATGGAGGATCTGCTCCCCGGGAACCTGGCCACGTCCGGCCCAGCCGGCATCACCGGCGCCGCCGGACCTGTCGTCGTGCCCCGCAGCCGGGCCGACAACGTCGTCTGCCGGCTCCTGTGCGTTCCCGAGCAGCGCCCCCGCGTCGACCAGGACGCAATGCAGCGCCTGGTGTCGACATCGATCCTGCTCTCGGCCACCCGGTGCATCCTCGGGTACGTGATTCTTCCCATCGTGCTGCCCGTCATCGGAGCGGCCAGCGCCGTCGGACCAGTGATCGGTATCCCCATCGCCGTCGTCGCACTGTTCTTCGACGTGAAGGGCGTACGACGCTTCTGGCTGGCCAACCACCGGAAGCGCTGGGCGTTCACCGCCCTGTACTCGGTGATCGCCACCATGGTCGTCGTCCTTCTGGTGGGCGACATCGTGCACCTGGTGCACTGACAGCGGCCGGCACCTCGACCCGAAGGTCCTCCGCTCAGGACGCGATCGGGATCCACGCGTTCCCATCCCATCGGATGCGGGTCCCCCAGGCCGCGCCGTCCCAGTAGATCTGCGCCCCCGGCTCCCGTTCGTCGGGGTACCACCCGGGTGCCGGGCCAGCCGGTGCGGACGGTACCGGCGTGGATGGAACCGGCGCCGGTGGCGTCGCTGCCGGCGGTGCCGGGGTGCGGGCCGGGGGGACGGGGGTCCCCATTCCGCCGAGAGGCGGGAGGCCGCCCGCCATCGGCGCTGGGGCCCCACCGCCGAAAGGGGTTCCGATCCCCGTCGCCGAGCCGCCCCCACCTGCCACACCGGGACCTGCCACACCGGGACCAGTGCCGCCGCCGAGGGGAGGGAGGCCGCCGGTGTGCGCAGGAGCGACGATGCCCCCGAGGGACGGCAGGCCACCACCGTGGGCCGGAGCGACGATGCCCCCGAGGGGCGGCAGGCCTCCTGACGAGGCGTGGGAGGCCGGCACAGGGCCCTGCGCAGGTGCACCACCGAGTGGTGGCAGCGCTCCGTTCGCTGGCTGGTGCTCCTGAGCCGCCTGCTGTCGCTCGAAGCGCGCCGGATCGTACGGGGCCGCCACCGGTGCGATCCCCGGCGTCGCAGCGTGCGTCACCGGGGCTGGGGCCCACGGCCCCGGTTGGCCCCCGGCCAGCGCCAGGCCGAAACCGCCGACCGGAGCACGGCGGCCGTGCCTGGCCATGGCCCGCCCGGCGCGGGCGCCCAGGAGGTACAGGGGAAGGCCCACGAGACCGGTCAGGAGCACGATCAGGAGCGCCGCCAGCACGCTCGGCTCACGCCGCACCAGGAGACCGACGACGAATGCCGCGACCCACAGGACACCGGCCACGGCCGCGATCAGGCCGTAGGGCGGGGGTGGAATGGGCAGGCGGGCGACCTGGGCGGTGCCGATGGACACGAGCTCCGATCCCGGGAGCGGCGAGGCCCCGATGCTGACCACGCCCACGAAGGTGGACTTGGCCTCGACCACCAGCATGTTCTCCGCAACGGGGCTTCCCGGCAACGTGCACGACGCGCTGAATGCTCCCGCTGGAACGGCCAGGGGCACGAGGAGGATGGCGTTCCCGCCCTTGGGCGGGACGAGGCACGCGCCGTCGGCGAACGCCTGGGGGAACGACGACACCTGCGGCGTGAGCGCAGGCAGGTGGACGAGCACGATCTCGAGGGCGGTGCCTCCCACCGGCGAGCGCCACACCTGGAGGGCGACGCGGCCCCCGCCGACGATGCCGATCTGGCTGACCTCGCTCTGCAGCGTGGTGACGGTGGCGGGCGGCACGGCGACCGGCGCCCAACCGGGCATGGGCTGGGAGACGATGGACGCGTCGAGCGAGGCGTCGCCAGCCGCCCACGCCGCCGGTCCCGAGGTCACCAACAGCACGCACAGTGCCACGAGCGCGCCAGCCAGAGCGCGCCTCCGCGCACGGCGCGGTGCCGCGTGGGACCCTCTCTCCCTCCGCCTGCTGCGAGACATGGTTGATACCCCTTCTGGGGGAGACCTACATCACTGCAATGGCTATGCGGGGAGTATCGGCACGCCCGGGCGGTCCCTGAAGCACACGCCGGCACGGTGACCAGCATTGTTGCTGCATCGTCCCCGGGCGGCGGACCGGATCAACGGGGCCGGGTGCGTCCCCGGACCCGCTGGAGCACCCGTCGCCCGAGGAACGGTGCCAGATAGCGCGGCGCAGCGACGATCGTCGCCGGCACCAGGCCGGGAGTCAGCGACGACCGGAGGCAGGCCCGCGCCTCTTCCTTCTGTCCCATGAGCCCGAAGGCGACGGCGAAGCGGAGGTGGTGCCATGACTCGATCTGCCGGTCCCGGAACGGTCGCCGGCCGTCGTGCCCCGGCCCTACTTCCCGCTGCACGACGCGGAGCGCGGCCCGGTGGTGCCGCACCAGGTCCTTGCTGTAGCCCTCGCTGACATCCGTGTAACGCACCAGGGGGAGGTCGACCTTGACGATCGATCCGAGATGGGCGAGGCGCACCCACAGGTCCCAGTCCTCGGCACCGTCCAGATCGGGATCGAACCCGCCTGCCCGGCACAGCGCGTCCCGGCGGGCGAGGACGGTCGACGTCTGGAACCGGTTGAGGAGCACCAGCTGTTCCAGCGGGACATCGGACACGGGATCGGAGCCCCCTGCTGCGGGCGCCGGGCCGGTCCCGTCCCGCCGCCACTCGGTCGCCACCGCCACGACGCCGGGACGGTCGCGCACCGCCCGGAGCTGCCGCTCCAGCTTGTCGGGCAACCATGTGTCATCCGCATCGAGGAAGGCGATCCACGGCGACGCCACCCGCGCGATCCCCGCGTTGCGGGCACGGGACGGACCCGAGCACGGCTGCTGCACCAGCGTCACCCGGTCGACGAACGAACCGGCCACCGCTGCCGTCGCATCGGTCGACCCGTCGTCGACCACGACGATCTCGGCCACCGGCACGGTCTGCTCCAGCACGGACCGGATGGCCGCGGCGAGCGTCGCTTCCCCGTTGTGGGCGGGGATCACCACGCCGATGGGCCCGGAACCGCCGGCGGCCTGCGGACGCGCCGGTCGGGCGCCGAGCGCGAAACCCGCCACCACGCGATCGTCGAGTGCCACGCTGCGGCGGCCGAAGCGCTGGGACTGCTCGTTGCCGCGCCCGGTGATGAGCAGGGTGTCGCCGGGAGCCATCGCTGCGACGGCCTGTTCGATGGCCCGGGCACGGTCCAGCTCGGTGCGGACCTCTGCCCGGCCCGCGGGTGCGGCGCTCCGGAGCTGGTCCACCAGCGACGCCGGATCCTCGCCACCGGGGCTGTCGGTGGTGAACGTCACCACGTCCGCCTCGGTCGCCGCCGCTGCCATCTGCGGCCGCTTCTCCCGGTAGCGGTCTCCCCGGGCGCCGAAGACGAGATGGACGCGTCCAGGGGTCACCTCACGGGCCGTCGTCACCAGGGCGGCCAACGAGTCCGGGGTGTGCGCGTAGTCCACCACCACCAGCCGATCGGCGTCGGGCACGATCTCGAACCGCCCGCTGGGCGCCGCCGCCCGGGCCAGGGCCGCGGCCACGTCGTCCCCGTCAACACCCACCGCGCTGGCGGCCAGATAGGCGGCGGCGACGTTCGAAGCGTTCACCCGTCCCACGACGGGCGACCGGAGAGTGCGCAGGCCGTCGGGACCGGCCACGGTCACCTCGATCCCCTCCAGGCCGAGGGATCGCACGGCGATGCGCACGTCCGCGTCGGGCCCGGCGCCGAACGTCGTCACCGGCACCTCGCACCGGTCGGCCAGGCGGCGACCCCACGTGGTGTCCACGCAGACCAGCGCCTGCCGGCACTGGTCGGCGTCGAACAGGCGTGCCTTGGCCCGCCAGTACGCCTCCATGTCGCCGTGGAAGTCCAGGTGCTCGGGGCTGAGGCCGAGGAAGACGGCCACGTCGAAGAGGATCCCACCCACCCGGCCCTGTTCGAGCCCGTGGGAGGAGACCTCGACAGCGGCGGCCCACCCGCCGCTGGCCACCACGGTGGCCAGGTCGGCCTGGAGCTCGGGGGCCTCGGGAGTGGTCAGTGCGGCCGGCGCCACCAGCCTGCCGCCGACAGACGCGCCCGTCGACGTGATCTGACCGGCAGGGCGGCCGGCCGCCTCGAGCGCCACCCGGGTCAGCTCGCAGGTGGTCGTCTTGCCGTTGGTCCCCGTGACCCCGACCAGGGCAAGCGCCCGTGCAGGCTCCCCGTGCACCAGTGCGGAGACCGGACCGGCGGCCGCCCGGGCCGACGGGACCACCAGCTGGGGCACGGCGAGCGGGAGCCGCCGCTCGACGACGAGGGCGGCCGCACCGCGCTCGACCGCCGTTCCGGCCAGATCGTGGCCGTCGACACCGGCTCCTGGCACCGCGATGAAGAGATCACCGGGCGTGACCGCCTCGGCTCGCATGGTGACGCCCGTCAGGCGTGCGTCACCCAGGCGCACCGACGACGGCACCGCATCCTCCAGCGTCGACAGGTCGACGCCGTCCGTGTCACGCATCGACGTGGGCGCGACCGTACGTGGGAGCTCCATGGCACCGCCATCGTCGCAGGCGAACCTGAACCGGAGATGAACACATCCTGTAGGGAGACTGTGGACTGTCGTCCATCGGGTACGTACCGGGCACCTCAGGCGCCGGTGCCCTCGAGCACCCGCCGCGGCGTGTCGACCAGCATGGCCTGGACCTGGTCGTCGGTAACGCCGTGGGCGAGCAGGTAAGGCACCACGTCGTCATGGATGTGCAGGTAGTGCCAGTCGGGCATGAACGCCAGCACGTTGGGGTCGATCCAGTCGATGTAGCACGCCGCATCCTGGGAGAGGACCATCTGGCTGGCCAGGCCCCGTCGGCACAGCTCTACGACGATGTCGCACCGATCCTCGAAGGTCATGCCCTGGGTGATGCCGAACCGGTCCATGCCGAGCACGAACCCGGCCTCCGCCAGCTCGGTCAGGTGGTCGGCGTCGGTGGAGTCGCCGCTGTGGCCGAGGACGACCACCCGGGGGTCGACGCCCTCCTCGTCGCATAGCACCCGCTTCACCTCGAGCCCGGTCCGGGTGGTCGGGTGGGTGTGCACGGTGATCGGCGTGCCCGTCTGCCGGTGGGCCCCGGCCACCGCCCGCATGACCCGCTCCACTCCAGGCGTCATCCCCTCGGCGTCGATGGCGCACTTCAACATGCCGGCACGCACCCCGGTGCCGGTGATCCCGTCCACGATGTCCCCCACGAACAGGTCGACCATCGGATCGGGCACGTCCATCCCGAGTGCGGCGTTGAGGGCGGGCCCCCGATGGTGGAAGAAGAAGGGGACGCTGTCGTAGGTGTAGCAGCCCGTCGCCACCACGATGTTCAGCTCGGGCACACGCTCGGCCACCCGCACGATCCTGGGCAGGTACCGCCCGAGGCCGATCACCGTCGGGTCGACGATGGTCCGCACGCCCTGGGCGGCCAGCGCCCCGAGCTTTGCCGCCGCGTCGGTGATCCGTGCCTCCTCGTCGCCCCATTCCTCGGGATAGTTCTGCTGGACGTCAGCAGTGAGCACGAAGACGTGCTCGTGCATGTACGTGCGCCCCAGCGCGGCGCTGTCCACCGGTCCCCGAACCGTCTGTACCTCAGCCATGGTCCCTCCCAGGCGGCACCGGTCGGCCGCGTCCGGCCAACCGTGGCACCCGCCGGCCCCGGTGGCAACTCGCCCTGTCCGTCATGCCCGTCGTACCGGTCATGCCGGTGGCAGGCCCTGCTGGACGTCGAGCATCTCGGCCATGACCATACTGATGAACTCGTCCGCTTCGTCGGTCAGCCCGCCGGCCACGCCGCCGTAGATGGCGCCGGACAGCGGCTGCTCGTCGGGGTGCTGGCGGGCGTGCGCCACCGCGTCGGCCAGATCGGTGGCGAACGTCTCCACCACCCCGGGCTGGGTCTGGGGACGGGTCACGGCCATGTGGAGCGCATTGGGGTACTGCTGCCCGTTGAAGCGCCACCCCCGGGCACGCATGAAGTCGTTGACCAGGTAGATGTCGAACTCGTCGGATGTGAAGCTGAAAAGGAAGGACGGCGACCCGAGGATCCGCAACTCGGGATGGGAGCGCACCGCCTCCTGCATCCGCGCCGAGGTCTCGAAGATCCGGGCGGCGTAGCGCCGGTAGCCGTCACGGCCCAGGTGGACCATCGATGCCCACGTGGCCGCCAGCAGGCCCACCGAGCGGGAACCGTCGATCCCGGGCGAGGCGTACTTCCCCCCGCTCCACCCGGCCAGGGTGAAGTACTGGCCGTTGCGGAGCGCCCGGTCGCGGAACAGCAGCGTCGAGGTCCCCTTCAGGGCGTAACCGTACTTGTGCGTGTCGGCCGACAGGCTCGTCACCCCCGGTACCCGGAAGTCGAAGGCGGGGATGGGATAGCCGAGCTCCTCGCCGAAGGGGAGGATGAACCCCCCGAGGCAGCCGTCCACATGCAGGCCCGTCCCCCGCTCCAGGGCCAGTTGGCCCAGGTCGGCGATGGGGTCGATGGTGCCGTAGCCGTAGTTGCACGCCGAGCCGATCAGGGCCACCGTGCTGCCGTCGACGTGGTCTGCCACCCAGTTGAGGTCGACCTGGGTGGTCACCGGATCGACCGGTGCCCGCCGGAGCTCGATGCCGAACAGGTGACAGGCCTTGTCGAAGGCGGGGTGGGCCGTCTCCGGCTTGACCACGTTCGGCCGGTCGATCCCCCGCGAGGCTCCCTGCTCCCGGTAGGCGAGCATGGCATGGGCGATGCTCCCGGTACCCCCGCTCGTGACCATGCCGACGGGGTCGCCACCGTCGACGGCACCAGCGTGGAACAGGTCGAGCGCCATGGCGATGATCTCCCCCTCGAACCGGGTGGCGCTCGGGCACATGTCGCGCTGGAGGGCGTTCACGTGGGCGTAGTTCCCGAACACCTCGGTGAGGAAGCGGTAGTGGTCGTGGTCGCCGCAGTACATGGTCCCCGAGCACTTGCCCGATTCCCACATGGCGTCCTCCTCGCGGGCGATGGCGGCGAGCTCGGCCAGGATCTCGTCGCGGGGACGGCCCTGCTCCGGAAGGGTCCGGTTCACCGGGTAGCGGTCCGCGTACGGATAGTCGTTGCTCACGTCGGCTCCTCGAGGTTCAGTGGGTGCGGCGCGCCTGGTCCCTGACCACGGCGCCGGTCGGGGGAGGCAACACCGCCCCGGCACCGAGCATGATGGCACCGACCGGCGCCAATGCCCCAGCCGGGCTGCGTGACAGGTGGTTCCGCCGCGGTTGAGCGGACCTGCCGGGCGTGCTCCACTTGAGGGATGGACGTCGCCGCGTTGCTGCTGGAGTGCTACGGGAGGATCCCGCCCCTCGCCGATGAGGCCGTCGAGGGGCTCACCCCGGCCGAACTGGTCACCCAGGTCGAACCGGGTGCCAATCCGGTGGGCTGGCTGGTATGGCACGCCGCCCGCGTCCAGGACCACCACCTCGCCGAGGTGATGGGGACGGACCAGCTGTGGGCCACCGGGCCATGGGCGGCCGAGGTCGGGCTGGAGCCGCATCCGGCCAACACCGGCTACGGCCACACCCCCGATCAGGTCGCGGCGGTACGCCCCACCGGACCTGCGGTGCTCACCGGCTACCTCCGGGCGGTCGCCGAGCGGACGGCCGGCTACCTGGCCACACTGGCCACCGACGATCTGGACCGGATCGTCGACCGCAGGTGGGACCCACCGGTGAGCCTGGGGGTGCGGCTGGTCAGCGTGGCCGACGACTCGCTCCAGCACCTGGGGCAGGCCGCCTTCGTGCGGGGGATCCTGCTCCGCCGACGCTGAGCCCCTCAGCCGTCCCCGGGGACGAGCAGCACCTTGCCGAAGTTCCGGGCCTGGGCCAGTTGCTCGTGTGCCCGGGCCGCCTCTGCGAACCCGAACACCGAGTCGATCACGGGCTCGATCGCCCCCGCTTCCCACGCCTGGGCCAGCTCGACCAGAAAGGCGCCGATCCGGTCACCTTCGTCCCACAGGTGGCCCATGTTGATCCCGAACACCCCCTTGTTGGCGTTCATGAGGGCGATGGGGTGGAAGACGGGCGTGGTGGCGAGGGCCACTGGCATGGTGCGGATGGCCGCCAGCCGGTTGGGAGCGTTCCCCGACGACATGCCGAAGCAGAACAACCGCCCGAGGGGGGCCAGGCACCGGTAGCTGGAGCGGAGCGAGCTGCCGCCACGGGCGTCGAGGGCGATGTCGACCCCCCGCCCTCCGGTGAGCCGCATCACCTCGCGCTCGACGTCGGTCGTGTGGTAGTCGATGGCGTGGTCCAGGCCGCGTTCGGCCAGGCGCTCGTGCTTGGACGCGCTGGCCGAGCCGATGGTGGTGGCCCCGGCGTTACGGGCCAGCTGGAGCGCGGCCAATCCGACGCCGCCGCCGGCCGAGTGGATGAGAACGGTGTCGCCCGGGCGGGCCGCTCCCAGGTGGTTGACCATGATGTGGGCGGTGAGGAACGTGACGGGGATCCCGGCCGCCGCCACCAGGTCGGCCCCGTCGTGGACGGGTGCCACCTGGTTGACCGGGACGCACACGACATCGGCGTACCCGCCGAAGCGGGTGAGGGCCATGACCCGGTCCCCCACGGCCGGGCCGCCGGTGGTGGGTCCGCCGACCTCGGGGCCGAGGGCGTCCACATGCCCCGAGACCTCGTAGCCCACCACCAGGGGGGCAGGGGGCGCATCCGGGTACAGCCCCGCGCGGGCCGAGATGTCGGCGAAGTTGACGCCGGCAGCGGCCACGCGGATCCGCACCTCGCCCGGTCCGGGCTCGGGATCGGGCCCCGTCACCACCCGGAGCACCTCGGGACCGCCGTACTTCGGGATCTGCACCTGGCGCACGGGCCACCTCCCTGTCCTCGGCCGGTGCCGGCCGACCTCCCGCGGCCCCGGTTGGCACCGTGCGGCCTGGGCCGGACCCTACCGGTCCCCGGGCGCGCAGCGGCCGCTTGGAGCCGGCGAGACGCTGGAACGGCCACGAGTCCCGCCCCCACCGGGTGGCGACCGGACGGTCAGGACGCTCAGGCCGGATGGTCAGGCAGGACGCTCAGACAGGACGGCGGGCGATGACCTGGACGACGGCGCCGGTCCCGTTGTGACCATGGCCTTCTACCACCTCACGCTCCAGCTCCTCGCCGTGGAGGAGCTCCAGTCCGGCCAGCTCATCCCGCAGCCCGTCAAGCGTCATGGTGAGCTCGGCCACGGGCGGACCGCCGGTCCCCCGGCCCACCTGGTCCGGCGTGTACGCCTCCAGGAGGAGGACACCGCCCGGCGCGAGGGCGCTCGCCACCCGCCGGTGCAGGTCCCGGCGCACCGGGGGCGGAACGTGGGCGAAGATCGAGACGATCACGTCCCACTGCGCTTCCCCCAGGTCGAAGGTGGCCAGGTCGCCCTGGTTGGCGTCGACCTCGACGCCCCGTTCGGCGGCCAGCCGCAGGGTCTTGGCCACGCCCGCCTCGGTCAGGTCCACGCTCGCCACGTCCCAACCGGACTGGGCGAGGAACACGGCGTTGCGCCCCTCCCCCTCGGCCAGGCACAGCGCCCGCCCGGCAGGCAGGTCGCCCACACGGGCCTGCAGGAACCCGTTCGGTTCGGTCCCGAACACGTACTCGGCAGCCCCGAACCGCTCCTCCCACAGGGACCGGGGGTCGGGCATGCCGGTCACCGGCGACGCCACCAGGAACGGCGCACGGCGGATCCGCCCGGCGAGCACTGGCAGCGGTCGGCCGGGGGGACGTGGCGGAGCACCTGCTCCACGTGGGCTCCACAGCCGACCCAGGTCGGCCGCTTGCAGTCAGGACAGGTCACAGCGGTGCACATACCCCGGAGGGTATCAGGAGACGGCCGGCGCGCAAGGTCGGGCACCACCACGTCGGTCGAGCGACGCCTGCCTCGGATCACCACGCCCTCACCGCCCGCGGCGCATCCGGTCCGCGCCGCCGGCGAGCCTGCGTGCTACAACGCCGGCGATGTCCTCGCTCGGCGATCCACACGACGCAGCGGTACGAGTGGCGATGTTCGAGCATCTCGACGCCTTGCGCGCGGCCAACGGCGATGCGCCGCTCCCATCCGCCGACATCAACCGCTTCGCCGTAGGGGGGAGGGCTCGCCGTCTGATCGTCCAGACCGGCATCTACAAGCCGGCCGACTTGGTAGCCGCGCTCACCATCCGCACCGCCTACACGCCCCCGAACCGCCTCCCCCCTTACTTCGACGCCGTCGGTGCCGAGGGCCTCGTCCGCTACAAGTACCGGGGAACCGATCCCCGGCACGCGGACAATCGGGCACTGCGGGCCGCCAAGGACCAGAAGGTGCCGCTCGCCTACTTCATCGGCATCGACCGCGGGGTGTATCTCGCTCACTATCCGGTGTGGATCGTCGGCGAGGACGAAGCTCGCCATGAGTTCGCGGTGGCCGTCGATGAAGGCCAGAGCTTCGCCGACCCATCGACCGTGCCAGCGCCGCAGCGGGCCTACCTGCAACGTCTGACCAAGACCCGGCTGCACCAACCCGTCTTCCGTGCTCGGGTGATCCGTGCCTACACAGAGCGATGCGCCATGTGCCGTCTCCACCATCCGGAGCTGCTCGATGCCGCCCACATCATCCCCGACGGCCAACCCGAGGGAGATCCAGTGGTCCCCAACGGCCTGTCGCTCTGCAAGATCCACCACGCCGCCTACGACGCCAACCTGCTGGGCGTCCGCCCCGACCTCGTCGTCGAGGTCCAGCCCCGCCTCCTCCGAGAGATCGACGGGCCGATGCTCACCCACGGCCTGAAAGCCATGGCCGGCGTCCGCCTGCGCATCCCCCGAGCGAAGGCAGCCCAACCCGACGAGGGCCGACTGGAGGTCCGCTACCGCCAGTTCCGCGACGCGAGCTGAACCCCGGCCGGATCATTTCGCCGAGTGCACGGCCAACTGTTCAGCGCGCGTGTCGGAGGACCATCATCACCAGTCGCAGCTTGGCGACGACCAACATGGGTCGAGCGATGGTCGCTGCAGGAAGACCCTGGTGATATCATCTGATATCGGAGGTGGTTCCCATGCCGGACGTCCTGGTCCGTGAAGTCCCAGAGGACGTGCTCGCTGCCATCGACGCGCAAGCCGCCCGCCTCGGGCTCTCGCGCAACGAGTACCTCCGTCGGCGGCTGCGGCAGGATGCTCGGGTCACCGGCGACCACGCCGTCCGAGCGGATGACCTGCGGACGTTCGCCGATCGGTTCGCCGACCTGGCGGATCCGTCGGTGATGCGCGACGCCTGGTCCTGACCCGAGCCGTCTCGCTCGCCCGTGGCACCGACTGGTTGGCTCATCGACAAGTCGGCGCTCGTTCGCCTCGGCCGGAGCGCTGACCCCGACGGCTGGGCGGGTCATGTCGAACGGGGACTGGTCCGCATCACCACGCTCACGCTCCTCGAGGTGGGCTACTCCGCCAGAGCTGCTGACGACCTCCGGCTCGCGCTCCAGCGACCTCCCCTGTCTTCGATGCCCATCGAGTACCTGACACCCGGCATCGAGGACCGGGCGCTGGCCGTCCTGCAGTTGCTCGCCGAGCGCGGCCAGCACCGGGCCCCCTCGATACCCGACCTCATGGTGGCTGCGACAGCGGAGC
Organism: Actinomycetes bacterium; assembly: GCA_021806045.1. Classification (GTDB taxonomy): domain Bacteria; phylum Actinomycetota; class Acidimicrobiia; order Acidimicrobiales; family RAAP-2; genus JAJZDI01. Next base: position 192,884 of record JAJZDI010000002.1, read on the forward strand.
TCGCCGGCCTGACCGTCCTGCACGTCGACAAGGACTTTGACCTGATCGCGTCCGTCACGCACCAGGCGGTGGAACGGCTCGACGTCCAACCCTGACGTTCTGTGTCGGAGTACCGTCGGCATGAGTCGCAGATTGGCGACGACAGACGTGGCGACGCCGTGCTTCACTAGGACCATGACGTCGGCAGGTGTCGAAGATGTCGGCGACGGGGCCGACGAGCTCGGGCGTCACGTCGAGACGGGTGACGCAGTGGTTGCCCGCCCGGCCGACCAGTCTGTGTCCGCAAGGCATCCACGTCCCGACAAGGCGACGACGGCTGAGGCGCTGCTGGAGCGCTGCCGGCACCTTCCCGATCTCGATCCGGTCGCGCTCCGACGGGACATCGACGCCGTGTTCGACACCACGCTGAGCTGAACCAGCTCGGACGTGTTCGTCGGTTCTCACCGGGCTCCACCCGCCTACAGCACCGACGACTCCGTACCCGCACCGCTGGCACACCCGTTCGTTAGCTTCCGGGGACATGGCCGACGCCGAGGTCCGAGCGCCCGACGGACGGGTCATCACGCTCACCGAAGAGCGATGGCTCTACATCGTGGACGGGCATCCCGAACTCGCTGCCCACCGCGATGCCGTACTGGCGGCCATCACGATGCCCGTCCGCCAGCTCCCCGTACCCCGGCCACACGAGACCTGGTCCTACGGGCCAGGCGGTCCGAGTCGATTCATCAAGGTCGTCGTACACTGGACCGCAGGACGAGCAGCAATCGTGACAGCGTTCCCGAGGCGACGATTCCCATGAACACCGAGCACCCAGCCATCACCATCGGCGGCGTCACCTTCGACCGCGTCAACTACGACCCCGACGCCGACGTCCTGTACCTCCACGTCGGTGACCCTGCATCCGCAGTGGACTTCGACGAGTCCGCCGAGGGCCATCACCTCCGCTTCGACGGAGCCCACCACCTCGTCGGGATCACCATGGTCGGTGTCCGCCAGGACCTCGACGCCGGACGGAAGATCACCGTCACCATCCCCGAGGCCGTCGAGGTCGCCGAGAGCGACCTCCGTCGAGTGGTCCCAGCGGCTTGAATGCCTTCGCCACGCATCGGCATTGCAAGGAGCCCAGCGAAGGAACACTCCACGCTGATGGCCAACCGGTGCACCCGGACGATCTCAAGCGGTTCAGCGAGCGGTTTGCGGACCTCGCCGACCCGGATGTGACGGAAACAGCCTGGTCGTAGCCAGATCCGAATCGGCAGCCGACCCACGAGACATACCTCGCTAAGCGGCGTTACAACTACTCAGCGTGCGTGTCGGAGGGGGGACTTGAACCCCCACGCCCTTTCGGGCACCAGCCCCTCAAGCTGGCGCGTCTGCCTATTCCGCCACTCCGACGAGTGGGCTCCGTCGTTCCGGAGCGTCTCGCATGGTAGCGCAGCGACGAACGGCCCCGGTCACGCCCCGCCCCCACTCCGGGAGGCTCAGCCGGCCGTTCCCTGGCTGGTCGTCTTGGGCACCAGGCGCGTCCAATCGGCCAGGTTCCACAGGATCCCCGCCTGCCAGGCGTTGGCCTGCACGTTCCCCAGCGACACGTCACTGGCCGTCAGGATCGGCATGTCGAACAGGGGGAGCTCGACCATCTGCTGCCACAGGGCGCTGTCGATCTGGGCGTAGATGGGCGCGCTCTTCACCGGGTTCAGCACGGTGGCCGCCTGGGTGTAGAGCTGGTCCACGCCCGGGTCGTCGTACCGGCTCCAGTCCGTCGACCCCCGCACGCCCGGATCGCCCAGCCCGAGCGTGTACCACCCGGCCGTGAGCGACGGGTACGGCGTGGCCGTCCGGGCCACCAGCGCCACGTCGTAGGCGTGCGAGACGGCGGCCGCGGCCATGCCCGCCTGGCCCGCCACCGGCACCATGGTGACCTCCACCCCGGCCGCCCGCCACTGCTTGACGATCATCCCGGCCACCTGGTCGATCCACGGCGTCCCCTCCTCCACCGCCAGCCGCACCGACAGCGGCCTGCCCGTCGCGTCCACGTACGGCGTGGTGGGGCCGGCCCGCGTGTAGCCGGCCGACGCCAGCAGGCGGTTGGCCGTCGCCGGATGGGCGGCGCCATATGCCGCCGCCTCGGGTGCTGCGGCATAGTCGGGGGCGCCCCGGCCGGCCAGGTGATCGCCGTTCAGGCCCAACCATGGCGCCGACGTCCCGAACACCGCCGTCAGCACGGCCGGGCGGTCCACCAGATGGGCCAGCCCCTGACGCACGGCCAGGGACGAGGTCACCGGCCGGGAGACGTCGAAAGCCAGCGAGAAGAAGGTGGCCGACGCGTTCAGCGTGCTCGACGCCGAGGCCAGCGAGCTCACCGCGTTCAGGTCCCCCAGGGTGAAGCCCTCCTGGCTCACAGCCACCTGTCCCCCGTGCTGCAGGGTCGCCAGCCAGCCCCCGCCCGGCGAGACGTCCACCGTCACCTGGTCGAGGCGGCCCGGGGTGCCCCACCACCGCGGGTTGCGCACCAGGACGGCCTGGCTGCCCGTCGCCGATTGCACCAGGTACGGACCGGCGGACAGGACGGTGGCCGCAGAGAACCGGGCGAAGCCCGTGTTGAACCCCACCCGTTCGGCGATGTGGGCGGGGAGCATCTCGGAGAAGAGCATGCGCCAGTCGGCGAACGGCCGGGCGAAGACCACCGTCACCGTGTCGGGTCCCGATCCCTGGGTCACCGAGGCGATGTCCCGGTAGCCGACGGTCGACTCGGGCGACAGCGGCGCACCGCTCACGTCCGGGCCGCCCCCCCGCTGGCTCTGCCACGCGTACACGAAGTCGGCCAGGCTCACCGGCACGCCGTCCGACCACACGGCGGCCGGGTTCAACTGGTACTGGATGGTCTGGGGTGACGACTGCATGAGCTCGACGCTCGTCAGCAGCTCGCTGTTCAGCTGGGGTTGGCCCTGGGGGTCGACGACGAAGGCACTGGGGAGCACCGGCGCCAGCAGTGACGGCGTCGACGAGGTGGCGCCGGCGACGTCGCCCGGGTTGAAGCCGTCCCACGGCTGGGGCAGCACGACGGTGGCCGACCCGCCGGGCGCCGGGACGGGCGCGGGGATGGCGGGGGCTTCCACCACCGAGATGCGGCGGGCGCTCACGTGATCGATCAGGACCACCACCATGATCACGGCGATGATCACGAGGGGCAGCGCCCACCGTGAACGATGTGCCGCCCACGCCTCTTCGAGCCGCCGCATACGGCGGACGCTCCGGCCCCCCTCGGGGGTGCCGGTCGGGCTCACTGCACCCGCAGCACGAGGATGATGTTCGTGAGCGCGAAGACGATGGCCACCGTGACCGTGATGCGGTCCAGGTTCTTCTCCACCGCGGTGGATCCGGCCGCGGCGGCACCGACGGAGCCCCCGAACATGTCGGAGAGCCCGCCTCCCTTGCCGCTGTGCATGAGGATGAGGAACACCAGTCCCAGCGACGCGAGCAGCTGAATGACGACGATGACGGCGGTCAGCACCGAGGAGGCCTCCTTCGGACCCGGATCCGGACCGCCCGGTACGCTAGCAAACCGTCACCCCACTCCGTTCGCGGACCGGATGATGGCGGCGAACGCGGTCGCCTCCAGGCTGGCCCCGCCCACCAGGACCCCGTCGACGTCGGGCATGGCCACCAGCTCCGCCGTGTTGTCGGCCGTCACCGAGCCCCCGTAGAGGACGCGCACGGTGGTGGCGGCATCGGCACCGGCGACGTCACCCACCGCCTCGCGCACCCACGCGCACGCCTCCTGGGCATCTTCCGGGGTGGCCGCGCTGCCCGTCCCGATGGCCCACACCGGCTCGTAGGCGATGGCCATCGACCCCACCTGTTCGGGCGCCAGCGCCCCGGCAGCCGACGACACCTGGGCCACCAAGCGCTCCCGGGTGGCGCCGGCGTCGCGCTCGTCGGCCGTCTCCCCCACACAGCAGATCGGCGTCATCCCGTTGCGAACGATGGCACGCAGCTTGGCCGCCACCACCTCGTCGGTCTCGCCGAACAGCCGCCGGCGCTCCGAGTGGCCGGCGATCACGTAGGCCACGTGCAGCCGGGCCAGCATCACCGGGCTCACCTCGCCGGTGAACGCTCCGGCGTCGTCGGGCGCGCAGTCCTGGGCACCGAGCTCCACCGGGATCCGACGCTCCTCGACCACCGACTGGACCGATCGCAGGTCGGTGAAGGGCGGATGCACGGTGACGTCCAGGCCCGCCACGTCCGCGGCCGTGAGCCGGAGACCGAGATCCTGAACCAGGTGGATGGCCTGGAGGTGGTCCAGGTTCATCTTCCAGTTCCCGCTGATGAGCAGGCGACGTGACATCCCCACCTCCTAACGTCCGTGCCCGGCCGGCGCGTTCGGCGCGCCGCGCAGTGCCACCAGGCCGGGAAGGTCGCCGTGCTCGAGCAGCTCCAGCGAGGCACCGCCACCCGTCGACACGAAGCCGATCCGGTCCTCCAGCCCCAACTCGTCGACGGCCCGGGCGCTGTCCCCCCCACCCACCACGGTGAAGCCGGGGCACGCGGCGACCGCCTCGGCCACCGCCCGGGTGCCTGAGGCGAAGCGCTCGTCCTCGAACACGCCCATGGGCCCGTTCCAGAGCACGGTGGCCGCACCGGCGATCTCCGCCGCGTAGGCGGCGGCCGTCGCCGGCCCGATATCGAGCCCGCACCGGCCGTCGGGCACGTCCTGCCCGACGATCGCCACCTCGGCGTCGCCCTCCTCCCCGCACCCGGCGCCGAAGGGCTGCCCGGTGGGCAGCGTCACCACGTCAGAGGGTAGGAGGATGGGCTTGCCCAACGAGAGCAGGCGACCGCACTCCTCCAGGTGCTCGTCGTCCACCAACGACGTGCCGACGTCGTGGCCGGCGGCGGCCAGGAAGGTGAAGGCCATGCCTCCCCCTACCACCACCGCGTCCACCCGCTCCAGGAGGGACGCCACCACACCGAGCTTGTCGGCCACCTTGGCGCCCCCGATGACGGCGACGAAGGGCCGGGGCGGGTCGCCGAGGAGCGATCCGAGCACCTCGATCTCCCGGCGCAACAGGCTGCCGGCGGCCGAGGGGAGGAAGCGCGGCGGGCCGACCACCGACGCGTGGGCCCGGTGGGACACGCCGAAGGCATCGTTCACGTAGGCGTCGTGCCCGTCCACCAGGCGGGCGACGAACGCCGGGTCGTCGGCCGCCTCGCCCGGGTCGAACCGGAGGTTGTCCAGCAGGTCCACCCCCGGCGCCAGCTGGGCCAGGCGCGCCCGGACCGGCTCCATCCCCCAGCGGGGATCGGGAGCGCCCTTGGGGCGCCCCAGATGGGAGCAGGCGGTCACCCGTGCCCCCCGGGACGTCAGGTGGGTGAGGGTGGGGAGGGCGGCGCGGATCCGGAAGTCGTCGGCCACCTCCACGCGGCCGTCAGCCCCCTCCCGCAGCGGCACGTTGAAGTCGACCCGGACGAGGACGCTGGCCCCATCGAGGGACGGCAGGTCCTCGAGGCCGGGTAGGCCGTCGAGCAGGGGGTTGGTCGATGATGCGCCCATGGCTCGCCCTCCGGGGGTGCCCGGGCCTCAGCCGCCCACCACCAGGGTGAGGTCGACAAGCCGGCACGAGTAACCCCACTCGTTGTCGTACCAGCCCTGCACCTTCACCAGCGTGCTCCCGGCCGACGTGGGCATGACCATCGTCAGCCCGGCGTCGAACGTGCACGAGGCCGGGCTGCCCACGATGTCGGTGGAGACGAGCGGGTCCTCGCTGTAGACCAGAACCTTGGACAGCGGTCCCTCGCTGGCGGCGGCGGCGAAGGCGGCGTTGACCTGGTCGACGGTCACGGTGCCGGGCACCAGCGCGGTGAAGTCGGTGATCGACCCGTCCGGCACGGGGACACGCAGGGCGGCGCCGTCCAGGCGTCCCTGCATGGCCTCGAGCACGAGCCCGGTGGCCCGGGCCGCACCGGTCGATGCCGGCACGATGTTCACCGGAGCCGATCGGGCGCGCCGCAGGTCCTTGTGTGGCAGGTCCAGCAGGTTCTGGTCGTTGGTGAAGGCGTGCACCGTGGTCATCAGGCCGGCGTCGATCCCGAAGGCGTCGTCCACCACCTTCACCAGGGGGACGAAGCAGTTGGTGGTGCACGACGCGTTGGACACCACCACGTGGCGCTCGGGATCGAACGTCGAGTCGTTCACGCCGACCACGAAGGTGGCGTCGGCACCACTGGCGGGGGCGGAGACGATGACCCGCTTGGCACCGCCGTCCAGGTGGGCGGCCGCCTTGTCGCGGGCGGTGAACAGCCCGGTCGACTCGATGACCACGTCGACCCCGAGGTCGCCCCACGGCAGGGCGGCCGGGTCCCGCTCGGCGAGCACGGCGATGGGCGCTCCCCCGACGGTGATGCCGCCCTCGGTCACCACCACCTCGGTGTCGAGCCGGCCGTGGGTGGAGTCGAAGCGCAACAGGTGCGCCAGAGTGGCGGCCGACGTGAGGTCGTTCACGGCGACGATCTCGATGTCGGCGCCCGCCGCCCGCACGGCACGGAGGAAGTTCCTCCCGATCCGGCCGAATCCGTTGATTCCCACGCGCACCGTCATGTCGCCCCGTCCTCGCTCGTCGTCCAGCCTGCCGGTTCCGTACGCCGGCGGCGTTCCAACCTAGGTCACCTGCACATGCCGGTGGGTCATCCGATCAGATCAGCCAGCACCTCCGCCAATCGCACCGGATCGTGGGCCAGCCCGTTGGGCCGGGCCAGCGCGGCGCACACCACCGGCGTGGAAGGCTCGCCGAGCTCGATGGTCGCCGGGTCGCACACGGTGACATCGGGCTCGACACCGTGATCGAGCAGCATGGCCACGTGGTCGGCCACGGTGAAGCCCCGGGTTTCGGGCTCCTGGGGGCGCAGGTTGGACAGGTAGACGGTACGTCCCGGGGCCCGGCGTACGGCCTCGGCCACCCCGGGGACGATCACGGCGGCGAGGACGCTGGTGAACAGGGACCCGGGTCCGATCAGCACCTGGTCGGCGGCGGCGATCGCCTCCACCACCGGCGCGGGCGCCACCGGATCGGCCGGGACCAGCGACACCCGCCGGATCCGGTCGGTCCCCATCACCGCCACCTGCCCGGCCACCTGCCCGCAGGCCGCCTCCGCCTTCAGCACCACCGGTTCGGCCGTCGCCGGCAGCACCCGGCCCTGCACGCCCAGCAGCCGGCACGCCTCGTCGATCCCGGCCACCGGGTCCCCGGCCGCCTCCATCAGGCCGGCCAGGACCAGGTTGCCCAGCGCGTGCCCGGCCAGCTCCTCCTCGTCGAAGCGCCGGGCGAACGCCTCGGCCAGGATCGACCCCGGCTCGGCCAGGGCGACCATGCACTTGCGCAGGTCGCCCGGCGGCATGACTTGCAGCAGCTCCCGCAGGCGCCCCGACGAGCCCCCGTCGTCGGCCACCGACACGACGGCGGTGACGTCGGTGGTGTAGCGCCGCACCGCCCGCAGGGTGGCGGCCAGGCCGTGGCCACCACCGATGGCGACCACCCGCGGCGGGCGCCGGCCGTCCACCAGAACGGGGGTCGACACCGCCTCCACGCTCACCGCTCCACGTCCCGGTGGAACACGGAGGTGGCCTCGCCCCGGTCGGCCAGGCGCCGTTTCAGCTCCTCGGCCAGCACCACCGACCGGTGGCGGCCGCCGGTGCACCCCATGGCCACCGTCAGGTACGACTTACCCTCCCGCTGGTAGGCGGGGAGCAGGTTCACCAGCAGGTCCTCCAGGCGATCGAGGAAGTCGGTCGTCTCGGCGTACCCGAGGACGTAGTCCCGGACGGGTGCGTCCAGCCCGCTGAGGCCCCGCAGCGGCTCGTCCCAGTACGGGTTGGGGAGGAAGCGGCAGTCGAAGACCAGGTCGACGTCGAGTGGGATGCCGTGCTTGAACCCGAAGGACACCACCGACGTGCGCATGGTGCCGCCGGTGGCGTGGTCGCCGAACACCTCGATGAGCCGTGCACGCAACTGGTTGACGTTCAGCTCGCCGGTGTCGACGACCAGATCGGCCCGGTCGCGCAGACCACCCAGCAGGCGGCGCTCGTCGGCGATGGACGCCTCCACCCCCTGGGCGTCGAGCGGGTGGCGCCGCCTGGTGCCTTCGAACCGGCGGAGCAGCACCTCGTCGGGAGCGTCGAGGAACAGGACGCGGACCCTCCCCTGCTGGGAGCGCAGGGCCTCGATGGCCGGTAGGACGTCGTCGGGGAGCTCGCCGCCCCCCCGACCCACCACGAAGGCGACCCGGCCCATCTCCGACCCGCTCCCCTCGGCCAGCTCCGCCACCCGTGGGATCAGGCTGGAGGGCATGTTGTCGATCACGAACCACCCCAGGTCCTCCAGGGTGGCGCCCGCGGTCGAACGCCCGGCTCCGGACATCCCGGTCACCACCAGGTACTCGCTCACCCGTCCACCTTCGCACGCCTGGCGCCCGCCGCGCCGACACCCGGTCCGGCCGCCGGTGGACGTGGCCGGTGGAGCCGGTCCCACACCTTGGCGCCCACCTGGTCGGGGAGCCACGACACGGCCAGGAGCTCCTCCTTCGAGGCCTGCCGGAGCGGGCCGTGCCCACCGAACTGCTCGACCAGCCTGGCCCGTCGGCGGGGCCCGAGGCCGGGGATCCCGTCGAGGGCACCCTCGGTCATCCGACGCCCCCGCAGGGTGCGGTGGTAGGAGATGGCGAAGCGGTGCGCCTCGTCGCGCAGCTGCTGGAGGAGGAAGAGCGCCTCGGAGCGTCGGGGCAGGCGCAGAGGCTCCTCCCGGCCCGGCAGGTAGACCTCCTCGAAGCTCTTGGCCAGGGCGGCGATGGGGATGCGATCGGCGAGCCCCATCCGCTCGAGCACCCGGACACCGACGTTGAGCTGGCCGCGGCCGCCGTCGAGCAGGAGCAGCTGCGGTGGGTAGGCGAACCGGCGGCGGGCCGTCGGCGGACGGTCACCGGTGCCGACGCTGGTGTCACCGTCGCCGTCACTGCCGTCACCGTCACGGTCACCCTCACCACTGCCGCTGCCACCACGATCGGCGGCGTGCCCGTCCTCGGCGAGCAGGGCGGTCAGCCGGCGGATGAGCACCTCCTCCATGGCGCCGTAGTCGTCGTTGCCGGCCACCGAGGTGACCCGGAAATGCCGGTACTCCGGCTTGCGGGCCAGGGCATCCTCGAACACGACCATCGATCCCACGTAATCGGTCCCCTGCAGGTGGCTCATGTCGTAGCACTCGATGCGAAGGGGCGCCTCGGGCAGGCCGAGCTCGGCCTGGAGCGACTCGAGGGCCCGGGCACGGCTGTTGTGGTCGGCCGTGCGCTGCAGCCGGTGGCGCGCGAACGCGTCCGCTGCGTTCCGCTCGACCGTGGTCAGCAGGTCCCGCTTCGGGCCCCGCACCGGCACCCGCAGGGCGACCGGACCGCCGCGGCGGGCGGCGAGGAACGCCCCCACCACGTCGGGGCCCTCCGGCAGCTCGGGGACCAGCACCTGGCGGGGCACGCCCGCCGCCGGCTCGGCGTACACGTCGGCCAGGATCCGGGTGAGGAGGGCCGGGGAGGCCAGGTCCTCGACCTTGTCGACAAAGAGGGCCAGGCGGCCCACCACCTTCCCCTCCCGGACGTGGAACACCTGCACGGCCGCCTCCAGCTCGTCGCCGGCCACACCCACCACGTCCAGGTCCTCGGGGCGGGCCAGCTCCATCTGGCGCACCGCGTCGGCGCTGCGCACGGCGGCCAGCTTGTCCCGCAGGACGCCGGCCCGCTCATAGTTCCGCTCATCGGCGGCCGCTCGCATCTGGCGTTCCAGACCGGTCTCGAGGGTGCGGGTGTCCCCCGACAGGAACCGCACCAGATCGTCGACCATGGCGCCGTACTCCTCGTGGCTGACGGCTCCCACGCAGGGTCCGGCGCACCGTTCGATGTGGAAGAGGAGGCACGGACGCCCGAGGCGCTGGTGCCGGGTGAATTTGGTGTCGGTGCACGTGCGGACCGGGAACGAGCGCAGCAGCAGGTCGAGCGTCTGGCGGATGGCGCCCGCGTTCGGGTACGGGCCGAAGTAGCGCACCCCCTTGCGCTTGCGCCCCCGCACCACCGCCGGGCGCGGCCACTCGTCCCCCACGGTGACAGCCAGCCACGGGTAGCTCTTGTCGTCCTTCAGGCGGACGTTGAAGCGGGGCTGGTGCTGCTTGATGAGGTTGTGCTCGAGGAGGAGGGCCTCCGCTTCGCTCCCCACCACCATCCACTCCACGTGGTCGGCCTGGTCGACCATCTGGGCCGTGCGGGGAGCGAGGGCGGCCGGGTCCTGGAAGTAGGAGGAGATCCGGGACCGGAGAGACGTGGCCTTGCCCACGTAGATGACCCGCCCCGAGGCGTCGACGAATTGGTAGGAGCCGGGCTCGTCGGGGATGGTCGAGGGAGGGGGGCGCCGGGCCACCGACCCAGTGTGCCGTGCCACCGGCGGGGTCGGCGACATAGAGTGGGGGCACGCCGGCCTGGTATCCGGCGACATCAACTGCCTCGGGGCCGACATCCCCGCGGATGGGCGACCAGGCTGTCCCCGCCGGCCAACACCGGGGCACCTCCCCAAAGGGGGTACACCACATGTTGCGACTCCAGATGCCGCTCCCCGAGCGCTACACCAACGCGTCGCCGGACGAGCTGGCCGAGTGGATCGGCCGAGCCCGGGCGACCCTCGGTGACCGGCTCCTCGTCCTCGGCCACCACTACCAGCGGGACGACGTCATGCGCTGGGCCGATGCCCGGGGGGACTCCTTCGCCCTGTCGCGGATCGCCGCCGAGCGGGGTGACGCCGAGTTCGTCGTCTTCTGCGGCGTCCACTTCATGGCCGAATCGGCCGACATCCTCACCGGACCGCACCAGCAGGTGATCCTGCCCGACCTGAACGCCGGGTGCTCCATGGCCGACATGGCCGACCTCGAGGCCGTCGAGGAGGCGTGGGAGGACCTCGGTCGGGTGACGGACACGTCGCGGGTGATCCCCGTCACCTATATGAACTCGTCGGCCGCCCTCAAGGCGTTCGTCGGTCGCCACAACGGCGTGGTGTGCACGTCGTCGAACGCCCGGGCCGTGCTCACCTGGGCCCTCCTGCCCGGCGAGGACGGCACCACCCGGGGTGACCAGGTCCTCTTCTTCCCCGACCAGCACCTGGGCCGCAACACGGCACTCGACCTGGGCTTCGCGCCCTCCGACCTGGCCGTGTGGGACCCCCGCCTGGACAGCGGCGGCCTGGACGACGCCACCATGAAGCAGGCGTCGGTCCTCCTGTGGAAGGGGCACTGCTCGGTGCACCAGCGCATCCGACCGGAGCACGTGGCCGCCTTCCGGGCCGACCACCCTGACGGTCTTGTCGTCGTCCACCCCGAGTGCGCCCACGACGTGGTGGAGGTGGCCGACCTCGTCGGTTCGACGGACTTCATCATCCGCACGGTGGACGCCGCGCCCGACGGCGCCGTCATCGGGGTCGGCACCGAGATCCACCTGGTCCATCGGCTCGACGCCGAGTCCCCCACCAAGACGGTCGTCACCCTCGATCCGGTGGTGTGCCCGTGCGCCACCATGTCGCGCATCGACCCGGCCCACCTGGCCTGGGTGCTCGACGGGCTGGTGGAGGGCGAGGTCCGCAACCGCATCACGGTCGACGAGGAGACGGCCCGGTGGGCCCGGATCGCACTGGAGCGGATGCTGGCCACCACCTGACGCCGCACGTCCGGCGGCTCCGGGTGGCGGTCCGGGTCAGCCCGCGACCGCCCTGGCCGACCCGAGGACGGGGGCCAGCACGGCGCCGGTGTGGCTGGTCCGGACCCGGGCCACCTCCTCGGGCGTCCCCACGGCGACGACGGTGCCGCCCCGGTCGCCACCCTCGGGACCGAGGTCGATGATCCAGTCGGCGCTCTTCACCACGTCGAGGTTGTGCTCGATGACGACGACGGTGTTGCCCTGGTCGACCAGGCGGCCGAGCACGTCGAGCAGGCGGCGGACGTCCTCGAAGTGCAGCCCCGTCGTCGGCTCGTCCAGGACGTAGAAGGTGTGCCCGGTCGAGCGCCGGCTGAGCTCGGAGGCCAGCTTCACCCGTTGGGCCTCCCCTCCCGAGAGGGTGGGGGCGGGCTGGCCCAGGCGGATGTAGCCCAGCCCGACGTCGACCAGGGTCTGCAGGTGCCGGGCGATGGCGGGCTGGTGAGCGAAGAACTCGAGGGCGTCCGCGCACGACATGTCGAGCACGTCGGCGATCGTCCGGTTGCGGAAGGTCACCTCGAGGGTGTCCCGGTTGTAACGGGCCCCGTGGCACACCTCGCAGGGGACGTAGACGTCGGGGAGGAAGTGCATCTCGATGCGGAGGGTGCCGTCGCCCGCGCACGCCTCGCACCGGCCGCCCTTCACGTTGAAGGAGAACCGCCCCGGCGTGTAGCCGCGCACCTTGGCCTCGGGCGTCTGGGCGAAGAGCTTGCGGATGTGGTCGAACACCCCCGTGTAGGTGGCCGGGTTGGAGCGGGGCGTGCGCCCGATGGGGGCCTGGTCGACCTCCACCACCTTGTCGACCGAGTCGGCACCGAGGATGGCCCGATGGGCGCCGGCCGGGGCCTTGGCCCGGTGCACATGCTGGGCCAGGGCCCGCAGCAGCACGTCGTTCACCAGGGTCGACTTCCCCGATCCAGACACCCCCGTCACCGCCACCAGGCACCCGAGCGGGATGTCGACGTCCACGTCGTCGAGGTTGTGCTCGCGGGCACCCACCACGCGGACCACACCGTGCCCGCCCGGGCGGCGGAGGGCCGGCACGGGGATCGACCGGCGACCGGCCAGGTACTGGCCGGTCAACGACGCCTCGTTGGCCACCAGCCCGTCGGGCCCGTCCACCGGTCCGGAGTGCACGATCCGACCGCCGTGCTCGCCCGCCCCCGGGCCGACGTCGACCACGTGGTCGGCGATGCGGATGGTGTCCTCGTCGTGCTCGACCACGATCACGGTGTTGCCCAGGTCGCGCAGGCGCAGCAGGGTGCCGATGAGGCGCTGGTTGTCCCGCTGGTGGAGCCCGATGGAGGGCTCATCGAGCACATAGAGGACGCCCACCAACCCGCTGCCGATCTGGCTGGCCAGCCGGATCCGCTGGGCCTCCCCGCCTGACAGGGTGGTGGCCGACCGGGCCAGGGTGAGGTAGTCGAGGCCGACGTCGAGGAGGAACTGCATCCGCTCGCGCACCTCGCGCACCACCCGGTCGGCGATGAGGTGGTCCCGCTCGGACAGGTCCAGGGCACCGATGGTCTCGACGGCCCGACCGATGGGGAGCGAGCAGAGCTCGTGGATGGACAGCCCGCCCACCGTCACGGCCAGCGACGCCGGTGCCAGCCGGGCACCGCCGCACGCCGGGCACGGCACCTGGCGGAGGTAGCTCTCCAGGTTGTCCCGCAGGAAGTCGGACTCGGCCTCGGCGTGCCGCCGCTGCAGCCACGGGACGATCCCCTCGTAGCGGGTGGTGAAGGACCGCTGGCGGCCGAAGCGGTTGCGGTAGCGCAGGTGCACCAGTCGGTCGCCCGCCCCGTAGAGGACGAGCGAGCGGTCGGCCTCGTCCAGCTCCTCCCACGGCACGTCCACCGGGAACCCACCCAGCTCGGCGACGGCCTCCACCAGCCGGTTGAAGTAGTCGCTCCGCCCGCCCGACCACGGCGCCAGCGCGCCCCCGGCCAGCGACCGGGACGGGTCGGGGACGACCAGGTCGGGATCGACCTCGAACCGGGTCCCCAGCCCGGCGCACGTCGGGCACGCGCCGTAGGGCGAGTTGAAGGAGAAGTTCCGGGGTGAGGGCTCCTCGAAGCTGGTGCCGCAGTGGGTGCAGGCCAGGTGCTGACTGAAGGTGATCGCCTCCGCCTCGGCCCCCTCGCCGTCGACGACGACCACCTCGGCCACCCCTTCCGCCAATCCGAGCGCCGTCTCGAGGGACTCGGTCAGCCGGTGGCGGATGCCGTCCCGCACCACCAGGCGGTCCACCACCACCTCGATGGTGTGCTGCTCGTAGCGGGCCAGGTCCACCTGGTCGCGCTCGGTCAGCTCGACGGCGGTGCCGTCGATCCGCACCCGGGCGAACCCCTGGCGGGCCAGGTCGTCCAACAGTGCCGCGTACTCGCCCTTGCGCCCCCGGACGACGGGAGCCAGCACCATGAAGCGGGTCCCCTCCCCCATGGCCAGGATCCGGTCGACGATCTGCTGCGGGGTCTGACGGGCCACCGGGCGGCCACACGTCGGGCAGTGGGGCTTGCCGATGCGGGCGTAGAGGAGGCGGAGGTAGTCGTAGACCTCGGTGACCGTCCCCACCGTGGAGCGGGGGTTGCGCGACGACGACTTCTGGTCGATGGAGATGGCCGGCGACAGCCCTTCGATGATGTCGACGTCGGGCTTGTCCATCTGCCCGAGGAACTGGCGGGCGTAGGCGGACAACGACTCCACGTACCGGCGCTGACCCTCGGCGTAGATGGTGTCGAACGCCAGGGACGACTTGCCCGAGCCCGACAGCCCGGTGAAGACGATGAGCTGGTCACGGGGCAGGTCCAGGGAGACGTCCTGCAGGTTGTGCTCGCGTGCGCCGCGCACCACCAGTCGGTCGGCCATCGCGCTGAGGATACCGGTGCGGCCGCCGGCCGCGACCGGCTGCCGGGCCGCCGGCCGGCCGTCAGGTGCCGACCAGAGGGGCGCCGTCCACCGGATCGGAGCCGGCCAGGGCCCGCAACTCCTCGATCTCGTCCCGCAGGAGGGCGGCCTCCTCGAAGCGGAGGTCCTCGGCCGCGGCCAGCATCTCCGCCTCCAGACGCTCCACCAGGGCGGCCAGCTCCCCGGGCGCGCCGGCCAGCGCGCCGGCCAGCGACCCGGCGACAACCGCCGGATCGGCGCCGCCCGGGCGTGCCTGACGGCTCCCCGAGGCCCGCCCGCCACGTCCCGGCCGGCCGGCCGGACCAGCCCCCGGGCCGGTGCGCACCCGGGCCAGGATGTCGCTCACCGCCTTGGTCACCGTGGTCGGATCGATCCCGTGCTCCTGGTTGTAGGCGATCTGGCGGGCCCGGCGGCGCTGGGTCTCGCCCACCGCGTCGCGCATGGCCCCCGTGATGGTGTCGGCGTACATCACCACCCGGCCGTCGGCGTTCCGTGCCGCCCGTCCCATGGTCTGGATGAGGGACGACGCCGAGCGCAGGAACCCCTCCTTGTCGGCGTCGAGGATGGCCACCAACGCCACCTCGGGGAGGTCCAGCCCCTCACGGAGCAGGTTGATCCCGACCAGGACGTCGAAGGTGCCGAGGCGGAGGTCCCGAAGCAGCTCGATCCGGGCCATGGTGTCGACGTCCGAGTGGAGGTACTGGACGCGGACGCCCCCATCGGCCAGGTACTCGGTCAGGTCCTCGGCCATCTTCTTCGTCAGGGTGGTCACCAGCACCCGCCAGCCGGCCGCCACCGTGGCGTCGATCCGGGAGCGCAGATCGTCGATCTGGCCGGTGGTGGGCCGGATGTCCACCTCGGGATCGACCAGACCGGTGGGGCGGATCACCTGCTCCACCACCCGGCTGGAGTGCTCGAGCTCCCACGGCCCCGGCGTGGCCGACAGCAGGATCGCCTGCCCCGTCCGCTCCAGGAACTCCTCGAAGCGCAGGGGTCGGTTGTCCAGGGCCGAAGGCAGACGGAACCCGTGCTCCACCAGCGTCTCCTTGCGCGACCGGTCCCCCGCGTACTGGCCCCGCAGCTGGGGGATGGCCACGTGGCTCTCGTCCAGCACCACGAGGAAGTCGTCGGGAAAGAAGTCGAGCAGGGTGTGGGGGGCCTCGCCGGGGCGGCGTCCGTCCAGGTGCCGGCTGTAGTTCTCGATCCCGGCACAGACGCCCGTCTCGGCCAGCATCTCCAGGTCGTACTCGGTCCGCATGCGCAGCCGCTGGGCCTCGAGCAGGCGGCCGGTCGACTCCAGCTCGCCGAGCCGCTCCTGTAGCTCCGCCTCGATGGAGCCGATGGCCCGCTGCATGGTGTCGTCGCCCACCCCGTAGTGGGTGGAGGCGAACACCACCAGCTCGTCCAGCTCGTCGCCGATCTCCCCGGTCATCACGTCGAACGGGCGGATCCGCTCGACGGTGTCGCCGAAGAACTCGATGCGCACGGCGTGATCCTCGTAGGCCGGGTGGATCTCGAGCGTGTCGCCCCGGGCCCGGAACTGGCCCCGGGACAGGGCGACGTCATTACGCGAGTACTGCATGTCGACCAGGCGGCGCAGCAGGGCCCGCTGATCGTGGGCCTCGCCGGGGCGGAGCACGGCGATGCGGTCCCGGTACTCGTCGGGTGAGCCCAACCCGTAGATGCACGACACTGAGGCCACCACCACGGTGTCCGGGCGAAGGAGCAGCGACGACGTGGTCGCGTGGCGCAGGCGGTCGATCTCGTCGTTGATCGACGAGTCCTTCTCGATGTACGTGTCCGACGACGGGACGTACGCCTCCGGCTGGTAGTAGTCGTAATAGGAGACGAAGTACTCGACCCGGTTCTTCGGGAACAGGTCCTTCAACTCGGCGGCCAGCTGGGCGGCCAGCGACTTGTTCGGCTCGATGATGAGGGTCGGCCGCTGGAGGGCTTCGATCGTCCACGCCACCGTCGCCGTCTTGCCGGAGCCGGTGATGCCGAGCAGGGTCTGGAAGCGCTCGCCGGAACGCACCCCGTCGACCAGGCCCTCGATGGCCGCCGGCTGGTCGCCCGCGGGCCGGAAGGGCGAGACGACCTCGAAGGGTGGCACGACCCGATGGTACCGGCGGCCGTCCGGCGGTCCGGCGTCGCCGCCGGATCGGGTTCCTCGTGGGTCCGGGATCGTCAGCCGGGGCGTGGAGCGGTTCGGGCCAGTTCGGAGATGGCCGCCCACACCCGGTCGACCTCCCCCACCAGGTGGGACCGGTCCCCCGAGTTGTCCACGACCAGGTCGGCCACCGACAGCCGGGTGGCCCGGTCGACCTGGGCCGCCATCCGGGCTTCGGCATCGGCCCGATCCATCCCCCGCAGTTCGACCAGGCGCTGGAGGGCCGTCTCGACCGGGGTGTCGACCACGATCACGGCCACCAGCGCCAGCAATTCCCGGTGGGCCTCGGTGAGCAGGGGGATGTCCATCACCACCACCCGGTCGGTGCCGGCGTGCTCGTCCCGTTGGCGGACCATCTCGATACCGATGGCCGGATGGGTGATGGCGTTGAGGTCGGCCAGCGCTGCCGGATCGCTGAAAGCGGCCGCGGCCAGCGCCGGGCGGTCGATCCGCCCGTTGGCGTCCACGATCCCGGCGCCGAACCGCTCGACCAGGGCGGCGTGGGCCGGCGTCCCCGGCTCGACCACCTGGCGGGCCACCCGGTCGGCGTCGACGATCACCGCGCCCCGCTCGGCCAGCAGCTCGGCCACCGTGGACTTGCCGCTGCCGATCCCCCCTGTGAGCCCCACGACCAGCACGGTCGATCGCCTCAGCCGGCTCGGCGGGGCCGCGACGCGGTGGCGAAGAGGACCATCGTGGTGCGGTCCAGGTCGTCGGTGACGAAGAAGTCCGACGCGTCGATCCCGGTGGCGCCGCCGGCGTCGCTCCGGGCCAGGATCCGGTAGGCCACCGGGAGCAGTCGGGTGTAGGCCCCGATGTACCAGGAGCGCGGGATGCGGTGTCGCAGGTCGAAGACGTCGAGGGCCAGCACCTTCTGTGCCCGCTCCCGCCGTGCGGTGAAGTCGGCCTTCACGTGGGGGACGGCGTCGAGCCCCTGGACGGTGACCTCGGAGAAGAACCGGCGGAGCAGCGCCTCGAGCTCGTCCGGCTCGAACAGCTTGATGTGGAAGGGGTTCTCGAAGTCGGCCGGCGCGTTCGGCGTGAGGAAGTACGCGGTACCGTCGTCGGCCAGGACCCGGGCCAGCTCGGCGACGTGACCGGCCGGCCGCTCGAAGTGCTCGATCAGGTGAGACGAGCACGCCCACCGGAACGACCCGGTGGCGAGCCCCAGCGACAGCGCGTTCATCCGGGCCACCCGCAGCCCGGACTCGCCGAAGTGGGCACGGGCGAACGAGGTCGCCTCCGCGCTGTAGTCGACCCCCACGACGGGGCGGTCGTCGGTGACGAACCGGGCCGACTCGAAGCCCTGTCCGCACCCCACGTCGATCATGGGTCCGGCCCCCAGGCGCTCGAGCACCGCCGCGTAGCCGGCCGCGTGCAGCGCCAGCAGCGAGTCCGGCGTCACTCCCTGCATCGGGCGCTCGCCGGTCAGGCGCCGCCGCCCCCCTTCCGAGGCGTCGCTCCCGGTGCTGTACGTCACATGGGTCATGGCCTTGTTTACACTACCGACGGCCCGTGTCCGACCTCCCCGTGACTCCCGACCTTCCCGACCCCGACGGCGCGTCCCCCCCCGGGGACGACGCCGACCACCCGGTGGAGCCCGTGGCGGCCGCTGGTCCGGCACTGCCCCGGCGGCGCCGCGGCCGCACCGCCCTGGAGACGCTGGTGGTGGCGGCCGCCGCCCTGGTGCCGATGCTCTTCTCGCAGCCGGGCGTGGTGGCCGACGACACCAAGACCTACCTCTACCTCGACCCCGGGCGGTACCTGCGCCAGGCGGTGTCCATGTGGGACCCGAGCGTGGCGCTCGGGACGGTCACCCACGAGAACGTCGGCTACCTCCTACCCATGGGCCCCTTCTACTGGGTGGCGGCCGAGCTGCACGTCCCCCTGTGGGTGGCCCAGCGCCTGTGGATGGCCACCCTCCTCTTCGCTGCGGGCACGGGCATGCTGCTGCTGTGGCGCGTCCTGCGGCTGGACGGCCCCGGTCGATGGGTGGCGGCGGGCGCCTTCATGTTCACCCCCTACGTCCTCCAGTACGCGGGGAGGATCTCGGTGATCCTGCTGCCGTGGGCCGGGCTGCCGTGGATGGTCGCCTTCGTCATCCTCGCCCTGCGGAGGGGCGGCTGGCGGTACCCCGCGCTCTTCGCCCTCGTCGTCGCGCTGGTCAGCGGGATCAACGCCAGCTCCATCCTCTACGTGGGCCTCGCCCCCGCCCTGTGGCTCCCCTACGCCGTCCTCGTGCGCCGGTCGGCCACCTGGCGCCAGGCGCTGGGCGTGACGTGGCGGGTGGGCATCCTCACCGTGCTCGTCTCGCTGTGGTGGGCCATCGGCCTCCAGATCGAGGCCGCCTACGGGATCAACATCCTGAAGTACACCGAAACGGTCCCGGCCACCAGCTCCACGTCACTCGCGTCCGAGGTCCTCCGGGGCCTCGGGTACTGGTACTTCTACGGCTCGGACCGGCTGGGCAGCTGGACACAGGCGTCGGTCGCCTACACGCAGAACCTGGCCCTCGTCGCCGCCAGCTTCGCCGTTCCCTTCCTCGCCTTCGTGGCCGCCGTCACCGTCCGCTGGCGCCACCGGGCCTACTTCGCCCTGCTGGTCCTGGTGGGCACCGTCCTGTCCGTCGGCGCCTACCCCTACGCCCACCCGTCCGGCGTGGGCTCGCTGCTGAAGGCGTTCATGGTCGACACCACGGCCGGGCTGGCCATGCGCTCGACCGACCGGGCCACCCCCCTCGTCCTGCTGGCGCTGGCCGTGTTCCTCGGGATCGGGATCGACGCGGTGGCCGCCCGGGCCCGGTGGACGGCCCGGGCCCTGGCCGGGGGCACTCTGGCCGTGGTGGCCGGTGCCAACGTGCCGCTGCTCACCGGCGCCATCATCGCCAACGGCTTCACCCAGCCGGCCGCGCCGCCGGCCAGCGTCCGCCAGGCCGCCACCGCCCTGAATGCCGCCCATCCCGGCACCCGCCTCTACGCCCTTCCGGGGAACGACTTCGCCGCCTACCGGTGGGGCGACACCATCGACACCGTCTACCCGGGCCTCATGACCCGCCCCTTCGTCACCCACGAGCAGCAGATCATGGGCTCCCTGCCCACGGCCGACCTGCTCCACGCCATCGACTCCCCCCTCCAGAACGGGACGGCCGACCTGGCCACCCTGGCCCCCATGGCCGCCCTCATGAGCGCGGGCGACGTCCTCGTCCAGTACGACCAGGCCTACGAGCGCTACAACACCCCCAACCCCCAGGTGCTGGCGTCCGAGTTCGCCACCACCCCGCCCGGCCTGTCCGACCCCGTCGGCTACGGCCAGCCGCAGGTCAACGTGGCGAACATCGCCACCCTGACCGAGAACGTCCTCGCCCTCCAGCCCGACCCGGTGTGGCCGAGCCCGCTCGTCTCCTACACGGTGGCCGACCCCCGGCCCATCGTCCGGACGGAGCCGCTCGTCGACCCGCTCGTCATCGACGGCGATGCGCCGGGCATCGTCAACGCCTCGGCCGTCGGGCTGCTGGCCGGCAACCCCGCCATCTTCTACGCCGGCACCCTCGACACCCGGCCCGGGCTAGCCCGCAGCGTGCTGGGCGCCTCCCCCTACCTGGTGGTGACCGACACGAACCGCAAGCAGGCGTTCCAGTGGAACTCCCTCCAACAGAACACCGGGCTCACCGAGACCCTGGCCCAGGGTCCCGACACGTCCAACCCGGCCAACTCGCCCGTCGACCTCTTCCCCCACGCCCCGCCGTACGCCCAGTCGACCACCGCGTTCACCGGCATCGCTTCGGTCACCGCCTCCTCGTACGGGAGCACACTCACCTACCTCCCCGAGGAGCGCCCGTCGATGGCGCTCGACGGCAACCTCGACACCGCATGGCTCACCAACTTCACCGGAAGTCCCACCGGCCAGTGGTGGCAGGCGACGTTGACGTCGCCGACCACCGTCGGGAACGTGGTCCTCGTCCAGCCGCAGACCGGTTCGCCCAACCAGTGGATCTCACGGGTCACCATCACGTTCGATGGCCGCCACCCGGTCACCGTCCCCCTCGGCGCTGCCTCACGCACACCGGCCGGCCAGGTCGTCTCGTTCCCCGCTCGCACGTTCCGCACGCTCCGCATCACCGTCGACGCCACCGTCCCCGTGGCCGGCAAGGCCCGTGGCCCGTTCCCCGGCTCGGTCGGCTTCGCCGAGGTGGGCATCCCCGGCCTGAACGTCACCGAGTCGGTGGTCATGCCATCGGATCTACTGCGGGCGGCGGGTGCCGCGTCGATCCACGATCCCCTCACCCTGGTGATGACCCGGCTCCGGGCGTCGGGCTACCCGCCCCGGTCCGACACGGAGCCGGCCCTCGACCGGACGTTCTGGCTCCCCACGGCACGCACGTTCACCCTCACCGGTCAGGCCCGTATCAACCCCCTCATCCCCGACGACATGATCGACCGCCTTGTCGGCCGGACCGGGAACGTGGTCGCCTTCTCCATCGGGCGCCTGCCCGGTGACGTGGCCGCCGGTGCCGTCAACACCATCGACGGCAACTCCTCGACCCTGTGGGAGCCCGGGTTCGGCACCTCCCACCAGGTGGGAGCGTGGCTCCAGTACGACCTGGCCGCTCCCGTGACCTTCGACCACCTCGATCTGCAGGTCGCCGCCGACGGCCTCCACACCGTGCCCACCCGGATCACCGTGACGGCCGGCGGCCGGTCGCGCACCGTCGATCTGCCACCCATCGCCCAGAGCGCCGTCCCCGGGGCGGTGGTCGATGTGCCGGTCACCTTCCCCACCCTGGCCGGCCGGCAGATCCGCATCACCGTCGACTCGGTGCGACCGGTCACGACGGTGAACTACTACTCGGAGGTCCCCTCCGGCCTGCCGCTCGGCATCGCCGAGGTGGGCATCCCCGGGGTGCACGCCCCGAGCCTGCCGGTCGACGTGCCCACCAGCTGCCAGGACAACCTGTTGGCCGTGGACGGCACGCCGGTGTGGGTGTCGATCTCGGGGTCGACCTCGGCCGCCCTGGCCCGCCAGCCCCTCCAGGTGCGGCTGTGCGGTCCCGACGCCGCCGGGCTGCACCTGGGACCGGGCACCCACACCCTGACCGCGGTGCGGGGGCACCTCACCGGCTGGGACCTCGACCAACTGGCCTTCGCCTCGGCACCCGGCGGCGGGCCGGCGGCGGCACCGTCAGCCACCGGGATGCTCACCCCGCCGGCCGTCGGGCCCACGCCGACGGCCACGGTCCTCGCCCACAGCGCCACGTCCATGACCGTGCGCCTCACCGGCGTGACGACCTCAACCGCCCCCTTCGAGCTCGTCCTCGGCCAGAGCCTGAACGCCGGTTGGACCGCCTCCGTGGCCGGAGCGGGCTCCCTCGGTGCCCCGGT
This sequence comes from Actinomycetes bacterium, assembly GCA_021806045.1. GTDB lineage: Bacteria > Actinomycetota > Acidimicrobiia > Acidimicrobiales > RAAP-2 > JAJZDI01. The sequence continues at coordinate 215,108 of JAJZDI010000002.1, forward strand.
GCTGGTCGACGGGTTCGCCAACGGGTTCCGGGTCGTCCCTGCCGGCCTCGGCGGCGCACTCCACTCGGGTGCCCTCGTCGTGACGTTGCGCTGGACACCCCAGGGGAGCGAGGACGTCGCCCTCGTCGCCTCCGCCATCGCCATCGTCGCCTGCGCCGTGGTCGGGTTCCTCCCCCGCCGGTCGTGGCTCGCCCTCCGCCGGATCCTCCCGACCCGCAGTGGCGGCCGGCGCCGGCGCCCCGCTCGACAGCCCGTTCCCGTGCCCGGCGCCGCCCTGCGACAACGTGGCGGTCCCGGGGCGCCGACCCTGGCCGTGCCCTTCTCCACGTCCGGGCGCCGGGCCCCGGTGTGGGCGGCACTGATCGCCGCGGTCGTGACCGGTGGCGTGGCGGCCGCCGTCACCATCCCGCCGGTCGTGGGTGGGGCGGTGGCCATCGGGACCTTCGTCGCCCTCGTCCTGCCGCGGAGCCGGACACTGCTCGGCTGGGCGGCGGTGGGCCTGCTCGGAGCGGCGGGCACCGTGGTGGTCGTGCTCCAGGCCCGCTACCACTACGGGGAGAACGGGCTGTGGCCGACCCACATGCCGGCGGCCAACGACCTGGCGTGGGCGGCCATCGTCTTCCTGTGCGCCGACGTCGTCACCGCGACGATCCTCGACCGCACCGCCGACCCGGGGACGTGACCGTCCCGGCCGGCGGCCGGCCCCACGCCGGCGTCAGCGCTGGATGGCCTTGACCTCGAGGAACTCCTCCAGGCCGAAGGCGCCGAGCTCCCGGCCGTTCCCCGACTGCTTGTAGCCGCCGAACGGCGCCATCGGGTTGAAAGCGCCACCGTTCACCTCGACCTGGCCCGTGCGCATGCGGCGGGCCACCCGCTCCGCACGGGCGGGGTCACCGGACCACACGCCGCCGGCCAGGCCGTAGTCGGTGCCGTTGGCGATGGCCACGGCCTCGTCCTCCGTGTCGTAGGGCATCATGACCAGCACGGGGCCGAAGATCTCCTCGCGGGCGATGGTCATGTCCGGTGTGACGTCGGAGAAGACCGTCGGCGCCACGAAGTAGCCCCGGTCGAGGCCCTCGGGAGCCTCGGCGCCACCGGTGACCAGACGGGCGCCCTCACCGACGCCCTTCTCGATGTAGTTCCGCACCCGGTCGCGCTGCATGGCCGAGACCAGCGGGCCGAGGAAGGTCCCCTCGGCGAAGGGGTCGCCCGGTTGGAACACCTCGGCCGTGGCACGGGCGATCTCCTCCGCCTCGGCCAGGCGGCTGCGGGGCACCAGCATGCGGGTCAGCGCGCTGCACGTCTGGCCCGAGTTCAGGTAGCACTTGCCCACGCCGTCGGCCACCGCCTTCGGGAAGTCGGCGTCGTCCAGGATGATGTTGGCCGACTTGCCGCCGAGCTCGAGGGCCACCCGCTTGACCGACGCGGACGCCACCTCCGACACCCGGCGCCCGGCACGGGTCGAGCCGGTGAAGGAGATCATGTCGACCTCGGGATGGCCGGCCAGGGCCTCGCCCACCACCGGCCCCACCCCGGTGACCAGGTTGAACACCCCGTCCGGCAGCCCGACCTCGGCGAAGATATCGGCCAGGACGAAGGCGTTGAGGGGTGCCACCTCGCTGGGCTTCAGCACGACGGTGCACCCGGCGGCCAGGGCCGGGGCCACCTTGGCCGCGATCTGGTGGAGGGGGTAGTTCCATGGCGTGATGGCGGCAACCACGCCCACGGGCTCACGTACGATGAGCGAATTGCCGACCTCCTGCTCCCAGGTGAAGTCGGCGGCGATCTGGGCAGCCGAGCTGAAGGAGGCCAGCGGCAGGCCGACCTGCACGAGCTTGGAGAGGGTGAGGGGCATCCCCACCTCGTGGGTGATGAGGTCGGCCAGATCGTCCATGCGGGCGCTCAGGGCGGCCGCCACCTGGGTCAGGTAGGCGGTCCGCTCGGCCACCGGGGTGGCCGCCCACGAGTCGAAGGCGGCACGGGCGGCACGCACGGCCCGGTCGGCGTCCTCCGCGCTCCCCTCGGGGACCGATCCGATCACCTCTTCGCTCGTCGAGTCGATCACCTCGAGCGTGCCGGTGCCGGCGGGTGCGACCCACTGGCCACCGATGTAGAGCTTGTCGCGCACGTCCATGTCGTCCTCCCCGATCGTCGCCGCTCCACGGAGCGCCTCTCCGGGCGACTCTAGACGCCGGGGCTCCCCGGTCCACCGCGTGGCGCCAGCGCCGCGCCCCGGCGCCCGAGGCGCGAGCGATTCCCGGCGCAGGCGTATTGCAGAACGCTCCCAAGATATCTAGGCTTCCCTATGTACGTAGGGACTGGGCACCGCTGGAGGGCGCCGGTCCGGGGGGAGCACGATGGCACGCACGCAGGAGCAGCGCCGGGCGGACACCCGGGCGCGCCTGCTCGAGGCTGCCGCCGAGCTCTTCGCCACCCGGGGGATCGACGCCGTGTCGATCGACGCGGTGGCCGACGCCGCCGACAGGACCTCGGGCGCCGTCTACGACCACTTCGGGTCCAAGCACGGACTCGTCCTCGCCGTCCTCGACTCGTGGAAGCGCTCCTTCCTGTCCGTGATGTCGGCCGAGGTGGCCGCCTCCGACGATCCGGCCGACCAGCTCGCCGCGGTGTGGGAGCACGTGGGCGCCGGCCCGGGTGCCGAGCGGTGGGCCCTCCTCGAGCACGAGCTCCAGCTCCGTGCCGCACGCGACCCGGAGGTCGCCGCCGCCCTGGCCGCCCGCGCCGCGGAGGGGCGCCGCCGCAGCGCCCGGGAGCTCGCCGGCTGGTGCCAGGCGGTGGGCGCCCGGCCAGGCGTCGACCCCGACGACCTCGCCGTGCTGGTAAAGGCGTTGCTCTCCGGCCTCGAGCTCCAGCAACGGGCCGAGCCCGGGTCGGTGCCGACCGCCCTCGCCGTCCAGGGGCTCGCCGCCCTGATGGGGCTGGACATGCCCGCGCCGACGGGTCGCCGGCAGCCAGCCGCCGCATCGACCACCTGACCGACACCGCACCACCCGACCACCCGACCGACACCGCACTACCCGAGAGGAGCACCATGGACACCGAGATCCGCCGGAAGCTCGGCATCGAGTTCCCCATCTTCGCCTTCACCCACTGCCGAGACGTCGTCGCCGCCGTGTCGAACGCCGGAGGCATCGGGGTCCTCGGCGCCATCGCCTTCGACCCCGACCAGCTCGAGGTCGAGCTGAGCTGGATCGACGAGCACGTGGGTGACCACCCCTACGGCGTCGACATCGTGATCCCGGCCAAGTACGAGGGCATGGACGAAATGGACCCGGCCAAGCTGGAGTCGACCCTCCAGGACATGGTGCCCGCCACCCACCGCGAGTTCGCCCGCCAGCTCCTCGACGACCACGGGGTCCCCGACATCCCCGACGGCGAGCGGCGCTCGTCCGGGATGATGGGGTGGACGGCAGCCCACGCCGCCGGCCTGCTCGACGTGGCCCTGCGCCACCCGAAGGTGCGCCTCATCGCCAACGCCCTCGGCACTCCCCCGCCCGACGTGGTGGAACGGGTGCAGTCGGCCGGCCTGATGATCGGCGCGCTGGCCGGCTCGGTGCGCCACGCCATGCACCACAAGGAGGCCGGGCTCGACTTCATCATCTGCCAGGGGTCCGAGGGCGGCGGTCATACCGGCGACGTCGGCTCGATCGTGCTGTGGCCGGAGGTCATCGACGCGGTGGCTCCCACCCCCGTGCTCGCCGCCGGCGGCATCGGCAGCGGCCGCCAGATGGCGGCGGCCATGGCCATGGGCGCCCAGGGAGTGTGGTCGGGGACCCTGTGGCTCACCGTGGAGGAGGCCGACATCCCCCCGGGCCAGATGGCCAGCTACCTGGCCGCCACCAGCCGCGACACCATCCGGTCACGGTCCTTCACCGGCAAGCCGTGCCGGATGCTCCGCAACGACTGGACGGACGCCTGGGAGTCGCCCGACAACCCCGATCCGCTCCCCATGCCGCTCCAGATGCTGGTGGCCATCGAAGCGGTGACCCGTGGCCACCGGTATCCGGAGGCAGCCCGCGACGTCAACTTCAATCCGTGCGGTCAGGTGATCGGGCGGGCCACCCAGGTGCGCCGGGCACGGGACGTCGTCCAGTCCATGGTCGAGGAGTACATCGAGGCGACCGAGCGGATGAGCGCCGGGATCAGCGTCTGACCCCGGCACCGGCGGCGCGAGTCGCCGTCACCGCCACGACGAGGCCAGCCACGACCGCACGGTGTCGTGGTGCGCCGACCACGCGACCCACGTGGCCGTCGCCATACGCCCGATGACCTCCGGCCTCCGCTCGACGGGCGAGGCCACCACATCAGCGACGGTGACCGCGTAGCCCGACGGCCACGGTTGGAGCAGCGGATAGTCGCGGTGCGCCCACCCACCGATGCGGCTCCGACGCCCGGCGCCGTCCAGTCCGTGTTCGATGCCGGCGCACAGGCTCATCAGGTGGATGGCTACCGATTGCCGGTTGCGCCGGTCCGGGTTCGCCGGGTGCTGGGCCGCATACGCGTCGACCAGGTCCATCACGAGGGTGACGGCGCCGGTACCCATGAGCGCGTGCCGGTCATCCTCGAGCGCGCACATGGTGGCCCAGCATCCAGGGTGGGCCGGCATGTAGGCGTGCCGGGGACCGTCGCAGGGCACGACCTCGCCACCGCATCCACCGCAGCACTCGACCCGGCCCATGGGCAGACCTTACGAGGAGGCGTGGCGGAGGCGCGCCCGCCTGGACCGGCAACCCCTGCCCCTCCATCGGCATGCCCCTGCAGGCAGAACGAACACGACGCACGCTGCCCTGTCGTCGCCGTGCGAGCTCCTGCATCGCCAGGCGTGACCTCACGACGGACGCCGTCGCCCGATGCCGGTACGGGGCCTGGCGGCAAGTAGAAGCACCAGCACTCCACTATGGGGGCGGCGAGACCGCCTCGCCCGTTGGCCGACGCGGCCAGCGGTCGGTGAGTGAGGCTGGCGCCCAGTCCGGCCAGCGGCACGGGCCGAGCGGAACGCCGCCGGCGAACATCGCGACCTCGTCCGGCCCGTCGATATGGGAGTTGTCGAAGATATGGGCGAGATCAGCGCGGGTGATCGCGTCGGCGACCAGCGGCCACAGTCGGGCGTAGCGGCCGCGGATCTTCTCCTCCGGGACGTCGTGACCGCCAGCGAGGACACGGTGCGCGACCCGCTGCACCGACATGCGCTCGGGCACGAGGAGCACGTGCAGCGCGACGACGTAGCCGGCCGCCTGGGCATCGGAGACGAGGTCGAGCTTGGACGGATGTGAGAACACTGTCTCGGCGATGAACGGCACCCGGGCGCCGATCAGCGCTTGCCGGGTGGCGGCAGCGACGGCGGCGGCGTCGTAGGCGTGCCCATTCGGGTCGTCGGGCCAACGGGCCGCGGCGATCACGTCGGCGTTGACGAAGGTGACACCGGGGCGGAGCGGGGCGAGGACGAGCTCGACGAAGGTCGTCTTGCCGGCGCCGTTCGGGCCGACCACCAGGTCGAGGCGCACCAGGTCCGCTACCCGAGGGGGCTGGTGGTGCCGTCCGGGTGGTAGCGCATCAGTCGACCGTGCTCGTCCAGCGCCACCGTGGTCACACCGCGGGCGGCGAGGACCTCGCCGAAGCGGATGGTCCGGGCCGCCTCCGAGATGGACGTGTCCAGCTCCGCGTTGAACACCACCTGCTCCTCAGCAGTCAGGTTCCGCTCGTCGAGCTCACCGGCGAGCGCTGCCTCGACCCGGCGACGGGCCGCAGAGGTCTGTGCGGACACGGCGCGGCCGACGCGAGCCCAGTGGTCGAGTTGCTGCTTGGCCGATCGGGACTGCCGCGCACCTTCGACCGCGGCAGCGTCCATCAGGTCCGCCGCCACACGGGTCGGGCGATCCGTTGCAGCCTTCACCATGACCACCTCCTTGTCGCACAATGCTACACCGTAGCAGTGTGCTACGCCGCCTCGATGCTGCCGCAGACCGGGGCCGACCCCGTGCACGCTGGCATGTGCTGGTGGGCGGCTCCACCACCATGCTCGGTGGTGATCAGGCGCGCCCCGGGCCGTCGACCTGTACTGCCCGGCGCGTCGCTTCCACACGCGGAGCGACGCGGGACGTTTCTACGCCGTCCTCGTGACTGGCCCGTAGCGCTGCTGGGCTGCTTGCGCCGTGATTCCCAGTTCGGCCCCGATGCGCTTCCAGGAGATGCCGGCTCGCCGAGCAGCATCTACCGCGTCGCTCATCTGACGCTCGCTGCGAGCGCGAGCCAAGGCCGCTCTCCGCAGCACGTGTTCAGCCACCGCGACCTCGTCGTCGGGTGAGGGTTCGTAGTCCTCGAAGCGCTTGGCAATCTCGTCGGCATGGTCGAGGATCTCTTGTATCGAGCGTGGCATCAGATCACCTCAGGGACTTCTGGTGGACCGGCATGGCGTGGACGATGAACTCGATGCCCTCCGCGGTAGCGGTGCCGACCTCGAGAAGGCGGCCGGCAGCTTCAGGTCCGATCAGCATGGTCAGGTCGTCGAACTCGAAGACCCGGATGGGGTGGCGGTACGTGTGCAGCATGTCGTCGTCGGCCACCCCGTGCGTGCGGGCGCTCACCAGGATGACCGGATCCATTTTCCATCAATACAACTTGACGGTCGCCGGTGCGGCGCTCGATCGTGAGCCGCTCCGAACATCAGCGCACCTCGTTGCGTGGCCGCCGAGCCCAGGCGCCAGAGTCGGCGTCCGGCGCCCTCCTCTTGCCTCATCCCGGCTCGGAATGGGACAGTCGAACAGCGCAGACGTCTCCGGTCGAGGCACGAACCGGTCGATGCGTGCTACTGCTGCCACAGCACTGTCACCCGATGGCCCCTGATGGCGACGAGCTGCTGGTGTGCCTCGAACGCGCCGCCTCCCGGCAGCTCGCTCGCGTAGATGGTCCCATCGCGAGCAATGGCGAACGACGACATGAAGAAGTACTCGCCTGCCACGGGAGCGGTCACCCCGGAGCTGGGGACGAGCCCGCTGCGCCCCAGCCGGAGGATGGAGGAACCGGATTCGACGTAGACACCGCCGTCCGGGGCCCGTACGAGCTGCGCGTACGCACCGCCGCTCCGCCGGGCCTGGCCCAGGTACTGCGCCGTTCCGCCTGGCGACACCCGCCACACCCCCCAACCGTTGACACCCGCCACGTCGATGTTGCCCGCCCCGTCGACAGCCAGAGGGCCGAACTCGCCGAGCACGTGGGGAAGCTCGGGGAAGGTCGCCTGCCGGGCTTCCACGACCTGCAGGCGGCCGGTCGGGGTGAGACGCAGCAACTGCTCGGTGGTGGCCAGGTAGAGCTGCCCGTCCGGGGCGAGTGCGATGTGCGGCCCGGCGCCCAGCGAGGTCGTACGGGCGACGGCCCCATCCGCCACCAGGCGGACGGACGGGGTACCGGACACGTCGCCAGCGCCGACCCCGTCGCCCGCGACGATCCGGATCGTCCCGGCCACGTCCACTACCCGCACCCGGCCCAGGTCGACGAACCACAGCGAACCGTCGGAGCCGAACGTGAGGTCGTACGGCGACTCGAGCTCGGCACGGAGGGCCGGTCCGCCGTCGCCCGTGACCCCCGCGGTGCCGTCACCGGCCACCACGGCAAAGCGTCCGTCGGTGCGTCGGACGACGATCTCGTGCTGCGCCGGAGCGGCTACGTAGAGGGCCCCATCCGGGCCCACAGCCACGTCACCCGCCACCTTGAGGGAAACCTCCCGTCCCCGGGGAAGGCTCCCCCGTCCCCGGGGGCCGGACGTGGAGGTCGACCCACCGGTGATCGCCCGCGAAGCGTGATGACCGGCGGGACCACCCGAGCGTGCCACCATCGCGCTCGCTACGGCGACGACCAGCACCGCCGCCGCCACCAGGACCACGATCGTGCCTCGCCGCGCCCGCCACCAGCCGCCCCCGGAGGGAACGTCGTCGATCCCGGGCGCATCGCCGGGAACATCGCCGGCCACATCGCCGGCCACGTGGTCGCCATGGCCATCGCGCATGTCCCCATCCTCCCCCGGCCGACCCGGGGGATCCGTGCCCGAACGGACTCCCCTGGGCTCGCGTACCCCTCAGCTGTCCGTACCGCTCAGCCGTGTGTCCCCGGCTCGTGCTCGCGGTGGGCGTCCGCCTCCAGCTGGAACGTCGAGTGCTCGACGTCGAAGTGACCGGACACGCACGCCTGGAGCTCGTCGAGCACCCGGGGGGCGTGACCCGACTCGAAGCAGCCGTCCGTCACCACCACGTGGGCCGACAGCGTCGGGAGACCGCTCGACACGGCCCACACGTGGAGATCGTGCACGTCCACCACGTGCTCGGCGTCAAGGAGGTGGGAGCGGACGTCGTCCAGGTCGATGTCCTCGGGTGCCGCCTCGAGCAGGACCCGGCCCGATGCCCCGAGCAGCCGCACGGCGGTGGCCGTCATGACGGCGACGACGGCGAGCGACGCGATGGGGTCGGCCCGGTCGAAGCGGGTAGCGAGGATGACCACGCCGGCCACGGCGGTGGCACCGAAGCCGAAGAGGTCGGTCAGGATGTGGCGGAAGGCCCCCTCCACGTTGAGGTTCGACCGGTCGGCCCCGGCCAGGATCCAGGTGGCGACCAGGTTGACCCCCACCCCGGCCACGGCCACCACGACCATGGCGCCGCCGCCGGTCGATGCCGGCGTCACCAGGCGCCGGATCGCCTCCACCCCGATGATCGCCGCCACCACGACCAGGGTCACCCCGTTGAACGCGGCCGAGATCACTTCGGCCCGCAGGTAGCCGAACGTCCAGCTGCCCTCGGCCGGGCGGCGGGCCAGGCGAGCGGCGGCGATGGCGGCGGCAAGCCCGGTGGCGTCGATCAACATGTGGCCGGCGTCGGCCAGGAGAGCCAGCGACGACACCGCGAACCCGACCACCGCCTCGGTGACGAGGAAGGCGCAGATCAGCACCAGGGCGATGGTGAGCGACCGAACGTCCCCACTCCCTGGGCGGCCGTCGTGCCGGTGGCCGGCATCGCCCTGCCCACCCGGTCCCGGAGCCGCTCCCATCACCGAATTCCACCACAGCCCGCCCGGTCGGCCAACCACGGCGGGCAGACGGGCCTGCGCACGGTCGTGATACCCCCCGGGGTATAGTGGCGGAACCCGACGGACAGGCACTGCACCGGTGGTGCCAGACAGGGAGGTCGCCGGACCATGTACGCAGACGTCACCGCCGAGATCGTGGCCCGGGAGCTGTCGAAGGACGAGCCCCCGTTCCTCCTCGACGTACGCGAACCGGAGGAGGTCGCCACCTGGGCCATCCCCGGTGTGGTCAACATCCCCCTCGGACAGCTCCAGGCGCGCATGGACGAGGTCCCCCGTGACCGGCGCGTGATCGCCCTGTGCGCCAGCGGCAACCGGTCGGGTGTGGCCGCGTCCGTGCTGGCGTCCGCCGGCATCGACGTGGCCAACCTGGTGGGCGGGATGAGCGCCTGGGGCCAGCTCTACGACACCGCGACCGTCGAGGTCCCCGGCGGGCTCGTGGTCCAGGTTCGCCGGCGTGGCAAGGGATGCCTGTCCTACGTCGTGGGCTCGGGCGACGAGGCCGTCGTCGTGGACCCGTCGCTCGACGTCGACCGGTACTTCGAGGTGGCCGCCGCCCACGGCTGGCGGATCACACGCGTGTTCGACACCCACCTGCACGCCGACCACCTGAGCGGTGCCCGCGACCTGGCCGAGCTGGCGGGCGCCTCTCTCCACCTCAACCCGGCCGACACCTTCGACTTCGACTACCAACCCCTCGGTGACGGCGAGTCCTTCACCTTGTCGGGCGGCACCGAAGTCTCTGTCGCCACCCTGCACACGCCCGGCCACACCCTCGGGTCCACCGTGTACGTGGTGAGCGGTTCGGTGGTGCTCAGCGGCGACACGCTGTTCGTGGACGGCGTGGGGCGCCCCGACCTGGCCGACCGGGCCGAGGAGTTCGCCCGCAACCTCTACCGCTCCCTGTCCCAGCGTGTCCTCACACTGGAGGACGACGTCCTCGTGCTGCCCGCCCACTACGGGGACCAGGTGCCGGTGCGCACCGACGAACCGGTGGCCGCCACCGTCGGGCACCTGCGGGCGACGCTCGCGCCGCTCGCCCTCGACGAGGAGGCGTTCGTCGCCTGGGCCGCGGCCCGGGCCACCGAGCGCCCGCCCCACTACCAGCAGATCATCACGGCCAACATGGGCCGTGTGTCCCTCCCCAGCGCCGCCCTCGCCTACCTGGAGGAGGGCCCCAACCGCTGCTCGGCGTGACCGGCCCCCTCGGGCCGGCCCGACCCCTCAGCTGGTGGTGCGGCCCCGCCGGGCCAGGGCGTCGACGGTGACGGCGGCCAGCAGGACCAGAGCGGTGATCATGTACTGGTAGTCAGCGGCCAGCCCGATGAGCCCCATGCCGTTGTAGATGGTGGCGATGACGATGCCGCCCAGGAGCGCGTGGACCATCTTGCCCCGCCCGCCGAACAGGCTGGCACCGCCGATCACGGCGGCGGCCACCGCGTAGAGGACCAGGGTGCCGCCGTCGACGTTGTTGGACACCGAACCCAGCCGTGCCGCGTAGAGCATCCCGCCGATACCCGCGGTGACGCCGGTCAGCACGAAGGCCCACAGCCGGTTCCACCCCAGGCTCACGCCGGACCGGCGGGCCGCCTCGGCGTTGGCGCCGATGGCGTAGAGGTAGCGGCCGAACCGGGTGCGATCGAGCATGAACGAGGTGAGCACCACCAGGGCGATCACGATGACGACGGCGTAGGGGATGCCCTGGAGGGTCACCAGCTCACCGCGGTTGGTGTTGCACACCAGCACCAGCGCCACGCCGGCGGCGGCCAGACCGACGATCTTGGCCAACGTCACCACCAGGGGGGCCGCCACCAGGCCGCTCCGGCGCCGGCTCCGGTCCCGCAGGAAGATCAACCCGCCGAAGACGACCACGGCGGCGATGGTCACGATCCACCCGGCCGCCAGGCTCAGGTTCCCGCTGGTCAGGTCCAGAAACACGTTGTTCTCGATCCGGATCGTCCCACCGGTGCCGTTCCCATTGACCAGCCAGATGAGCACGCCTTCGCCGCCGAGCAGACCGGCCAGGGTGACGACGAACGACGGTAGCCTCAGCCGGATCACCAGCGTTCCCCACAGCGCGCCCACGGCGCCGGTGACGACGACCCCCACCGGCATGGCGAACCACAGCGGGAGTGGATGGGGCGGACCGATCATGATGGCGGTGATGGCCGCCCCGATGGCGCTCACGTACCCGACGGACAGGTCGATCTCGCCCAGCACCAGCAGCCACACCTCGGCCATACCCAGGACGACGAACGTCGATCCCTGTATCAGGAGGTTGGTGATGTTCCCGGCCGACAGGAAGACCGAGCTCTGGGTCTGGAAGATGACGGTGAGGATGATGAGGCCACCCACCACGGGCAGCACACCGCTCTCACCGCTTCGCATCCGCTTCAACCAGGCCCGCAGGTAGCCGCCGAGGGTGGTGGCCAGCACCGGTGCCGATGCGGCGACCTCGAGGGGCACCTCGCCGTCTGCGACCGCGCCGGTCACCGGCTCGGACGGGGTCGGTGTGTCCACGGAAGCCATCGTCACTCCCCCGTGCCCGGGTGGTGTCCCCGGCCGTTCGTCGGGGCGCCGTTGCCGTTGGCGGCGCCAGTGGTGATCAGCTCGACCGCCCGCTGGGTGTCGTAGTCGGTGATCGGCCCGCTGTCGACCAACCGCCCGAGGTAGAGGACGGCCAGACGGTCGGCCACGGCGAAGACGTCGGACAGGTTGTGGGAGATCACGATGACGGCGATCCCCCGCTCGGCCAGCCGCTTGATGAGGTCGAGGACCTGGGCGGTCTGGGACACGCCCAGTGCGGCCGTGGGCTCGTCCATGATCACCAGCTTGGCGTCGCGCATGACGGCACGGGCGACGGCCACCGACTGGCGCTGACCACCCGACAGCGAGCCCACCGGTTGGCGGACCGACTGGACGGTGGTGACCGACAGGTCGGCGAGGGTCTGCTTGGCCGTCAGCTCCATGCGGTTCTCATCGAGGAGACGCTTGGAGAGGATCTCGTGGCCCAGGTACATGTTCTGGACGATGTCCAGGTTGTCGCAGAGGGCGAGGTCCTGGTACACGGTGGCGATCCCCAGGTCGTCGGCCTCCCGAGGGCTGCGGATCGACACCGGCTCGCCGCACCAGCGGATCTCACCCGAGGTGGGCGCCCAGATGCCCGAGATGGTCTTGATCAGGGTCGATTTGCCGGCGCCGTTGTCGCCGACCAGCGCGGTGACCTGACCGGCGGGGACATCGAGATCGACGTGGACCAGGGCCTGGACGGCCCCGAAGCTCTTGGAGATGCCCCGCAGCTGGAGGAGGGGCGCACCCTCCGCAGCCGGCGCCCCCCCGGGCCTACCCTCCGCAACGACAGTCATCGCTGCGGAGGGTAGCCCAGATCGTGGGGGGCCACTCGGATCAGCTGATGCCGTACTTGGTGCAGTCGGCAGCGAACGCCGAGGTGCACAGCTCAGCCGGGGTGACGAACTTGTCCTTGATGACGGTGGACTCCATCGTCTGGGCGGTGACCCACTCCGGGGTGAGGAGGACCGACTTCACGGCCACGTTGGCCGTCGTGTCCTGCGTGGTGCCGTTCACCAGTCCCGCCGGCGGGGTCTTCCCGGCCCGCAGGTACAGGGCCAGCGTCGCTGCCGCCTGGGCCTCCAGGTAGATCGGCTTGTAGGCGGTGCCGCACTGGTAGCCCGAGAGGATGTTCTGCAGGCCGACGGTGGTGGCGTCCTGGCCGGTGATGGGGAAGGTCTGCGGCTTCACACCCTGGCCCTGCAGCCACTGGATGATCGGCGCCGCGTTCTCGTCGTTGGGCACGAGGGCCGAGTTGACACCCGGATGGGCGGCGTAGGCCTGCTGGAACTCGGTGAGTGCCGTCGCCGGCGTCCACGTCCCGGCCGGTGTGGCCGCCTTCACCCAGCCCGCCGAGGCGAACTTGGGATCGAGGACCCCGTTGTAGCCCTGGGCGAAGAGGGTGGCGTTGTTGTCGGTGGGCGAGCCGGTCATGACGATCATGTTCGGCTTGGTGACGTGCCAGGCGGCGACGCAGCTGACCATGCCCTGGCCGATCAGCTTCCCGACCTCCACGTTGTTGAAGCTGACGTAGTAGTCACGGGTGCCGCCGAGGGTGAGGCGGTCGTAGTCGATGACCGGCACGCCGTGCTGCTTGGCGTAGTTCTCGATGGCCGTCCCGGTGCCCGAGTCGAGCGGGTCGACGACCAGCACGCTGGCACCGGCGGTGATGTCCGACTGGGCGTCGGTCAGCTGGGTCGAGTCGCTGCCCTGGGCGTTCTGGATGATGAAGTCCGACGACGACAGGCCCGCCTTGGTGAACGACTCCTGGAGGTAGGGAGCGTCGAACTGGGTGTAGCGGGCCGAGGAGACCGTGTCCGGCAGGATCACGGCGATCTTCCCCTTGCCCTCCGCTGCCAGGCTCTTCAGCTGGGTCATCACCGAGAAATCGTTGGTGAACGACGTCGCCGTGATGTTCGGGGTGTTGGAGGAACCACCCGATGCGGCGGTGGTGCTCGATGACGTGCTGCTGCTGCTGCAGGCCGACGCGATCACGCCGCCCATGAGCACCATCGCCCCGATCGCCTTCCGACTCGTCAGTCTCAGTCTCACTGCAACTCCCCCTGGTCGTAGGTACATGCCTGGTGGGTCGTGTCCGTCCGCGGCCACACGGTGCGCTCCGGGCACCTCACCGCCGTGAAGATCGGCTCGGCGACGACGAGGCGTCCCATCGCGTTGTTCCCTCTGGCCCGTCCGGACCTCGACTGTCGGCGTCCGGAAGGGTCCCGAGCGCCGAGCCCGAACCTACACCCCGCGTGAACGGAACGTGTCGTTTCCGTGACAACTCGATGTCGACACCCACGTCAGCGGCAGTCGATCCCGGGTCGTCCACGTACGAACTTGTGGGCGCTGGCGTGTTCCGCACCATGGCGTGGCGGACGCCATGTCCCAGGACATGGTGGACGCCTGCTGGGGTCGTGTCCGTTCTCGACGTGGGCTCGTCTGCTCGTCATGCCGCCGAATGGGACGGCCCGTCGGCAGCGCTGTCCGTCACGGAGCTCGTCGAGACCACGTCGACCCATGTGGCCCGCGCCCGTCAGGTCCAACGCCTGCTCGCTGGACATCACCTCCGCGGCCGCAAGGTGCCGGACCCTTCGTGGACCGAGGCTGAAGCATGGGGTGAGGGTTGAGACGCGGCGAAGTCTGGTTGGTCGAAGTTGGTCAGAAGAAGCGGCCCGTCCTGCTGTTGACCCGAACCGAGGTGTTCGACGCACGCAGCCTCGTGACGGTGGCAGAAGTGACCACCACCATTCGTGGTCTCGCTGCAGAAGTCGACATCGACCACGGCGAGGTCGGACTGGTCCGACCGTCGGTCATGAATTGTGACGGTCTTCACACTGTCGTGCAGGCATCACTCACCGGTCCCGTTGGACAAATTGGCCGACACCATGGAAAGGGTCTGCTCGGCGATCAGCTACGCGCTCAGCTGCTGACGGCTGGCAGTTCGAATCAGGAGAGCCGGCCTCCCCCAGGATGGACCTCGGGTCGCGGAATACGAACCGGCTCCCTGCCGTCGGCGGTCCCGTCCTCGCTCTCCGATGAGATCGTTCCGGATCGCTCGATTCGATGCCGGTCATCGACGGCCGAGCCGCCCCATCGCATTCGCCCGTTTCGTACTTCGCGCTCGAAGGGGATTGGCAACACCGGGTATACTGCGCCAGTGGCAAAGGTGATGGTTTCCCTCCCCGATGACCTGCTCCGGGCCGTTGACACCGAGGCCGCTCGTCGCGGAACGACGAGAAGTGGCTACCTTCGGGAGCTCGCCGAGCAGACCTTGCGGCAGCGGAGCGTTCGCCGCTCCGAGCGGATGGCCGAGATCGACGCCGAGGGCGGGCCCGTCACCGGCCACGGGGGTCGTGTCGCCGAACAGGTGAAGGCCAACAGGCCCACGCGTTGATCGTGTGGATTCTGGATGCCAGCGTCCTGCTGGCGAGCGAGGACCCGGACGACGAGCATCATCGAGACGCACGCCACCTCCTCGAGGGCGACGACCCCCTGGCCTCTCTGGATCTGGTCTACTACGAGGTCACCAACGTGGCCACGAGGTCCTGGCGTGACGACTCGGCGGCAGGTCGACTTCGGAGTCGTGTCTCCGCGGTGGCCGATGACGGCGGCCTGGTCCGCGCTGATGAGTCCCTGCTGGAAGCGGCCGCCGGCATTGCCGATGAACACGGGATCTCGGTGTACGACGCCGCCTACGTTGCGGCCGCTCGACATTCGGCTGGCCAACTCGTCAGCTGTGACGTGCGCGACCTCGTGTCCCGAGGCCTGGCCGTTCTGCCCGGCGAGGCCCTCAAGCCACAGCCCGGACGCGGGGCTGAACCTCCGGGCGCTCCTCAGCGTGACTGAGCTCTCGTGCCCATGGCGGTTCGCGCACCGCCATGGTGGTGGGCGCTAGAGGACTCGAACCTCCGACCTCAGCCGTGTGAAGGCTGCGCTCTAACCAACTGAGCTAAACGCCCTGAAACCCCCGGAAGGACCGGCGGCAGGGCGCCATCGTAGCGTGCCGGCCGCCGGCGACCCGAAGCGGGGAGCGATCCCGTGCGTTACCCGCCTACCATCGCCCCACCATGGTCCGCGCCGACGTCACCGCTGCCGCCCGCGAGCTGGCCGATCGGGAGCCGGTCATCGCCGGGCTGCTGGAGCGCCACGGGCCACCACGGATCCCCCGCCCACGACCCACCGGCGACCGGTTCCCCGCGCTCGCCCGCTCCGTCCTCTACCAACAGCTGGCCGGCTCGGCCGCGGCCGCCATCCACCGTCGGGTGGTCGACGCCGTCGGCGGATCGCTGGCCCCCGCGCCACTGGTCGCGCTCGGGTTCGACGGCCTGCGGGCGTGCGGGGTGAGCTCGGCCAAGGCCGTGTCCCTCCTCGACCTGTCAGTCCGGGTGGAGACTGGCGAGATCCGCCTGGAGCGCATCGGTCGCCTGGCCGACGACGAGGTCGTCGAGCACCTCACCCGCGTCCGGGGCATCGGCACCTGGACGGCGGAGATGTTCCTTCTCTTTACCCTGGGGCGTCTCGACGTCTGGCCGGTGGGCGACTTCGGCGTGCGGGCCGGCTACGGGGCGGCCTGGGGGCTGGGCGGGCCGCCCACCCCCGGTGCCCTCACACGCCACGGCGATCCCTACCGCCCCTACCGATCGCTGGTCGCCTGGTACTGCTGGCGGGCGGCGGACGATGCCAAGCGGGCCCGCCTCCCGAGCTGACCCGAGCCGACCTGGACCGGGCACGCTCCACCACCCCATTGCCCGCTGTCCCGGCCTGGAGCAGAATCGGTCTCCATGACCGAGGGGGTGGGGAGCGCGACGGCACGCAGCCGGGCACGGGGCGCGCTGGCCGCGCGCGTCGCCACTGGCGCCACGGCGATGACGGCCATGATCGCTGGACTCGGCGGGACCGCGCCGGTGCCCGCCGCCGCCCTGGTGGCGCCCCACACCGCCGGACCCTCCGTCACCCTCACCCTGCCCGGCGGCCCCACCTACGCGGCCGACGCACCCGACCCCGACGTCGTGCGGGCAGGCTCGACCTACTACGCGTACACGACCGGCACGACATGGGGAAACCACATCGGCGTGCTCATCGACACGTCCGGCACCCCCGCATCGGGGTGGCGGACCGTGAACGGTCTCCCCTACGCCTCGACCGCCCTCCCCTCCCCCCCGGCGTGGGAGCAGACCAACACCCAGACGTCGCCCGGGGTCATCGAGCGTTCGGGCGCCTGGTACCTCTACTACGACGCCTACGATCCCGCCCTCGGCCACAGTTGCCTGTCCGTGGCGACTGCATCGTCACCGGCCGGGCCGTTCACCGACACGTCGACCGGACCGTTCGAGTGCCAGCTGTCCCTGGGCGGCTCCGTCGACCCGAGCCCCATGGTCGACCCGATCTCCGGTCAGATCTGGCTCACGTGGAAGTCGGACGACGGCTCGCTGGCGGCATCGGCCCAACTGTGGTCGGCACCCCTGGCGCCCGACATGCGCTCGTTCTCCGCCCCGCCGACCAGCCTCGTCACCCAGAACACCGTCGCCTACCCGTGGCAGTCCACCATCGAGAACCCCGACATGGTGGACGCAGGGGGGACGTTCCTCCTCTACTTCGCGGCCGGCGTGTGGGACTCGTCGGGGTACTCGGAGGGCATGGCCGTCTGTTCGTCGCCAGCCGGGCCGTGTACGCAGCCGCTGTCACAACCCTTCCTCACGTCCTTCGGCCCCGCGGCGGGGCCGGGAGCGGCATCGGCGTTCACCGACACGTCGGGCCACTGGTGGCTCGTGTTCTCCGCCTGGAGCCCGTCGTGCACCTCCTACAGCTGCGGCGGCGCCCGGCAGCTCTACACCGCGCCCATGGTGGTCGACCTCGGCAACGGCCCCCTCGGCCCCCCTCCCCCGCCACCGGTCGTCGGCATGGCCCGCACCGCGGACGGCGGCGGCTACTGGATCACCACCAGTGACGGCGACGTCTTCCCCTTCGGCGACGCGGTGTCGTACGGCTCCCTCACCAACGTCTCCCTCAACCAGCCGATCGTCGGCATGGCCGCCACCGCGGACGGCAGGGGCTACTGGCTGGTGGCGTCGGACGGAGGCATCTTCTCCTTCGGCGACGCCGTCTTCCACGGTTCGACCGGAGCACTGCACCTGAACAAGCCGATCGTCGGCATGGCCCGCACCGCGGACGGCGGCGGCTACTGGCTGGTGGCGTCGGACGGGGGGATCTTCTCGTTCGGCGATGCCGTCTTCCACGGCTCGACCGGTGCACTGCGCCTGAACAAGCCCGTAGTGGGGATGGCCACCACCGCCGACGGCAGGGGCTACTGGCTGGTGGCGTCCGACGGGGGGATCTTCTCGTTCGGCGATGCCGTCTTCCACGG
>JAJZDI010000002.1:233232-283930 GCA_021806045.1 Actinomycetes bacterium
GCTCGACCGGTGCACTGCGCCTGAACAAGCCCGTAGTGGGGATGGCCACCACCGCCGACGGCAGGGGCTACTGGCTGGTGGCGTCCGACGGGGGGATCTTCTCGTTCGGCGATGCCGTCTTCCACGGTTCGACCGGCGCGCTCACGCTGAACAAGCCCGTGGTGGGCATGGCCACCACCGCCGACGGCAGGGGCTACTGGCTGGTGGCGTCCGACGGGGGGATCTTCTCGTTCGGCGATGCCGTCTTCCACGGCTCCACCGGTGCGCTCACGCTGAACAAGCCGATCGTCGGCATGGCCACCACCCCCGACGGCGGCGGCTACTGGCTGGTGGCGTCCGATGGCGGCATCTTCACCTTTGGCAACGCCTCCTACCGCGGCTCGACCGGCTGACCGCGCCACCGGACGCGCCGGACGCTCCGGGCGCTCCGGGCGCTCCGAGCGGGTCTCCGGCATCTGCCCCGGCTCTGGTCTAAGTTCTAGAACGCGTACCCGACGCGGTCGATCGACCGCCGTCCGCGAACGGAGCGATGCATGAACGTCCGCCCCACTGGTATGGCACGCCGTAGGTTCCACCGGCACGTCGCAGTGGTCGCCACCGCGATCATCCCGGTGCTGGGAGCGTTCGCCGGCAGCCTGACGATCGGGGACCAGCCGGCCGTGGCGGCAACCGGTTCCCCAACCGGCTTCACCGTCTCACCGCAGCCCCCCTCCCCCCTGGTCGAGCGCTACAACTCGTTGGCCAGCGTGTCGTGCCCTGCCGCCGGCTCGTGCGTGGCCGTAGGTGGAGCGAACAACGGCACCTCCGGCCAGCCGGTGATCCTCGACGGTGCCGGAACGTCGTGGTCTGCGGTACCGGTACCGGTGCCGGCCGGCACGGGTGGGGGCAACCTCACGGGCGTGTCCTGTCCCGCGGTCGGTTCGTGCGTGGCCGTGGGCGGAACGGGCACAGAAGGTCTGATCGAGATGCAGTCCGGCGATGTGTGGCACGCCACCGTGGTGCCGGCCCCCGGCAGCACCTACCTGCACCTGACGTCGGTGTCGTGCCCGACCGTAGGATCGTGCGTGGCCGTCGGTTCCGCCTCGAGCGGCGGCACCGAGGTGACCGTGGCCGGGACCTTCGCCGGTGGTCGGTGGACGCCGGCGCCGACGCCCGACCCCGGGACCACGGGCAACTTTCTCGACGGCGTGTCGTGTACCACAGTCGGTTCGTGCGTGGCCGTGGGCTCCAGCTCCTCGAGCGCGGGGGAAACGACGCTGATCGAGACACTGTCGGGAGGCACCTGGTCGGTGACCGCCAGCCCCGACCCGGGATCGGGCGCCAACTACCTCTTCGGTGTGTCGTGCCCGTCGGCGGGATCGTGCGTCGCCGTCGGCCAGCAGACAGGCAGCTCGGTCGGCCAGACCCTGATCGAAACGCTGGCCGGTGGCACCTGGACCGTGACCGCCAGCCCGGACACGGCATCGGGGACCAACGCCCTGCAGGCCGTCAGTTGCCTGTCCGCCACCTCCTGCACCGCCGTGGGCTACGGCGCGTCCGGGTCACAGACCATCCCCGAAGTGCAGCGCCTGACCGGCGGCACCTGGACGATCGACGCCGTTCCGAACACCAGTAGCGGATCGTCCTCCCTCTCCGGTGTGTCGTGCCCGGCAGCAGCGTGTACGACCGTCGGCTATGCCTACTCGGGAACCAATGACCAGAACCTGGTGCTCGCCCAGTCCGGCACCGGCTGGTCGGTGGTACCCGCGCCGAACCTACGGGCGTCGCTCGCCGAGCAGGCCGGGATCTCCTGCGCGTCGACGACCTGGTGCATGACCGTGGGCATCGAAGGTGTCACCGGCTCGCAGAACGTGCACCCGACGGCCACGCTCTTCGCCGGCGGTCGGTGGACGGCCCTACCTGTCCCCATCCCGACCGGTGCGGTCAACGGTGGCGACCTGATCGGCGTCTCCTGTACGTCGGACACGTCGTGCATCGCGGTGGGAACATGGGACGCCAGTTCGGGCAGCCAAACGTTGGCGGAGCAGTGGGACGGCAGCTCGTGGTCGATCATGACCACACCGTCGCCGGGATCGAGCTACAACGATCTGTCCGCGGTCTCCTGCCCGTCCGCAGGCACGTGCGTGGCCGTGGGCGACCTGACGGGCACCTCGAGCAACCAGGTACTCGTCGAGGCGCTCTCCTCGGGCACCTGGTCGGTGGTGTCGGCGCCTGGCTTCCCTGCCGCCAGCGGCAACTACCTCACGGGAGTCTCGTGCCCGGTGTCGACGGCGGCCTGCACGGCGGTCGGCAACTACTACGACTCGACCGGCAACATCAAGGCCCTGGTGCTCCAGTCGTCCGGCGGCGTCTGGTCGGTGGCCACCGTGCCCGAACCCGGCACCTCCGACAGCCTCCGTTCCGTCTCCTGCCCGGCTGCCGGTGCGTGCGTGGCCGTGGGCTACCAGGCCAACACGGGTAGCCCGTCCTCGTTGGTCGAGACGCTCTCCGGAGGCACCTGGACGGCGAGCGCCGGACCCGCCACCCAGGGGAACCTGCTCGGCATCTCGTGCGTGTCCGCCACATCGTGCACGGTGGTCGGCATGGGGATCACTGTCGGTGCCAGGCTGGCGCAGGCCGCATCGTTGTCGGGGGGAACGTGGTCGGTCGTGCCCAGCCAGAGCATCGGCTACGCCGCCAACGAGCTCCTGAGCGTCTCGTGCCTTGCTCCGACGACCTGCGGCGCCGTCGGTGGCGCCTACGACACGTCACCGACGGTCGGCGTCGCGAACCTGATCGAGGGAGAGGGGATGGGGTTCCCGTCGGGCACCGGGTACTGGCTGGCCGGAGGGGACGGGGGGACGTTCGCCTTCGGTGCCGCCGGCTACCACGGGTCGATGGGCGCAACGCCGCTCAACAAGCCGGTGGTGGGCATGGCGGCCGCCCCGGACGGCAACGGATACTGGCTGGTCGCCTCGGACGGCGGCGTCTTCTCGTTCGGCGACGCCGCCTACCACGGGTCGATGGGCGCAACGCCGCTCAACAAGCCGGTGGTGGGTATGGCGGCCACCTCCGACGGCGGCGGCTACTGGCTGGTCGCCTCGGACGGCGGCGTCTTCGCCTTCGGGGACGCCGGCTACCACGGGTCGATGGGCGGCAAGCCGCTCAACAAGCCGATCGTCGGTATGGCGACCACTCCCGACGGTGGCGGCTACTGGCTGGTCGCCTCGGACGGCGGTGTCTTCGCCTTCGGCGACGCCGGCTACCACGGGTCGATGGGCGGCAAGCCGCTCAACAAGCCGATCGTCGGTATGGCGGCCACCCCCGACGGTGGTGGCTACTGGCTGGTCGCCTCGGACGGCGGCGTCTTCGCCTTCGGCGACGCCGGCTACCACGGGTCGATGGGCGGCAAGCCGCTCAACGCACCGATCGTCGGTATGACATCCACGCCCGCTGGTGGCGGCTACTGGCTGGTGGCAGCCGACGGGGGCGTCTTCTCGCTCGGCGACGCCAGCTTCTTCGGGTCGACCGGCAACCACCGCCTCAATCGGCCGGTGGTGGCCATGGCGGCCGTGCCCACGGTCGTCGTCACCAGCACGCCAGTCATGCCGGCCGTCCGGCGCCCCGGGATCGACGTCCCGCCCGGGTCCCCGGCGGCCACCATCCCGTCCGTGCATCTGCCTGCCGCGATCGGCGGCGGCGTCCCGGGCCGGCCAGGCGGGGCCGGCGGCATCTTCCCGAACTGGACCGGCCTGGGCTGACCGGCCTGGGCTGACCGGGCGACCCGCCCCTCAGCCCACCGGCGCCACCTCGTCGAACCCCAGGGCCGCCTCCAGGGCGGCCGCCGTCCGGATGACCACCAGGTCGCCGTGTTGGGGGCCGATGAGCTGGAGGCCGACAGGGATGCCCGCCGCCGTCCTCCCCACGCAGACGGTGGCGGCCGGCGACCGGGTCATGTTGAAGGGGTAGGTGAACTTCACCCAGTTGATGTCCTCCACGCCATTGATCATCGCCGCGCCCGCCAGTTCCCGAGGCGGGGCAGCTGCTGCCGTCGTCGGCGTGACCAGCAGGCGGACCTCCCGGAACAGGTCGACCAGCCGGAGGTTCAGGCGGTGGCACGCGTCGAGCGAGCCCATCAACTCCAGTGCGGTCGTGGATGTGGCTGCGTCGACGAAGAGGGCCAGCACCGGATCGACCTTCGACCACTCCGGCCCGTCACGGAACGGGGCCAGGTTCCGCAGGTTGCCCATGTTGACGAAGGTCATCCAGTCGCTGACCGGATCGGCGTCGAACACCTGGTCCACCTGGACGACGTCCGCCCCCAGGCCGCCCAGGACCTCGACCCCCCGGCGGCACAGCTCGAGGACCTCCGAGTCCACCTCCGCGTACCCGAGGGTGGGCGACCACGCCACCCGGAGCGGCGGTGCCGGGTCCTCCAGAGCGGCCGACCATGACGCCTCCGCTTTGGGGAGCGACCGCAGATCGGTCGGGTCGGGGCCCACCGCCACCTCGAGGGCGGCCACCGTGTCCGCCAGCCGCAGCGCCATCGGCCCCTTGGTCGAGAAGTCCCCCCAGTCCGGCGGCAGGCTCCCGCCCGAGGGGACCCGTCCCAGTGACGGCTTGATCCCGGTGAACCCGCAGCAGGCGGCCGGGATCCGGATCGAGCCCCCACCATCCGAGCCGGTGGCCAGCGGCACCATGCCGGCGGCCAGCGCCACCGCGCTGCCCCCCGAGGAACCTCCCGGCGTGTGGTCCAGGTTCCACGGGTTGCGGGTGAGGCCGAAGTGGGGGTTGTCGGTGTCCGGCTTGTAGCCCAGCTCGGGGGTGTTGGTCTTCCCCACCACCACGCACCCGGCGGCCCGCAAGCGTGCGACCAGGATCGAGTCCTCCGCCGCCGGCGGGCCGCCGGCGAAGAGGGCCGAGCCCCGACTGGTCACGAAGCCGGCCGCGTCCTCCAGGTCCTTCACGGCCAGCGGGATGCCGGCGAGGGGGCCGGGGTCGTGCCCGGCCGCCACCGCCTGGTCCACCGCGGCGGCCTCCTCGAGGGCACGCTCGCCGTCCACGGCCACGAACGCGTGCAGGGTCGGGTCGAGCGCCTCGATGCGCTCCAGCGCATGGCCCACCAGCTCCCGTGCCGCCAGCTCGCCACGGCGCACCCGCCCGGCCAGATCCGTCACCGACTCACGACGCAGGTCCATGCGGCGACCGTACCGGCGGGGGGTCCCAGGCACAACCGGTACCCTTCCTGGGGTGAGCGACGACGAGGAGTTGGAGGTACCGGAGCCCGCCGGCGGGGCCGGTCCCGAGCGCGGCTGGCGGAAGTGGGCGGACCGCCTGGCGGGCGCGCCGGCGGCGCCGGCCAAGCGGACCCCTCCGGCCAGGGCCCGCGCCGGTGGCGCCCCGGCCACCCGGTGGCAGGTCGACCGCCTGGAGGCGAACGAGCGCCGGTGGGCGTTCGCCGCCGCCGCCGTCGCCGTCATCTTCGGGGTCACCATCTACGTGTCGGAGACCCGCGACAAGCACTTCCACCTGGTGAAGGGCCAACTCACCCCCCAGACCATGCTGGTCGTCGGGCTGGTGCTGGGCGCGTTGCTGGTCGCCACCACGCTGCTCGGCCGCCGGGGCCCGGTGGCGTTCGTGGCCCTGTTCGCCGGGATCGCCTTCTTCTCCTACGGCTTCCTCGGCCTCCTCTTCTGGGTGCTCGGCATCTGGCTCCTCTACCGGGGCTACAAGGCGCAGAAGGCGGCAGCGGCAGCGGCACGCGCCTCGGGCCAACCGCCGCCGGCCAGCGCCCTCGGCGCCCGCCGTTCCGGGCGGGCCACACGTGGTGGGGGCACAGCCGACACCACGGCGGCACCGTCCGGGCCGCGCCGGCCACCGTCGGCCAACAAGCGCTACACGCCCAAGCTGCCCCCGCCGGGCGCACCCCGCCCCTCCAGGCGGGAGCGCCGCAGGGCGGCCGGCGGTTCCTGACCGGCCGGCGCCCGCCGCGGGGCCGGTGCCCTCAGGCGCCCACCAGCAGGGCGGAACGCAACAGGTCCAGCAGTTCGGCTCGCCGGCGTACGAGCGAGCGGACGGAGGGCTCCTCGCCCACGGCGCGGAGCACGTCCTCCTCGGTCACCATGCCGATCACCGTCGAGTAGATGGCGACGAGCAGCAGCCGGGGCGAGTGGAGCCGCATGCGCCCGGCGTCCATCTCGGCCTGGAGGAACTGGCTGGCCCGGTCGACGAGGGGCTCCATGGCGCCGGTCAGCCGGGTGGCGGCCGGCGGGCCCAACCGGCCGATCTCGCGGACCAGGCCCAACAGCTCCGGACGCCGTGCCGCCAGGCGGAACACGGCCCGCACCACCGCCTCGACCCGCTGCCACCCCTGACCCGCCCGGGCCAGGGCCGCCTCGAGGGCGTCGGTGAGGTCGGCCGCCACCCGGTCGATCACCGCGTCGAGGAGGGCGTCCTTCGACGGGTACCAGTAGAGGATGGTCTGCTTGCGCACCTCGAGACCGGCGGCGAGGGCGTCGAGCGAGGTCGCCTCGTAGCCCCGCTCGGCGAACGACCCCAGGGCGGCGTCGAGGATGCGGGCGGCCGTGTCACCGCCGGCCCGCCCCCGCCGGCTGGCCGGGACCGGTGCCGAGTCCGTCCCGGGCACCGCGGGTTCGGGGGTCGACGTGCTCACTTACCATATGGTAGACAACCACCGTGGTCGACGTCCGCGATGCGCTGAGCGGGAAGCGGTTCTTCGTCACCGGGGCCACCGGGTTCCTGGGGACGGCACTGGTCGAGCGCCTGCTGCGCTCGATCCCCGGCTCCGAGATCGTCCTCCTGGTGCGACCCGGCCGGCGTGCCACGCCCGCCCAGCGGGTCGCCCGCGAGATCGTGAAGAACGACTGCTTCGACCGGCTGCGCTCCGAGCTGGGCGACCGGTTCGACAGCGAGATCGCCGCCCGGGTCACCGCGGTGGCCGGCGACGTCGGCACCGAAGGGCTCGGGCTGGACGACGACGGGCTGCGCCTGCTGTCCACCTGCGACATCGTCGTCCACAGCGCCGCCACCGTCAGCTTCGACGCCCCCCTCGACAGCGCCGTCGAGGTGAACATGCTGGGGCCGTCCCGGGTGGCGGCCACCGTGCTCGAGGCGCGGGCCCTGGCCGCCGCCGAGGGGAGGGCGGGGCCGAGCCACGTCATCCCCGTGTCGACCGCGTACGTGGCCGGGACCCACCAGGGCGAGGCGGCCGAGGAGCTCCTTGACGGCAACCGCTTCAGCGTGGCCGTCGACTGGCGCGGCGAGGTGAAAGCCGCCCGCCGGCTGCGCGACGACCTGGAGGCGGCGTCACGGACACCCGAGCGCCTCACCGCCTTCACCCGGTCGGCGCGCGACGAGCTGGGAGGGGCCGGGCTCCACCTGCTGGCCGAACGGGCCGAGCGGCTGCGCGAGGACTGGGTGAAGCACGAGCTGGTCGAGGCGGGCAAGGCCCGCGCCCAGGCACTTGGCTGGCCCGACGCCTACGCCTACACCAAGGCCCTGGGCGAGCGGGCCCTCACCTCCCGCTACGGCGCCGAGCTGCCCATCACCATCGTCCGGCCCTCCATCATCGAGTCGGCCCTGGCCGAGCCCCATCCGGGGTGGATCCGCGGCTTCCGGATGGCGGAGCCCATCATCGTCTCCTACGCCCGTGGCCTGCTGCGCGAGTTCCCCGGGGTGCCCGAGGGCGTGATCGACGTCATCCCCGTCGACCTGGTGGTGGCGGCCATCGTGGCGGTGGCGGCACGGGGACCGGTGGGGACGTCCCCGTCGGTCGTGCAGGTCGCCTCCGGGGTCGCCAACCCCCTCCGCTATGGCCGCCTGGTCGAGCTGGTCCAGGGGTGGTTCACCGACCACCCTCTCTACGACGCCGACGGCCAGCCCATCGTGGTGCCCGAGTGGTCCTTCCCGGGCCGGGGCCGGGTCCAGCGCCAGCTCCAGCGGGCCGAGCGGTGGATGGGCACGGCCGAGCGGCTGGTCGGCTCGCTGCCGGTGCGTGGGAAGCGGGCGGCGTGGATGGCCGGGCTGGAGGAACGCCACGCCCTCGTCCAGCGGGCCCTCGGCTACGTGGAGCTCTACGGCGCCTACACCGAGACCGAAGCCCGCTACCGGGTCGACCGGCTGCTCGCCCTGTGGGACGAGCTGAGCGAGGACGACCGGGCGGACTTCTGCTTCGACCCGGGAGCCATCGACTGGGACCGCTACGTCCACGACGTCCACCTGCCCTCCGTGGTCACCCACGCCCGGGTGCGCACCTCGCCCGGGCGCTCCACCCAGACGCCCCGGGCCGAACGGACCCGGGCCGCCGTGCTCTCGGCCGACCGCCACCTGGCCGCCTTCGACCTGGAGAACACCCTCATCTCCTCCAACGTGGTCGATTCCTACGCGTGGCTGGCGTCCCGCCACCTCCCGGCCCGCAGCAGGGCCGCCTTCGTGGCCGACCTCCTCCGCCAGGCCCCCGGGCTGCTGGCCCTCGACCGCCGGGACCGCGGCGACTTCCTCCGTTCCTTCTACCGGCGCTACGAGGGTGCCCCCACCGACCGCCTCGACGACGACGGCTGGGAGCTCTTCCACCACCTCCTCCTGGCCAAGTCGTACCCGCGGGCCATCGCCCGGGTCCGCCGCCACCGGGCCCTCGGGCATCGCACCGTGCTCATCACCGGGGCGCTGGACGTGGTGGTCGAGCCCTTGCGGCCCCTGTTCGACGACATCGTCTGCGCCAAGCTGGGCCGCAGCGACGGGACCTTCACCGGCCACCTCGACGAGCTCCCCCCCATCGGCGAGGCCCGAGCCCTGCTGCTGGCCGAGTACGCCGAGGCCGAGGGGCTCCGCCTGGAGGAGTCGGTCGCCTACGCCGACTCGGCCAGCGACCTGCCCATGCTGGAGGCCGTCGGCTTCCCGGTGGCCGTCAACCCCGAGGCCAAGCTGGCCGCCATCGCACGCCGCCGCGGCTGGCTGGTCGAGGAGTGGGCGCCGGCCGCCGGGGGCGCCCGCCCCGTGCTGCCCCTCGGGCCCCTCGATGCCCCCGGGGCACGGCGGCGGTCCGGGACCACGCCCTCCTCACCTGCCGCCCGGGCCGGGGCGCGGCGCCGCCTGGAGGCCGGGCGGTGAAGGCCCTCGTCTACGAGCGCAACGTGGCCCGATTCGCCGCCTCCCGGGTGGTGTCCGCCTTCGGGTCCGGCAGGGGCGCCACGGTGGGGCCCCTCCGCCTGGTGGACGTCGACCCGCCCGACCGGCCGGCCGGCGAGGGCTGGACGCGCCTCGTCCCCACCCTGTCGGGGATCTGCGGCTCGGACCTGGCCACCGTGGACGGGCGCAGCTCCCGCTACTTCGAGGACCTGGTCAGCTTCCCGTTCGTCCCCGGCCACGAGGTCGTGGGCGTCCTCGACGCCGACGCCACCGACCGGTCGGGCGCACCGCTGGCCGCCGGCACGCGCGTCGTCATCGAGCCCGTGCTCGGATGCGCCCCCCGGGCCATCGAGCCGCCCTGCCCGGCGTGCGCCACCGGCCACACGGGGGCGTGCCCCCACCTGACCGACGGTCGTCTGGCCCCCGGGCTCCAGACCGGCTACTGCACCGACACCGGCGGCGGCTGGTCGGCGGCCGGGTTGTGGGCCCACGCCTCCCAGCTCCACGCCGTGCCCGACGGTCTGTCCGACGAGGCGGCCGTGATGGTGGAGCCGACGGCGTGCGCGGTCCACGCCGTGCGCACCGCCGGCATCGCGCCGGGTGACGTCGTCGCCGTGGTCGGCGCCGGCACCATCGGGCTCACCGTGGTCGCCGCCCTCGGCCGGGTGCTGGCCCCCGCCGGGCCCGGCGCCGTGATCGTCGGTGCCCGCTATCCCCATCAGCGCGACCTGGCCGAGCGCCTGGGGGCCACCGCCGCCGTCGAGCCGGGCCAGCTGCCCCGGACCGTGCGCCGCGCCACCCGGTCCCTCGCCGTGGCCGGCTCGGTGACCGGCGGTGCCGACGTGGTCATCGACTGCGCGGGGACCTCCGAGTCCCTGGCCGCGTCGCTCGCCCTGGCCCGCACGGGCGGGCGGGTGGCCCTGGTGGGCATGCCCGGGCGCGTCCAGGTCGACCTGGCCCCCCTGTGGCACCGTGAGCTGACCCTGGCCGGCGCCTACGCCTACGGGCACGAGGCGCCCCTGGCCGGCGATCCCCCCGACGGCCGGCGCACCTTCGACCTGGCCCTCGACCTGGTGGCCTCGGCCGGCCTGGGCGAGCTGGTGTCGGCCACCTACCCGCTGGAGCGCTACGAGGAGGCCCTGGCCCACGCCGGCGCGGCCGGACGGCGCGGCGCGGTGAAGATCGCCTTCGAACCCCGCTACCGGAAAGGACGTGCCCGATGAGCCCCCGACCAGGGTTCGTGCTCGACGTCGACCGTTCCACCCCCCCGACCCTCTTCTGGCACGGGGAGGGCTTCCGCCTCGAGCGGCTACCGGTCGGCAGCCGGGTCGTCTACGCGCCCGAGCCGCTCGACCCGCTGGCCGACCCCCGGTCCGCCATCCGCCACGCCCTCACCCACCCGCTGGGCGACAGCGAGCCGTTGCCCGCCCTCCTCCGGCCGGGCATCCGCCTCACCATCGCCTTCGACGACGTCTCCCTGCCCCTGCCCCCCATGGCCCGGCCCGACGCCCGCCAACTGGTCATGGAGGAGGTCCTCGACCTGGCCGCCGCGGCCGGGGTGGACGACGTCGTGCTCATCGCCGCCCTCGCCCTCCACCGGCGCATGACCGAGGCGGAGCTCCGCCACGCGCTTGGCGACCGGATCTACGACGCCTTCGCCCCGGCCGGCCTCCTCCTCCAGCACGACGCCGAGGACCCCGACGCCCTCGTCCACCTGGGCACGACCGACCACGGGGAGGACGTCGAGATCAACCGGCGGGCGGCCGAGAGCGACCTCCTCGTCTACGTGAACATCAACCTGGTGGCCATGGACGGGGGCCACAAGAGCGTCGCCACCGGACTGGCCAGCTACCGGAGCCTGCGCCACCACCACAACCCGGCCACCATGCGGGCCAGCCGCTCGTTCATGGACCAGCACCACTCCGAGCTGCACACGTCCAACTGGCGGATGGGCCGGCTGATCGCCGCCTCGGGGGTCAAGGTCTTCCAGATCGAGACCACCCTCAACACCGACACCTTCCCCGACGCCTTCGGCTTCCTCCAGAAGCGGGAATGGGAGTGGAACGTACGGGACCGGGCCGGCTTCGTCGCCGCGTCGAAGGCGCTGGAGCGCACGCCACCCCGGCTGGCCAGGCGGATCTTCCACTCGGTGCGGGCGCCCCACCGCCTGACCTCCGTGCAGGCCGGCGAGGTCGAGGCCGTCCACGCGGAGACGACGGCCAACGTCCACCGCCAGCAGCTGGTGGCGGTGGAGGGCCAGACCGACATCCTCACCATGGGGCTGCCCTACATCAGCCCCTACAACGTCAACTCGATCCTCAACCCGATCCTGGTGGCCTGCCTCGGGCTCGGCTACTTCTTCAACCTCTACCGCGGCCGCCCCCTGGTGCGCGAGGGCGGGGTGCTGATCATGAGCCACCCGACCCGGCCCGAGTTCGACCCCGTGCACCACCCGAGCTACATCGACTTCTTCGAAGAGGTCCTGACCGAGACGACCGACCCGGTGGCCATCGCCGAGCGGTTCGAGACGTCCTTCGCCACCGACCCGTGGTACGTGCACCTCTACCGCACCGGCTACGCCTACCACGGCGTCCACCCGTTCTACATGTGGTACTGGTGCGCCCACGCCCTCGAGCACCTCGGTGCCGTCATCATCGTGGGCGGCGACCCGGCCACCGTGCGGCGGATGGGCTTCCGCCCGGCCTCCACCCTGGCCGACGCGCTGGAGATCGCATCGGACGTGGTGGGCCCCTCGCCCAGCCTGACCCACCTCCACACGCCGCCGATCATGCTGGCCGACGTCACGTGACCGGTCCGTCGCCCACCGGGAGCTGGGCCGGCCGGCTGCGCAGTGCGGCGGGCGCCGCCACCGACGCCGGGCTCGGGTCCCGCCGCCGGCGCGCCCGGCTCCGGGCCCGGCTCACCAGCCCCCGCTTCCCCCTCGGCGCGCCGACGTGGCCCGGCTCGCTGGATCGACCCGCTCCCGACCGCGGGCTCGGCACCGACTACGACACGGCCTGGTCCCGGCGCTACCCGGTGCGCCTGGCCCGTGCCGTCCTCCTCGACAACGTCACGCGCCCGCTGGCCCGCCTGGTGGCCGACCCCGTGCTGCGGGGCGAGGAGAACCTCGTCGACCTGGAAGCGCCGGTCATCTTCGTGGCCAACCATTCCAGCCATGTCGACACGCCGTTGCTGCTGTCGTGCCTGCCCGTGCGGTTCCGCCACCACACGGTGGTGGCGGCGGCGGCCGACTATTTCTTCGACCGGAAGTGGAAGGCGGCGCTGTGGTCCTTCACCCTCGCCACCATCCCCATCGAGCGGGCACGCGTCAACCGCCGCTCGGCCGCCCTGGCCGCCGACCTGGTGGCCGATGGCTGGAGCCTGGTGATCTTCCCCGAGGGAGGCCGCTCCCCTGACGGGTGGGGCCAGCCGTTCCGAGGCGGTGCCGCCTACCTGGCCGAGCGCACCGGTCGCCCGGTCGTCCCCGTCCACATCGACGGGACCCGTCACGTGCTGCCCAAGTCGGGTGCACCGGGCCGCTCCGGGCTCCATCGGTCGCAGGTCACCGTGACCTTCGGTTCCCGCCTCTCCCCCGACGAGGGCGAGGACGCCCGGCGGTTCTCCACCCGGGTGGAGATGGCGGTGGCCGCCCTGGCCGACGAGCGGTCCACCGACTGGTGGACGGCGAAGCGGCGGGCGGCGACGGGAGCCACGCCGTCGATGGCCGGTCCCGAAGTGGCGCCGTGGCGCCGGGCGTGGGCCCTGCCGGCCGCACCCCGGCCCGCCCACGACGACGAATGGCCACTGGCCGACTGAGCCGGCAGCCGCTCGCCCGGGACCGCCGACGTCGCTGGCAGAGCCAGCAGAGCCGGCAGAGTCG
Organism: Actinomycetes bacterium; assembly: GCA_021806045.1. Taxonomy (GTDB): domain Bacteria; phylum Actinomycetota; class Acidimicrobiia; order Acidimicrobiales; family RAAP-2; genus JAJZDI01. Next base: position 246,239 of record JAJZDI010000002.1, read on the forward strand.
GCGTCGCTGACCGGAGCCCCGGTGCCCCCTGGCACGCCTGGCACGCCTGGCACGCCTGGCACGCCTGGCACGCCTGGCACGCCTGGCACGCCTGGCACCGCGTGAGCGTTCCCCACCCCCGGATCGACCACCGGGAGCCGTCCCTAGGATGTCGCCCGTGATCAGCTTCCTGACGGGCAGACGGACGAAGTGGCTGGTGCTCCTGTTCTGGGTGGTGGTGGGGGGGATCGCCGGCAGCACGGCGGCCAAGCTCCCCGGCATCGAGAAGAACGACCCCGCCGCGTTCCTGCCGGCGAGCGCCCAGTCGACCAAGGTGCAGGCGCTCCTGCCGCGCTTCGCCGGGGCCCGCGACCAGTTGGCCACCGTCGTCTACCACCGTGCCGGCGGGCTCGGGGCCGGCGACCGGGCGATCATCGCCGCCGACCGGCAACGGGTGGACGCGTCGCCCACACGGGCCGTCGCCCAGCAGCCGGCCCTGGCCACGGTGACCTCCAAGGACGGGACCACGGCCTACTTCTCCGTGCCGATGTCTTCCTCGGCCGACATCAACCAGCTCACCACCGCCGTCGACCACCTCCGGTCCATCGTGGGCGAAGGGACGGGCGGCCTGGACGTGAAGGTGACCGGTCAGGCCGCCTCCCTGGTCGACTCGGTGAAGGTGTTCAAGGGGATCGACGGGACCCTCCTGCTGGCCGCCGGCCTCCTGGTGGCCGTCCTCCTCCTCCTCATCTACCGCAGCCCCTTCCTGTGGCTGCTCCCCCTGGTGGCGGTGGGGTTCGCCTACCAGGCGGCCCAGGGCGCCGTGTACGCGTCCGCCCTCCACGGCCTCGTCGTGAACGGCCAGAGTGCCGGGATCCTGACCGTCCTCGTCTTCGGGGTCGGCACCGACTACGCGCTGCTCATCGTGGCCCGCTACCGGGAGGAGCTCCGGCGCCACCAGGACCATCACGAGGCCATGGCCGCCGCGTTGCGGCGATCAGGCCCGGCCATCGTCGCCTCGGGGAGCACGGTGACGTTGAGCCTGCTCTGCCTGCTGGCGTCGTCGCTCAACTCGGACAAGGGGCTGGGCCCCGTGTGCGCCATCGGCGTGGTGGTGGCGGTGGTGGCCATGCTGAGCGTGCTCCCCGCCCTCCTGCTGGCGTTGGGTCGCCGCGTCTTCTGGCCCTTCGTCCCCCGCTACTCCGCCGCCGAGGCGGCCGGCACCGCTGCTCCCGCGTCACGCCTGTGGGCCGCACTGGGCCGGCTGGTGGCCCGCCGGGACCGCACCGTCTGGATCGGCACGGCCGCCGTCCTCGCCGTGTGCTCGCTCGGCCTGCTCCACCTCGACACCAACCTCACCAACGCCCAGAGCTTCACCAGCTCGGTCGACTCGGTCGAAGGGCAGGCCATCCTGTCGCAGAGCTTCCCGTCGGGGATCACCGCCCCGCTCTTCGTGGTGGTGCCGGTAGCCGATGCCCGACAGGCGGCGGCCGCCGCCGCACGCACGCCGGGCATCGCCCAGGTCCTGCCCGCACAGACCAGCGGCAACCTCGCCCTCGTCCCCGCAATCGCCAACGCGGCGGACTCCACGCCCCGGGCGGACGCCACGGTGGTGGCGCTGCGCCACACTCTCACCTCGTCGGTCGACCCCACCGCGCTGGTGGGCGGGGCCAGCGCCATCGACTACGACGTCCGCCAGGCCACCGTGCGCGACGAGAAGGTGGTCATCCCCATGGTGCTGGCCGTCGTCCTCGTGATCCTGGCCCTGTTGCTCCGGGCCCTCCTCGGCCCGGTGCTGCTCGTCCTGACCGTGATCCTTTCCTACCTCGCGTCCCTCGGCGTCGCCGCGGTGGCCAACACCTCGCTGTTCGGCTTCGCCGCCACCAGCCCGTCCATCCCCCTGTTCGGGTTCATCTTCCTCGTCGCCCTGGGGTGCGACTACAACATCTTCCTCATGGCCCGCATCCGCGAGGAGGCGCAACGCACCGGCACCCGGTCCGGCGTGCTGCGGGGCCTGGAGGCGACCGGTGGGGTGATCACGTCCGCCGGCCTCATCCTGGCCGGGACGTTCGCCGTCCTCGGGCTCCTCCCCCTCGTCGTCCTGGCCGAGATCGGCTTCATCGTCGCCTTCGGCGTGCTCCTCGACACGTTCGTGGTGCGGACCCTGCTCGTCCCCGCGCTGGCCCATGACGTGAGCCGCGCCTGGTGGTGGCCCGGGTCGCTGTGGCGCCGGCCGGACGCCGGGGAAGCGGCCGGCCCGGCGCCCGCCGCCAGCACCGCCGGACCGGCCTGACCGGCAGGACCCGACAGGCAGGACAGAGCGGCCACGACAGGGCCACCACGACCCGGAGCGGGCCGGCCCTCCCGTCAGCGGCGGCCGGCCCGGGAAAGGCGCTCGGCCCGCAGCGCCTCCTCCTCCCGGTCGTCGAGCGGCTCGAGGGCCACGTCCCCTCCCAACGCCCACCCGAGCAGCAGATCGGCGAGGGCTGGGTTGCGGGCCAGCACCGGCCCGTGCAGGTAGGTACCGACGACGTGCCCCGACCAGGCACCCTCGGTGGCCGCTCCACCGTCGGGGCCATCGCCGTTGCCGATCCCGTGGCGCACCCGTGCCAGGGGCGAAGCGCCGGCGCCCACCGCCGTGCGCCCGGCGTGGTTCTCGAACCCGGTGAGCACGGGGAGGCCGGCCCGGCCTGCGGGGCTCGGGCTGGACGGCAGGGGATCGGCCACCACCTCACCCACCGCCCTGCGTCCCCGGCCCTTCACGGTCGTCACGTCGAGTAGCCCCAACCCGTCCACCGCACGGCCCGACGCGTCGGGGAAGGCCCGGCCGGTCAGCTGATAGCCGGCACACACGGCCAGCACGGCGGCGCCGTCGGCCACGGCGGCCGCCAGGGTGCCGTCCGCCACCAGGTTCCGGGCCGCTCGCACCTGCGGACCGTCCTCGCCGCCGCCGATGCAGTACAGGTCGCCACGTGGCAGCGGGCGGTCGGAGGAGGCCTGGACGAGGGTGGCGTCGATGCCCCGCCACGCCGCCCGCCTGGCCAGGATGGCGCCGTTGCCGCCGTCGCCGTAGGTGCCCAGGAGGTCGGGGTAGACCACCACGATGTCCAACCGGGCCGTCACCTCCCCTCCCGCAGGTCCCTGAAGGCCGTGTAGTTGGCGATCACGTCCACGCTGCCCCCGCCCTGGCCGGCCCGCCGGAGGGCGGACGCCGGATCGGTGTCGGTGACATGGTCGACCTCCGCGTACCGCAGGCGGACGGCGAGGTCCCGGCACCGATCCCCGGTCGCCACCACCTGCCGGCCGGCGAGCCGCTCGTAGGGGACGTCCCACAGCCAACTGGGATCGTGCCCGTCGGCGGTGCGGGCGTTGACCGCCAGCACCAGGGGGGGCGACGGGCGCCCGGACCGGGCCTCCTCGTCGAGGAGATCGAGGATGGCCGTCCACCCGGCCGGGTTCTTGGCCAGCATGAGCCGGGCGTCCACCCCGCCCCGGCGGACGACGCCGAAGCGCCCGGCCACCTCGCCGACGGTGGCGATCCGCTCCAGGGCCTCGGTCAGGGTCGGGGCGGCGATCCCGCCGGCAGGCGCGCTCGCCGCCGCCGCCACCGCCGCCATGAGCGCGTTCGCCCGATTGAAGCGACCGGGCAGGGCGACGCGCATCGCCACCACCTCACCCCCGTCCAGGCGCACCCCGTCGTCGGCCAGCTCGGCGGTGGTCGGGGGCCGGGCCAGATCGCAGGAGTCGCACGCCCACCCCGGCCCACCGGAGTCCGTCCGCACCCTGCCGCCACACGCCGGGCACCCGACCGCGTCCGCACCCCACACCAACCCGGCGCCCACCCAGCGAACGGACGTGGCAGCCCGAGCCGCGTAGGTGACGAGCGGGTCATCAGCGTTGGCCACGACGACGGTCTCCGGTCCCCGGCCGGCGAGCGCTTCGCGCCAGGCGTCGGCCACCATGCGCACCTCGGCCACCCGGTCGAGCTGGTCGCGCGACAGGTTGAGGAGGACGACCACGTCGGGGACGGTGTCGGCGACGAGACGGGCCAAGTAGCCCTCATCCACCTCGAGCACGGCCCGGGACGCGCCGGGCGATGCGACCAGCGCGGCGACATGGCCAGCCGGCATGTTGGCGCCGGTGGTGTTGGTCGCCACCGTCGTCGGCGATCCCGCCGGCGTCAGCGCCCGGACGAGCAGGCTGGTGGTCGTGGTCTTGCCGTTGGTGCCCGACACGATGGCCACCCGCCGCCCGGTGGCCAACCTGGCCAGGAGGCTGGGGTCGATGGCCAGCCCGGCCCGCCCGCCGGCCACCGTGCCGCTCCCCTGGCCCAACCGGCGCGACGCCCCGTTGGCGACGCGCACGGCGCCCACCGCGAGGCGCGATCGCCACCCCAGGCCGGCGGCGGTCACGCCGGCGGTTGCGTCCGGGCCAGCTCGTCGGCCGTCGGCTCGTGGGCCTGGCGCGCCTCGGGCGGCAGCAGGTCGACGATCCGTTCCATGAGCGCCGCCGTCTCCGCCACCGCGTCGTCGCCGGCCACCTCGACGGGCCGGCCCACCCGAACCCGCACCAGCGGCGGATGGGTCACCCCCGTGACATCGGGGAACCGTGACGAGCGCGGCCAGACCTGCTCCGTTCCCCACAATCCGATGGGGACCACCGGCGCGCCGGTGCTCCGGGCCAGGCGGGCGGCGCCGGTCCGGCCCACCAGCACCGGGTCGAAGAAGGCCTCGCCCCGCGGGATCGTCCCCTGGGGGAGGACGATTACGACCTCGCCGGCCCGCAGGGCCGACTCCGCCTCGGCCATCGAGCGGCCGGGGTCGTTCTCCCGGTCGACGGGGATGCCACCGAGGGCCGAGGCCAGGGCGCCGATCACGGGCGCATCGAACAGCTCCCGCTTACCCAGGAACCGGACGGGGCGGCGCAACCTGGCCGCCACCAGCCCGACGGCGGCCACGTCGAAGTAGCTGCGGTGGTTGGCCACGATCACCACCGGACCCGAGGAGGGGACGTTCTCCACGCCGGCGACGTCGAAGCGGGCGTAGGGGAACGCCTCGGGCCGGAAGAACACCCGGGCCAGGTGGTACGGCTCCCAGCCGAGGATCGACGGCACGCCCGGCGGGCGGTCCCAGTACTCGAGGGTCCACCGGCGCACCACGGCCACCGCGGCCAGGCGGGCGTCGGCATTCAGGGGATGGGGGTGGCCCACCGCGGTGAGGAGCGGGAGGTCGTAGATGCTGTCGGAGTAGGCGTGGGAGGCACCGAGGTCGACGCCGTGCTGGTCGGCCCAGGCGGCCACCGCCGCCCGCTTGCCCGGCCCCCAGGCGAACCGGCCCTCGATCCGGCCCGTGTAGCGCCCGTCGCGGACCTGGTAACGGGTGGCGACCACGTCGTCGAACCCCATCGCCTCGGCCAGGGGGCGGACCAGGTCCTCGGGCGAGGTGGTGGCCAGCACCAGGGCGCGCCCCTCCTTGCGGTGGGTGGCGAGCACCTCGGGGGCGAACGGCTGGACCAGCGGGAGGAGCCCGTCGACCGCCCGCTTGCCGGCGGCGCGGGTGGCGGCGGCGTCGCTGCCCCGCATGGCCGCGGCGGTGGCACGGGCCACGCCCATGAAGAGCGCCGTCTCACCGAAGCGCTCGTAGAGCCCGTAGAGGGCACCCTCGCCCGGCAGGTGCCGGCCGGGAGCGACGACACCCTCGTCCTCCAGGGCACGGTGGAGCACCGGTCCGCTGGCCGATCGCAGCAGGGTCCGGTCCAGGTCGACGAAGACGGCCTCGCCAGCACGCATGCGCCCACGGTACAGGCACGAGCACCACCCGGCGTGCGCTTCGGCGGAGCCGGGTCGAGCCGCCGGTCGGTCCCGCCCCGGCCCCGAACCTCCCCCGGACGCGGTGAAGGGACCGCCGGGGGGGGTGGGCGGTCCCTTCACACTGACACGACAGGAAACGGAGGGGGGGTTCCTGATCCCTGTGGTCTGGGACCCATTATGCGGGATGCCCTGTCATCGGTCAAACAGTTTTTTTTGATATGTGCTATCGTTATATGCGATGGAGCTGCGCCACCTCCACGCCCTCGTGGCCATCACGGACCATGGGACCTTCTCGGCCGCCGCCGACCACCTGGGGACCGTGCAGTCCAACGTGTCGGCCCACGTGGCCCGGCTCGAGCGGGAGCTGGGCGCACCCCTCATCGACCGGGCGACCGGGCGCCTGACCGAGGAGGGCGAGGTGGTGGTGGCCAGGGGGCGGCGGATCCTGGCCGAGCTCGACGCCATGGTCGCCGACGTGGCCGCCTGCCGCGACGAGGTGACGGGCACCGTGCGGGTGGGGATGATCGGAACCACGGCCCGGTGGCTGGTTCCCGAGCTGCTCGCCGTGGTGGGGCGCCGCCACCCCAACCTCCGCCTGGTGGTGGTGGAGGGGACGACCACCGGCCTGGAGCCGCAGCTGGCCAGTGGCCAGCTCGACCTGGCCGTCCTCAACCTTCCCCTGCCCAGCAGGGACCTGGTGGCCACCCAGCTCTTCACCGAGGACCTGGTCCTGGTGGTGCCGGTCGACCATCCGCTCACCGCCCGGCCCCTCCCCCTCCCCCTCACCATCCTCGGCGAGCTGCCGCTCCTGGTGCCCCTGCCCGGCACCGCCTTCCGGGACGAGCTGGACGCGGCCATCCTCCCGGCCGGGATCGTCCTGTCCCCCACCGCCGAGATCGACGGGCTCCGGCTCATCGCGTCGTTGACCTTCGAGGGGTACGGCCCCGCCGTCCTTCCCGCCACCGCCATCCCGGCAAGCATGAGGGAGCGCTTCCGCGCACTGGCCGTCGAGGGCCTGCCACCGAGGCGCGTCGGGGTGGCCCAGCGGAGCCGAGGCCTCCCCTCCGCCCCCACCCGCGCGCTCATCGAGCTGCTCCAGTCCGTGGTGCGTGAGGCCGGGGACCTCCCCCACGGCCTGCACCCCGCCACCGACGGGCGCTGAGGACAGCCGGGCGCTTCGGCGGCGACCGAGGTCCTGTCCGGGCAACCGGGCCGGCACTAGCCTGCCATCCCATGAGCCCGCTCGATAGGCCTCCTGCCCGATCTGCCCGATCCACCTGGCGTTCCGGCCACCGCCGGCGTGCCGCGCTCGCCGTCGCACTGGCGGTGGCCGCGCTGGGCGCGGCGTGCTCGTCGGGCGGACCGGCGTCGACGGCACCGGCCGGGTCCGGGGTGCGCTCGACCGGCAACATCGACACCCAATTCTCCATCCCCGGTCCCTATGCGGCGGGGACGGCCCGCTATGTCATGCCCGACGGCGACCCCATCCAGGTGTGGTACCCGGTGGACCGGTCGGCGACGGTCGGCAAGCACACCTACACCTACCAGTTACGGAGCTGGGTGCCCGCCTCGCTCGCGCAGAACCCGGCGCTGGCCAGCCTGCCCGACTCCGTCCCCACCACCGCGTACCAGAACCTCCCGGCAGCCACTGACGCGGGTCCGAGCGGCGACCCCAGCCACCGGTTCCCCGTCGTGCTCTTCAGCCACGGGTTCGGCTCCTACCCGGAGCAGTCGTCCTTCCTCACCGACCACCTGGCCACCTGGGGCTTCGTCGTGGCCGCTCCCGATCACCGGTCACGTGACCTGGCCGCCGTGCTGACCAACACCGTCTCCGTACACGCGGGGCCGCCCTCCACCACCGCCCCCGACGTCCAGGACCTGCGGACGACGCTCGCCTTCCTCCGCACCATGGACGCAGAGGGCGGGTCGCTCCTGTTCCACCGGCTCGACTTCAGCCGCATCGGCGTGGTCGGGCACTCCGCCGGGGGCGGGGCCGCCATCTCGCTGGCCGGCGACGCCGACATCCGCACCTACGTCGCCCTCGCCCCCGCACCCGGGGTGCCACCCACCACGTCGAAGCCGGGGCTGGTCATGGTGGGCTCGTCCGACACCATCGTGCCGCCCGGCTCGGTGCGGACCACGTTCGACTCCCTCCCGTCGCCCAAGCGCGAGATCATCATCGACAAGGGGGGCCACAACGTGTTCGACGACATCTGCGAGATCCACACCGGGTCGACACGCCTGGTCGACATCCTCCAGAAGCTCCCCCACGGAGGGAGCGGCATCGGGGCCTTCACGACGCTCGCCACCGACGGCTGCTTCCCGCCGGACGTGAGCCCGCCGCTGGCATGGCCGCTCATCGACCAGGCCACCACCGCCCAGCTCCGCTACGGGCTCGGCATCGACACCGGACCCGTCGGGCTGGGCAGCGGCCTCGACCATGCGTTCCACGGGGTCACGGCGTCAGTCACCGCCGACGGCTGACGATCACCCGGCGCCGAGCCGGGTCAGCGGGCCTCCCGCCACATGCACCACAGGGTGGGGCCACCGCCCTTGGGACGCAACTCCTCGACCACCTCGAAGCCGAAACGGGCGTAGAGCGGGACGTTGCGCTCCTTGGACGACTCGAGATAGGCGGGAAGTCCCTCCGCGTCGATGCGCTCGACCCCGTCGGCCAGCAGTGCAGAGCCCACGCCCGTGCCCTGCCGGTCGGGGTCCACGCCCAGATTGGCCAGGTACCAGTGGGGCTGGCGGGGGTGGTGGGCGTCGATGGTCAGGAGGAACCCGATGGCCGCCGGCGCATGGGGACCGAGCAGGTGGACCGCCGTCGGCAACAGCTCCAGCAGCTCACGGACCGGGTGGCGGGGCCGGTCGGGCGGGCCCCACACCGCCACCCCGGCACCGTCCGCCGCCGTGTAGACGTGGCCGTGCGGCAGGTACTGCAGCCCGACCTCGCGGGTGAAGAACGACCGCAGCCCCCGGCGGCGGCGGCCGGGCGACGGGAACATGAACTGCGACACGGGGTCGTCGTCGAAGGCCCGCACCAGCGTGGACACCGCGGCGGGCAGTCCAGCTCGGTCAAGGCGGCGGACCTCGTGGCCAGGCGGTCGGGCGGACACCAGGCGGATGCTAGCGGGGGCCGGCTCCGCGGGCCGGGATGCGGCCGGCCGTCAGTTCACCGACGGGTCGGCCGGGTAGGAGGCAACCATGGCCCACGTGCCCCCCTGGCGGCGCAGCACCCGCGCCCACATCGACCCCGGGTCGCCGTCCAGGGCGTCACCCGGTTCGGCCGGCACCACGTACCACGAACCGGTGGAGATCTCGTCCTCCAGTTGCCCGGCGTCCCATCCGGCGTACCCGGCGAAGACCCGCACGGCCTCGATAGCGGGAACGGGCGGGACCGACAGGTCGAACGTGCCCACCGGGCCGTCGCCGTCGACCACCAGGCGCCATCCGAGCGGCTCGTCACCGCCGCCAGGATCCACCGGGACGGTCAGGCGCCCCAGGGCGACGAGGGCGTTGGAGGCCACCGGCCCGCCGCGGAAGATCTCGGTCGGGGCGGCGGCCAGCGACCGCCACGCCGGGAGGATCTCGCCCACGTCCACCCCGCCGGGGGAATCGATGACCACGCCCAGCGCGCCGTGGTCGCCGTGGTCGAGCACCAGGGTCACCGTGCGCTCGAAGTTCGGGTCCACCAGCCGGGGGGTGGCCACCAGCAGGTAGCCGGTGAGGCCGTCGGGTGCCGGGCCGCCGCAGTAGGGATCGAACGCTCCGTAGGACGCGAGCATCCCCGCATCATGGCGCACCGCGTCCACCGGGCGGTGGGACGGTCCGGGCGCGGCGGGGAGACTGGCTTTCGGAGCCGATGTGCGTGAATCTGGATGCGTGGCATCGCGAAACCAGCGACGGGGAACGGGCAGCCGGCGGAACGATCCGCCGGCCGAGCGGCGCCTCGGTCACTGGCGGGCCGACGGCGCCCCCAAGGCCCGATACGCCACCTCGTCGGCCGCCGAGCGGGCGTCGCTGTGGGCCCGCCTCGAGCACGGGAGCGACCTCCACCCGTACCAATGCGAGTTCTGCGGCGGGTGGCACCTGGGGAGCAGGCCGGACTGAGACAGCCGGCCTGTCGGCGCGGCACGCCGCGTCCCAGCGCCCCGGGCTCACTGATCGCCGCTACTCGGTGGAAGGCACCGAGGGGGTGAGGGGCCCGGTGCAGTGGGCGCAGCGGGTGGCGGCCGGGGGCACCTCGGACAGGCACGCCGGGCACTGGACCAGCGGCGTCTCCGCCGCCGGGCCCCGTCCCATGCGGCGCATCAGGTGGTTGACCGGCGTGACCACGAGGAAGAACACGACAGCCGCCACCACCAGGAAGGTGATCAGGCTGTTCACGAAGTCGCCGTAGGCGAACTTCGAGCCGTGGAATTCGAAGGTGTAGGTCTGGAACTGCTTGCCCGCACCCCCGACGAGGGCGGCGATCAGCGGGGTGATGAAGTCCTTCACCAGCGCGGTGACCACCGCGGTGAAGGCGGCGCCGACGGCGACGGCGACGGCCAGGTCGACGATGTTGCCCCGCATGAGGAAGTCGCGGAACTCCTTGATGATGCCGGGGGTCTTCATGTCGCCTCCTCGTGGTGCCGGATGATGCCGCCGGGAGCGGCCCCGCTCCAGCGTAGGAGAGCAGGCCCCCCGGTGCTCGGGATGGCCGGCGGGGGCCGGCGGCTCAGCGCCTGGCCGGCGCGTGGAGCGTGACCCGCCACCGGCCGGTGGTCGGCACCGTGCACAGCGCTCCCGCCGCGGTCACCAACCAGCGGAGCACGTCGCCGTCCGGGGTGCCCTCGGGCAGGCGGACGACCAGACCGCGCCGGGGATGGTCCTGGACGACCCGCCACCCGTCGGGGATGCCGGGGCCGGACTCCCGCAGGCGCAGCGCGGCCCGCCGCCCGCTCCCGTGCTGGATCCCCGCTTCCCCCGGCTGGGGTGCACCCCCCCGCCCGGCGTGGGCGGGGACGTAGGTGGCGAGCGGGACGGCCGGACCGAGGGCGCCGAAGACGGCGAAGGGTCCGGGCGGGGGCGGCCGGTCCTCGTCGGCCACCACCGGCGAGCAGTTGACCCAGCCGCCGTCGCCTGCCACCCGGGCCAGGGCGCCGACGGCCCGGTCCAGGTCGTCCAGCCCGACGTCGAGCTCCTCGACCGGGGCGCGCCTCACGTCACGCCGGCGGGGTGAAGGCGGGGCCGTCGTAGCGGTCGACCGAGGCGAACGCCGCCACCGGGTCACGGCGGAGACGGGTGGGCCGGTGGACGGGGTGGCCCAGGGCGATGACCCCGGCCATCACCACGCCGTCGGGCAGGCCGAGGACGGACCGCAGGTCGGGCTCACCCCGCACGGCCATGGTGGTGATGACGCCCCCCAGACCCTCGCCGTGGGCGGCGAGCAGGATGCTCCAGGCGAACGGGTAGACGGACGCCCCACCGACCAGCGGCAGGCGGTCGAGGTCACGGTCGACGGTGGCCAGGCGGTCCAGGTCGGCCAGCAGGACGAGGAGGGCGGGCACCTCGTCCAGGTGCTCGGGGAACCCGCCGGGGCCGGCGGCGGCCTGGGCCGCCAGCGCGGCCGCACCGGCCACCGCCTCTGCCTCCGCCGCGCGGTCGTTCAGCGACCCCCACGGGGTGAGGCCGGCCGCGCCCTGGGCCAGGTACTCGTACCAGCCCGACAGGTACGCGTCGCGCAGGGCCCGACGCACCTCCGGGTCGCGCACCACGATCACCCGCCACGCCTGGCGGTTGCCCCCGTTCGGAGCGAACCGTGCCGCATCGAGGATGCGTCCGAGGGTGGCGTCGTCCACCGGCTCGCCGGTGAACTCCCGGACCGCCCCCGTGGTCCGCAACGCGGCGGTGAGCTCCATCGTCGCAGCCGCCGGTGATCAGAGCTCGGCCAGCACCGAGTCCGCTGCGCTCACCGTCAACCCGGGTCCGGGCTCGACGAAGATGGCCGACACCACGCCGTCCTCCACGATGGCGGCGTAGCGCTGGGAGCGGATGCCGAGGCCGAAGCCGGTCCCGTCCATCTCCAGGCCGGCCGCCTTGGCGAACTCGCCGTTCCCGTCGGCCAGCATGAGGACCTTGTCCCCCACGTCGTGGGCCTGGCCCCAGGCGCCCATGACGAACGGGTCGTTGACTGAGATGCAGGCGATGGTGTCGACGCCCTTGGCCCGCAGCTCCTCGTTGCGCAGGAGGAAGCTGGGGAGGTGGTAGTCGGAGCAGGTCGGCGTGAACGCGCCGGGCACGGCGAACAGCACCACCTTGCCCGTGCCCAGCACCTCACCGGTGCGCACGGGCGTGGGGCCCTCTGGTCCCATGGTCATCACCTGCACGTCGGGGATCCGGTCTCCGGCGGCGATCGTCATGTCTCCTCCTCGGGGTCGTCGGGCTCAGCATATGGCGAGGCGGCGGACTCCCGACGGGGCACCGCCCCCGCCCGCTCCCGCCGGTGCACGGCGGCCAGCAGCCCCGCCCCCAGGACGAAGGCCACCGCCGACCCGGCCACCAGCCCGAGCTCGGCCGCCCCCACCAGCGCCGGACGGTCGGAGTAGACGGCCGTGGCCACCAGCACCGGCACGGTGAAGCCGATGCCGGCCACCGCCGCCCCCCCGACCAGGTGGCGCCACCGGACCCCGGGCGGCAGCCGGGCGCCGCCGATCCGTACGGCCAGCACCGACGCGCCGGTGATGCCGGCCACCTTCCCCACTACCCGGGCGGTGGCCACCCCGGCGAAGACTCCGGTGGCGCCGACCGGCGCCAGGGCACGGACCGACAGGGTGAGCCCGGCGTTGGCCAGTCCGAAGACGGGCAGGACCACCAGGGTCGAGATCGGTACGGCCACCCGCTCCACCCGGGCAGCGGCGGCTGGCGGGACGAGGAGCCCGGCCGCCACCCCGGCCAGCGCCGGCTCCACCCCGCCCACGGCAAGCAGGTACCAGAGGGGCACCGCCCCCACCAGGGCGGGCCACGCTCGCTCCCCCTGCCACCGGGCCCGGACGAGGCCCATGACGGCGACGACCACGGCCGCCCCGGCCAGGGCCACCGGCCGGAGGTCCGAGGCGCCGGTGACGGCCAGGACGGCGATCGACCCCAGGTCGTCGGCCACGGCCAGGGCCAGCAGCCAGGCCCGCACGCCCGGCGGGACCCGGCGGCCCAGCACGGCCAGGGCGGCCAGGGCCACGGCCACGTCGGTGGCGAGGGGGATCCCCCACCCCCGCACCCCCGGGGCGCTGGTGTTCCATGCCAGATAGACGAGGGCCGCTCCCACCATGCCCCCGGCGGCGCCGACCACCGGCAGTGCCGCCGACCGCCGGTCGGCCAGCACCCCCTCACGCCGCTCCCGGCCCAGCTCGAGACCGATCACCAGGAAGAACACCGCCATCAGACCGCCGTTCACCAGGTCCCGGGCCGAGCCCAGCTGGTGCCCCGTGCCGGGAAGGACCGAGATCCCCCGCTCCCACACGGTGGCGTAGCTGCCCCGGCCGGGGACGTTGGCCCACACCAGGCCGGCCAGGCCGCCGGCGGCCAGCAGGGCGCCGCCCACCACTTCGTCGGTGACGAACCGCCGGGCGGCGCGCTGGCGGTCGTCGGGACCGGTCACGCCGGGGCGCGCCCCGGGGCGATCACGGCGTTGGTGAAGGCGGACACCGACGCCAGTTGGGCGTCGAGGTCGCCGCCCGGGAGGGTCACCACACACCACGTCACCCCGGCCGCGGCCAGCCGGACAACCTGGCCGGCGACCGCGTCGAGGTCCACGGCGTCGATGCGATCGGGTCCCGACGGGTCGAGGGCAAGCGCGGTGGGCACGGTCACGACGTCGAGCGGGCTGGTCCGGCCCGCCTCCGTGGCCGCCTGGCCGAGCTGGGCGATCCGCCGGGCGAGCTCGTCGATTCCGGCGATGGCGGCCGTGCGGGTGGCGCCGGCGACGCCGGGCGAGGCCATGAAGGGGGCCCAGCCGTCACCCAGCTCGACGGCCCGCCTGGCCGCCCGGAGGCTGTTGCCCCCGATCCACAGGGGTGGGTGCGGCTCCTGGAGCGGGACGGGAAGGGCCTGGTTGCCCCGGGCCGCCCACCCGTCGCCCTCGAGGTCGACGGGCCGGCCGGTCCACGCCGCCCGCATGGCGGCGATCGAACGGTCGAGCCGCCCGTTCCGGCCGGCGAAGGGGACCCCGAGCGCCTCGAACTCCCCCTCGAGGTAGCCGGCCCCCACGCCGAGGATCACCCGCCCGCCGCTCACCACGTCGAGCGACGCCACCGACTTGGCCGCCAGGAACGGGTTTCGGTACGGGAGGACGAACAGGTTGGTGTGGAGCCGGGCGTGCCTGGTGGCGGCGGCCGCGCATGCCAGGGCCACCAGCGGATCGAGGGCGTGGTGCCCACCGTGGCGCACCCACGCAGCCGGGGGGAACGGGTGCTCGGTGACCGAGACGGCGTCGAAGCCGGCGGCCTCGGCCGCCGCGGCCAGTTGGCCGATGGCGGCCGCGCTCAGCAGCTCCCCCGGTGGGTCCACCCGGTGGGTCGGCAGGGCGAAGGAGAACTTCACGTCCGTCCGGCCGTGCGGACCTGGCGCGCCGGGGGGCCGCTCAGCCGCCGACGCACCCCGTCACCGCTTCAGCCGTCCTCGCCGCCGTCGACGTCGACCCCCACCACCCGCTGGCACCGGGAGCACCAGGCGGCGGCATCGCCCGACGCCGGGTGGACGAGCGCGCCGCACGACGAGCAGCGGTGGATCACCGGTGACTGGGTGGACGGGCTGGTCATGGTGCCGATGATCATGGCACATCGCATCCCGGATGCGACAGAGCGTCACGTTCCCGCCACATGGCGGGGCGGAGCACACGTGTGCCCGGCCGCGTTCAGTCAGCGTTCCCGGCCCAGCCTCGGGCGGCATCACCGCGCCAGCTTCGGGCGGCTGCTCCGGCTGGGCCGGACGGCCCGACCGGCGGTAGGGTGCAGCCGTCGGCGCTCCGCCGGCTGGTGATGCGAGCGGGGGTGGAATGGGAGACGTCATCGAGCAGCTTGCCCGGATCGTGGGCGAGGACGACGTGCTCGTCGGCGACCGCATCGACGCCGATGCCGATCACGACGAGGCGCTGACCGTCACCCCCGTCCGCCCCCTGGCCGTGGTCCGGCCGGGCACCACCGACGAGGTGGCCGCCATCGTCGCCCTGGCCCGAGCGACGGGCACGCCCCTCACCGCCCGGGGGTCGGCCACCGGGCTGGCCGGCGGGTGCGTGCCGGCCGAGGGCGGGATCGTCGTCTCCTTCGCCCGGATGAACCGGATCCTGGAGATCGACACGGCCAACTACGTGGCCGTGGTGGAGCCGGGGGTGACCCTCCGGGAGCTGGAGGAGGCCCTGACCCCCCTCGGGCTCGTCTACCCCGTCTACCCGGGCGAGCTCTCGGCCAGCCTGGGGGGGAACGTCGCCACCAACGCCGGGGGCATGCGGGCGGTGAAGTACGGCGTCACCCGCCACCAGGTCCTGGGCGTGACCGCCGTGCTCGGCACCGGCGAGGTGATCACTGCCGGCGGCAAGTTCGTGAAGTCGACCAGCGGCTATGACCTCACCCAGCTCATCGTGGGCTCGGAGGGGACCCTGGCCATCGTCACCCGGGCCGTCCTCAAGCTCTGGCCCCGGCCGCCGATCGCCACCACCGTGCTCGTGCCGTTCCGCACCCTGGAGGAGGTCTCCTCCGCCGTCCCCCCCATCGTGGCCAGCGGGATCGCGCCCCGGGTGGTGGAGTACATCGACTTCATGTCGATGGCGGGGATCACCTCCAACGCCCAGATGGACCTGGGTATCGAGGAGTCGGTGCGCGAGGCGGCCATGGCCTACCTGGTGGTCGTCATCGAGGGGTTCCACCCCGACCGGGTCGACGAGGACGTGGCCGGCCTGGCCGAGCTGGTCTCCGGGCTCGGTGCCCTCGACGTCTACGTCCTGCCCGAACAGGCGGGCGCCCGGCTGATCGAGGCCAGGGAGCACGCCTTCTGGGCGGCCAAGGCGGCCGGAGCCCACGACATCGTCGACGTCGTCGTCCCCCGGGCCTCCATCCCCGAGTACCTGGAGCGGGTGGGCGAGCTGGCCGCAGCCGAGTCGTCCCTGGTGGTGGGGTGCGGGCACGCCGGCGACGGCAACGTCCACCTGTCGGTGTTCCAGCCCGATCCCGACACCCGGCGCCGGTTGGTGCACGCCATCGTGGCCGCCGGTGTGGCCATGGGCGGTGCCGTCTCGGGTGAGCACGGCATCGGTACGGAGAAGAAGCACTCACTGGCAGAACTGGAGGACCCGGTGAAGCTCGACCTCATGCGGCGCATCAAGAGCGCCTTCGACCCGGACGGCATCCTCAACCCGGGCAAGGTCTTCGACCCCGCGCCGGCCGGGAGCGCACGGTGAACGGCGCCGGGGCCCTCATCCGCACGCTGGTGGCGGCCGGCGTGGACACCTGCTTCACCAATCCGGGCACCTCGGAGATGCACTTCGTGGCCGCCCTCGACGGGGTGCCGGGCATGCGTGGCGTCCTCGCCCTCTTCGAGGGGGTGGCCACCGGGGCGGCCGACGGCTACGGGCGGATGGCCGGCCGGCCGGCGGCCACGCTCCTCCATCTGGGACCGGGGCTGGGCAACGGCCTGGCCAACCTGCACAACGCCCGCCGGGCATGGACCCCGGTGGTCAACATCGTCGGCGACCACGCCACTTACCACACGAAGTACGACGCCCAGTTGCAGTCGGACATCGAGACGGTGGCCCGCAACGTGTCCGCCTTCGTGCGAACGTCGGCGTCCACCGCCGCCCTGGCCGGCGACGCGGTCGACGCGGTGCGGGCCGCCCTCGGCCCTCCCGGGCAGGTGGCCACCCTCATCCTGCCGGCCGACGTCTCGTGGACCGAGGGGGGCACCCCCGTGGAGCTCTCCGGTCCCCTCACCGCCACCACCGGCACCGCGCCCGACGCCGACGTGGTCGACGCCGCGGCCAAGGCGCTCCGCTCGGGCGAGCCGGCCGCCCTCCTGATCGGGGGGCGGGCGTGCCGCACCCCGCTCCTCGACCAGCTGTCCGCGCTGGCCGAGGCCACCGGGGCCAAGCTGCTGTGCGAGACGTTCCCGGCCCGCCTGGAGCGGGGCCAGGGCCGCCCCGAGGTCGAGCGCATCGCCTACCTGGCCGAGTTCGCCGCCATGCAGCTCGACGGCGTCCGCCACCTGGTGCTGGTGGACGCCAAGTCGCCGGTCACCTTCTTCGCCTACCCGAACAAGGCGTCCGACCTCGTCCCCGACGGGTGCACCGTCCACCCGCTGGCCACTGCCGCCTCCGACGTGGCCGGCGCGGTGGCCGCCCTGACCGACGCCCTCGGTGCCACCGGCACCCGGCCCCGCCACACGGCGGCGGAGCGCCCGGGACTGCCCGAGGGCGCTCTCGACGCGGCCAAGGTGTGCCAGGCCATCGGCGCTCTGCTCCCCGAGGGGGCCATCGTCTCCGACGAGGGCAACACCGCCGGCGTGTTCGCAGCGGGAGCGACCGCCGGTGCCCCGCCCCACGACTGGCTCACCCTCACCGGGGGGGCCATCGGCCAGGGGCTCCCGGTGGCCGTGGGGGCGGCGGTCGCCTGCCCCGACCGGCGGGTCCTCGCCCTCGAGGCCGACGGCAGCTCGCTCTACACCATCCAGTCGCTGTGGACGATGGCCCGTGAGGGCCTCGACGTCACCACCGTCCTCCTCAACAACGGCTCCTACGCCGTCCTCAACATGGAGCTCCAGCGGGTGGGGGCGGACGCCGGCGGGCCGAAGGCCCGGGCCATGCTCGACCTCCACCACCCGGACCTCGACTTCGTCTCGGTGGCCCGGGGCCTCGGGGTGCAGGCCGAGCGGGCGACGACTGCCGAGGCGTTCAACGACGCGCTGGGGCGGGCACTGGCCACACCGGGACCGAGCGTCATCGAGGCGATGGTCGCCCCCCTCTGACCCCTCGGTGAGGATCAGGCTGGGTGTGCCGGACCTACGCCTCAGCCGGGTCCGGAGCGGAGCAGGCCGGCCAGGGACGGGGGCATGCGCGCGGCACGGCCCTGAGCGTCCACGCAGCCGTGACGGCTGCACGCCGTAGCCCGGGGCTCGCCGGCCACAGTGAGGAGGTAGTCGATGCTGAAGGTGGCCCGGCGCAGGGCGGCCGGCCGCAGGGCCACGTCCACCACCTCGTCGAACCGAACGGCCCGGACGTAGCTGACTTCGACGTGGAGGACGGCGATGTCGATCCCGCCTCCACGCATCGCCGCGTACGGGTTCCCGAGGGACCGGAGCCAGGCCACACGTGCCTCCTCCAGGTAGAGCAGGTACGAGGCATGGTGGACCACCCCCATGGCGTCGGTCTCGGCGAACCGGGTGCGGACCGGGTGGGTGAAGGCGTACGCGGTGGGGTCCCGGGGCGGTTGGGTCACGCCGGGCATGGTAGGCCGGTCACCGGCGGGCGCCGCACCCGGCGGTAGTGTCCGTCCGTGACGGGACCGGCCGCCAGCGGGCACGACCAGCACGACGGCCACGCCATCGTCGGCGGCGAGCCCCGCTCCGGCAGCCACGTGGTGGCCGGCTTGGCCGTGGTCGTCTTCCTCCAGTGGCTGGGGGCCAGTGCCGTCATCCCCATGCTCCCCGTCTACGTGCGCAGGGAAGGTGGCAGCGTGGCCGTGGCCGGGGTGGTGATGGCGTCGTTCTTCGTGGCCGGGGTGGTCACCCAGTACCCGGCCGGGCGGCTGGCCGACCGGATCGGGCGCCGTGGCGTGCTGGTCGGCGGCCTCGCCGTCTACGTGGTGGCCAGCGCCGCCTTCGCCCTCCCCTCCGGCCCGGGCGTCGCCGTCGTCCTCCGTGGCCTCCAGGGCGTGGGGGCGGG
This sequence comes from Actinomycetes bacterium, assembly GCA_021806045.1. Lineage (GTDB taxonomy): Bacteria > Actinomycetota > Acidimicrobiia > Acidimicrobiales > RAAP-2 > JAJZDI01. Next base: position 264,934 of record JAJZDI010000002.1, read on the forward strand.
AGCGGCCGAGGTGGCCTCGCTGGCCCTGGTGGCCGCGGTGGTGGCCGAGACGCACCGGGGACGGGCGTTCGGCACCATCTACGCCGGCGCCACCGCCGGCATGGCCGTGGGTCCCCTGGTGGGCTCCGTCCTCGGTGCCGCCCACATGGCGGCCATCTTCATCGGGACGGCGGCCGCCTCGCTGGTGGGGATCGCCGTCGCCCTCCGCCTGCACGTTCCCGACCAGCGACAGCCAGGAGCGTCGCCACCGGCACCGGCCGGCCATGGCGTGCCGCCCGCGGTGGCCTCACCGTCCCGCGCCGGGCGGGCACGCCGGGCCGCCCTCGTCGGCTGCCTGTGCGCGGCCGGTGTGTTCGGCCTCACCAGCGGCATGTACGACACGTGCTGGACCCTGCTCCTCGACACCCGCCACGCGGCGGGGTGGCAGGTTGGCCTGTCGTGGACCCTCTTCGCCGTGCCGTTCGCCGTCGTGACACGGCCGGCCGGTGCCCTGGCCGACCGCCGCGACCGGCGCCCCCTCGCCCTCGGGGGCCTGGCCATCGCCGTCGCCCTGTGCGCCGCCTACCCCTTCATCCCCACGGTGGCCGTGCTGGTCGGCCTGGGCGCGCTGGAGGCGACGGGCGTGGCCTCGGCCATGCCGGCCGTGCAGTCGCTCCTCACCCACGGCGTCGACCCCCACGTGAGTGGCCGGACCCAGGGCCTCTACGCCACCACCCAGACGGCGTCGACCGCGGTGGCGGCCGCTGCCGGCGGCGTGCTGTTCTCCATCGCCAGGTGGGCGCCGTTCGTGACCGTCGCCGCCGCCTGTGCCCTCCTGATCGTCGCCGCCGGCCTGGCCTGGCGTCGCGCCGAGGGGCGGGCGAGCGGGACCGTGCCCGCCGGCCCGGCCCGCCCTGAGGGGCCCGCCGCTCCGCCTGCTTCGCCCACTCCCCCGGTGGTGCCGGCACACTGAGGGCGTCACGCCCCGGCGCCGGCTCCTCCTGCCCGCGCCCCGCACCGGTGGGGCCGGCTCACCACGAGACCGTCTCCGGCGCGGCGTCGTCGAAGTGGCGGCTCCCCACCGTCCACTGCTCGGTGGGGACCCGGGCGGAGGGCATCACGGTCATCGATCCGTGCCGGCCGGGGACGGTGAAGGTGACCACGGTGTCGTCGGACGATCCGGCCAGCACGTGGACCTGCGAGACCACCACCCAGGTGGGACCTTCAGCACCCACGGTGACCAGCGGGCCGCCCGAGACGAGCGTCGGCGGGCGGGCCCGCCCCGGCACGTTGACCGCCACCAGGCCCACGTACTCCCCGGCAACCGCGTCGACACCCGGGTAGGGCCCGGCGATGTACTGCGACTGCCCCGGAGGCGTGCTGTTGGCCAGGTGGACATGGAGTGTGACCTCCGTGTCGGCGCCGGCCGGTCGGGTGGTGACGGTGACCGAGGTGGACAGGTAGGGATCCAGCTTGTTGCCCCCCCGGTTGAGCACGGTGACGGCCACCGTCTTGGCGGTGATGGCGCCGGCGACCCCCGCCCCCGTCCACGCCGCCTCCGCCGTCGGGTCGGCCGACCACATCAGGAGGTGCCGCCCTTCGGTGGCAGAGGCCATGGCCTTGGCCAGGGTGGTCAGGTCGGTGGACTGTCCCTCCAACTGGTGGAGCACGGCCGAGGCCAGGGCACCCAGCCGGTCCCGGCGGCCAGTGTCGCCGGTGGCCGAGTCGGACAGCCCCGCGTACTGGTCGTGGAGCAGGTACTGCTCGACCGTGGATGCGTCGACGGTCACGCCAGCGGCGGTGACGGGGCCGGTGGCCTGGAGGAGCTGCTTCAGTCCGACCACGTCGAGGGAGAGGACGCCGTCGACGGTCTGGCCCGTGTCGGCCTTCCACATGGCGGCAGCCATGGACGCCGTCACGTCGAACTGGGGGGTGACGCCCAGGTTGCGCCAGTCTCGCCCGGGCTGGAGCCAGCCCCAGTTGCGGGCCAGCTCGGCAGGCACGGGGACGGCGCCGGCGGGGAGCGTGAGACTCCCGGCCGGCTGCATGGGACCGAGGTGGATGGTGCCGTCCGAAGTAGTGGCCGTACCCACTTCGAGGAAGGCGCCCGAGCCGGCCCGCATCTCGGCGTTGTTGGACGCCAGCACCAGGTAGGTGCGGGGACCCTTGAGGATGGCGGCAGTGGCCGACGACACCGCGGCGGCATGGGCCAGGCGGCTCTCGGCGTCGGTGAGCTGGCTGACGAACTCGTTGTGCTTGGAGGCGAGCACGGACACCAGCCCGGCCGACGGGCCCACGTCGATGGCGTCGAGACGGGCGGCGGCCGCACCCGACAGCGATGCCAGCTGCCGCAGTGCGGCCACCCGCTCGGGCCCGGCCCCGTGCGGGGACTGGAGGACGGCGTGGGCCCCGGACACGAAGGACGACCCCGTCGACGCCACGGTGGCGGCCGCCGAGGAGAGGTCACGCACCGCCGCGTACTGGCGACCCACCACGGGGACGACCTCGAGCGGGACCATCCATGGCTGGGACAGCTCGCGGTGGGCGGCGGCGAACTGGGCATGGGCCGCGTCGAGGGACCGCTGGGTGCCGGGCGCGCTGACCTGGTCCGGGTTGAGGTTCGAGCGCAGCTGTTGGAGCTGGTCCAGCCCGCTCTTGTCGTGGCTGTAGGCGGCGAGGGCGGTGGCGGCCACGGCCACCAACCACAGGACGATCAGCGCGCCGAGGGCGAGGAGGATGCGCCGGCGACGGTGCCGGCGACGCCGGTGAGGGGCGTCCTCGGGAGCGGGTTCGGCTGTCGGATCGTCGTCTGGCACGGTGGTCATCGGTTCGGTCACTGCCGGGACGGCGAGATCGGCGGGCGCCGTGGCCCCCTGACCGTACCCGGTCGGCTCAGCACCGGCCCGTCGGTCGGGCACCGCCGGGCAGGTCACGTCGGCCGGGACCCGCAAGCGGGGACCCGTGCCGCGCTGGTTAGCATGCCTGCGTGTCGTTCACGGCCGTGCGGGTAGTCATCGGGCGTGGGCTCATCGCCTTCGGCGTCCTCACCCTCCTGTTCATCCCCTACGTCCTGTGGGGCACCGGCATCGTCGCCGCCCAGCACCAGGCCGCCCTGCGCCAGCAGTTCGACGCCGCCCGCCAGCGGGCCGGTGCCACCACCCCGCCGACGACCCCACCCGCGCCCACCGGTCCCCCGCAGGTGGCGCCGGCCACACCCGGGCCGGCGGTAGGCAGTGCCGTGGGACAGCTGTCGATCCCGTCCATCGGCCTCACCACCGTCGTCGTCGAGGGAACGGGCGAGCCGCAGCTGCAGATGGGACCCGGCCACTATCCGGGAACGCCGCTCCCCGGCCAGGCGGGTAACGCGGCCATCGCCGGCCACCGCACCACCTACCTCCATCCCTTCTACGACCTCGGCAGCCTCAAGCCGGGCGACGCCATCACGGTGGTGACCCTCCAGGGGACCTTCACCTACCGGGTCACCGGGAGCCAAGTGGTCACCCCGAACGACGTGACCCCCGTGGCGCCCACCCCCACCCCCCAGCTGACCCTCACCACGTGCACGCCGCTCTACAGCGCCTCCCACCGTCTGGTGGTCCACGCCGCGCTGGCGGCCAGCGTGCTGGCCCACCCGGCCAGTGCGGGGGCTCCCCCCACCCCCGCCACCACAGTGCCACCGGCAAGGTCACACCCGGCCACCGCCCCCTCGTCCGCCTCGGGCCTGGCCGGAGGCAGCGGGAGCTGGCTGCCCGCCCTGCTCTGGGGCCTGGTCCTCGTGGCAGTGGCCACCGCGCTCTGGGCCCTCGCCCGCCACCGGTCCCGGCGAGCCCGGCTCACCATCTACGGCGCCGGTGCTGTCATCGGGCTCGTGGTGCTGTTCTTCTTCTACGGGGCGGTCACCCCCCTCCTCCCGGCCAGCTTCTGACCGGACGCACTACCCTTGCCGCCCATGCCCGCCGACGACACGCCCACCACCGCCATGGCCGGTCCCGTGGCGTCCGGAGGAGGCGACGCAGGCACGACCGGGGGTGCCGCAGCGGTGGTGCAGGCCGTGACCGAGGCGCTGGCGCGAGGCGATCTCCTCGCCGTCATGGCCCACGTCACCCGTGACGTCGAGTGGGCGGTGTGCGCCGCGGATCGGGCCGCCGCCCCCTGGTTCGGCGTCTACCGGGGGCGGCGGGAGCTACCGGCCATGTTCGAGGCCCTGTCGACCGTGCAGTTCGATGACTTCACCCTCCGGCGCCTGGTGTCCGACGGCGACCTGGTCTTCACCTGGCTGCACGTCGCCTTCACCGCACCCGGCGGCCGGGCGGTCGACACGGAGGAGGTCCAGATCTGGGAGCTCGAGGGCGCCCAGGTGCGCCGGGTCCACACCCTGCTCGACACCGCCGCGGTGGCGGCCGCGTTCGCCTGATGCCGGCCCAGCCGGTCGCACTGGTCCACGACTACCTGACCCAGCGGGGTGGCGCCGAACGGGTGGCGCTCACCCTGGCCGAGACCTTCCCCGGGGCACCGCTCCACACCGCCTTCTACGACCCGGACACCACCTACCCCGAGCTGGCCCGGTGCGACGTTCGCCCCCTCTCCCTGGACCGGATCGCCGTACTGCGCGCCCACCACCGGGTGGCCATGCCCCTCCTGGCGCCCGCCTTCTCCCGCCTCCACCTCGACGCGGCGGTGACCGTCTGCTCCTCGAGCGGGTGGGCGCACGGGGTCCGGGCCGCAGGGCGCAAGGTCGTCTACTGCCACACCCCGGCCCGCTGGCTCTACCAGACCGACCGCTACCTGCGTGGCTCCTCGCCGGCGGTCCGGGCCGCCATGCGTGTGCTGGGGCCCCCGCTGCGACGGTGGGACCGGGCCGCGGCCGTCGGCGCACACCGCTACCTGGCCAACTCGACCGTCGTCCGCCGGCGCATCGCCGACACGTACGGCATCGACGCCGAGGTCGTCCCGCCACCCAACCGGTTCGAGGTCGACGGTCCCACCTCCTCCCTGGACGGCATCGAGCCGGGGTTCGTCCTGTGCGTGTCGCGCCTGCTCCCCTACAAGAACGTGGACGCAGTCGTCGCCGCCTTCGCCTCGCTCCCCGACCTCCGGCTGGTGGTGGTGGGAGGCGGCCCCCTGGCCGGCGCCCTGGCTGCCGGCGCGCCGGCCAACGTGCACCTGGCCGGCGACGTCGACGACGCCCGCCTCCGGTGGTGCTACCGGAACGCATCCGCGCTCGTCGCCGCGTCCTACGAGGACTTCGGCCTCACCCCGGTCGAGGCGGCCGCGGCCGGCCTGCCGGTGGCCGTGCTCCGGTGGGGCGGGTTCCTCGACACCACCGTCGAGTGGGAGACCGGGGTCTTCTTCGACGATCCGGAACCCGGCGCCATCGCAGCCGCCGTCCGGGAGCTCGGACGGAGCTCGTGGGACCCGTCGGCGCTGGCCGGACACGCCGCCAACTACTCCCCCGCCGCCTTCGCCGCCCGACTCCGGGCCGTGGTGGCCGAAGAGGCGGCCCTGGCCTGATCGCAGGTGACGTCTGCTACCGCTCGACGGGGTTGCCAGGCGCGGCCCGTCAGGAGGCGCCCCGACCCCCGAGCACCGTCGCCGGCGTCTTCCACAGGATGCGCATGTCCCACCAGAACGACCACGACGCCACGTAGAGGTAGTCGAGACGGCACATCTCGAGGTACGAGAGCTCGTTGCGCCCCGACACCTGCCACAGCCCGGTCATGCCCGGTCGCGCCTCGAAGCGCTTGCGGGCCCACCCGTCGATGGCCTCGGCCTCGGCCACCACGAACGGCCGGGGCCCGACCAGGGACATGTCGCCCCGCCACACGTTGATCAGCTGGGGGAGCTCGTCGAGGCTGGTGCGGCGGAGGAAGCGGCCGATCCGGGTGACGCGGGGGTCCTCGCGCATCTTGAACAGCGGGCCGTCCACCTCGTTGCGATGGGCGAGCTCGTCGCGGACGCGCTCGGCCCCGTCCACCATGGTGCGGAACTTCAGCACGGAGAAGGGAACGCCGAAACGTCCGGAGCGCTCCTGGCGGAAGAAGACCGGGCCCGGGCTGGTGAACGCGATCAACGCGGCGGTGACGGCGAAGAACGGCGCCAGCACCAGCAGCGCCAGCGACGACGCGGCCAGGTCGAAGGTCCGCTTGGCGAACCGGGCCCCGGCGCTGAACGACGCCGGCGCCACGTCGATGAGTGGCAGGCCGGAGACGTCCTCCACGCTGGAGCGAATGGTGAGCAGCTCGTAGTAGCGGGGCACGATCGACACGGCCACCTGGCCGGCCAGCCCCTTCAGCATGGCGATGGTGCGCTCCGGATGGGTGCGCGAAAAGCACACAACCACCCGCCCGACGCCGAGGGCCCGGCACAGCTCGGGCAGGTCGTCCAACCCGCCGAGCACCTGGTCCCCGTCGAGCGGGTTGTCGTCCACGTAGCCGAGGAACCGCACGTTGGCGTGGGCACGCATGTGGCCTGCGACGGTGCGCGCCATCACCCCGGTGCCGACGACGACGATGGGGACGGCCCCACCCCGCCGGCGCCCCGACATGGCCACCGCTGCCGTGCGCGATGCCGGGACGGCCACCAGGGCAAGCCCGCACATGGCGACGGTCTTGCCCACGGTCAGCTCGACGTTGCCGAAGGCGTGCTGGATGCCGTAGCCGATGGCGGCGGTGGCGAAGCCGCCGGCAACCAGGGCGTGGACGATGTCCTTCAGGTCGCCGAACACGGCCGTGTCGATGCGCCGAGACGCCGACCGGTACAGGCCGTAGACGGCGAAGGCGGCCACGAACACCGGCACCACCGCCAGGTCGAACAGGAACACCCCGCCGAGCCGGTCGGCCCGGCTGGCCGGGTTGTCCGAGACGGCCGCCACCACCAGCGGGGCGGCCAGGGCCGCCACCACCAGGGCGGCGACATCGGCTGCCACCAGGCGCCGGATGGCGCGGCGCCGGATGGCTGCCACGGGCGAGTGCTGGTCAGGACCAGTGTCGAGCGCCGGCCACTCGTCGAGATGGGGAAGCTCCACGGCCCGCCCGAGCCGTGGATCGAGAATCGTCATGAACCTGCCCTTGCCGTGGTCACCGCATAGCCCCTCGTCTCACGTCGCCGCGAGTGGCTCCCTACCCCCCCGTACAGGTGCACTCGTTGCCCACACGCCTGACACACGATGTCGAACGTGTTGCAGGCTCAGTGTAAAGGGCCAGGTCACAACGGCCTATGGGCCGTTGGTTGTTTTTTCAGCTCATGTCACGATCGGTGACGAAAGACGCGCGTTCAGCGCGCGAATTCGGCCCCGGAGTGCCTCCGGCACGCCGGATGCACCCGATCGCCACAACGGCCGGACGCCGACCACCCGGCGCCCACCGGGTGGGAGGTGGAACCACGAGTCGGCCGGCACGAACCCCGGCGCTTCGATCGCCACCCACCGGGCCGCCCGCTGCGTCGTGATCTCCACCGTCCACGATCCGTCGCCCGCCGGCGACGCCGCCGCGGCCAGCCCCGGGTCCCCGTCCGGCAACCACCCACCGTCGCCCAGAGCGACCACGTCCTCCACGACGGCGTGGTCCGTGCCGTCGATGAGCCGGACCACCATGGTCGGGTACGGGACGGGACCGAAGCGGTAGGTCCCGGCCAGGTCGGCGAACCGGCCGAGCAGCGACAGCGGTTCGACGGTGACCGAGCCCCGGCCCGGCAGGGAGACCGGCGTCTCCAGCACCTCGGCGGGGACGGGGTGGTCGCCGAAGAGCTCGATCCGGAGCACGCCCTCGAGCCCCTCGGGGCGGTCGCACACGACGTGGAGCCGGAGCCCGTTCACCCCCTCGTCGGACACGAGCACGGCCACCGGCGCGCACACCCGGGCCAGCGTGTAGTAGGGCGCCTTCGGCAGCCCGGTGGCATCGATCATCCCCCAGCCCGCACCGGGACGGAGGTCGCGCAGGCACACCAGGAGGGCTCCGGCGCACGGCGATCCCGGTCGCCGCCATTCGGCGACCGCTCCCGCCACCAGCTCCCCCACCGTGGCCCGACCGAGGTCGAGCGCTCGTGCTGGATCGGCGAAGCGCGCCTGGCGTGGTTCGATCCCGGTGCGGCGGGCGATGTAGTCGTCGCGGACGTCCTCCAGGTCGAAGGGGCGCCCGGTGTCGTGGTGGATGGCCGCCTTCCATGCCGGGTCGTGGCCGGCGGCGGCGGCACCGCCGAAGAACCGGTCCACCGTTGGCGGTTCAGGGGGCACGGCGAAGGCGAGGCCCTCGGAGACGAAGCGGGGCGCGGCACGCCGGGCGTCGTCGGGATGGTGGCGGTACGCGCCCACGCCGAAATAGTGTCCGATGCCCTCGTCGACGCGGAACGGTGGCTCCCCGCCGGTCGGGCTGGTGGGGACGTAGGGGACACCGGGGAGCACGTCCCCCACCACGTCGGCCAGCGTGGAGGTGACCAGGGGGATGCCGCGCTGCTCCGGTCGGAGCCCGAACATCGCCGGCTGCTCCTCGAGCTCCTGGCCGCCGCACACCACCGCCAGGGACGGGTGGCCGCCCCGGGGAGCCAGCTGCTCGGTGACCTCGGCCACCACCTCGGCCGCGAACACGTCGGTGTCGGGCGGGTCGAGGTAGCCGAGCATGCAGTCGGCCCACAGGGCGATGCCCAGCTCGTCGCACAGGTCGAACAGGTCATCGCCCGGATAGACGGTGCCGCCGGGGATCCGCAACAGGTTGAACCCGGCGTCGCGCGCCAGTTCGAGGGTGGCACGCACCTCGGCCTGCGCTGCCGCGAACCCGACCGGGTCGACCGGGAACCAGGCGGCGCCCCGGGCGAAGATCGGCACGCCGTTCCACACCAGCGTGAACCCGCCACCGGTCCGGTCGGCGGTCACCGTGCGGAACCCGACCCGGCCGAGCGACAGCTCGCTCCCGGCGATCCCGGCCGTCACGTCGACGAGCGGCTGGTCCCCGTGGGTGTGGGGCCACCAGTGGCGCACCTCCGCCAGCTCGATTCTGGCGGACGCCACCCGCCCCCCGGCCGGGACGAGGGGGGCGCGCACGCCGCCCGCCTCCACCCAGGCGTCGCCGACCATGCCATCGCCGAGGCCGTCACCTTCCACCTCGACCCGGATCCGGCCGCCGGCGCCGACGCACTCGGACCGCAGCGAGCGGACGCGCACTCCTCCACTGCCGGCGGGCACCAGGGTCACCGGGCCCCACGGGCCGACCGGAGCGGGCGTGACCGTCCACCCGGGCTGGCGTCCGAGCAGGGTGGTGCGGAACCAGCGCAGGTTCTGGTGGGTGGCCAGGCCCGTCTTCCACCGCGGCCGCGGCCGGCGCTCGGCGAGGAGCGGTACGAGGGCGCGGAAGCAGATGGTCACCTCGACCCGCCCGGCGCGCAGGTCGACGCCGGCCTCGAGGGCCCGGAACATGTTCTCCCCGTGGGCGACGTGGACCCCGTCGACGAAGACGTCGGCCACCGTGGCCAGCCCTGCCGCCACCAGGACCGCCCGGCCGGGGCCGTGGTGGTGATCGACCGCGCACCGGTACCACCAGTCGGCACCGTCGAGCACGGCCGTGGTGGGCAGGTCGCGACCGGCCGCGATCCAGGCACCGGCGACCGTCCCCGGCACGCTGGCGGGGAGCCACGACAGTCCCAGCCCGGCCAGCGCGTCGGGAGCGGCGGCCGCGCCCGGCGCGGTGGCGGCGCACTCCCAGGCCGCGCCGGCCAGCACGTCCGCCACCCCCGGGACGTCACCCGCTGGGACGTCAGGCACCGAGCCGGCCCTCCAGGACCTCGATGCCCCGCGCCCACCCGGCACCCATCTGGGCCAGCGGGCCGTCCAGGTCGCCACTGCGGCCGCGGGCACGCCGGGCCAGGACGAACTGGAGCGTCTTCGCTGCCTCGGCGGCCGTCCCGAAGGCGTCGACCGCCCGATCGAGCCCGCCGACGTGGGGCCCCAGCCAGGCGGCCAGCGACGCCGCCAGCTCGGCGCCGGCGCCGAACTGACGGCACGTCCCGAAGGCGTAGCCGTGGAAGATCTCCGGACCCGAGACGGCCAGCCAGGGCAGGTCGTCGCGGATGCGCCCGGCCATGGCGGCCACCGGGTCGGCGGCCGGCCGGCGCTCCAGGTGCCCGAGGGTGCAGGTGATGACCCGGTCGACCAGGTCGTGGGGGACGCGGGCGCCGTCGACCTTCACCACTTCCACGTAGGGTGGCAGTGCCGGCGGGGCCGACCCCACCACCGCGGCGGCATCCTCACCCTCCACCTCGAAGTAGCCGGCGTTGTGGAAGTAGCCGAGGGCGGGACCGTCCGGGTCGAAGGCGTTGGGAACGACGGTGGTCTTCGTGTGCTCGAGCCGGTAGGAGACCCCGGCGGTGTCGGGAAGGTGCCAGGCGTCGGCCTCCACCGTCAGCAGGTGGCCGAGTCCGAGGTGCTCGACGAGGTGGTCGGCGACGGGCCGCCACACGTTGAGCTCGGCCACCTCGATCCCGTAGAGGGTGCGGAGGTCCTCGATCGGGTACTTCGTGAACGTCCACTGGTCACCCTCGAACCCGGCGCTCACGGTGAAGGCCGTCCCCGCCACCGGATCGAGGTCCAGGGAGGCGAGGACCTCGATCCACACGTCGACCGCGCAGTTCGTCTCCGTCCAGATGCGTTCGGGGCCGTGCAGCGGATGGGGCCGGTAGGTGGCGGCGTCCAGGTCGAGCAGCCGCTGCGGCCAGCTTCCCTCCCTCACGGCCACAGCGCGCTGCGCACGGCAGCCGGCCACCGGTCGGGATCCGGACCGTGCCGGGCGAGGAGGGCGAGCGTGATCCGGTCGAGCCCGAAACCGAAGCACGAGGTGTGGGCCACCTCGCCATCCGCGGTGGCGATCCCGAAGGTCAGGGCGAAGTGGTCGAGGTGGGAGTTGGCGGAGCACAGCGCCACCGGCGGGTCGTCGTCGTCGATCCGTGCCACCAGCTCGAGTTTGAGCTCCTGGGTGCGCTGGCTGGCCGCCAGCAGGCGGCCGGCTCGGCCGAAGAAGGGATCGTTGGCCGCCACCGCCTCGACCTCGAGTCCCAGACGGCCGAGGAGGGACGCCCCCCGCTGGATCCAGTCGTCGCGGTGCCGGCGCGCCTCGTCGGGACCGTCGAGGGCCACGTAGTCGTGCTGGCGGAAGGCCTGCATGCGGAACGGGTCCTCGCTCGGCTCGTGGCGGAAGCACCAGCCGGAGACCTCGACCCGCCGCCCGCCTGCCGGCAGCGTCCCGGCGCACGTCGGGTAGAGGGGGTGGCAGACGGCAGGGCACAGCATGACGTCCGCGGGGACCAGTCCGTCGGTCCACGACTCCCCCGACTCCACCGCGGCGAGGAGCGCTGCGTGGCTCGCCTCGTCGCCGGCGAAGGTGTGCACCGAGCCGATCAGGTCGGGGAAGGACTCCAGGTAGCCGCTGGCCTCGAAGACGGTCCGGGGGAGCACGGGCGGGAAGCGCACCGACTCCACCGGGCGGTCGGCACCGGCCCGGAGGACCAGCCCCTCCAGGCCCTCGACGACTGACTCGAAGCCGGCCGATCGGCCGTAGACGCCCGGCGCGTCGGTGGGCACCAGGACGCGGGCGTCGACCAGCGTGGCACGCAGGCGGGCCCGAGCGGGCGAGACGGTCACTCCACCCCCCGGTGGACCAGGAGCAGCTGGGCGTTGTTCCCGAGGATGCGGTCGTTGTTCACCATGAGCGCGGCACCAAGGGCGTCGCGCAGGTGGCGGCCGAGGGCGTAGGGCCCGCCGTTGCGGTACCCGGCCATGCCGCACACCTGCATCGACCGGTGGACCACGTCCACCACGAGGGTGGACGCCGACACCTTCAGCGAGTTCATGGCGAGGGCGAAGCCGACCGACGACAGCGCCTCCGGATCGTCACGGGCATCGTCGAACCGGCGGGCACCGCTGCGCACCGAATCGGCCAGCTGCCCGAGGACGGCGAGCAGCTCGGCCACCCGCCGTGCCGCCTCGGGAGGCGTGCCCGGCGTCCGCCGTGCCGCGGCCTGGACGTAGGCCCGGGCACGCTGGGCTGCGGCCGAGGCGATCCCCCACCACACCGCGCTCCACAGCACGTGCGCCACCGGCAGCATGGTCCGGGCCGAGATGTCCGCATAGGGATCGGGGAACACCTCATCCGCGCTCCCCGTGGCCCGCAGGACGAACCCGGGGCTGCACGTCCCGCGGAACCCCAGGGTGTCCCACTCGGTCACCTGCTCGAGCTCCAGGCCCGGCGGGCGGCACACCACCAGGACCTGGTCGTTCGGCGGGCTGTCTCCGTCCCGCCGGGCGGTGACGAGGACGGCATCGGCCTGGGCGCCGTAGGAGATGACGGGCGCCTCCTTCACCAGGTGGAACCGGTCCCCGTCGCGCTCGAGCGCGCACCGGCTGGAGCGCACGTCGCCGCCGATGCCGACCTCGGTGGTGGCCGATGCGAGGAGGAGGGGGTGCTCGACCAGGCCGGCCGTCAGGCGCTCCAGCGCGGGGGTGCGGCCATGCCGGGCCAGGCACGCCACCTGGATGTGGTGCATGGCCAGCACCATGGCGCTGGACGCGCACTGCCGCCCCAGGGCGGCCACCGACTCGGCCACCTCGATCAGGGCGGCTCCCGGGCCGCCCAGTGCGACCGGGACCAGCGCGCCGAGGGCGCCGGACGCGGCGAGGGCAGCGAACGTCTCCTCGGGGAACCTGGCCCGGGCGTCGACGTCGTCGGCGTGCACCCCGGCCACTTGATCGGCGACCTGGGCCACCACACCGGCCAGGGTGCCGGTCGCCGGGCCGTCAGGCACCGAGCAGCTCCTCCAGCGCGATGCGGATGGCGCTCACCGAGGCGAACGTGTCCTTGCGCAGCAGGCGCTCGGGGAACTCGACGTCGAACTCGTCCTCGATGGCCAGCATCACGTTCACGCTGGCATGGGACGTCATACCCGCCGCGTACAGGTCGGCGGTGTCGTCGAGCGCCTCCACCCCCCCGGGCATACGGGCATGGGCGGCGAGCACGGCCCGGATCCGTTCCTCCACGTCAGCCATCAGGTCCCCTTCGCTCGTCGTCCGTCCACCCGCCGGTCCCCCCCTCTCCGGTAGCCGGTGGAGCATCGCACACGGCCACGATCACCGCAGCGGCAACCCCCCCGTGGTGGGTGAGGCTGACCGCCCACGACCGGATGCCGGCGGCGGTGGCGAGCACCGCCGCCGATCCGGACACCTCCAGCTCGCATTGTCCGCTCGGCAGGCGCCGCACGGCGATGTCCGTCCACGGCGGCGCCCACCCGTCGGGCGCCAGCACCTTGACGACCGCCTCCTTGGCGGCGAAGCGGGCGGCCAGTCCCTCTGCGGCCGACGTGCCGGCTGACGGCCATCGGCTGTCCTCACGCTCGCCCTCGGTGAAGAGGCGGCGGGCGTAGCGGTCGCCGAAGGTTGCCAGCGAACCGGCCACCTCATCGATAGCGACCACGTCGACCCCGGCCCGGCACACCACACCGGAGGGCGCCTCCAGTCCCCCGACGGCGGTTGCCGCCGCATGGGCCAGCTCGGCCGCCACCTCCCCTACCAGCTCCCCTGCGCCCGTCACGGCCACACAAGACGGTACCGCGACGCGACGCGCCCCCTCAGGCGTGACCGGCGGCGGTCCGGTAGCAGGCCCGGTACCGATCGGCGATCATCGGCCAGGCGAAGTCGGCCACGCGAGCGCGCCCGGCCTCGGCCAGCGCCCGCCGTCGCTCCGGTGACGCCAGCAGGTCGGCCAGCACTCGGCTGAATGCCCCGGTGTCGGACGGGTCGACCAGCACGCCATCGACGCCGTCGGTGACGAACTCGGGAGGGCCGCCCGCCGCCGTCGCCACCACCGGGGCGCCCGCCCGCCACGCCTCGAGGACCACGATGCCGAAGGGCTCGAGGCGGCTGGGCATCACGAACAGCTCGGCGCCCGCCATGGCCGCGGCCACCTGGTCACGGTCCAGACGGCCGGGGAAGTGCACCCGGTCGGCGACGCCCAGGCGCCCGGCCAGAGCGACCAGCCGAGCCCGCTCGGCGCCGTCGCCCGCCACGACCAGGTCGGCCGGACGCTCGGCAGGTGACAGCGCGGCGTAGGCGGCGAGGAGGAGGTCGAACCCCTTCTTCTCGACCACGCGGCCGACCGCCAGCACGTAGGGCGCGTCCGGCGCCCCCGCCCACGCCGTGACCCCGCCGGTGGTCAGGTCGACGCCGTTGAAGACCACCGAGCCCACACCGCGCGCCAGCCCGAAGCGGGCCTCGGCGTCGGCCAGGGTGAAGGCGGAGCAACCGGTGACGGCGGCGGCCCGCCGGAGCGCCACCCGCAAGCCGGTGCGCAGCACGGTGGAGCGTTCGAAGATGTCGGCGTCGTCCATGACCGTCTCGCCCTGCAGGGTCACAACCAGTGGCACCCGGCGCCACGCGGCCAGCGCGGTGGCGTAGACGCCGTTGGGCCCGAAGCACTGGACGTGGAGCACGTCGGGCCGGAACTCGTCGACGGCCCGCCCCAGGGCGGCCATGGTCCGCAGCGCCCCGGGTCCCGACCGGGCGAGCGGACCCGGTCTGGCCGCCGGCAGCGGGAGGGGGAAGCGGCGCACGGTGATGCCGTCGAGGAGCTGGCGGCTCGGGGGGTCCCGGTCGTCAGGGGTCCCCGTCCACACCTCCACCTCGTCGCCCCCGTCGCGGAGGGTGAGGGCGAGGTGGCGGGTGAGCTCCTCCACGCCGCCGAGTGCCGGGAGGTACGCGCTCGGCAGGAGTGCGACCCGGGTCACGGCGCCACCGACCCGTCGCTCCTGTTGCCGTGCACGCCGGGACGGTACCAGTACCGGGGTCGGCCCGGTTACCCGTGCGCTCCGGACCGGCAGCCGGCGCTCCGGACCGGTGCCCAGCCCCGGACTCCCGGGCGGCGCTTCAGCCGATGGTCGGGTTCAACCAGGGCTCCACCGCAGCCAGGGTGGCGCCGGTCGGCATGGGTGCGACGTTGCTCCACTGGCCGACACCGGGGGACCAGTAGGCGGAGAACGCCGCCGCGTACCAGCCGGACAGGAAGTTCTGCTCGGCGCAGTCGCAGTTCGGTGCCCAGCTCGCCGGGTGGATGCCCAGGATGTTCTCGATCTGGCTGTGCCCTCCCTGGGGATCCACGGCCGCAGCGTCGACCTCGTGGCCGATCTCGAAGGCGGTGATACCAGCGAGCTGCTGCACCGTCTCACCGGGGTAGACGTACATGGTCGACGTGCCACCGGCCTGGCCCCACGTGAAGGACGTGTTCCCGTAGAAGCCGGGCGAGGGCGCATCCGAGATGGGGAGGAACTGGATCGAGTACCCGGGGATCCGCTGCCACGGGTAGCGCACGAGGGTGAGCGCCTCGGCTCCCAGCTGCTGGGGCGTGGCGGCCGGAGCGGCGGCCGGCGCGGGTGCGGGTGCCGCAGTCGCCGGGGCGGCGGTGGCGGCGGCGGGAGGAGCCGAAGCCGGCGGCGCCGTGGTGGGGGGGGCGGTCGTCGCTGGGGTCGTCGCCGCCGGTGCAGAGGTCGGCGGGGTCGTCGTCGGCGGGGTCGTCGTCGGGGGGGTCGTGGTCGGGGGGGTCGTGGTCGGGGGGGTCGTGGTCACCGGCGCGTGATGGACCGACGCGTGCTGCTGGGAGCCGGCGTCAGCCGCCGCCAGGGCCCGCACCGCCGCCACGTGCGGAGCGCCGCTCCCGTCGAGTCCGGCAGCACCGGCCACGCCGGCGACGGCCAGTACCGCCACCCCGATCCCCACCTGCAGAGCACGGACGGTCAGCGAGCGGCCGTAGAACGCACGCCGCAGCGCGTTGACCGGTCCGGTCCGGCGGCGGTCGGGTCCGTGGTAGCCAGGGACGGCGACGGTCGCGACGTAGGCGGCATCGTCGGCCACGGGCGCCGTCCCGACGGGAGCGGCACCACCAGTGGTGGCCTCGAGGCCTTCGGCAAGGGGGGCAGGATCTTGCATCGGTCTCCGGTGCGCCCCGGGCGGGCGCTCACCTTCCCATCGGCGCATCTCGACCCAGCCTGTAGCGGGTCAACCACGGAGCGTGATGATCAGTGCGAAGTACGCTCTGGGCACCGCGCTCCGTCATGATTTCGCCCATGTCGCGCCCCCGCCCCCGCCCCCGCCGCATCGTCCTCGCCTCGATGGCAACCACCGTGGCCATGGGCCAGCAGGGTTACGAGGCACACCTGGCAGAAGCCCTCACCCGGGTGGCCGGCACCGGCTGGGAGGTGCGGACGTGCCGGGTGCGGTCGTTGCGTTCACGGGCCCCGGGTGAGCGCCGCCTTCCCCTCCAGGCCGTCGGCTCCCTCCCCCCGCACGCGGGCCGGTGGATCGGCCGCGCCGCCTACGGGCGGGCAACGGTGGTGCACCGGCTCGACCTGCGCATCCCACCGCCGGCCGCCCCCGAGGTCCTCACCGTCCACGACCTGGCACCACTGCGCTTCGCCGACGAGGGACGCCTACCCCGCAACTGGCAGGCGTCGGTGCGGGGAGCGGCGGCCGTCGTCGTCCCGTCGGCCTTCACCGCAGCCGAGCTGGAGGAGATCACCGGCGTCAGGGCCGTCGTCATCACCCACGCCCACGATCCGGAACTGGTCGGCGCCGCACCCCTCGGCGACGACGCCCTGGCGACGCTCGGGATCAGCCGTCCCTACGTCCTCCACGCCGGGGGGGCAACCGAACGCAAGAACCTGGCCGCTCTGGCCGACGCCTGGGCGATGGTGCGGGCGGAGCGGATCGACGCCACCCTCGTCCTGTGCGGCCCGCCCGATACCCGCCGCGACGGCCACTTCGCCACCCTGCCTGGCACGGTCCGGCCCGGGCGCCTCGACCGCCCGACACTCGTCGGGCTCCTGCGCGGGGCCGGGCTGGTGGTCGTGCCCTCCACCTACGAGGGCTTCGGCCTGCCCGTCCTCGAGGCGCTCACGGCCGGCGTGCCCGTGGTCGCGTCCGACCGCGGCTCGCTCCCCGAGGTGGTGGGCGACGCCGGCCTCCTGGTCGAGCCGACGGGCCCGGGCCTGGCCGAGGGGATCCTCGCCACCCTCGCCGACCCCGAAGGGGCGGCTGCCCGGGCGGCCAGGGGCCGGGCACGGGCACGGGAGCGCTCGTGGGACGACGTGGCCGCCGACCATCTCGACCTGTACCGGCGGGTCGCCGGGTGACGTCCGGGGGCGTGCGCCGGGCCGCCGCCTCCTGCCGGAGGCTCCCCGCCCACGGGTAGGATGCAGCCCGCCGGGACCAGGTTCGGCGGCGCAGTGTCGCCCGCGCTGGCACTCCCGCCTAGAGCTCCGATGGAATCCTCGCCAGCCGTCGCCGTCACCGGCCTGTCCAAGTCGTACCGGATCGCCCACCATGCCGACGCGCCGGTGACCGCCACCGAGGCGCTGCTGGCCCGCCTGCGCCATCCACTGACCCGCATGGAGCGTGAGACGTTCGACGCGCTGCACGACGTCACTTTCGAGATCCCGTGGGGCTCGGTGGTCGGGCTCATCGGGCGCAACGGGGCGGGCAAGTCGACCCTCCTCAAGATCCTCACCCGCATCACCGCCCCCAGCGCAGGGCGGGTGGTCATGGGCGGGCGGGTGGGGAGCCTCCTCGAGATCGGCACCGGCTTCCACCCGGAGCTGACCGGCCGGGAGAACGTCTACCTGAACGGGACCCTCCTCGGCATGCGGCGCACCGAGATCCGTCGCCGTTTCGACGAGATCGTCGCCTTCGCCGGGGTGGAGCGGTTCCTCGACACCCAGGTGAAGCGCTACAGCACGGGGATGTACGTCCGGCTGGCCTTCGCCGTCGCCGCCCACCTCGAGTCGGAGGTAATGGCCGTCGACGAGGTGCTGGCCGTAGGTGACGCCGACTTCCAGGCCAAGTGCCTGGAGAAGTTGCGGGAGGTGGCCCAGGGGGGGCGCACGGTCATCCTGGTCAGCCACCAGGCCCAGACCATCGTCGACCTGTGCGACTCGGCCCTCTACCTCGAGCGGGGCCGCCTCCGGTTCCAGGGCCCGGTCGACGGCGCGCTGGAGGAGTATCGCAACAGCTACCGTCGGATACGCGAGGCCGGCCTCGATGCGTCGAGCCGGCCCGGTAGCGGCGAGCTCCGCTTCACCTCGGTCCGCTCCCGCCGGGACCTCTACGGTGCGGACGAGGAGAAGGTGATCGAGCTCGAGGTGTCCGCCAACCCCGAACTGGCCGGCCGCTACTGGCTGGTCGCCCACGTCCTCGACGACCTGGGCGCCGTCGTGGCCCAGTGCGACTCGCGGGTCCTCGGGTTCTGGCTGGAGCCCGACCGGCCCGCCTCGTGCCAGCTTCACCTGCGCACCCCGTGGCTGAAGCCGGGCAGCTACACGGTGGACGCCTTCGCCGTCCGGGCCAGCGACCGGATCGACGTGTGGCAGGCGGCCACCCACTTCGACGTCCTCCCCGACCCTCCCTACCCGGTGGCCACCGCGACCGAAGCCACCGACCGGGGCATGGTCTTCGCCGACTTCACCTTCGAGCGATGCTGACCCCAGCTGACCCCACCGATCGGGGCCATCGCCCCGACCCCGGGCCACCACCGGGCGCCAAGCCGGTCGTCATCACCCCGCCCGGCCGGTGGTCGCTGCCCCGCTTCTCCCTCCTGTGGGAGAGCCGGGAGGTCTTCCTCCGCTTCGGTGCCCGGGACCTGACCCTGCGCTACCGGCAGACAGCACTCGGCGTGATCTGGGTGGTCCTCCAGCCGCTGCTCACCGCGGGCGTGTTCACCCTCGTGTTCGGCAAGGTGGCCAAGCTGCCGAACGGCGGGGTGCCCTACTTCCTCCTCAGCTATGCGGGCATGCTGGCGTGGAACAGCTTCTCGGGGATCCTGTCACGGGGCAACGGCTCGCTCGTCTCCAACGCCAGCCTCGTCTCCAAGGTGTACTTCCCCCGGGTGCTGGTCCCCCTCTCGAACGCGTACGCGGTCATGGTCGACTTCGCCGTCGCCTTCGTCCTGATGGTCGTGCTCCTCCTCGCCTACGGCGTGAACCCCGGGTTCGCCATCCTGGC
>JAJZDI010000030.1 GCA_021806045.1 Actinomycetes bacterium
TCCGATCTGCTGACCGGGCCGCTGGGCTCGTCGGCGGCCGGGCTCCGCCTGGCCCGGTCCGGCGTGTCCGGTGGCACGAGGGTGCCGGCAGCCGCGCTGATCGCCGCCCACCGCCGTCCCCGCGCCCGCGTGGCCGAGGGGGAGGCGGCCCGCCTGGCCGGGGCCGGCGCCGCCATCGACATCTCCGACGGTCTGGTGGCGGACGCACGCCACCTGGCCGTGTCGTCGGGTGTGGGGCTGGAGCTGGCCGGCGTGCCGGTGGCCGACGGCGCGACGGAGGCCGAGGCGCTCACCGGCGGCGAGGACTACGAGCTCCTGGTCGCCACCGCCGACGGGCCCCGGCTCGTCGCCGCCTTCGCCGCGGCCGGGTTGCGCCCCCCGGTCGCCATCGGGGTGTGCACGCCCGACGCCGGACGCCACGTGCTGGAGGGCGGCCCACTCCCGCCGGGCGGCTGGCGCCACCGCTTCGGCACCGGAGGTGCCGGCTGAAGCGTGCGTGGCGGGCCGGCGTGTGAGACTTGTACGCCCGCCGCCGTCGCGCGAGGTGGCGGCCGAGCTGGAGGGAGCCGATGGCCGACGGGGACCGGATCCTCGTGGTGGACGACGAGCCGAGCATCACCGACCTCGTCGCGCTGGCCCTCCGCCTGGACGGGGCCGAGGTGGAGGTGGCCCACACGGGTGCCGGTGCACTGGCGAAGCTGGCCTCCTTCCGCCCCCATCTCGTCATCCTCGACGTGATGCTCCCGGACCACGACGGCTTCGAGGTGCTGCGGCGGATGGGGTGGGAGCGTTCGACGGCCGAGATCCCCGTGCTGTTCCTGACGGCCAGGAGCGGCACCGACGACCGGATCCGGGGCCTGGCGGCCGGTGGGGACGACTACGTCACCAAGCCCTTCAGCGTGGAGGAGCTGCGCCTGCGGGTGCAGGCCATCCTGCGGCGCACCCGCGGCTACGTCGACGTCGGAGGGCGCCTCGAGGTGGCGGACGTCGTCCTCGACGAGGACGCGCACCAGGTGTGGCGGGCCGGGGTCCCCGTCGAGCTGACCCCGACCGAGTTCCGCCTCCTCCAGTACCTCATGGTCAACGCCGGCCAGGTCATCTCGAAGACGCAGATC
Organism: Actinomycetes bacterium; assembly: GCA_021806045.1. Classification (GTDB taxonomy): domain Bacteria; phylum Actinomycetota; class Acidimicrobiia; order Acidimicrobiales; family RAAP-2; genus JAJZDI01. Next base: position 1,116 of record JAJZDI010000030.1, read on the forward strand.
CGCGACGAGGTGTGGGAGTACGGCTTCGACGGCCGGGTCAACATGGTCGAGGTCTACGTCAGCTACCTCCGCAAGAAGCTGGACGCGCTGGGACCGCCGCTGATCCGCACCGTGCGGGGCATCGGCTACAGCTTCCGGCCCGAGCGCCAGGAGGTGGCCCGGGCACCGGGAGAGGGACCCGGACGGTGACGCTCCGGCTCCGCCTGCTGCTGCTCCTGGCCGGGATCGTCGCCGCCGGTCTCGTCATCTCCGACGTCGCCACCTACACGTCGCTGCGCTCGTTCCTCGTCACCCGGCTGGACCAGCAGCTCGAGGTGGCCCGGTTCCCCGTGGACCGGGCCCTCGACACCGCGGCCGGGCTGTCGACCGGCACACGGTCCCCGGGCGACGGGCGGGCCCAGGCGGTGCGGGCGGGAACGGGAGCGGCGGGTACGTCCGCCACGCCGGGAACCGGCCCGGCTCCGTCGCCGGCGGGGAGCGGCGGGCGCCGTCCGGGTCCGGCCGCCCGCGGCCAGCTGGTCCCGCCGGGAACGTTCGGTGAGCTGCGGTCGGCCAGCGGCAGGGTGGTCGTCACCGAGTTCTTCACCTACGGCGGGAGCTCGCCCGCCGTCCCCGCCCTGCCGGCCCACCTGCCCGGATCGGGGTCGAGCACCACGCAGCCGGTGTTCTTCGACGCGTCGCCCGCCTCGGGGTCGGGCGCCGCATACCGGGTGGTGGCCGCCACCCGACCGGGCGGTGGGACGGTGGTGGTCGGCATCCCCCTCGCCGAGGTCGCCGCCACCCTCGATCGTCTGCTGGTCATCGAGGGAGCGGTCACCCTCGTCGTCCTGGCGCTGCTCGGGGGCGTGGCCTGGTTCCTGCTGCGCCGTGACCTCCGGCCGCTGGAAGGCATGGCCGGCACGGCGACGGCCATCGCCGCCGGCGATCTGTCGCTGCGGGTGGGTCCGGTGGGCAGCGGCGAGGTCGCCCGGTTGGCCTCGGCCTTCGACTCGATGCTGGCCCGCATCGAAGAGGCGTTCACCGCCCGCACGGCCTCCGAGGCCCGGCTCCGGCGCTTCGTCGCCGATGCGTCCCACGAGCTGCGCACGCCCCTGACGTCGATCCGGGGCTATGCCGAGCTGTTCGACCTGGGCGTGCGTGACCGCCCGGCCGACCTGGACCGGGCCATGTCGGCCATCTCGGGCGAGGCCGCCCGGATGAGCACGGTCGTCGACGACCTGCTGACCCTGGCCGCCCTCGACCAGGAGCCCGAGCCCGTCCATCGCGCGGTGGACGTGGTGGAGGTGGCCACCCGGTCTGTCGACGCCTTCCGGGTGGCGCACCCGGACCGGCGCATCACGTTGCGGGTCGGCGCCGGACCGTGCACCGTGGCCGGCGATCCGGCGCGCCTCCGTCAGGTGGTCGACAACCTGGTCGGGAATGCCGTCCGGCACGCACCGGCGCCGGCCGCCGTCGAGGTGCGGGTCGCCGCCGCGTCCGGGGACGTCGTCCTCGAGGTCGCCGACGAAGGTCCGGGGGTCGCCCCCGATGACGCCGAACGCATCTTCGAGCCCTTCACCCGCCTGGACCCGTCCCGGGCCCGGGCGACCGGGGGAGCGGGACTCGGTCTCGCCATCGTCCGGGCGGTGGTCGAGGCCCACGGCGGCGACGTGGGCGTGGTCCCGACGCCCGCGGGGGCGACGTTCCGGGTGCGGCTGCCGGCCGCCGAGGAGGATGACGCCGGGGAGCGGGACGTCGGGGAGCGTGACGGTGCCCACGGTGATGGCACCGACCGCGACCGCGGGGAACGTGGCAGGGGGCACGACAACGCTTCGGGACCCGTCAATCGGGGTCGTTCGCCACGCACCGTGAACGTCGGTCGAGACCATCGCGGTGAAGATCCCGCTCCCGGGCGCGAGAATGTGGTGAGCACCACAGACGGTGATCAGCCCGTGACCATCTGACAAGCACGGGTTACGCTTTTTGGGCCGTGTCCCACCAGGGAATTCGGCGTGCACATGGACCGGTCGGGCAGGCGACCGGTCCGAGGTGAACGGGGGTCAGGTCGGCGACGGGGCCGCAGCCGGGAACCGGTTGCGGTCTGTCCTACTCGATCGGGCGCAGGGGGAGCGATGCACGACGACACGCATGTCCAGGGACGGGTCGTGGTCCTGTCGCCGTTCGGCGTCCCGGACGCGGCGCCGGTGGTGGCCGCGTGCCGTGCCGGCGCCCTCGGCGTGGTCGATCTCGGAGCCGATCCTGTTGCCGCGTCGTCCGCCGTCGGCGAGGTGGCCCGGCGCTGGCGGGGGCACTTCGGCGTGCGGGCCGGATCGGGTGCCGGTCCGGCCGAGGTGGAGGCGGCCGCCGGCCCCGGCCGGGTGAGCGCCGTCATCGTCGCCGGTGCCGACCAGGTGGCCGCGTGGATGGCGTCGGGCGCGTGGGCGGGCCCCGCGCCCCAGGTGCTGGTGGAGGTCAACGATGCAGCCGGAGCGCTCGAGGCGATGTCGGTCGGCGCCTGCGGTGTGGTCGTGGTCGGCAACGAGGCCGCCGGGCGGGTGGGGGAGGCCACCACCTTCGTCGCCCTCCAGGACGTGGTGGCCGCCCTGGGGACCGCGGGGACGGACGGCCCGGCCGTGTGGGTCCGGGGCGGGATCGGGCCGCACACGGCGGCGGCAGCCGCCGTTGGCGGAGCCGCCGCTGTCGTCGTCGACGCCCAGGTCGCCCTGTGCCGTGACGTCACGCTCCCCATCCCCCTGCGCACCGCGCTGGCCGCCATGGACGGGAGCGAGACGGTGGTGGTCGGTGGCCATCGGGTGTTCACCCGCCCCGATCTGCCGGCCGCGTCGCTTGCCTCCGATTCCGGCCCGGACGAGGTCGCTCCCCTGGTGGGCGGAACCGACCTGGCCAGTCGGCTGGTGCCCGTGGGTCAGGACGGCGCCCTGGCGCGCCCGCTGGCCGCCGCCCACCGCACGGTCGGTGGCGTGGTGCAGGCGATCGCTCGTTCGCTCGAGGAGGGGCCGGCGCTGGCCCGGCGTGCGGCGCCGCTGGCACCCGGCTCGCCGCTCGCCGGCGCGTTGGGCGTCCGCTACCCGGTGGCCCAGGGGCCGATGACCCGGGTCAGCGACTCGCCGGCGTTCGCCGAGGCCGTGGCCGACGCAGGTGGGCTGCCGTTCCTCGCCCTCGCCCTGCTGTCCGGGGCCGAGGTACGCGATCTGGTGGCGGAGACGGCCGAGCGCTTGGCCGGACGGCCGTTCGGCGCGGGGATCCTCGGGTTCGTCCCCGCCGAGCTGCGCGAGGAGCAGTTGCGCGCCCTCCTCGAGTCGCCGCCCCCCGTCGCACTCATCGCCGGCGGCCGGCCGTCCCAGGCCCGCCCGCTGGAAGAGGCGGGATGCGAGGTCTTCCTCCACGTCCCCTCTCCGGGTCTGCTGGAGCGCTTCGTGGCCGACGGGGCGCGGCGCTTCGTCTTCGAGGGGCGGGAGTGCGGTGGGCACGTCGGGCCACGGACCAGCTTCGCCCTGTGGGAGTCCCAGCTCCAGCGCCTGGGCGAGGTGGCCGATCCCGCCGACCTGAACCTCCTGTTCGCCGGGGGCGTCCACGACGCCCGATCGGCGGCCATGGTGGCGGCCATGGCCGCGCCGCTGGCGGCGCGAGGGGCGGCCGTCGGGGTCCTGATGGGGACGGCCTACCTGTTCACCGACGAGGCGGTGGCGTCGGGTGCCATCGAGCCGGGCTTCCGGGACATGGCCCTGGCCGCCGATGCCACCGTCCTCCTCGAGACGTCACCGGGGCACGCCACCCGCTGCGTCGACACGCCCTACGTGCAGGCGTTCGACGCCGAGCGCCGGCGCCTGGAGGAGGCTGGCACCACCAGTCAGGAACGGTGGGCCGCGCTGGAGACCCTCAACCTGGGGCGCCTGCGCATCGCGTCGAAGGGGGTGCGGCGCGCCGGGGACCGCCTGGAGCGGGTGAGCGCCGACGACCAGCACGCCGAAGGGATGTACATGATGGGGCAGGTGGCCGCGTTGCGCTCGACCCCCACGACGATCGCCGAGCTCCACCGCCAGGTGACCGAGGGGGCCACCGAGCTGCTCGAGGCGCACACCGGCCGGCTGCCGTCCCCTGGCGCCGGTGCGGGGTCCGCCGTCCCCGATCGTGACCGCGGCCAGCGGGGCACCCGGGTGGCCATCGTCGGCATGGCCGGGGTGTTCGCCGGCGCCGACGGCACCGATGCCTTCTGGACGAACGTGGTGAGGGGCGCCGACCTGGTCACCGAGGTGCCGGCCGAGCGGTGGGACGTGGACCGGTACTACGACCCCGACGCGGTGACCCGCGGCGCCGGCCGCCGCACCCCGTCGAAGTGGGGCGGGTTCCTGCCGCCGGTGCCCTTCGACGCCCTCCGCTTCGGCATCCCCCCTGCCTCCCTCGGCTCCATCGAGCCCGTCCAGCTCCTCAGCCTCGAGATCGCCGCCCGTGCCCTGGCCGACGCCGGCTACGGGGACCGGGAGTTCGACCGGGAGCACGTCTCGGTCATCTTCGGCGCCGAGGCAGGCACCGACCTGGCGTCGGCCTACGGCTTCCGTGCCCTCTACCCCCAGGTCCTCGGCCCCCTGCCCGGGGCCCTCGACGAGGTGCTCCCGTCCCTCACCGAGGACTCGTTCCCTGGCGTGCTGACCAACGTGATCGCCGGACGGATCGCCAACCGCCTGGATCTCGGGGGGGTCAACTATACGGTAGACGCCGCCTGCGCCGCGTCGCTGGCCGCGGTCGACATGGCGTGCAAGGAGCTGACTGCCGGCACCAGCGACCTGGTGCTCTGCGGTGGTGCCGACCTCCACAACGGGGTGGCCGACTACCTCCTGTTTGCCGGCGTCCACGCCCTGTCGCCCACGGGCCGGTGCCGGAGCTTCGACGCCGACGCGGACGGTATCGCCCTCGGTGAAGGCGTGGCGTGCGTCGTGCTCAAGCGCCTGGACGACGCCGAGCGCGACGGCGACCGGATCTACGCGGTGATCGAGGGGATCGCCGGCTCCAGCGACGGCCGCAGCCTCGGGCTGACCGCCCCGCGCCCCGAGGGTCAGCGCCGTGCCCTGGAGCGGGCCTACGCCCGGGCCGGCGTGCCCCCCAGCGCCGTCGGCCTTCTCGAGGCCCACGGGACGGGCACGGTGGTGGGCGACCGCACCGAGCTGGCCACCCTGGAGGACGTGTTCGGCGAAGCCGGGTCGGCGCCGGGCTCCGTGGCCCTCGGATCGGTCAAGTCCCAGATCGGGCACACCAAGTGCGCTGCCGGCATGGCCGGCCTGATGAAGGCGGCCCTGGCCGTCCACCGGGGCGTCCGCCCCCCCACCGTCAACCTGCGCACGCCCAACCCGGCATGGGACCGGGCGTCGAGCCCCTTCACGTTCTCGACCTCGGCCCGCCCGTGGCCGGCGCCCGACCGGGTGGCGGGCGTGAGCGCCTTCGGGTTCGGGGGCACCAACTTCCACGCCGTCGTCGGCTCCTACGAGGGCGACCGCCTGCCCGACCACGGCCTCGACGCCTGGCCGGCCGAGCTGTTCCTCGTGCGGGGTGCGACGGACGACGATGCCGTCACCGTCCTGGCCCGCCTGACCGAGCTGGTGGACGCGGCGGCGCAGGATCCGTCGGTGCGCCTGCGGGACCTTGCCGCGACAGTGGCGTCGTGGGGCCGGGGTCCCGTCCGGCTGGCCATCGTCGCCACCGACGTCGACGACCTCCGCCGGGCACTGGCGGCGACCGCCCGTGGCGAGGGCGGGGACGGGATCTTCCGTGCCACGGGGGAGGGCGGCGCGCCGGGCCAGGTGGCGTTCCTCTACCCGGGCCAGGGGAGCCAGCGACCGGGGATGGTGGCCGACCTGTTCGTGGCCTTCCCCCCGCTCCAGCGCCACCTGCGTGCCGGTGCCCGGTGGGCCGACGTCATGTTCCCGCCGGCCGCGTTCGACGCCGCCGCCCGGGCCGCCCAGCAGGCCGCCCTGACCGATACGGCAGTCGCCCAGCCGGCGCTGGGGATCGGGGCGCTGGCCGTCACCCAGTTGCTGGGCGAGTGCGGCGTCGTCCCCGACGTGCTCGGCGGCCACAGCTACGGCGAGCTGGTCGCCCTGGCCGTCGCCGGCGCGCTCCCCGAGGACGAGCTCCTGGCCCTGAGCGAGCACCGGGGCCAGGTGATGGTGGCGGCGGCGGGCGACGATCCCGGGTGCATGGCGGCTGCCGGTGCCAGCGCGGCCGCCGTGCGATCGGCACTGGCCGATGCCGGCATCGACGACGTGGTGGTGGCCAACGACAACGGCCCCGGGCAGGTGGTGATCTCCGGCACGACGCCGGGGGTGGCCCGTGCCGCCGAGGCCCTCGACGCCGCCCGCATCGCCCACCGGTCGATCCCGGTGGCGTGCGCCTTCCACTCACCGGTGGTGGCCGGCGCGGCACCGGCCTTCGCCGAGATCCTCGCCCGCCTGGACGTGCGCCCTCCCGACCGTCCCGTCTACGCCAACGTGTCGGCCGCTCCCTACCCGGGGGACCCGGCCGCCGTCCGGTCCCTGCTGGCCAGCCAGCTGGCCAGCCCGGTGCGGTTCCGGGAGCAGGTCGAAGCCATGTACGACGCCGGTGTGCGCTGCTTCGTCGAGGCGGGCAGTGGCAGGGTCCTGACCCAGCTGGTCGGGCGGATCCTGGGCGACCGGCCCCACCTGGCCGTGGCCGTCGACGTCCCCGGTGAGCCAGGGGTGCCCCAGTTCCTCCACGCCCTGGCCCGGCTGGCCGTCGCCGGGGTGCCGGTGCGCCCGGAGCGGCTCTTCGAGGGCCGGGCCCGCGTGGTCGACGCCGCCGCCCTCGGTCGCGGCCCCGGCTGGTGGGTGAACGGCCACCTGGTCCGCACGGCGGATGGCGCCGTGGTCGCCGGCGGGCTGCCGCCGGGACCCGAGCTGTCGGTGGGCCCGCTGGACCCGGCCGGCCCCCTGGCCGTGCCCGGTGCCGTGCCCGCCGGAACGGCCGGTGCCGTGCCCGGTGCCGTGCCCGGTGGTCGGGACGCGGCCATGATCGCCTACCTCGAGTCGATGCGGTCCCTGGTCGAGGCCCAGCGCGACGTGTTCCTGGGCTACCTGGGGGCACCGGTCCCCGCCCCGGCGAGCCCCGCCGCTGCGGTCCCCGCACCGGTCGCCCCGTCGCTCTCGATCGCCGATCCTGGTGCTCGTGGTGCGTCCGGAGCGCTGCCGGGTGCCGGTTTCCAGCCGGCGCCGGCCGCCGTCGACCGGGACGGCCTCGAGCGCGTGCTGGTGGGCCTGGTGGCCGAGCGCACCGGTTACCCCGAGGACATGCTCGGACCCGAGCTGGACCTCGAGGCCGACCTCGGGATCGACTCCATCAAGCGCCTCGAGATCGTGGGCGAGCTGGTCGAGCGCCTGGGCATGGCAGGCGCGGGCGGTGTCGTCGACGAGCAGCTGGTGGAGCAGTTGGTGGCGTTGAAGACGCTGCGTGCCGTCTCGGCCTGGCTGGCCGACCATGCCGGCGACCCCGGAGCAGCCGGCGCGGCGGCGGGGGCTGACGCAGGACCGGGGACGGCAGCGCAGCACGGGGCAGGCGGATCGGTCCCCCGGGGCGACGCGCTGCTCGCCCTCCTCCTCGCTGCGGTGGCCGAGCGCACCGGCTACCCGGAGGACATGGTCGGGCCCGAGCTCGACCTCGAGGCCGACCTCGGCATCGACTCCATCAAGCGCCTGGAGATCCTGGGGGAGGTGGCCGACCGCATCGGACTGTCCGGCGGGGACGGCGCCGCCGACGAGAGCGTCGTCGAGCAACTGGTGGCGTGCAAGACGCTCCGCGCCGTCGTCGACTGGATCGACGGCCATGTGGGTGCGGCCGCTCCCTCCGCACCCCCGGCAGGGGCTGGCGCCGGCGTGGCACCCGCTGGCGAAGCCGGTCCAGAGGTACCGGCCCGGTCGGTCCGGGGCGTCCTACGGGCCGAACCGTGCCCCCTGACCGGGGCCGGCGCGCCGTCGCTGTCCGGGGCCACCATCGCCGTGGTGTCCGAGCCCGGTTCGGCGGCGGCCGCTGCCGTGGCCGGGCGCCTGGGCGACCTGGGTGCCGTGGTGGTGCCGGTCGCGCCCGGGACGGAGATCGGCGCCGTTGACGGCGTCGTCGACCTCCGGTTCGCCGGCGCGGGCCAGGCGACCGTCCCCGAGCTGTTCGAGGAGGTGGCACCGGCCGCGCTGTCGGGTCTCCGTTGGCTGGTGGCGGTGACGTCCCTGGGCGGCACCAGCGGTCGGGGAACCGTCGAGTCCGTCGATCCCGTCGCGCTCGGCGGCGGGGAGGGCACGCCGATGGGGCCGCCACCGGGGAGCGGGGTGGCCGGGCTGTTCCGGTCCCTCGCACGCGAGTTGCCCGGGACGGTGGTCCGCGCCCTCGACGTGCCCCTGGAGGCGTCACCGGACCAGATCGCCGGATGGGTGGTCGAGGAGCTGGGCGAAGGCGGGGGGCCGGCGGCGGTGGGCCGGCTGTCCGGGCAGCGGGTGACGGTGGTGGCCCGCGAGGAGGAGGTGGCGGACGGACCGTCGGCCCCTGCAGTCGACGACCGGTCGGTGGTGGTGCTGACCGGCGGGGCCCGGGGCATCACCGCACGGCTGGCTGTGGCCCTGGCCCAGCGGTTCGGCTGCTCGGTGGAGCTGGTGGGCCGGGCGCCGGTCCCCGACGCCCCCGAGGACCCGGAGATCGCCGCCGCTCCCGACGCCCCGTCGCTGCGGCGCGTCCTGGTCGAGCGGGGCTGGCGGACCCCGGCCGAGATCGAACGGGAGTGCGGTCGCCTGCTGGCAGCCCGCGAGATCCGCTCGACGCTCGACGCGCTGGAGGACGCCGGGGTGAAGGCCGGATACCACACGGCCGACGTCCGCGATCCCGCCGCCATGGCCGCCGTGATGGCCGACGTCCGCCAGCGGTACGGGAAGATCGACGGGGTGGTCCACGGCGCCGGCGTCATCGAGGACCGCCTGCTGGCCGACAAGCGACCCGACTCCTTCCGCCGGGTGTTCGAGACCAAGGTGGCCGGCGCCGAGGCGGTGCTGGCCGCGCTGGGCGGCGACCGGCCCTTCCTCGTCTTCTTCACCAGCGTGTCTGGTGCTTTCGGCAACCGGGGCCAGGTCGACTACGCGGCGGCCAACGACGCCCTGGCCTCCCTGGCCTGGCACCTGGCCGGCCGGTGGCCGAGCCGGGTGGTGGCCGTCGACTGGGGGCCGTGGGCGGGATCGGGCATGGTGACGCCCGAGCTCGAGCGGGAGTACGCCCGCCGCGGGGTCGGGCTCGTCGACGGCGAGGACGGGATCGACCGCCTCCTCGACGAGCTGGCCCGGCCGGCGGGGGAGCCCGAGATCGTGGTGGCCCGGGCCCGCCTGGCCGCATTCGCCTGGCCGCAGGGGACGGGTGGGCATGCCGGGGGATGACCACGGCCCGCTGGGGTGCGACATCGCCGTGGTGGGGATGGCGGCGCTGTTCCCCGGGAGCGGTGGGCTCGACGCCTACTGGTCGTCACTGGTCGCCGGTGCCGACGCCGTCGGCGACGTGCCCGCCGATCGGTGGGAGCCCGTCTTCTACGATCCGGACCATCCCGGGCCCGACCGCTTCGCCGTGCGGCGGGGCGGGTTCCTCGGCGACCTGGCCACATTCGACCCCACCCCTTTCGGGATCATGCCGGCCGCCGTCGACGGAATCGAGCCCGACCAGCTGATCGCCCTCCGGCTGGCCGCCGAGGCCATGGCCGATGCCGGCGGCCCGGCCACCCTCGGCGACCCGGACGCCACCGGCGTCATCCTCGGGCGGGGCGGGTACCTGACGCCGGGGCTGGCCCGCCTGGACCAGCGGGTGCGCCTGGGAACCCAGGTGGCCGGCATCTTGCGGTCGGTCCTGCCCGGGATCGGCGGCGACCAGGTGGAGGAGCTGACGGCCGCGCTGGCGGCCGCCCTGGGTCCCGACCGGCCCGAGGGCGCCATCGACCTCGTCCCCAACCTGACCGCCTCCCGGGTGGCCAACCGCCTCGACCTGCGGGGCCCGGCGTACACGGTCGACGGTGCCTGTGCCAGCTCGCTGCTGGCCGTCGACGCCGGGATCCGGGAGCTGGCCTCCGGACGATGCGACGCCGTCCTGGCCGGCGGCGTCCACCTGTGCCACGACGTCACCCTGTGGAGCGTGTTCACCCAGCTGGGCGCACTGAGCTCGGCGGGGGTCATGCGGCCGTTCGACCGGCGGGCCGACGGGCTGGTGATCGGTGAGGGAGCCGGCGTCGTCGTCCTGAAGCGGCGGGCCGACGCCGAGCGTGACGGGGACCGGATCTACGCCGTCCTGGCCGGCCTCGGCGTGTCGTCCGACGGCCGGGCCACCAGCCTGATGCGGCCCAGCACCGACGGCCAGGTCCTCGCCCTCGAGCGGGCGTGGCGCCAGGCGGGCATCGATCCGGCCCGCTGCGGCCTCGTCGAGGCCCACGGCACGGCCACCCGCGCCGGCGACACGGCCGAGCTGGAGACGCTGGCCCGGTTCTTCGGGCCTGCCGGGTCCCCGGGGATCCCGGCCGAGGCCCGCCCTGGCCCCGGGGGGGCCGGCGTGGTGGGCTCGGTGAAGTCGATGATCGGTCACGCCATGCCGGCGGCCGGCGCGGCCGGGCTGATCAAGGCGGTCCTCGCCGTGCACCACGGTATCGCCCCGCCGTCGCTCCACTGCGAGGAGCCCGACGAGGCACTGGGCCGGACCCGGTTCGCGGTGGTGGCCGAGGCGGTGCCATGGGACGCCCCGCCCCCCCTGCGCGTTGCGGCCGTCGACGCCTTCGGCTTCGGGGGGATCAACGCCCATGCCGTGGTCGTGGCCCACCCCGATGGGTCCTCCCGCCCGTCGCCGGTACCGGCGACGGCCCTGGGGCCGGGAGTGGGGTTGGGACCTCGACTGGCACCGGCCCGCACGTCCTCCCGGGCGGAGCCGCCTGGCGGGCGGCTGGTCCTGGTGGCCGGAGCGACGGTGGGCGAGGTGTTGGCCCGACTCGACGCCATAGACGACGGCGCCCTCGCCGTCCGGGACGACCGGTCCGCCTCGCCGACCGGTTCCGTCCGGCTGGCCATGGTCGACCCGACGCCCCGCCGCCGCGACCTGGCCCGCCGGGCGGTGGCGGGGGGGAAGCCGTGGCGTGGCCGCAACGACGTCTTCTTCGCACCCGACGGACTGGTCACCGGGGGCGGGCGGATCGCCTTCGTGTTCCCCGGAGTGGAGCCGACGGCCGAGCCGGACGTGTCCGAGGTGGCCGAGCACTTCGGCTGGCCCGTGCCTCAGCGCCTGGGTGAGACCGAGCTCGAGGTCCGCTCCCGCGACATCCTGTGGTGCGGCCGGATTCTCGACGCCGCCGCCGGTCGCCTCGGGCTGCGGCCCGACGTCTACGCCGGCCACAGCCTGGGCGAGTGGAGCGGGTTGATCGCCACCGGGATGGTCCCCGGCGAGATCGTCGACGAGCTGTCCAACGGGCTGCTGCCCAGCCGCCTGGAGGTGCCCGACGTCGGCTACCTGTTCGTGGGGGCCGGCGCGGCCACCACCGGGGCCGCCCTGGCCGGGGTGGAGGGCGCCGCCCTCTCCCACGACAACTGCCCCCACCAGTCGGTCGTGTGCGGGACCGATGCCGCCCTCGGGGAGGTGGCGGCCCGGCTGCGTTCCGACGGGGTGCTGTGCCAGGAGCTCCCGGTGCGCTCCGGGTTCCACTCGCCGGCCTTCGCCCCCTTCCTCGAGCCGTTCCGCCGCACCTACGACCGGATCGACTTCCGGCCACCGTCGGTTCCCCTGTGGTCGGCCACCATCGCCGGCCCGTACCCGGACGACCCGGCCGCCGTCGCCGAGCTGTGCCTGGCCCACCTGGTCGAGCCGGTGCGGTTCCGCCAGCTGGTGGAGGCGCTCTACGACGCCGGGGTGCGGGTCTTCGTGCAGCTGGGGTTCGGCAGCGTCACCGGGTTCGTCGACGACACCCTCCAGGGACGGAGCGCGCTGGCCCTGACCGCCGGCTCGGCCCGGCACCCGGGGATGGCGCAGTTCGTCCGGATGGCTGCCGGCCTGTGGGCGGAGGGGGCGCCGGTCGACCTCGCCGTGCTGGCCGCGCCGGGCAGCACGGTCGCCACCGGCGCAAGCACGGTCACTTCGCCGGGCAGCACGGCCGCCGTGCCGGGGAAGGGCCGGCGTCTCCGCCTCGGCGTGCCGCTCGTGCACCTCGAGCCCGGGGCGGTCACCCTGACCCCGCCCGTCCCGGCACGCCAGCCCACCGGCGCGCCGGCGACCGCCGACATCGCTCCGCCACCGGGCACGATCCCCGCGCCGCTCGCCCCCCACGGGTTGGCGGCGGCGGCGAGCAGTCTCGGGCTGGCCCCCGGCCACCCCGTCCTCGACGCCTATGACCGGGTGGTGGCCGAGACGCTGGCCGCCGGGCGGGCCGTGCTCGACGCCTACGTGGCCGCCGCCACGCAGTCCAGCCGGCTCCCGCCGGAGCCCCCTGCCGGTGGCCCGCCCGTCCTCCCCGCCCCGCCGGCCGGCGGGCCGCCCCCCCTCCCGGACCGACCTGCGCCACCCCCGGGCAGCCAGCGGCGCCAGGTCCACCGGGTGCTGTCGGTGGAGACGGAGCCGTTCCTCCTCGACCACTGCTTCTACCGCCAACCGGCCGGATGGCCGGTCGCCTCCGACCTGTTCCCGGTCGTTCCCATGACCATGCTGATCGCCCTCATGGGCGACGAGGCGCGTTCGGCCGTGCCGGGGACGGTGGTGGTCGGCCTGGACGGGATCCGGGCCCTGCGGTGGCTGGCCGTCGCTCCTCCCGTCGAGATCACCGTGCGCAGCGAGGTGGTGGGGCCGGTGGACGGGACGGACCTCCCCGTCGGGTCCACCGCCGTCCGGGTGTCGATCGACGGCTACGCGTCGGCCACCGTCCTGGTGGCCCCGTCCTTCCCCGCACCGCCGCCCGCGGACGGCCGAACGATGTCCGGGAGCCGGCCGGTCGGGCTCAGCGCCCGGGAGATGTACGACGATCGCTGGATGTTCCACGGCCCCGCTTACCAGGGTGTGGTCGAGCTGGGGTCGACGGCCGACGACGGGATCGAGGGCGTGCTGGAGGACCTGCCCGCCCCCGGTGCGCTGCTCGACTGCGCCGGTCAGCTGATGGGCCTGTGGGCCATGCGCGCCACGGAGACCGACCGCCTCGCCCTCCCGACCTCGATCCGGCGCCTGCGCTTCTTCGGGCCCTTTCCCGGCCCGGGCGTGCCGGTGGGGTGCCGGGTGTGGATCACCGCCCACGACGAGCGCATCGTCCGCTCCGACATGGAGCTCGCCGTGGCCGGCTCCGTGCTCGTCACCGTGGAGGACTGGGAGGACCGGCGCTTCGAGAGCGACGCGGCGGTGTGGCCGATCCTCATCTACCCGGAGACGAACGTCCTGTCCGAGCGGTGGGACGTGACGGACGGCCTCGCCGTCCACATCGCCGGAGAGCACTGGACGAACTCGGCCAGCCGTGACCTGATGATGCGCCGCTATCTGGGCGAGGCCGAGCGGTCCGTCTACGACCGGCGGAACCCCCGGGCCCAGCGGGCCCACCTGCTGGGGCGCATCGCAGCGAAGGACGGGGTGCGCCGGTGGGCCTGGGACCGGGGTGGGGGACCGCTCCACCCGGTGCAGGTGGCGGTGGCCAACGACGGAGCGGGCCGCCCGTCGGTGACGGTGGGCGGTGCCGACGGCCCGGCGGTGTCCATCGCCCACGCCGAGTGGATCGGGGCGGCGGCCGTCTGCGCGGTCGGGCCGGTGGGCGTCGACGTGGAGCGGATCGAGGTGCGGGCCCCGTCCTTCGCCGATCTGGCTCTCGTCACCTCCGAGCGCCCCCCCGAGGGGCTCGACCCCGAGACGTGGGTCACCTTGGCGTGGACGGCCAAGGAGGCGGTGGGCAAGGCTCGTGGCACCGGGTTGGCCGGACGGCCCCGCGACATCGTGGTTGCGGCGGCCCGGGCCGTCGGAGACGTCGACGGCGGCGACGCCCACCGCTGGGTCTGTGAGGTCGACGATCCCGACGGCCGGCGGTGGACGGTCCACGCCCGCCGCTTCGGGGGCCACATCGTGGCGGTGACCCGTGGTTGACGACCGGACCGGCAGCAGCCGGCCGATGCGGAAGCGTGGAGACGATGCGGCACCGCCGCAGCGAGGAGGGAGGCGACATGCCTGGTGAGACCGTCGAGGCCCCGGTAGCCGGTGCCGTCACCGAGGAGGAGGTCCTGGCCGCGGTGACCGAGATGATCGGCGAGATCATCGGCGAGGACTACCTGTCCGAGATCGACGTGACAATGGCGTCGATGGTGACCGAGGACCTGGAGCTCGAGAGCATCGAGTTCGTGGCCCTGGCCGAGCAGCTGCGCATCCGCTACGGCGAGCGGGTGGACTTCGTGGACTGGATCGCCGGCATGGAGCTCGACCAGATCATCCTGCTCACCGTGGGCCAGCTCGTCGAGTTCGTGGTCGGATGCCTGCGGTCGTAGCACGGGGCGTCCGTTTCAACACCCAGTGGCTGGGGCCCGAGGGGGCCCCGCTGGTGGTGATGGTCCACGGGATGCTGACGGGCAACGTCGCCTCGTGGTACTTCGGCCTGGGCGCCGCCCTTGCCGCCGACCACCGCGTCTTCATGTACGACCAGCGCGGCCATGGGCGCAGCCAGGCGCCGGTGACGGGCTACACGCTCACCGATCTGGCCGCCGACCTCGACGCCCTGGTGGCCGGGGCCGGCCCGGCCGTCCTCGTCGGGCACAGCTTCGGCGGGGTGGTGGCCCTCCGCCGCGCCCTCGACCACCCCGGTGCCGTGCGGTCGGTGGTGGCCATCGACAGCTTCGAGCCGGGCGGGGCCGCGTCGGCGGGCCCCGAGGGCGACGACGTCATCGACCTCGGCGCCGTCCTCGCCTGGGGCCGCCAGCGGCGGATGCGGGCCATGGCCGAGCGCAGCGGGCGGGGCACGGGCAGGCGGAACCGGGCCACGGCCGAGCAGGTCCTCCTCGGGGGGACCACGCTCCTCGCCGATCTGCGCCGCGACGCCCACCTCGACCGGGAGCAGCTCGGGAGCCTCGCCGTGCCCGTGCTGTGGGTGGCCGGCACCGACTCGCCCTTCCGGGCGGAAGTGGCCGCCCTGGGGGCGGCCCTGCCCGACGCCCGCACCGAACGGGTCGAGCTCCCCGGAGGGCACGCCCTCCACCTCGACTGTCCCGACCGCCTGGCCGCGGTCGTCCTGGCCCACGTGGCCCGGACCCTGTGCCCCGAGGAGGCAAACCATGGCTGAGGTCGTCGCGAACGGCGTCCGCTTCCACGTCCAGCACCTGTCCGACGGGGACCCCACCGTGGTCTTCCTGCACGGCCTGGTGGTCGACAACTCGTCCAGCTGGTACTACACGGTGGCCAACCCGGTGGCCCGCCAGGCGGAGGTCGTCCTCTACGACCTCCGTGGACATGGCCTCTCCGAGCGCCCGCCGACCGGCTACACGGTGGCCGAACAGGTCGACGACCTGTTCGCCATCCTCGACGCCCTCGGCATCGACCGGCCCGTACACCTGGTCGGGAACAGCTTCGGCGGGGTGCTGGCCCTGGCCGCCGCCGTCCACCGTCCGGAACGGGTGGCCGGACTGGTGCTGGCCGAGGCCCACGTTGCCGTCGAGGGCTGGCGGGAGCAGATGGTGGGCACCCTCGAGTTCGCCGGCCTGTTCCTCGACCACGACGACGTGCAGGGGTGGCTCGACGCGGTGGGCGGCCGCAAGGGGAAGCGACTGGCCCGCAACTCGGACATCCTGCTGCACAAGACGTCGCTGGTCGACGACCTGGCCGAGTCGCCCGCCTTCGGCCAGGCGGAGCTGAACGGCGTCGAGTGCCCGGTGCTCATCGTGTGCGGCGAGCACTCCGACGTGCGGGACTGGGCCGAGCGGCTGGTCACGGTCCTGCCGTCGTGCGAGCTCCACCTCTACGACGGGTGCTCCCATCTGGTCGTCCTCGAGGCGCCGGCCGACCTGCGCGAGGACCTGCTCGAGTGGTTCGAGCGGATGCGGGTGGGCGACGTCCCCGAGCGCCGGGCCATCGGTCCCGACGGCACCGTGACCGGCCCGGACGCCGGGCGCGACCGGATCACCCACGCCCTGCCGGGCACGTCGCGGGCCCTTGCCGGCCGACCCCCCTGGTATCCGGAGGACGCGCCGTGGCCGCCGGTGGGGGGGAAGCTGCCCGACGGCTGGCAGGAGGTCATGGACGAGTTCGCCCGCTCGCGGGGGCTCGACGCCGCGCCGGTCATCCCCGACCACCGGGACGTCGCGAGCGGGTGCTGACGCACCGGCAGCGGGCCGGGCTGCGCACCCGGTGGCCGGGTGCGGGACCCGTCAGCCGCCCGGAGGGCCGAACCGGCCACCGCCGGCGATGGCGCGGGCGAGCCCGGGGGTCGACGTGTTGGAAACGGGCAGCGGCGCGTTCAGATCGGCGAGGACCACCTGGCTCCCATCGCTCAGGCCCGAAGTGATCTGCGTCCTCGTCGGCCCGACGACGCCCACGCCGACGACCGTCGTCACCACCGAACCGCCGACCAGGCGGTCGACCAGGTGGCGCGACCCGAACGTGTGGATGGCGGAGGTGGGGACGGTGACGGTGGCCGCCGCCGTCCTGACGGTGATCGTGACCTGGGCCGAGCCCCCCGAGCCGAGGGGCAGTCCGGCCGAGCCGAGGGCCACGGTGACGGGGTAGTCGGTCGATCCGGACGAGGAGACGGGCAGGGCGCCGATGGACGACACCGTGCCCGACAGCGGTCGGTCGGTGGCATCGGGGACCACCACCGCCTTCTGACCGGTGGCCACGGAGGCGATGGAGGCGACCGGGACGTCGACGGTGGCCTGGTACGTGCCCTGGCCGATCACGACGATCGTGCCCGACGTGCTCCCTGCCTGCACGGCCTGGCCCGGCTCCAGCCCGACCGAGGCGACGGTCCCGGCGATGGGGGAGGCGAGGGTGGCGTCGGCCAGGTCGGTCTGTGCCGAGGTGAGCTGGGCCTGGGCCTGGTCGACGCTGGCCTGGTCGACGGCGACCTGCTGGGGGGAGACCGTCGATGTCGGTGTCCCGGTGCTCCCCGGGGAGGTCGACGGTGCCGTCCTGTTCGTCGAGCCCGAGCTGGTGGAGGGGGTGACGGGGGGGGTGGTGGTCGTGGTGGTGGTGGCATGCTGCGCGGCGGCGATGGCGTCGGCCAACGCGGACTCCGCGGTGGCCACCGCTGCCAGCGCCGTGCCGACGGCCCGGTGGTCGGCCGTCACGGTGGCCAACGCAGCCGTGCAGGCAGACGCGGGGGTCGAGGAGCCGCTGGCCAGAGCGTCGTTGCAGGTGGTGGTGGCAGCCTGGAGGTCGGTGCTCTCGGTCGCCTCGGCAAGGTCCAGCGCGTGCTGAGCGGCGACGAGCGCTGCCTGAGCGGAGGCCACGGAGGTCGACCCGCCCGAGCCGCCCGAGGTCGAGCCGCCCGAGCCGCCCGAGCCGCCTGAGCCGCCGGGGGTCGAACCACCTGACCCACCTGATCCGCCCGAGCCGCCGCCGGGGGTGAACGCGGCGAGCATGGCGGCGGGCGCAGCCGTCGTGTCCGACGCGGTCGCTGCCGTGGTTGACGTCGTCGTCGCGGTCGCTGGCGTCGTGGTCGTGGCGGAGGTGCCAGCCTGGGCCGCTTCGTCGGCGGCCAGCCGTGCCTGTGCAGCTGCCAGGGTGGCCTGGGCGTCGTCCACCGCCTGCTGCAGGGGTGCGGTCGACAGCGAGGCGACCTCCTGGCCCACGCCCACCTGCTCGCCCACGGTCACACCGACCGTGGCCACCGTCCCCGCCGTGGCGAATGCGAGGTCGTCCTCCGCCAGGGGCTGGAGGGTGCCGACACCGCTGACCGTCTGGCTCACCGAGGAGGCGGTGGCCGTTGCCGTCCGGTAGCCCGGGCTGGTGTGGCGGGTGCCCATCCACGCCGCCACCACCGCGGCGACCACGACGGCTGCCGCGATCCACCGGAGCGGGGTCGACCGGGCGAGCCGGCCCAGGCGTCCGGGTCGGTCATGCACTGGTGCTGCCCTGCGTGCCACCGGCACCGGCACCGGCGCCACCACCACCGCCACCGAACCTGCCTCCGAAGCCCCCGCCGAACCCCCCGGTGCACCCGTTGGGTCCCGGTGAGCTGATGGCGATGGACCGGGCGGTGACCGCGCCGGTGGTGTCGGCCGGGCCGATGGCCTGGACGCACGAGCCGACGGTGAGGTCGGCTGGTGTCGCCGCCTCCTCGACGTCGAACGTGGTGGACGAGGTGGTCGTCACCGTGACCTGCGCGGTGGCGGCGGTGCGCGGGTCGGTGGCAGTGACGGAGATGACGTCGCCGTTCACCGAGGCGACCTGCCCGAAGGTTGCCGAGAACCGGGGAGCTCCCGTGCCCGCGCGCCGCGGGAAGGTGCCCGACGTGGGTCGCCGTGGCGGGCTGCCGGTGCGGGGTGCCCCACCCTGGCCGGGACGGGCGCACGAGCCGTTGGTGGACGGGACCACCGTCACCCGGGTGGCGGTGACCGGCCCGCCGAACGCCGGTGTGGTGGCTCCGGAAGACGACGTCCCCGACGAGGTCGGCGATCCGACGGCGGTGATGCACGATCCCGCCGTCACCTGGGCCAGCGAACCGGCCACGGTCCTGGTGAAGGTGGTGGTGGCCGTGTAGGTCACGGTGGTCTGCCCGCTCTGGGGGTTCTGGACCTCGAGGGACTGGCCGGAGATGGCCGCCACCGTGCCGAAGGCACCGGGCCGGGCGGCCGTGCCCGAGGCGGCACCCCCCGTGGTCGGGGCGAGTGATGTCGTCGTCACCGATGCGCTGGACGACCCACAGGCGGCCAGTCCGAGCGCGAGGGCGCCGGCGCCGGCGGCGGCCAACCGGCGGGTGGGCGGGAGCCGGCGAGCGTGAAGGGGGGTGGGGAGATGCACGTGGGGTCCTCCTGGTCGTGGGCGAGCGGTCACTCGCTCCGGAGCGCGTCGATGGGTGCGAGGTGGGCGGCCCGGCTCGCCGGATAGACGCCGAACACGACGCCGATGGCGATGGCGACAGCGATCGAACCGGCGGTGGCCGCCCCGGAGATGGCGATGGGGTCGTGGACGAGGTGGGGGAGCGCCACCGCGCCCACCAGGCCGAGCCCGACGCCGAGGACCCCGCCCACCAGGCCGAGGACGGATGCCTCCACCAGGAACTGGCGCCGGATGACCCGTGGCGTGGCCCCGAGGGCCTTGCGGAGCCCGATCTCCCGCACCCGCTCGGTGACCGAGACCAGCATGATGTTCATCACCCCGATCCCGCCCACCAGCAACGAGATGCCGGCGATGCCGGCCAGCAGGACGGTGAGCGTCCGGTCCACCGACGTGGCCGTCGAGATGAGCGACTGCTGGCTCTCGATGGAGAAGTCGGCCGAGGCGGGCGCCGTGATCCCGTGGAGCGCGAGGAGCTCGTCGTTCGCCTCCTGGTAGGCGGCGGACAGTGTCTGGGTGCTGGTGGCCTCGAGGAGGATCTGGTTGACGGCGTCGCGGTTCGCCCCGCCGAAGATCCGGGTGGCCGCGGTGGTGAGCGGGACGACGGCCTGGTCGTCCTGGTTCGAGCTCCCCGAGGCTCCCACCGGGGTGAGGACCCCGACGACAGTGAGGGGGACGGCGGCCACGTCGACCGTCTGTCCCACCGGGTCCCGCCCGCCGAAGAGCTCCTGGGCCGTGGTGGGGGCGAGGACGCACACCGCTGCGTGCTGGGTCAGGTCTGCCTGGGTGAGAAAGCGCCCTTCAGAGACGGTGCGGGCCCGCACCGACAGCCACGACGGGTTGGTCCCCACCACGGTGGTCGTCCAGTTGGCCGTCCCGGCCGTCAGCGTCTCCGAGCGCGAGACGGTCGGGGCGACGGCGGCGATGTCGGGCGCGACGGTGGGTGACGCAAGCGCGGTGGCGTCGGCCACGGTGAGGGTGGACGCCGAACCGAACCCGCCCCTGATGCCCGCGGTACTGGTTGACGAACCGGGAGTGACGATGAGGAGGTTGGCGCCGAGGGACGAGATCTGCGCCGCCACCTGTTGCTGCGCACCCTCGCCCAGCCCGACGGTCAGGATCACGGCGGCGATGCCGATCGTGATGCCGAGGACGGTGAGCCCGGACCGGAGTCGGTGAGCCCGGACCGCCTCGAGTCCGGTCCGGAACGTCTCGACCGTGTTCACCGGTGGCCTCCGGTGCCGGGGTCGGTGACGGGGACGATCCTGCCGTCCCGGATGCGCTCGGTCCGTTGCGCCGCTGCGGCCACGTCGGGCTCGTGGGTGATGAGCACGATGGTGCGCCCTGCCCGGTGCAGCTCGTCGATGAGGCCGAGCACGTCGGCGGCGGAAGAGGAGTCGAGGTTGCCGGTCGGTTCGTCGGCCAGGATCAGTGCCGGATCGGTGACGAGGGCGCGGGCGGTGGCGACCCGTTGCTGCTGGCCGCCGGAGAGCTCGCCCGGGCGGTGCTCGACGCGGTCGGACAGGCCCACCCGGTCGAGGGCGGCCAGGGCCCGCTCCCGGCGCTCGTGACGCTCGACGCCGGCGTAGACGAGGGGGAGCTCCACGTTCCGCCAGGCGGTGAGAGTGGGGAGCAGGTTGAACTGTTGGAAGACGAAGCCGATCCGCTGGTTGCGGATCTCGGCCAGGCGGGTCTCGTCGAGGGTGGAGACATCCTCCCCGGCCAGCCGGTAGACGCCTCCGGAGGGGACGTCGAGGCAGCCGAGGATGTGCATGAGCGTCGACTTGCCCGAACCGGAAGGGCCCATGACGGCCACGTACTCACCCTCGTCGATGGTGAGGGAGACGCCCCGGAGGGCATCCACCTCGAGGGTGCCCGTGCGGTAGGTCTTGGTCACCCCGTCGAGCTCGATGACCGGTGGTCCGGCGGCATCCCACGTGTGGGACCTGGTCCCCTCGGCGGGGAGCACCGCGTGCTCGGCCGTCATCCCCCGCCTCCGAACCCGCCCCCGCCGAACCCGCCCCCGCCGCCGAATCCGCCCCCGCCGCCGAACCCGCCCCCGCCGCCGAACCCGCCCCCGCCGCCGAAGGT
>JAJZDI010000012.1:0-81756 GCA_021806045.1 Actinomycetes bacterium
CTTCGTCGCCCTCCAACTGCTCCTCCTGGCCGAGGATGCCGGCCTCGGTGCCGCGTTCCTCGGCAACTTCCGCAACGAGGAGGCGGTGAAGGACGCCTTCGGGATCCCGACGGCCATGGCGTGGACGGGAACGGTGCTCCTCGGCCACCGGGCGGCCGACGATCCGCCGTCGGCGTCCCTGGCCCGTGGCCGGCGGGCCGTCGACGCCGCCGTCCACCGGGGTGGTTGGTAGGCGGGCGCCTGTCCCGCCGCCGGGACGATCACGGGGGCACCACCTGGCAGCAGGCGATCACCCGTCCGGCCAGCTCCCCGGCAAGGTGACCAGCGCACCCTCGGGTGGAACCCGCCACCGATCGGAGGAACCGTGCCCACCGTCACCCCCACGCCCACCCCCACGTCCGAGTCCACCCCCACATCGCTGCCGGCCGACGCACCCGCCGCTGCAACCACCACTGCCGGCACCGCACCCAGCCCCGTCGCACCCAGCCCCGTCGCCCGCCGCCCGGGCCCACCGCTCGCCCTTCTGGCCGAGGCCGACCGGGCCACCCTGGTGATCACGCCGTGGGTCGACGACGTGGCCGACCCCTTCGGCGTCCACCCGTGCTCCCGGTACGTCGAGCTCTACTGGCTGGGAATCCTGGGGCCGTCGACCACCTTCCTGCTGCGCCGCCTGGCCTACGGCCTCGACATCCACCCGGACGGCTTCACGCTGGACCTGGCCGAGACGGCCCGTGCACTGGGACTGGGCGACCGGCCGGGTGCCAACGCGCCCTTCCGGCGATCGCTGCGGCGCCTCCGGGCCTTCGGGCTGGCACGGGAGTGCGGCCCGGGCGGCCTGGCCGTCCGCACCCGGATTCCTCCCCTCCCTCTCCGGCACCTGGCCCGACTCCCCGGGGCCCTCCAGCAGAGCCATGCCCGCTGGCAGGCCGAGCAGCGCCTGGCACCGGCCGAGCAGCTACGGCGCAGGGCCCGGCGGCTGGCCGGAGGGCTGGCGGCAGCGGGCAGGACCCGTGACGAGATCGAAGCGCAGTTGGGCCGGTGGCAGTTCCACCCGGCCATCGCCTACCGGGCCGCCGAGGAGGCGTGCGCGGTCGGGGCACGCCCCTCCTGAACCCCTGACCCAGCCGGCGCCTGACCCAGCCGGCGCCTAACCCCGCCGGACGAGCGAGCGGGCGAAGGTCTCGGAGGTGGCCAGGTCGGTCAGCAGGCGCACGCCGAAGCCGGTGGCGCCCTTGGCCAGGTACCGGGTCGACTCCGACGACCGGCCCGTGCCGGCGATATCGAGGTGTGCCCACGGCACCACCCCGACGAACTCGGCCAGGAGCAGTGCCGCGGCGATGGTCCCCGCCTGGCCGGCCCGCCCCATGTTGCGCATGTCGGCCACGTCGGAGTCGATGTGGCTCCGGTACTCCTCGGGGAGCGGCAGCCGCCACACCCGCTCGCCGGCACGGCTGCCGGCAGCGGACACGTCGTCGGCCAGCCTGTCGTCGTTGGCCAGCAGCCCGGCGATCTCGTTCCCCAGCGCCACCACCACCGCACCCGTCAGGGTGGCGACGTCGATGATGGCGTCGGGCTCGGCCTCGGCCGCCAGCGAGAGGGCGTCGGCCAGGACCAGGCGGCCCTCGGCGTCGGTGTTCAGCACCTCGATGGTCTTGCCGTTGCGGGCCACCAGCACGTCGCCGGGCTTGGTGGCCCGCCCGCCCGGCATGTTCTCGGTCAACGGGGTGAGGGCCGTGATCCGCATGGGCGATCCCAGGGCGGCGGCGGCGTCGAGCGCGCACAGCACGGTGGCGGCACCGGCCATGTCGGTCTTCATCGTCTCCATGCCCGAGGGCGTCTTCAGGGAGAGCCCGCCGGAGTCGAACGTGATGCCCTTCCCCACCAGCACCAGATGGGGCACCCGCCCATCGACCTCGATCGGGGTGGGGGGGGTGTGCTCGACGCGCAGCATCCGGGGGGGCTGGCTCGAGCCCCGCGACACGCCCAGCAGGCCGCCCAGGCGCTCCTCGGCGATCCGGTGCTCGTCCCACACCTCGACCGACATGGTGGGGTCGTCGCGGAACCGGCGGGTGAAGATCTCCACGAAACGCTGCGGCGTCATCCGGCTGGGCGGCTCGTTGACCAGGTCCCGGGCCAGCATCACCGACTCGGCGATCCGGGCACCCCGGACGGCGCCGCCGGCCGCCACCACCGCCTCGGCCGGCGCTTCGGCCGTCACCACCAGGCGGGCCAGGCGGCCAGGCCGCTCCCCCGTCTTGTGCGTCTCGAACCGGTAACCGGCCAGCGCCCCCCCTACGGCGACCGCCTGGGCCGCGGCGGCCACGTCCAGTCGGAGCTGGCGCGGCAGCAGCAGAGCGGCCGCCGTGCCCTCGCCCACCGTGCGGACGAAGGCGGCCGCCGCCCGCCGGAGCGTCTCCAGGCCCTGGTCGCCCACCAACGCGTCGGCCTCGCCCAGCCCGACGAGGACGGTCGAGGGTCGCGGACGGTCGTCGGTCCCCGGGCCGCCGGCGCCGAGGAGGGGCAGCCGTGACGTGGCCGAGGCGACGGGATGGAAGACGAGCGTCTGGCCCGGCTTGCCGGTGAAGCCCTGGCGCCGGCACCACACCGGGTCGAGGACATCGGGAACGTCGGCACCGGCGATGTCAGCGGTCACCCCCGACGCGGGCTGCGGGCCCTCGGGTCCCTGGAAGACGGGGACCCCGACGGCCTCGAGATCCCCGGGGAGCCCGTAGGCGGATGCGCCCTCGACCTTCATGTCGCCTCCTCACTGCCGCCGTCGTCGCTGCCGCCGTCGTCGGTGCTGGCCACGCCCCCGGTGCCACCGGCGCCACGAGGGCGGGTCCGGGCCAGGAGGTGCCGGTCTCCCTCGGCCCACCGGGCCATCGTCCACAACAGGTCGGAGAGCCGGTTCAGGTACCGGACGACCTCGGAGCCGGGCACGGGGTCGGTCACGGCCAGGCGTTCGGCCCGGCGCACCACCGTGCGGGCCACGTCCAGGCAGGCCGACATGCGGTTGGTCCCCGGCACGACGAACTCCGCCGGCAGCTCGAACCCGGCGAGGAGCTCGTCGATCCTCGCCTCGAGGGCGGCCACCATCTCGGGGGTGACCAGCGACGCGCCGGGCACCAGACGATCCCGGTTGGCCTCGTCGGTCGCCACCTCGGCCATGAGCACGTACAGGTCCCGCTCGAGCCCCACCAGCTCGACGTCGAACTCCGAGCCGGGAACGGCCTCGGCCCGGGCCATGCCGATGGCCGCCTGCGCCTCGTCGACGGCCCCGTTGATCTGCATGACGGCTGCGTCCTTGCGGACACGACCCCCGTAGAGGAGCCCTGTCGTGCCGTCGTCACCCGTCTTCGTGTAGATCCTCACCACGAGCGCATCACGTGCCGGATGCTAGCCACCCGACGCCGCCGCCCGTCCGGAAGGAGTGGCAGCTCCGCGCCGGTAACCTGGAACGCCATGGCAACGCGCCCGTCCGGCCCGTCCGACTACCTCACCGCCACCCGAGAGCGGGTGGTCGTGTTCGACGGCGCCATGGGCACCAATCTCCAGCTGGCCGGGCTCACCGCCGACGACTTCGGCGGGCCCGACCTCGAGGGTTGCAACGAGCTGCTGGTCGTCACCCGACCGGACGTGGTCGCCGCCATCCACCGGTCCTTCTTCGAGGTCGGGTGCGACGTCGTGGAGACCGACACCTTCGGCGCCTTCGCCCCGGTCCTCGCCGAGTACGGCCAGGACCACCGGGTGGAGGAGCTGAACCTGGCCGCCGCCCGGCTGGCCCGCTCGGTGGCCGACGAGTTCGCCACCGCCGAGCGCCCCCGGTGGGTGGCCGGGTCGATGGGCCCCGGCACCAAGTTCCCCACCCTCGGCCAGATCCGCTACGCCGAGCTGCGCGACGCCTACCAGCAGCAGGCAGCCGCCCTCCTCGCCGGCGGCGTCGACCTCATCCTCATCGAGACGGTCTTCGACCTGCTCCAGGCCAAGGCGGCGGTGAACGGGGCCCGCCGGGCCATGGCCGCGTCCGGGCGGGCCGTGCCCATCCAGGCACAGGTCACCATCGAGCTGACCGGGACCATGCTCCCCGGCACCGAGATCGGTGCCGCGCTGACCTCCCTCGAGGCGATGGGCGTGGACCTCGTCGGGCTCAACTGCGCCACCGGTCCGGCCGAGATGTTCGAACCGCTCCGGCACCTGACCGGGCACACCACACTGCCGGTGACGTGCCTCCCCAATGCCGGGTTGCCGTCGGTCGTCGACGGCGCCATGCACTACGACCTGACCCCGGACCAGCTGGCCGAGCACCATCGCCAGTTCGTCAGCGAGCTCGGCGTCTCGGTCATCGGCGGCTGCTGCGGCACGACACCCGCGCACCTGGCAGCCGTCGTCGACGCCTGCGCCGAGCTGACCCCGGCCACCCGCAGCCCGGCCATCGAGCCGGGTGCCGCGTCCATCTACACGGCGGTTCCCTTCGCCCAGGAGTCGTCCGTGCTGGTGGTGGGCGAGCGGACCAACGCAAACGGGTCGAAGAAGTTCCGCGAGGCCATGCTGGCCGGCGACTGGGACACGTGCGTGGCGATGGCCCGCGACCAGGTGGCCGAAGGCTCCCACCTCATCGACGTCTGCGTCGACTACACGGGTGCCGACGGCGTGTCCGACATGGACCAGCTCGTCGCCCGGCTGGCCACCCAGTCGACCGTGCCCCTCATGGTCGACTCCACCGAGGCGCCGGTGGTCGAGACCGCGCTCTCCTGGATCGGCGGGCGTGCGGTGATCAACTCGGTGAACCTCGAGGAAGGGGACGGACCCGGCACCCGCCTCGATTCGTTCCTCACCCTGGCCCGGGAGTTCGGCGCCGCGGTGGTGTGCACCTGCATCGACACCGAAGGCCAGGCCCGCACGGCGGACTGGAAGGTGCGGGCCGCCCGGGCCATCCACGACATCGCCGTCGAGCGCTACGGGCTCCGCCCCGAGGACCTGCTCTTCGACCCCCTCGTCCTTCCCCTGTCCACCGGCATGGAGGAGAGCCGCCGCGACGGGATCGAGACGATCGAGGGCATCCGGCGCATCAAGGAGGCGCTGCCCGGCGTGGGGACCATCGTCGGCCTGTCGAACGTCTCCTTCGGGTTGAACCCGGCCGCTCGCCAGGTCCTCAACTCGGTCTTCCTGCACGAGTGCGCCGAGGCCGGCCTCGACGCCGCCATCGTCCACGCGTCGAAGATCCTTCCCCTGTCCCGGATCGACGAGCGCGCCCGGCAGGTCTGCCTCGACCTCATCTACGACCGGCGGACCGACACCTACGACCCCCTGGCTGAGCTGCTCACCATGTTCGAGGGAGCCAGTACGACCCAGGCGGCAGCGGCCGAGGACCGGTCCGACTGGCCCGTAGAGCGCCGCCTCGAGCAGCGGATCGTCGACGGCGACCGCAACGGCCTCGAAGCAGACCTCGATGCGGCCATGGCCGCCGGCCACCGGCCCCTCGACATCGTCAACGACATCCTCCTGGCCGGCATGCGCACGGTCGGCGAGCTGTTCGCGTCCGGCGAGATGCAGCTCCCCTTCGTCCTCGGCTCGGCGGAGACGATGAAGTCCGCCGTCGCCCACCTCGAGCCCTTCATGGAGAAGGCCGATCAGGGGGGCAAGGGCTCGATCGTGCTGGCCACGGTGAAGGGCGACGTCCACGACATCGGCAAGAACCTGGTCGACATCATCCTCACCAACAACGGCTACACGGTGCACAACCTCGGCATCAAGGTCGGCATCGCCGAGATGGTGGCGGCGGTGGAGGAGCACGGGGCCGACGCGTTGGGGATGAGCGGCCTGCTGGTGAAGTCGACGCTCATCATGCGGGAGAACCTGGAGGAGCTGAACCGGCGGGAGCTGTCGTCGGTGCCGGTGATCCTGGGTGGTGCCGCCCTGACCCGCACCTATGTCGAACGCGACCTGCGCGGCGTCTACAGCGGGCCCCTCTTCTACGGCAAGGACGCCTTCGAGGGGTTGGCCACCATGGACCGGCTGGTCGAGCTGAAGCGGGCTGGCGAGGTGGACCCGGAGTTCGGCCGCACCCCGGCCGGACGCGACCTGCCCATGCGCAAGAGCGAGCAGCGCCGGCTGGCGGCGGCCGAGGCCGCCGCCCGGGGCGAGACCCTGCCGGCCCGCTCGCCCGAAGTGCCGATGGACAACAAGCTGTTCCCCCCGCCCTTCACCGGGAGCCGGGTCGCCCGGGGCATCGCACTCGACGACATCGCCGCCTTCCTCAACGAGACGGCGCTGTTCCGGAACCAGTGGGGCTACCGCCCCGAAGAGGGCGAGGACGACACCGAGTTCAAGACGCGCATCCGGTCGGTGCTGCGCGAGCAGCTGGCCGAGGCGAAGGCGGCCCAGCTCCTCGTGCCCCAAGTGGTCTGGGGTCACTTCGCCGCCAATGCCGACGGCGACGACCTCGTCATCTACAAGGACGAGGGCCGCCAGGCGGAGTGGATGCGCTTCACCTTCCCCCGCCAGGTGGTCGAGCCGTGGTTGTGCATCGCCGACTTCTTCCGCCCGGTCGAGTCGGGCGAGCACGACTGGGCCAGCTTCTTCGTGGTCACCATGGGGGGGCGGGTCTCCGAGGAGACCGCCCGCCTCTTCGCCGCCGACCGCTACCAGGACTACCTCCACCTCCACGGGTTGGGGGTCGAAATGGCCGAAGCCCTGGCCGAGTACTGGCACCTGCGCATCCGCGAGGAGCTCGGTTTTGCCGGCGAGGACGGGCCGAGCCTCGGCGGCCTCTTCCGGCAGCAGTACCGGGGCGGGCGCTACTCCTGGGGCTATCCCGCCTGCCCCGACCTGGAGGACAACGCCAAAGTGGCCGAGCTCCTGGGCGCCGACCGGATCGGGGTCGAGGTGAGCGACGGCTTCCAGCTCCACCCGGAACAGACGACCACGGCCATCGTGTGCCACCACCCCCGGGCCAAGTACTTCGTCGCATGAGACGACGACGTCCGGGGTGGCCTCGACACGTCCTCGTGCGAACAGCCCTCCCGCTGGTGGCGGCCGCCTCGTTGGTGGCAGCCGCCGTGCCCGGGGGGCCGGCGGGGGCCTCCACCACGACGACCGTGCCGCTGGTTCCCCTCGGGCCGCTCGTCATGGGGGCGCCGTTCCCCGGCTTCACCGCGACCCCGCCGGGGCCGCTCAACGGGCCGCTGACCGCGTCCACGTGGGCCAGCTACTCCTCCGACCCTGCGGCCGGCTCCGAGTTCCGGCAGCTGGCCGCATCGCCGGGCTTCGCCGCCTACCTGCGGGAGTGGCGCGACGCACGGTCCCCGACCCAGGGGATGAACGCCGTCGTCTCGCTCGTGTTCCGGATCCCGGAGGCCCCGATCGCCTCGAGCTTCGAGACCGGTCTGGTCCGCTCCCTCGAGGCACCGCCGGCACAGCGTTGGGACGTCCCCTCCATCCCCGGCGCCCAGGGCCTGACGGTCACCGCCGCATCACCCGTGCCCGCCACCGTGCACGATGTGATCTTCCGTACGGGGATCTACGTCGTGATGGTGCAGCTGGCCTCGTCGGTGGGGCCGAAGAACACCCGACCCTTCACCATCGCCGACGCCATCTCCGCCTCCTACCTGCAATATGCACTGGTGGCGGTGGCCCCGGGCGGCGGCCGGCCGGTGCCGACGCAGAACGGCGGTGGCGGTGGTGGCGGTGGCGGTGGCGGTGGAGCCGTCGTGGGGGTGGTGATCGCCGCCCTCCTCCTGGCCATACTGGGGGCCGGCACCTGGTGGGTGCTGCAACGCCGGCGGGCCGGGGTCGGCGCTTCCGCGACCGGCGACACCACGGCAGGAGACACCACGGCAGGCGCCCCTCGAGACACCCTGGCAGGCGTCCGGAACGCCGTCCTCACCGGCACCCGGGCCGTCACCCGGTCCGTGGCTCGGGCCCTCTCCCGGATCGTGGCTCGGGTAGGCACGCGGCCGGGCACCCGGGCAGACGACGACGCCCTGGCGGCAACCCTGGAGGCCCTGGGAGCGGTGAAGTCGGCCACGACCGACGGCAGCTCCCGCCCGGCCGTGCCCGTTCCCGATCTGGCCGAGCACGCCGAGGCTGCCGGCTGGCTCCCGGACCCGTCGGGCAACCCGGACCGTGTCCGCTACTGGGATGGCAGCGGATGGACGGCCCACACCGCCGTACGGCAACGGTGACCGCCGCCTCGCTACGATCATGACGATGCACGGTGCGATGTCCCCCGTGATGGCAAGCGCCACCAACCTCCCCTCGTCCCACACCTTGTGGTTCGTGGAGGGCGGCGCCCTCGTCTTCATCGCGGTCGCCGTGGCCATCCTGCTCGGCCGCCGGGGGGCCCACCGGCGTGACCTGCGAAGGCGTCGGGCCGGCGCAGAAGCGTACTTCGACGCTGACGTGGCTCACATGGGGCTGGGTCCCGCCGGGTTCCAGGGAGTCCGGGCCGCCTCGCAGGCCACGTCGAAGCCGCTGGCCCCCTCGTTCGGCCCGCCGGGGTCGATCGGCCAGCCCGCGGTCCCCGGGTTCGCCACCGCCCCCGCCCCGGGGGCGGCCACCACGTCCGGAGCGCCGTTCCCGGGTGGTCACCAGGAGATGCACTCGGGAGTGGCGGCGGCGAGCCCTGCCGGCTGGTACCCGGATCCCAACGGCGATCCGTCGCTCCTCCGCTACTGGGACGGCAACGGGTGGACGGCCCACGTGGAGCCTCGCCCCTAGCGCCAGCCGCCAGGCCGGCCGGGTGCCTCGGCCGGTCAGAGGGCGAGCGTCGACCCCCCGTCGATGACCAGCGCGGCGCCGTTCACGAACGCGGCGGGCTCGGAGCACAGGAAGGTGACGATCCTGCCGAAGTCCCCCGGATCGCCCATGGGCGTCCCCGCGGTCGCCCCGAGCTCACGCATCCGGTCGGTGGCGTGGGGGCCCGGGCACGCCAGGTTCAGCGTGATCCCGCTCCCGGAGCGCGCCAGGTCCTGGGCCGCCGTCTTCGCCCACGCCCACAACGCGGTCCGCGCCGTGTTGGAGAGTGCCAGCGTGGGTGCGGGCTGGACGATCGTGTAGGAGGTCACGCAGCAGATCCGCCCCCAACCGGCCTCGGTCATCGGCGGGACCGCGTGGCGCACCAGGCGGACCGACGCCAGGAGGTTGGCCTCGAGGGCGGCCCGCAGCCGCTCGTCGTCGACCTCGAGAGCCCGCCCGGGCGGCGGCCCGCCGGCATTCGCCACCACCACGTCGAGCCGCCCGAAGTGCTCCAGTGCCGCCTGCACCAGCTCACCGGGGACATCCGGGTCGGTCACGTCGGCAACCACCGGCACCACCTCGGCACCCGCTTCCCGCAGCTGTGCCGTCGCTGCGGCCAGGGCCTCCTCCCCCCGGGCGGCGATGACCAGGTGGGCGCCTTCGGCGGCGAGCGCGTCGGCGGTCGCCCGCCCCAGCCCGCGCGACGCCGCCGTCACGACCGCGACCCGTCCTCGCAGTCCGAGCTCCATCAGCGCACCCCGCCCGACGGGACGGATCCTGCCGTCAATGCGTGCATGCTTCTCCTCTCCAGCACCCGGTTCCCCGGTCTTCCTGCTCCCCGGCCCGGATCAGGGATCGACGACGACGAGCGAGCGGTCCGCCCCGTTGATGGACCGCCCGGTTCCATCAGGGTCGATGACGACGATGTCCTCCAGGCGCATGCCGAAACGACCCGGCTCGTAGATGCCCGGTTCGATCGAGAAGGCATTCCCCGGGACGAGCACCTCCGGGTTGCCGGCCACCAGGTACGGGTCCTCGTGCTCCTCGACCCCGATGCCGTGCCCGGTGCGGTGGACGAAGCGGGCCCCGAAGCCGGCCTCGTCGATCACCGACCGGGCGGCCGCGTCGACGGCCGACGCCACCACGCCGGCCCGCGCCGTTGCACGCCCTGCCGCCTGCGATGCCGCCAGCGCCTCGTAGCGGACGAGCACGTCGGCGGTGGGCTCGCCCACCGACAGCGTGCGGGTGATGTCCGAGCAGTACCCCGCGCCACTCGCCAGCGACAGGGTGCCGCCGAAGTCGCACACCACCGTGTCGCCGGCCACGATGACACGGTCGGTGGGCTCGTGGTGGGGGCTGGCCCCGTTGGGGCCCGAGGCGACGATGGCGAAGTTCACCCGCTGGTGACCCTCCTCGACCAGCCGGCGCCCGATGTCCGCGGCCACCTGGCGCTCGGTGCGCCCACCCACCGGGATGGCACCGGACTGCAGGTCGGCGGCCACCCGGTCGGCGGAGGCCGCCGCGGCTTCGAGTGCGGCGATCTCGCTCGCATCCTTCACGGCACGCACGGGGCCCGTCACCGTCGATGCCGGCGACCACCGGGCACCGGGCAACCGGTCCTGGAGGGCGAGGAGAGGCGCCGCCCACATCCGGTCCGACACGGCGAACGAACCGCGCCGGTCGGGCAGGGCCGCCGCCACCAGCTCGATGGGGTCCTCGTCCTCGGACCAGGCCCGCACCCCGGCCAGCTCCCGGGTCAAGGCCGGCACCCGGGGCTCCTCCAGCAGCGGGACGACGAGGAGGGGCTCGGAGGCGAGCGGGATGACCAGCATCGTCAGCCGCTCCAGGGGCATCGCCTCGTAGCCGGTCAGCCAGGGCAGGTCGGCCCCGAGGGACAGGAGGAGCGCGTCGATGCGAGCCACCTCCATGCCGGCCCGGACCCTCGCCAGGCGGGTGCCCTCCGCTGCCGTCATCCCGGTGACCCCACCGTGGGCCGGCCCGCCAGCGCGCCCGGTGCCAACCCGGCCGCTGCGGCCGCCTCCGCCGCGTGATGGCTCGACCGGGTGAGCGGTGTCGCCTGGACGTGGGCGAACCCCATCTCCCGTCCAGCCCGGGCCAGTGCTGCCAGCTCGTCGGGGTGCCACCATCGGGCCACCGGCAGGTTGGCCGGGCCCGGCCGGAGGTACTGGCCGACGGTCAGCAGCGACACGCCGACGGCCCGCAGGTCGGCCATGGTGGCCAGGACCTCGTCCTCGTCCTCCCCCATGCCGACGATGATCCCCGACTTCGTCACCACGCCGGTGCGGGCGGCCCGGGCCAAGACGGTCAGGCTGCGGGCGTACCCGGCCGATGGCCGTACCGCCCGCTGGAGGCGGGCGACCGTCTCGATGTTGTGGTTGAGGACGTCCGGGCCGGCGTCGAGGACCCGGGCCAGCGCGTCGGGGTCCCCCCGCATGTCGGACACGAGGACCTCGACCGTCACTCCCGGGGCCTTCCGGCGGATGGCGGCGATGGTCTCGGCGAAGGCGCCGGCGCCACCGTCGGCGAGGTCGTCACGGGCGACACACGTCACCACCGCGTGGGCAATGCCCATGGCGGCCACCGCGTCGGCGACCCGGTCGGGCTCCCCCGGGTCGAGCGGCTGCGGCCGCCCCGTGTCGACCTGGCAGAAGGCGCACGAGCGCGTGCAGCGGTCGCCGTTGATCATGAACGTCGCCGTGCCCTCCGCCCAGCATTCGAAGATGTTGGGACACCCGGCCTCTTCGCACACGGTGACGAGCGACCGCTGCTGCAGGTCACGCCGCAGGGGGAGGAAGGAGCCGGTCGTACGGGCGGGGACCCGCAACCACGGTGGCTTCCGCTGCGAGATCGGCAGCCCGGCACCGGGATCGATCCCCGCACGCGCCATGCGCCGCCCCAGGGCGACGGGCACGGCGTCCGGGGGCACGGCGTCCGGGGGGACGGCACTGGGGGGGAGCGGGACGGGCTGGCGCCCACGGACCTCGCCGGCGGCTCCCACCACCCGCTGGACATCGAGGGCAGGGGTGCCGGCGCCCAGCGCACCGGATGCGGCGACCACGGCGTCGACGAGCTCGTCCATGGTCACGTCGAGGCCTTCGGCCCGCAGCGAGGTGACGGGCATGTCCGAGATCCCGCACGGCACGATGTGGCCGAACATCGACAGGTCGACGTCGACGTTGCAGGCGAAGCCGTGGGTGGTCCGGCCGCGGGCGGTACGGACACCCACGGCGGCGATCTTGCGGGGGCGGTCGCCGTCGGCCCCGATCCACACCCCCGGGTAGCCGTCCAGCCGCCCGACGGACCCCGAGCCGATCCCCACGGCCACCAGCGCGTCGATGACCAGTTGCTCCACCCGGTGGACGTGGGCAGGACCCTGGTGGGGGCCGGGCGGCACCGTCATGATCGGGTAGCCGACCAGTTGCCCGGGACCGTGGTAGGTCACGTCGCCGCCGCGGTCCACCTCCACCAGATCGGCGCCCACCGCTGACGGATCCACGAGAACGTGGGTCCGATCGGCATGGGCACCGAGCGTGTAGACGTGCGGGTGCTCGAGGAGGAGGAGGTAGTCGTCCGCGCCGGCTGCTAGGGCCCGCTGCAGGTCCCACGCCTCCCGGTAGGGGACGCGGCCCAACCACCGGACCCTCACCGCGGGACCCCGGCGGCCGGGCGCCACACGATCAGAGCTCGGCCGCCCAGTCCCGCTCGGCGAGCAGGCTCGCCACCCGGGCCAGGAACCGAGCGACGTAGGCACCGTCCACGGCGCGGTGGTCGAAGGTGGCGGCGAGCAGTCCGACCGAGTGGATGGCGATGGCCTCGCTGCCGTCAGCGGCCTCGATCACGACCGGTTTGCGGGACACCCCGTCCGTCGAGAGGATCGCCACCTGGGGCTGGTTGATGATGGCTCCCGTGATGAGCGTCCCGAACGGTCCGGCATTGGTGATCGAGAACGTCCCACCCGAGATGTCGTCGGCGCTCAGGCGCCTGGCCCGGGCCCGGTCGGCAAGATCGCGGATACGGCGTGCCATGCCGCGGAGGGTCAGTTCCTCGGCGTGGTGCACCACGGGCACGATGAGGCCCTCGTTGTCCAGATCGACGGCGATGCCGAGGTGGACGTCGCGGTGGACGATGAGTGCGTCGTCACCGACCGACGCGTTCAGGTGCGGGAACTCCGCCAGCGCCTCGACGGTGGCCCGCGCCGCGAACGGCAGGTAGGTGAGGTTGAACCCCTCCTCGTCGGCGAACCGGCGGCCGTGCTCCCGGCGCACCTGCTCGACCCGCTCGTAGTCGGCCTCCTTCACCATGAGGGTGTGGGCTGAGGTCGCCTTGGAGCGCACCATGTGCTCCGCCGTCCGCCGGCGGATGTTGCTGAAGGGGACGATCTCGTCCCGACCCGACACGACGGTGGCCGGCGGGGGGGGCGCCGGGACGGCCGGGGCGATGGGGGCTGCCGGGGCCGTGCCCGGTGCCGGTGCCGCGCCCGCTGCAGCCTCGACGTCTTCGCGGGTGATCCGGCCCCCGACGCCGGTGCCGGGGATGGAAGCGGCATCGAGCCCGTGGTCGGCGATCAGCTTGCGGACCATGGGCGACAGCACGGTGCCGGCTGGTGCCGGCACCGCTGCGACCTGCGGCGCCGGCGGTGCCGGGGGAGCAGGAACGGGTGCCGGGGGCACCACGGGGGTGGCCGCTGGCGCCGGAGGTGGTGTGGGAGGGGCGGCCTCGGCTGCCGGTACAGATGCCGGTGCGGCTGCCGGTGCCGCTTCGGCCGGGGCCGGTGCCGGCTCGGGCGCCTCGGCACTGTCGCCGATCACGGCCAGGCGGGTGCCGACGTCGACCGTGTCGCCCTCGGCGACGAGGATCTCCGCCAGCACGCCCGACGCCGGTGCCGGGACCTCGGAGTCGACCTTGTCGGTCGACACCTCGAACAACGGCTCGTCCCGGGCGACCTGGTCGCCGACGGCCTTGAACCAGCGGGTGACCGTTCCTTCGGTCACGGTCTCGCCCAGCTGCGGCATCGTCACGTCAGCCAACGTGGAGCCCCCTTCCGGTCAGGGCGAGGACCGTCTCGCCGAACGTCTCGGACAGCGACGGATGGGGCTGGACGAAGCGGGCCACCTCGTCAGGCGTCGCCTCCCAGTTGACCGCCAGGTAGCCGGCCCCCAGCTGTTCGGTCACCCACGGCCCGGCCATGTGGACGCCGAGGATGCGACCGGCCGACCCGTCCGGCCGGCGCTCGGCGATCACCTTGACCAGCCCGTCCGTCTCGCCGATGATCCGTGCCCGGCTGTTGCCCCCGAAGGGGTCCTTCTTCACGACCACGTCGATTCCGGCGGCGCGGGCCGCCGCCTCGGTCATCCCCGCGTAGGCCACCTCGGGATGGCAGTAGATCGCCCACGGGACGGCGCCGTAGTCGACCGGGGTGACCGGTTCGCCCAGCATCGAGCGGATGGCGACAATCGCCTCGGCGAAGCCGACGTGGGCCAGCTGCGGGGTGCCCGCCACCACATCTCCCACCGCCCACACGCCCGGCTCGCCGGTGCGCATGTAGGCGTCGGCCACGACGAACCCCCGCTCGTCGACGACCACACCCGTGCCCGGCTCCACCAGCCCGTCGGACCGGGGCCGGCGGCCGACCGAGACCACGACGGCCTCCACCGTCACCTGACCGCCCTCACCGAACGAGACCACCGTGCCCCCGCCCCCGGGAACAGGGGTGTGGCCGGTGACCTGGACCCCGGTGTGGACGTCGATCCCCCGCTTGCGGAACGACCGGGCGACCACGGCGGCGGCGTCCTCGTCGCACCCGGCCA
This sequence comes from Actinomycetes bacterium, assembly GCA_021806045.1. Taxonomy (GTDB): domain Bacteria; phylum Actinomycetota; class Acidimicrobiia; order Acidimicrobiales; family RAAP-2; genus JAJZDI01. The sequence goes on from JAJZDI010000012.1 coordinate 14,565, forward strand.
GGATGGTGGGAAGCGCCTCGAGGACGGTCACCGATGCCCCCAGGTCGGAGAACATGGAGGCGAACTCGCAGCCGATCGCACCGCCACCGATCACGGCGACCGACGCCGGCACGTGCTCGAGGTCGAGCACCTCGTCGGACGTGAGCACGACGGTGCCGTCCACCTCGAAGCCCGGGATGGTGCGGGGAAGCGAACCGGCGGCCAGGACGACGTTGGCTCCTTCGAGCTCGCTGGTCGAACCGTCGGCGGCCGTCACCCGCACCCGCCGGCCGGGGAGGAGGGTGCCCGTCCCGGGGACGATCGTGATGCCACGTCCCTTCATCAGGCCCGACAGCCCGCGGAAGAGCTGGTCCACGACCTGTTGCTTGCGCTGCTGGCTCACCTCGAAGCGCACCTCGGGGGACGGGTCGCCCGCAGCCGGCCCGATGCCGAACGTCGACGCCCCGGCGACCGCCCGGCGGACGGTCGCCGTCTCGAGGAATTCCTTGGCCGGCACGCAGCCCCGGTGGAGGCAGGTGCCGCCGACCTTGTCGAGCTCAAGCACGGCGACGTCGAGCCCGGCGGCCGCCCCGTAGAGCGCAGTGGCGTACCCACCCGGTCCACCGCCGATCACGACGACGTCGAACGCCGTCCGTTTCGAACCGCTGTCCCCCCCCGATGTCCTGCCCTCACCTGCGCCATCGGGTGTCGTCCGAATCACCTCCGTAGCTCCGGCGACCGCGCTGGGGCCGCGCCGGTCCACTCTAACGGGGGCGCACCGATGGTGGCAGCGGCCGGCCCGGTCCCGACCACCCCGGGTCGGGCAGGTCACCCGAGCCCGACCGCCCCGGGCCGGGCCGCCCCGGGCCGGGCCGCCTCAGGCCGGGCCGCCTCAGGGACCGTCGGTGAAGGGCAGCGGCTTGCGGCCGGCGAAGCCCTCCTCGGCGAAGTGCCACCAGCCGAGGTCCTCCTCGCCGCTGCGCCAGCACAGCAGGTACACCCTCCCCGACGGGCTCCTCGCCGGGAAGTCCACGAGCCCATCCTCGGGGTCGCGGACGACGACGTCCATCGCACGGAGCTCGGCCAGGGCCTCGGTGGCCGTGGGCGAGGCGGCCTCCCCGGGAGGAGGTGGGGCGACGCCGTGCCCGTTCGTGCCCGCACGGCGCTGCTGGCGCGCCGCACCGGCGACCACCTCGAGCAGCAGAGCGATCCGCGGCAGCGCCGCACGGGCCTCGTCTTCGCTCCAGTAGTGCACGACCCTCGCCTCCCCCCAGCGGGCGCTCGGCAAACCCGACGGGTGCCCGCCCGGGCGACCGCCGCCACGAGCCTACGGGACCCGTCCCGGAAGCGGCGGCGGTGCTCAATTGCGATCAGCGGCCGACGTCGCCAACCGGTCCACCAGGTCGTTCATCGGGTCGCCGGAGTGCCCCTTCACCCAGTCGAAGGTCACCGTGCGGCCGCTGTCGACGACCAGGGCCAGCAGCGCCTCCCACAGGTCGCGGTTGGCCACCGGCTTGCCCTGCGAGTTCCGCCAGGACCGGCGGCGCCACCCCTGCCACCACCGGTCCCGGAAGCAGTGGACCACGTAGGTCGAGTCGCTCACGACGTGCAGTGGTCCCGGCAGGGCCCGGACGGCCTCGAGGACGGCCGTGATCTCCATGCGCTGGTTGGTGGTCCTGGCCTCGCCGCCGCTGCCCGAGGGGCCGTCGGGGACGGCCCACGCCCACCCCCCGGGACCGGGGTTCCCCCGGCACGCGCCGTCCGTGTACACGACGGTCACCTGCTCGAGCCCGGTGCCGGAGCCCCCAGGCCGCGGCGCGTCGAACAGGGTCGGTTCGGAGGAACGGGTGACATGGGCCATCCCTCCAGCATGCCCAACCGCCGCACCGCCCACCGCCATGCCACCGGGTCGGCCACCGGACGTGCCACCGTGTCGGACACCGGACGTGCGCCCACAGCGAGCGTCGCCGGGCGCTCTGGCGGTGGCTCCCGACGGGTGGCAGCATGGCTCCAGTGCTCTTCGACGGTGTGAGCAACCAGCTTCCTGACAGCGACACCAGCGAGACGTCCGAATGGCTGGCGGCGTTCGACGACGTCGTCGACGTCCACGGACGCACCCGGGCCCGCTACCTGTTGCTCCGGCTGCTGGAACGGGCGGCGGCCCGCCACGTCGAGTTCCCCGCCAGCGTCTCCACGCCCTACGTCAACACCATCCCCACCTCCCAGGAGCCCGAGTTCCCCGGGGACGAGCACCTCGAGCGGCGGATCCGCGCCTACATCCGGTGGAACGCGGCGGTGATGGTCACCCGGGCCAACATGCGCTCCGATGCCATCGGCGGGCACCTCTCGACCTACGCCAGCTCCGCCGCGCTCTACGAGGTCGGCTTCAACCACTTCTTCCGGGGCAAGGACGCCCCCGGTGGCGGTGACCAGGTCTTCTTCCAGGGTCACGCATCACCGGGCATGTACGCCAGGGCCTTCGTCGAGGGGCGCCTGAGCGAGACGGAGCTGGACAACTTCCGCTTCGAGGTCGGGGGCGACGGCCTGGCCTCCTACCCCCATCCGCGGCTGATGCCCGACTTCTGGGAGTTCCCCACCGTCTCGATGGGGCTCGGCCCCATGAACGCCATCGCCCAGGCCCACGTCAACCGGTACCTGGCGGCCAGGGAGGTGGCGCCGTCGGGTGAGGGCCGCGTGTGGTGCTTCGTCGGCGACGGCGAGTTCGACGAGCCGGAGACGACCGGGGCCCTCGGCCTCGCCGGCCGTGAGCACCTCGACAACCTGACCTTCGTGGTGAACTGCAACCTCCAGCGCCTGGACGGTCCTGTGCGGGGCAACGGCAAGGTGATCCAGGAGTTCGAGGCCCTCTTCCGCGGCAACGGCTGGAACGTGATCAAGGTGATCTGGGGACGGGGCTGGGACAGGCTGCTCGCCCGTGACGTCGACGGCGTCCTCCTCGACAAGATGAACACGACGGTGGACGGCGAGTTCCAGAAGTACGCGACGGAGTCCGGCGCCTACATCCGTGAGCACTTCTTCGGCCCCGACCCCCGCCTGGCCACCATGGTGGCCGACCTGAGCGACGAGGAGCTCCAGGCCCTGCCGAGGGGTGGCCACGACTACCTGAAGCTGTACGCCGCCTACCGGGCCGCCGTCGAGCACCGGGGAGCGCCGACGGCCATCCTGGCCAAGACGATCAAGGGGTGGACGCTCGGGCCCGAGATCGAGGCCCGGAACGCCACCCACCAGATCAAGAAGATGTCGCGCGACCAGCTCCGGACCCTGCGTGACCGCCTCCACCTCCACGAGGAGATCCCCGAGAGCGCGCTCGACGCCGACGACCCTCCCTACTACCGGCCGCCGCCCGGGTCGGACGCGGCCCGCTACCTGGCCGAGCGGCGGCAGGCGCTGGGCGGCCCGCTCCCCCGGCGGGTGGTGCGCACCCGGCCGATCGATCCTCCCGACGCCAAGGCGTTCGCCGAGCTCCTGTCCGGATCGGGCGCCCAGGCGGCATCCACCACCATGGCGTTCGCACGCCTGCTGCGGGGCCTCGTGCGTGATCCGACCATCGGCCCCCGGGTGGTGCCCATCGTGCCCGACGAGGCCCGCACCTTCGGGCTCGAGTCGCTGATCAGCCAGGTGGGGATCTATGCGGTGGGCGGGCAGCGCTACACGCCGGTCGACGCCGGCCTGCCGCTCCACTACGCGGAGAGCGAGACGGGCCAGATCCTCGAGGAGGGGATCACCGAGGCAGGGGCGACGGCGGCGTTCACCGCCCTGGCCACGTCGTACGCCACCTGGGGGGAGTCGACCATCCCCTTCTACCTCTTCTACTCGATGTTCGGCTTCCAGCGGGTGGGGGACCTGCTGTGGGCGCTCGGCGACATCCGGGGCCGGGGGTTCCTGCTCGGCTGCACGGCGGGGCGGACCACGCTGAACGGCGAGGGCCTCCAGCACCAGGACGGGCACTCGCTCGTGCTGGCCTCGGTGATCCCGAGCGTCGCCGCCTACGATCCCGCGTTCGCCTACGAGATCGCCGTGATCGTCGAAGACGGCATCCGCCGCATGCTGGGGCCAGACGGCGAGGACCGGGTCTGGTACCTCACCCTCTACAACGAGAACTACGTCATGCCGTCGCTGCCGGAGGACCCGGCCGAGGCGGCCCGGGTGCGCACGGGGATCGTGGACGGCCTCTACCGCTACGAGCCGCCCCCCGACGCGGCGGGACCCACCGCGTCGGTCCTGTTCTCCGGGACCGCATGGCAGGCCGCCGTCGAGGCGCGGCAGCTCCTGGCCGGCGACTGGGGGGTGGCGGTGGACACATGGTCGGTGACCTCCTACAAGGCCCTCCGGGAACAGGCGCTGTCGGTGGAGCGCTGGAACCGCCTCCACCCCGGTGACGAGCCCCGAGTCCCACTGGTGACCTCGGCGCTGGCGGCGACGTCCGGTCCGGTGGTGGCCGTCACCGACTTCATGCGGGCCGTTCCCGACCAGGTCGCCCGCTTCGTCGGCCGTCCGTTCACCTCGCTCGGCACCGACGGCTTCGGCCGCTCCGACACCCGCCCCGCGCTGCGCCGCTTCTTCGAGACCGACGCCGCCCACATCGCCGTCGCCGTGCTCGCCGGTCTGGCCGGCCAGGGCCTCCTCGACCGGTCGGTCGTGAGCGAGGCGATCGCCCGCTACGGCGTCGAGCCCGAGCGGGCGGACCCCTGGGGGGCGTGAGACCGTCCTGCGGCAGGGGTGCCACAATCGGGTCATGGCCCGCTCCCAGAACCCTCCCTCGCTGCCCCTCACCGGTGATCCCGAGGCCGACCGCCTCCTGGCCACCGACCCCCTCGCCCTACTGATCGGCATGGTCCTCGACCAGCAGATCCCCCTCGAGCGGGCATTCCGCTCTCCGCTTGAGCTGCAGGAGCGCCTGGGCGGGCGGCTCGACGCCGCCGACATCGCGGCCCGACCGCCCGAGGAGCTGGCCGCGGCCTTCTCGCAGAAGCCGGCCCTGCACCGGTTCCCCGGGTCGATGGCAGGGCGGGTCCAGCAGGTGTGCCAGGTCCTCGTCGACCACTACGGCGGCGATGCCGCCGCCCTGTGGGAGGGCGCCGGGGACGGTGACGAGCTGCTCCGACGGGTGGCGTCGCTGCCGGGCTTCGGCGACCAGAAGGCGCGCATCTTCGTCGCCCTGCTCGGCAAGCAGCTGGGGGTCCGGCCCCCCGGGTGGGAAGAGGCGTGCGCCCCCTTCGGCCGACCGGGCACCCACCAGTCGGTCGCCGACATCGACTCGCCGGAAGCCCTGGCCCGGGTCCGGGAGCACAAGGCGGCGATGAAGGCGGCATCGAAGGCGGGGGCAGGTGCCCGGGGAGCCTGATCCGGCCGCCGGACGGGCCCGGTGGCGGCTGGACCAGCGGCGCCTCTACCTGTGCACCCCGGACCGGCCCGACCTCGAGCGGTTCGTCGCCGCGTGCATCGGCGGCGGCGTCGACGTCGTCCAGCTACGCGAGAAGCACCTTCCCGACCGGGAGCTGGTACGGCGAGCCAGCCTGGTGGCCCGGGTGTGCAACGACGCCGGCGTGCCCTTCGTGCTGAACGACCGCCCCGACCTGGCCGTGGTCTGCGGCGCCGACGGCGTGCACGTCGGCCAGGACGACACACCGCCGCACGAGGCGCGCCTGCTCGTCGGCGACGACCTCCTCGTCGGCCGATCGACCCACGCCCCGGACGAGCTCGAGCGGGCACTGGGCGAGCCGGTCGACTACGTGTCGGCCGGACCGGTGGTGCCCACCCCAACCAAGCCGGGGCGGCCAGGCACCGGGGCCGGCTACGCCGGCTGGGCCACCGGCCGGGCGCCGTGCACCGTGTGGGTGACGGGCGGGGTCGCACCGGAGACCGTCGGCCACCTCGCCGCCGCCGGGGCCCGGCACTTCGTGGTGGTCCGCTGGTTGACCGAGGCCGGCGACCCGGGGGCCGCCGCCCGGGCGCTCCGGGGCGCCATCGACGCCGCCGTCTCGGCTGCGGCGGGGGACGGAGCGGCGGCGGGCGCCGGCTAGGACTGGCCGGACCCGGCCGGCGTGGCGACGTCGATGGTCTGGTACTGGGTGGCCCCGTAGCCGGTCATCGCCACCGTGATGGTGCCGATCGTGCCGCCGACGACCGTCACCGCCATCGACGCCCTGGCCTGGTCGACGGTGAAGCCGGGCAGGCCGGGCTGGGCCACCTCCCGGGCCGGCACGCTGAACGTGTAGGTGTTGCCGCGCCACGTCACATTCGCCGCCGAGGCGATCAGCGACAGGTAGCGATCGAACCCGGCCGCCAGCCGGCCGATGGCGTCGGACTCGGTCGTCTGCGTCGTCGTGGTCACCCGCCCCGTCGTGACCGAGGTCACCAGCTGGTCACCGGCCGCCGACATCGACGTGGTCGTGGTGCTCCCCCCCGTCACCGGGGTGACCGCCTCCGTCAGGCGAGCCGACGCAGGTGTGACCGTGAGGTATGAGGTGAGGGACGGCAGCTGGGGCGTGCCGCCCGCTGTCGGCACGGGTGACGTGAGCACCGTCGTGGAGACGGCGTAGGTGGCCAGCGACCTGGTGGCGGCCACGGCACGTTCGAGCCCGACCGGCTGGGGGCCGGGCGACCAGGCGATCCCCGTCACCGCACCGGCCAGGGCGGCCACGGTGAGGAGGCCCAGCATCAGATACCCGATCGACACCCGCACTCGAACCACGTTTCGCTCCCCTCTTCTCCCCATGTCCCTGCGGCGTTCGCAGGCGCCTCGCTCCGGACGGGGCCCGGCGCACCTGACGCGCCCCCGGACCGGGTCGATGTCCCCGACCGGGCTGATCCCCAGGTGACGACAGTAGCGGCCCCGGCCGACCCCGTACGGCCGCGCTCAGCCGACCAGCTGTGACCCTGAGGGCACGAACGCCGGCGGCGACGAGTCGATCCGGCTGACGTCGAGCGCGATCGACCCGCCGGCGGCGTGCAGCACCACCGACGTGGCGTAGGGACCGGCCACGGTGACCGTGAACTGTCCGATGCTCGGCTCGACGAAGGTGTAGACGTCGCCCGCCCGCTTCACGTCGGTCGCCCGGAGCACCGCGCCGAGGACCTGCTGGACCGGGTCGATGGCAGCTGCCGGTCGGGACGGTTGGGCCAGGTACCTTGCACCGATCGGGCCACTGGCCGAAGGGCCGGCGATGCCCTGGTAGAGGCGCGAGCTGTCGGCCGCGATGTACAGGCGCCGGCCGCCGATGAGCTGGTAGCCCGACAGGCGGCCCGGCGCCTGGTAGACGAGGTGGAGCTCCTCGGTTCCCTGGGGAACCGTCTGCTTGAAGTCCTCGGTGTAGCCCGACGCCCGGAGGGTCGCCTGCGCCGCCGAGTGGAGACCCAGACGTGCCTGTTCGGCGCCGGAGGGGGCCTGCACCACGCCCAGCGCGGCGGCCACGGCCACCACGGCGGCCAACGCGGCGAGCATGAGCCAGGGCGACGGCCCCCGGTTGGTGGTCAACGTGACCGCCCCCGTACGTCAACGGCGGTGCCGGCCGGTCGACGGCGGCGGGAAGGGCAGGTCGCGGCACACCCGGTAGAGGTCACCGAGCCGCCGGGCCGACAGGACGGCCTCCAGCCGGCGCTGGAATTCCTCGTCGTCGAGCATGCCCGTGCCGTAGTGGTAGCGGAGGAGGTCGACGAAGCGGTCGCGATCGGCGTCCGACGCGCGGGGGTCGCTCCAGTCGCTGGTGGGTTCACCGGGCTCCTCATCCATGGCTCCAGTATCGCGGCGGGGCGCGAACCGGCGCCCGGCGCCCCGGTCAGATCCCGATCCTCTGGGCCAGGAGCTCCCGGTGGTAGGTGGGGTCGCCGAAGAGCAGCTCGGATGACTTGGCCCGCTTGAAGTACAGGTGGGCCGGGTGCTCCCAGGTGAACCCGATGCCGCCGTGGATCTGGATCATCTCGGCAGCGGCGTGGAAGTACGCCTCGGAGCAGTACGACTTGGCCAGGCTGGCCACCACCGGCAGCTCGTCGGAGCCCTCGGCAGCTGCCCACCCCGCGTAGTAGGCGGCCGACTTGGCCGACTCCACCTCGAGGAGCATGTCGGCGCACTTGTGCTTGATGGCCTGGAAGCTGCCGATCGGCCGGCCGAACTGGATCCGGGTCTTCGCGTACTCGACCGACGTGTCCAGGCAGCGCTGCGCCCCGCCCACCTGCTCGGCGGCCAGGGCCACGGCGGCCAGGTCGAGGGTCGTGGCCAGGCCTGCCGCCGCTCCACCTTCCGTGCCGACCAGGGTGGCCGGCGTGCCGGCGAACTCCAGGCGGGCCTGCTTGCGGGTCTGGTCCATGGTGGCGAGGGGGGTGCGGGTGAGGCCGGGGGCGTCGCCCTCGACGGCGAACAGGCTCACGCCCCCCGGCGTGCGTGCGGCAACCAGCACGAGCGACGCGATGTGCCCGTCGAGGACGAAGCTCTTGTGCCCGTCGAGCGTCCAACCGTCGCCGGCGGCCGTGGCCGCCAGCTCGACCGAGTCGACGTCCCACCGGCCGGCGTCCTCGGTGAGGGCGAGGGTGGCGATCGTCTCACCGGAGGCGATCCCGGGCAGGTGGCGGGCCTTCGCCTCGTCGTCGCCCGACGTCAGCAGGGCGTTGGCGGCGAGGACGGCCGATGAGAAGTACGGCGCACACAGGAGCGCGGCACCCATCTCCTCCAGCACGACCACCAGCTCGACGAAGGAGAAGCCGGCGCCGCCGTACTCCTCGGGGATGGCGAGCGACTGGAGGCCGAGCTGGTCGGCCATCTGGGACCACACGGCGGGGTCGTAGCCCTCGGCCGTGGCCATCAGCCGCCGGACCTCGGTCTCGGGCGACTTGTCCTCGAGGAAGCGGCGCACCGAACGCCGCAGCTCCTCCTGCTCCTCGCTGAAGGCGAAGTTCATCAGTAACTCCCAGCCCCAATTGGCGGCCCCCCGGTGGGGCGTGACGCTCGTTGGTCTACCAGAGTCGGAGCACCGGTGACCAACGGGCACGGGCGCGGCGGTGGCGGTGGCGCCGACCTGCGCCCGGGGTGGCAGGGGACGGCCCGGGGCGGCCCGGTACGCTGACCGGTGGGCCGTCACGGCCGGTGACGGCACCCGCCCATCGCACGGCGCCCCGGAGATCGACAGCAGAGGAACGGGCCATGGCCGCCACCACCATCGACTACCAGGACGCCACCGTCGAGGTCCACCGTGTCGTCGTCGGCCCGGTGGACAACAACGTCTACGTGGTCCGGTGCCGGCGGACGGGCGACGCCCTGCTCATCGACGCGGCCAACGAGCACGACCTGCTCCTCGACCTGTGCCGTGGTCTCGGGGTGCGCCGGGTGGTCGAGACGCACGGCCACTGGGACCACATCCAGGCGGTCTCCGCCGTGCGCGATGCCGGGTTCGACGTCGGGGTCACCGCCGCCGACGCGTCGATGCTGCCGTCCTACGACTCCGTGCTCGAGGACGAGTCGGTCATCGAGGTCGGCGACCTGCGGGTGGCCACCATCGCCACCCCCGGCCACACGCCGGGCTCCATGTGCTTCTCGCTGGAGGGGACGCCGCTGTTGTTCACCGGCGACACCCTCTTCCCCGGGGGACCGGGCAACACGTCGTTCGACCACTCCGACTTCGGGGACATCATCCGCTCGATCGAGCAGCGGATCTTCGCCCACTTCGACCCGGGCACGCTCGTCCTGCCGGGCCACGGGGCGGGCACCACCGTTGGCGCCGAGTCGCCCCACCTCGAGGAGTGGGTGGCCCGGGGCTGGTAGGGGCTGAGGGGAGCGGCCCGGCGGCGCTCACACCGCGCTCGAGGGCCGCCGGGGCTCACGGACGAGCTCGATGCCCTCCGGCAGGCCCACGACGGCGACCCCCCCGTCCACACCCTCGCCCACCTCGACGGTGACGCGAGCCCCGGCCAGCGGGATGCCCTCGACCTTCAGGTAGCCGATGCCCTCGGGCAGCCGGGGGTGGAGCCACGTCTTGCCGTAGGGCACCCATGGGTCGAGCCGCAGGAGGATCCGGAGGCACAGCAGAGGCGAGGCCGCCGCCCACGCCTGGGGCGAGCACGACGTCGGGTAGGCGACCGGCACGCCCACGTCCTCGCGGTCGAGCCCGCTGAAGAGCTCGGGCAGGCGCCCACCCTGGGCGACCGCCGCGTCGATCAGCCCCATCACCAGCCGGAGCGCCTCGTCCTCGAACCCGTAGCGGGCCAGGCCGGCTGCGACGATGGCGGTGTCGTGGGGCCACACCGACCCGCAGTGGTAGCTGATCGGGTTGTAGCCGCCGCTGTCCGACGCCAGCGTCCGCACCCCCCAGCCCGAGTACATCTCCGGCGACATGAGGCGCTCGGCCACGATGGCCGCCTTGTCCTCGTCGACGATGCCCGTCCACAGGCAGTGCCCGATGTTGGACGTGAGCGAGTCGATGGGACGCTTGTCGGCGTCGAGGCCGACGGCGAACCACCCCCGGTCCGGGAGCCAATAGTCCCGGTTGAACGCCGCCTTCAGCTGGCGCGCCTTGGACCGGAACCGCTCGTAGGTCCCGGTGTCGCCCGCCTCGAACGCGAAGTGGGCCCGGGCCAGGTAGGCGCCGTAGACATAGGCCTGCACCTCGCAGAGGGCGATCGGCGCCTGGGCCACGGTCCCGTCCGCGAACCGGACGCCGTCCCAGCTGTCCTTCCACCCCTGGTTGACGAGGCCGCGGTCGGTCGCCCGGTGGTACTCGACGTAGCCGTCGCCGTCCGAGTCGCCGTATCGCTCGATCCACTCGATGGCCCGCTCGGCGTTCGGGAGGAGCTCGTCGACCAGTTCCCGGGCCACCCCCCACCGGCGCAGCTCGCCCAGCAGCATGACGAAGAGCGGGGTGGCGTCGGCCGTGCCGTAGTAGATGCTGCCGCCGCCCAGCGACAGCGAGGCAGCCTCGCCGAAGCGCATCTCGTGGAGGATCCGTCCGGGCTCCTCCTCGTGGCGGGGATCGACCTCCACGCCCTGGAACCGGGCGAGGGTCTGGAGGACGCCGAGAGCCAGGTCCGGATCGACCAGGAGGGCCATCCACGCCGTGATGAGCGAGTCCCGGCCGAACACGGTCATGAACCACGGTGCGCCGGCGGCCACCACCACCCGTTCGGGGAAGTCGGGGTCGAAGATCCGCAGCGCTCCAAGGTCCTCCGAGCTGCGCAGCACCACCTCCCGCAGGCCGGCGTGGTCCGTCTCCACCTGCGGGACCCGGCGGCGCCATCGGGCCAGGCGCTCCGCCGGCTCGGCACGCTCGACGGGCTGCCCCCGCCGGTACCGGGGCTCGATGACCGTCCCGTCGATGACCGGGGCCACCTCGATGGTGGTGGTCCACTCGCCGCGCGCCGGGACGATGACCTCGAAGGTGGCCAGGTCCTCCGCACCGATGGTGGCGCCGTCGAAGCGGACCTCCACGCCGCGGTTCACACCGCCCCGGCGGTAGGAGTGGGCGATGACCCCGGCCTCGGCAGCACCGGGCACGGCTCCCCCCTCGGCCCCGTTGCCGAAGACGACGGCGCCCCCCTCGCCGGGCGGCGCGTGGGTCCCGGCCCGGCCCTCCTTGACGGCGAACAGGTCGGCGAAGTCGGCGCCGACGAACACCTCGACCGAGCAGAAGGTGGGCTCGTCGCCGAAGTTGCGCACCGTCACGTCCTCGCGCAGGCCCTGGCCCACGTAGCGCGACCGGAACACCATGACGGTGGAATCCGCGCGGCCGGGCGGCGGCAGGCAGCGGGAGACGAACGTGGCCGAGAACGGGTCCTCCGACAGGGTGGAGAGCGGTTCGGTGGGCGCCCCGTTCACCATGACCTCGAAGCGGTCCAGGATCCGCGTGTCCCGCACGAACAGCCCCTGGGCGCCGCCCCGGTGGATGTCGCCGGCGCCGTCGCTGATGGCGAAGGTCGACTCGTCGACCAGGGTCACCACACCCGAACCGGACCTGGTCCCCGTCACCGGACCCGAGAAGTTCCAGGGATCGGCCACCGGGTCACCGTACCGGACGGGCGGCCACCGCCTGCAACCCACGTGGCCCGGCACCGTCCGCCGAGCCGGGGACGGCGCCGCGGCGGCGGCAGGTGGACCGGCCACCGCCCACATTCCACCTACGCCGGTAGTGGAAACCCCGGAGGGGAGTACACTCGGGGCGTGCCCGATGACCCGCCGCCCCCTGGCGCCCCGCTCCTCCAGATCGAGGGCCTCACCGTCGCCGCCGGCGACACCGAGATCCTCCACGGCGTCGACCTGACCGTCGAGGCCGGCTCGGTCCATGCCCTGATGGGCCCCAACGGATCGGGCAAGTCCACCCTGGCCAAGGTCCTCCTCGGCAACCCCGCGCTACGCGTCACCTCCGGCTCGATCCGCCTGGCCGGCGAGGACGTCACCGCGTGGCCGACGGACGTCCGGGCCAAGGCCGGCATGTTCCTCGCCTTCCAGGATCCCGAGGCCATCAGCGGTCTGCCCGTCCTCCAGTTCCTGCGCCAGGCCATGTCGGCCCGCCAGGGGATCGACCTCTCGGTGCTCGAGGTGCGCCTGGCCATGCTCGAATGGATGGAGAAGCTGGGGATGGACCCCTCCTTCGGCGAGCGCCACCTGAACGACGGCTTCTCGGGCGGCGAGCGGAAGCGCAACGAGATCCTGCAGATGGCCCTGCTCGACCCGGTGGTGGCCGTCCTTGACGAGACGGACTCCGGGCTCGACGTCGACGCGCTGAAGGCGGTCGCCCGGGGTGTGGGGATCGTGCGCCAGACACGCACCGACCTCGGCGTGCTCGTCATCACCCACTACCAGCGCCTCCTCGAGGAGCTGGCACCCGACCGCGTCCACCTGCTGGTGGACGGGGTCGTCGTGGCCGAGGGTGGGCCCGAGCTGGCCGCCCAGCTCGAGGCCGAGGGCTACGACCGGTGGCGGGCGTGACCGGCACCCGGGTGCCCCCCGCCCTCGACGTGGCCACCGTCCGCAAGGAGTTCGCCCTGCTGTCGGCCGACCGTGGCGGCCGCCCGCTCGCCTACCTCGACTCGGCCGCATCGTCGCAGCGCCCCGCCCGCGTCCTCGACGCCATGCGCTCCTACGAGGAGACGACCCACGCGAACGTCCACCGGGGCGTCTACGCGGTGGCGGAGGAGGCGACCCGGCGCTTCGAGGCGGCCCGGGTGGCGACCGGTCGCTTCATCGGCGCCCCGGTCCCCGACCGCGAAGTGGTCTTCACCAAGAACGCCACCGAGTCGCTCAACCTGGTGGCCCACACGTGGGGACGGCGGAACCTGCACGCCGGCGACGTGGTCGTCCTCACGGAGATGGAGCACCACGCCAACGTGGTCCCGTGGCTGATGCTGGCCGAGGAGCGTGGCCTCGAGCTGCGGTGGATCCCCATCGACGACCACGGGTTCCTCGTCCTCGACGACCTGGACCGCCTGGTGGACGGGGCCGGACTGGTCGCCGTCACCGCCATGTCGAACGTGCTGGGGACCCTGAACCCGCTGGCGGAGATCGCCGAGGTGGCCCACGCCGCCGGGGCGCTGGTGGTGGCCGACGGCGCCCAGTCGGTCCCCCACCTGGCCACCGACGTGACCGCGCTGGGCTGCGACTTCATCGCCTTCAGCGCCCACAAGATGCTCGGGCCCACCGGCATCGGCGTGCTGTGGGGACGTGAGGCGCTCCTCGCCGACCTGCCCCCGTTCCTGGGAGGCGGCGAGATGATCCTGGACGTCCGCAAGGACGGCTTCACGCCGAACGACATCCCCTGGCGGTTCGAGGCCGGCACCCCGCCCATCGCCGAGGCCATCGGCCTCCACGCCGCCATTGACTACCTGGGCGAGCTGGGCATGGACGCGGTCCGGGCCCACGAGATCGACCTGACCGCCTACGCGCTGGACGTGCTGGCCGACCGGTTCGGCGCCGACATCACCGTGTACGGCCCCCCGGCCGCTGACGAGCGGGGCGGCGTGATCTCCTTCACCCACCGCGACATCCACCCCCACGACCTCTCCCAGGTACTCGACCAGCACGGGGTGTGCATCCGAGCCGGCCACCACTGCGCCAAGCCGCTCATGCGTCGACTGGGGGTGACGGCGACGGCCCGGGCGTCCTTCGGTCCCTACAACGACCGCACCGACGTCGACCGCCTGGCCGACGCGCTGGACGAGGCGGCGAGGTTCTTCGCGTGAGCGCCGGTGCGCTGGCGGGCCGTGGCACGCCGGCAGGTACGGCCCGCTACCCTGGCCGCGTGAGGACGGCGCACGACCACGGCCACCACGACCACGGGTTCCACGGCATCGGCATCGGCAGGACCGGGGAGCGGGCCTGATGGCCGGGCTCGAGGATCTCTACCGGGAGATCATCCTGGACCACTACCGCTCGCCCCGTAACCGGGGTGAGTTGCCGTCGCCACCTGCCCACCGGGTCGAGGGCTTCAACCCGCTGTGCGGCGACGAGATCGTCGTCTCCCTGCAGGTGGAGGACGGCGTGCTGTCGGACATCAAGATCGGGGGCAGCGGCTGCTCGATCAGCCAGTCCTCGGCGTCGCTGATGTCGGCAGCGGTCAAGGGAAAGCCGGTCGACGAGGTGCGGGAGCTGATCGGCACCTTCAAGGCCATGATGTCGATCCACGAGGCGACGCTCCCCCGCGACGGCGACGGTGGCGACGACCACGAGGATCCCTCACTGGACGCCGCACCGGTCGACGTGGGCTCGCTCGGCGAACTGGCCGCCCTCCAGGGCGTGGTGAAGTTCCCGGTGCGCATCAAGTGCGCCACACTGAGCTGGAACACGCTGGCCCAGGGACTGGACGAGGTCGCTCCCGCCTGATCCGCTGATCCGCCGCCCCGGTCCGCCCGGGCCGGCGCTCACACGATCCGGCGCCCCGACGTCCAGGCGCTCAGGCGCTCAGGCGAATGCCTGGTACCCGGCCCGGTCGACGGACATGGCGAGCTCGGCGCCACCGGTCGCCACCACCCGGCCGTCGACGAACACGTGGACGACATCGGGCACCAGCACGTCGAGAAGCCGGCGGAAGTGGGTGATGGCGAGCACGCCGAGCCCCCACTCCCCCACACCTTCCCGTACCCGGTGGGCCACCGCTGCCAGGGCATCGACGTCGAGGCCCGAGTCGATCTCGTCGAGCACGGCGAAGCGGGGCCGGGCCGTGGCCAGCTGGACCGTCTCGTTGCGCTTCCGCTCGCCCCCGGACAGGTCGACGTTGAGGGCCCGATCGAGCAGCGACGCGTCCAGGCCGATCCTCGCCGCCTCGGTCGACAGCAGGCCGGCCACATGGGCGGCGCGTGCCTCCTCGGCCGCCCGGTCCGTCGCCTCGACCGATCCGGCCAGCGGAGCCGAGCCGGCCAGCAGGGCGTCGAGGGTGGAGACCCCCGGAACCTCGGTCGGGTGCTGGAGGGTGAGGAAGAGCCCCACCCGGGCCCGCTGCCAGGTGGGCAGGGCGAGCAGGTCCACGCCGTCGAGGGTCACCGTCCCCCCGGTCACCTCGTAGCCGGGGCGGCCCAGGAGCACGTGGGCCAGGGTCGACTTGCCCGACCCGTTCGGGCCCATGACGGCGTGGACCTCACCGGCCCGCACCACGAGGTCGACGCCCCGCAGGATCTCCCGCCCGGGGACCCCGGCCCGCAGGCCCTCGACGACCAGCTCTCCGGCGCTCACCCGACGACCACCCACACGTCGTCGCCCTCGACCTCGACGTCGAAGACGGGGACCGGCGTGGTGGCCGGCAGCGAGCACGGCTCGCCCGTCCGCAGGTCGAACGTCGAGCCGTGGCGCGCGCACTCGATCTCGAGCTCGCTCTCCCACACCTCGCCCTCGGCCAGGGAGAAGTCCTCGTGGCTGCAGCGATCGCCGATGACGTAGAAATCGTCGCCGATGCGTACGACGGCCACCCGCAGGTCGCCGACGTCGAAGCGGCGGGCCTGGCCCGGTGCCACGTCGTCGGGGCTGCACACCCGCACCCGGTCAGCCACGGGAACCCCCGGGGGCGGGAGCTGCCAGCCGGGCAGCGAGCAGGTCACGCACGACGCTCTCGGCCGCCGGCACCGGCACCTGGGTGGCGATGTCGGCGAAGAACCCCCGGACGATGAGCCGCTCGGCCTCGTCGCTGGGAACGCCCCGGGTCTCGAGGTAGTACCGCTGCTCCTCGTCGACAGGACCGACGGTGGATCCGTGCGAGCAGCGCACGTCGTTCTCCTCGATGTCGAGATTGGGCACAGAGTCGGCGTGCGCCCCGTCGTCGAGGACCAGGTTGTGGTTGGTCTGCGCCGCGTCCGACTTCACCGCTCCCTGCCGGATGCGGATCATGCCGCTGTAGACGGAGTGGGCCTGCTCGCGCACGGCACCGGTGAAGAGCAGGTCACTGGTGGTCCGGGGCGCCACGTGGTCCTGGAGGGTGCGGAAGTCGAGCATCTGGTCGCCCCGGCCCAGGTAGGCGGCACGGAGCTCCGATCGTGCGCCCTCACCGGACAGCGTGGCGTCGGTCCGCTGCCTGGCGTAGCTGCCGCCCAGCGCCACCGTGAAGCTCTGGAGCAGGCCGTCCGCTCCCACCCGGCCGACCTGGGAGGCCAGGTGCCAGGCACCGGCATCGGGCTGCTCCACGGCCACGTAGGCGAGCCGGGCACCGGCTGCCACGTCGAGCTCGACGACGGGGACGACCAGGTGGGGGTGGCCCTCCCCCCCCGCCGAGCCGCCGGTGAGCGTGTCGGCGCCGACGGTCAGCGCGATGACCGCCCCGTGTGCCCCCTCGCCGGCCCGGACGACCGTCCGGGGGAAGGCGGCGCTCCCGGCGCCCGCGGCACCGACGACGTGGACGACGACCACCGGATCGGCGGGCGGTGCGCCGGGATCGAAGGTGATCACCACGGGATCGGGCGCGAAGGCGTCGTTCAGGAGCCCGAAGTCGGCGGGCTCGGACGCCACCGAGCCGAGGACGCGGCCGGCGGCGTCATCGGATGCGCCCCCGGCCGGCCGGGCGACCGTGAGCCCGCTGACCTCGATGGGCGGTCCGGCGGCGACGCTCCCGTCGACGGTGACGACCAGCCCGGCACGTGCCCCGAAGCGGTCGGCCAGGGCCACGGCGGCATCTACCAGTGACGGCGCCGGCTGCGCCGGCGCGGGAACGGGGCCGAACGCCTCGAGATCGAGCCGGTCGATGCGGCTGTAGCGCCAGACCTCGTCCTTCGGGGTCGGCAGGGGCGCCGCCCCGAACCGCTCGGCCGCGGCGGACCGCCGCTCGGCAAGCCAGGTGGGCCCGGGAAGGGCGCGTGCGAGGTCGGGAGTGAAGGCGGGGGGCGTCATTGGTCGATCAGGGGACTGCGGGGCGTTGCGGGTGCCACACGGCTCGACCACGAGCCCTGCCCCGCCATGATATCCGCCGGCCATGCCGGCCATGCCGGCCATGCCGGCCATGCCGGGCCGGACGTGCCGAGAGCGCGGCCGCACCCTACGCTGCCCCCATGGCTCACGACGATCCCACCCCACCCGCTGCGGAGCACGGCGGGGATGCCCAGCCGTTCCGGTCCGAGGTGCTCTCGATCGAGGTCGACGGTCATGTCGCCACCGTGTGGCTGGACCGGCCGGAGAAGCGGAACGCCCTCGGCCCCGCGTTCTGGGAGGACCTCCCCCGGGCCATGGAATGCGTCACCGGCGATCCCGACGTGCGCGTCGTGGTCATCGCCGCCCGCGGGCCCCACTTCAGCGTGGGCCTCGACCTCACCGCCATGGGTGGGCTGTCCGGGCAGGTGGGCCCGGGCGGCGGCAGCTCGGTGGCGGCCCGGGCGGCGGCCACCCGTGCCGAGGTGCTGCGCCTGCAGGCATCGGTGACGTCGGTCGCCACCTGCCCGAAGCCGGTCATCGCCGCCGTCCACGGCTACTGCATCGGCGGGGGGGTGGACCTCATCGCCGCCTGCGACATCCGCCTGGCCAGCGCGGACGCCATCTTCTCGGTGCGGGAGACGAAGGTGGCCATCGTCGCCGATCTCGGGAGCCTGCAGCGCCTGCCCGGGATCATCGGGCGCGGTCACATGGCCGAGCTCGCCTACACCGGCAAGGACATCGACGCGACCCGGGCTGCGGAGATCGGGCTGGTCAACCACGTGGTGGCCGACGAGGCGGCCCTTGCCGACGCCGCCTCGGCACTCGCCTCCGAGATCGCCGCCAACTCGCCGCTGGCCGTCCAGGGCACGAAGGCGGTGCTGTCCGCCGCCGACCATCGCCGGGTGGCCGAGGGCCTGGAGTACGTGGCCGTCTGGAACGCAGCATTCCTCGCCTCGAACGACCTGACGGAGGCCATGGGCGCGTTCCTGGAGAAGCGTCCCGCCACCTTCAGCGGCACCTGACGCCGCCCGACCCCGTCCGACCCCGGTGGCCGCCGGGGAGGGACCCCGGCGCCTCAACGGCGTTTGCGCCACCACCGGCTGCGGGAGCGCTGCTGGCGGGCCTCCTCCGCCTCGACATCGGCGAGGATGGCCGGCCCGGCCGCGTTCACGATGTCCTCGGCCGAGTCGAGCAGGGTGGCCGCGTCGTCGTCGGGGACGGGCGGCATGTCCTCGATGGCCGGCTCGACCAACGATCCGTGCTCCCATCCCACGTCGGCCATCCGCGGCTGGTAGGAGGGGCAGTTCTCCGGGCACTTCCACGGGGCGTCGGGGGCGAGGTCGAGCGAGCAGAAGCGCGCCACCTCCCCGGAGTCGTACGTCCGGCTCTGGAAGTGCTTGCACTCCTCACGCATGGCCATGGCCACATTCTGCCTTGCGGGTGACGGGGATCGGCCGGCGGGGGCCGCTCAGCCGATGGCGCCTTCCATCTGCAGCTCGATCAGGCGCGACCACTCCACCGCGTACTCCATGGGGAGGGTCCGGGTGATGGGCTCGATGAACCCGTTGACGATCATCCCCATGGCCTGCTGCTCGGACAGGCCCCGGCTCATCAGGTAGAAGAGCTGGTCGTCACCGACCTTGGACACGGTGGCCTCGTGGCCGATGCGGGCGTCGCGCTCCCCCACCTCCATGTAGGGCTTCGTCTCCGAGACCGACCGCTCGTCGAGCAGCAGGGCGTCGCAGCGCACGAAGCTCCGCGAGTTCTTGGCGCCCTCGTCGACATGGACCAGGCCCCGGTAGGTGGTGGCACCGCCGTCCTTAGAGATCGACTTCGACACGATGGTCGAGGTGGTCTCGGGTGCGGCGTGGATCATCTTCGCCCCCGCGTCCTGGTGCTGGCCGGCACCGGCGTAGGCGACGGAGAGGACCTCGCCGGAGGCCTTCGGACCCATCAGGTAGACGGAGGGGTACTTCATCGTCAGGCGGGAGCCGATGTTGCCGTCGATCCACTCCACGTGGGCCTCCGCCTCGGCCCGAGCCCGCTTGGTCACCAGGTTGTAGACGTTGTTGGACCAGTTCTGGATGGTCGTGTAGGTGATCCGGCTGCCAGGGAGGGCGATCAGCTCGACCACCGCCGAGTGCAGGGAGTCGGTGCTGTAGACGGGGGCGGAACAGCCCTCGACGTAGTGCACCTGGGAGCCCTCGTCGGCGATGATCAGCGTCCGCTCGAACTGGCCCATGTTCTCGGCGTTGATGCGGAAGTAGGCCTGGAGGGGCTGGTCGACGACGACGCCCGGCGGCACGTAGATGAACGACCCGCCCGACCACACCGCCGAGTTGAGGGCGGCGAACTTGTTGTCGTTCGGGGGGATCACCGTCCCGAAGTACGTGCGCACCAGCTCCGGGTACTCCCGCACGGCGGTGTCCATGTCGCAGAACAGGACGCCCATGGCCTCGAGGTCGGCACGGTTGCGGTGGAACACCACCTCGGACTCGTACTGGGCGGTCACGCCGGCCAGGTACTTGCGCTCCGCCTCCGGGATCCCCAGCTTCTCGTAGGTGTTCTTGATGGAGGCCGGCAGGTCGTCCCAGTCCTTGGCCTGCTCCGTGGTGGGCTTGATGTAGTAGTAGATGTCGTCGAAGTCCAGGTCGGGCATGTTGACGGCGAACCACTGGGCCATCGGCCGGCGGTCGAAGCGGGCCAGGGCGCGCAGGCGGAACTCGCGCATCCACTCCGGCTCGTGCTTCATGGCCGACATCTCTCGGACGATCTCCTCGTTCAAGCCCTTCTTCGGCTTGAAGACGTAGTCCTCCTCGTCGGACCATCCGAGCGAGTAGCGGCCGAGATCGAGATCGGTGGTCATGGCGCTCCCAACGGGCCGCCCGAGTGGCGGCCGATTTCTCCTACCCCGATAGTAACAACTAGCGACACGGCCACGGACACCCCGGGGCGGACACCGGCCCCCAGCGTGCCATCCTGGGCCGATGACCGACGCCACCGCCCCCATCCCACCGGTCCCCGCGCGACGGCCGACCCGGCTCGAGGCCCACGGCGACGTCCGGGTGGACGAGTGGTACTGGCTCCGTGACCGGGACGACCCCGCCGTCCTCGACCACCTGCGGGCGGAGAACGCCCACACCGGGGCGGCCACCGCCCACACCGCCGCCCTCCAGGAGGCCCTCTACGACGAGATCGTGGCCCGCATCGAGGAGACGGACCTCTCGGTGCCCAGCCGCAAGGGACCGTGGCTGTACTACCACCGCACCGAAGAAGGGAAGCAGTACGGGATCCACTGCCGCCGGCCGGCCGGTGGCGCCGGCGCCGACGAGGTCCTCCCGCCGGGCTCGCCCCCCCCGGCCGACGAGCAGGTCATCCTCGACGAGAACGCACTGGCCGAGGGCCATGACTATTTCGCCCTCGGCAACCTGTCGGTCAGCCCCGACCACCGGTGGCTCGTCTACTCCACCGACGTCACCGGTGGCGAGCGCTACACGTTGCGGGTCCTCGACCTCGACAGCGGCGAGCTGTCCCCCGAGGCGATCGAGGACACCTCCTACGGGTGTGCCTGGTTCGACGACAACGCCACCATCCTCTACGTCCGGGTCGACGAGGCCATGCGACCCCACCAGCTCTGGCGCCACCGGGTGGGCGGCGACCCGGCCGCCGACACGCTCGTCCTGGAGGAGCCGGACGAGCACTTCTTCCTGGGGGTGGGGCGGACGCGCGACGACCGGTTCGTGGTGTGCGCCCTCGACTCGAAGACGACGTCCGAGGTCCACGTGCTCGAGGCCGGCGACCCGGACGGCACCTTCCGGCCACTCGCCCCGAGGCGGCCCGGCGTCGAGTACCACGTCGAGCACGACCGCGCCGGGCGGGACGGCGCCGGGCGGTTCCTCGTCACGACGAACGACGGGGCGCCGGACTTCCGGCTCCTCGACGCGCCCGACGACCCGTCGGACCCGTCGTCGTGGACCGAGGTCCTCCCCCACCGCCCGGGTGTCCGCCTCGAGGGGGTGGACGCCTTCGCCGGGCACCTCGTCGTCTACGAGCGGGACGGGGGGGAGTCGCGGGCCCGGGTGGTGGACCGGGCCACCGGTGCCTCCGCCCCCATCGCACAGCCGGAGTCTCCCTCCACCGTGTGGGGGGCGGCCAACCCCGAGTACGACAGCGCCGTCGTGCGCTACGAGTACACGTCGCTCGTCACCCCCCGATCCGTCTACGACCTCGACATGGCGAGCGGCGAGCGCCGCCTGCGCAAGCGCCAGCCCGTCCTCGGCGACTTCGACCCCACCCGCTACCGGACCGAGCGCCGGTGGGTCGCCGCCGGGGACGGGGTCGAGGTGCCCGTGTCGCTCGTGTGGCGGGCGGACCTGGTGGGCGAGGTGCCCGGGGCCAACGGTCCGTCACCCTGCCTCCTCTACGGCTACGGCTCCTACGAGGCGTCGATGGACCCCACCTTCTCGTCGATCCGCCTGAGCCTGCTCGACCGGGGGTTCGTCTACGCCATCGCCCACGTGCGCGGTGGCGGCGAGCTGGGCCGGCGGTGGTACGAGGAGGGCAAGCTGGCGGCCAAGCCCCACACGTTCTCCGACTTCGTCGCCTGCGCCCGGGCGCTGGTCGACACCGGAGTCACCGCCCCGGACCGCCTGGTGGCCCGGGGGGGGAGCGCCGGCGGCCTCCTCATGGGCGCGGTGGCCAACGCGGCGCCCGACCTGTTCCGGGCCATCGTGGCCGAGGTCCCCTTCGTCGACTGCCTGACCACGATGATGGACCCGACGCTGCCGCTCACCGTGACCGAGTGGGAGGAGTGGGGCAACCCGGTGGAGGACGAGGCCATCTACCGGGTGATGAAGTCCTACTCGCCCTACGACAACGTGCGCGCCACCGACGGGCACGGCCGCCCCGTCCGCTACCCGGACATCCTGGCCACCGCCGGCCTGTCCGACCCGCGGGTCGGCTTCTGGGAGCCGGCCAAGTGGGTGGCACGCCTGCGTGCCGCCAACCCGGACAACCGGGTCCTCCTCCGGGTGGAGCTCGACGCCGGCCACGGGGGCCCGTCCGGCCGCTACGAAGCCTGGCGGGACGAGGCCTTCGTGCTGGCCTTCGTGCTCGACGCGGTGGGGATGGGCGCCTGAGGCAGGGTCAGCCGCCAGCGCCCGATCCGGTCCCGGCCGGAGACGTCGTGGCCGAGGCGGGAGGCGCTGTCGTGGGTGGCGACGTGGTCGGTGGCGCTGTGGTCGGTGGCGCTGTCGTGGGTGGGACGGTCGTCACGGGTGACGTGGTCGAGGGCGACGTGGCGGGCGGCGTCGACCCCTGGGGGACGAACGTCGCGGTGAAGGGTGTGTGGCTCCCCGTGGGCATGACCACGGGTACCCCGTCCACCTGGAGGTTCGCCGGCGCCCCGATCAGGACCGAGACGGTCCCCGTGGCGTCGATCGTCTGTGCCTGATTCGAGGGGATGGTCCCGGTGAACAGCACCGACCCCGACGACGCGCTGGTGGCCTGGACCCACGACGGTCCGGCACCGGCGGTCACCGTCACCCGGTAGGTGGCCGACGCCACCGGGAAGGTGGCCGCCTGGGCCGTGCTGGAGGTGGCCACCACCTGAGCCGGGGCGGTGGTCGTGGTCGACGGCACCGTCGTCCCCGTCGGGTGGACGGCACGCGGCCGCGTTGTGGCCGTGGTGCGGCTCGTCCGGTGCCCGGCGGCCCGTGAGCCGATGAGGGCGAGGGCGCCGATCACGACCACCGCCGCGATGGCGGCAGCCACCGGGGCCATGCTCCTGCTCCGGCGGTTCATGGTGGTGAGGGCGTTGCGCCTGGTCCGATCGGAGCGGAAGGCGGCGCTCGGCGCGCCACTGGTGCCAGTGGCGCCGTCCGCCGCCTGGCCGGCACCTGCGTCGTCGAAGACCAGCGGCACGCCCGCACCGGCTCCGGGAGCGCCCGGGCCGGCGCCCGTCGGAGCGCCCGGGATCAGGTCGTCGGGCGGGGCGACCTGGCCCCCGTCTTCGCCCGGGCGGCCGAGGATCCTGATGGCGGGACGCTCGGTTCGGTGGGTGATCGTCTCGATGGTGCCCAGCGCGTCGTGGTAACGCTCGACCGAGTGCAGCTCGTCGGTCGACGCACGGCGCCCGAGGCGCGCCAGGACCACACCCAGCGCCACCGCCACGACTGCCAGCACCACGACCACCATCCCGTCCATTCAACCGGATACCGGACCGGCGGTGCGTGCGGCCCGGCGGGAGCCCCTCAGATGGCGGTGACGGACGTCATCCCCCCGTCCACGACCAGGTGTGTCCCCGTCACGAACGACGCCTCGTCGGACAGGAGGAAGCGGATGGGCCGGGCGATCTCGGCAGGATCGGCGATGCGGCCGAGCGGGGTCCGCTCCTCGATGCGCTGGCGGAACCCCGGGAGGTCGAAGGCGGGAATGAGCATCGGGGTCGCCACCGCCCCCGGGCACACCGCGTTGACCCGGAACCCGTCGATCGCATAGCGGTGGGCCACCGAGCGCATGAGGCCCAGCACCGCCGCCTTCGACGAGCAGTAGGCGGCCAGCATGGCGCTGCCGAACAGGCCCTCGATGGACGAGACGAGCACGGCGGCCGAGCCGGGTCCGGCGGCCCGGAAGGGCTCGAGCAGGGCGCGCAGCAGGAGCGCGGCGGCACGGACGTTCACGTCGAGGACCGGGTCCCAGGTGGCCTCGTCGATGAAGTCGATCGACATGGGACCCGAGATCCCGGCGGCGTGCACGAAGCCGCCGATCGACTCCAGGGAATCGAGCGCCTCGGCCAGGGCCGGTCCGTGGGCGGAGCTGTCCGTCACGTCGATGGTCGCCGCACAGGCCCGCACCCCGTGGGTGCGGGCGCACATCTCGGCGGTCTCGGCCGCCCCGTCGCCGTCCATGTCCCACACCGCGACCGGCCGGCCAGCCTCGGCCACCGCCAGGGCGGTGGCCCGCCCGATACCCGAAGCGCCGCCGGTGACGAGGACGCCGGTGCCGGGGACGGCCGGCGCCACGTGGCCCGGCGTGGCCCGGCGCGGCCTGGGGCGGGCGGCCGCCCCCGCCGCCGTGCGCGTTGACGACGTCGAGCGGGGGGTCGAGCGGCGGGCGGCGTTCGACGGCGCCTTCGTCCCCGTCCCCGTCCTGCGGGCGGGGCCGTTCCGGGGCCCGGGCGTGCCCGCTGGGGTGCCGGCTCCAGGTGTCATGTGGTCCGTCCTTCCCGGGCGGGGCAGCGTGCCCACCCGATCATGACCGCCGGCCATCCCGACCGGCGGGGCCGGGTGCCGGCGGGACAGGTCAGGTCCGCAGCCCCATCGTGGGCATGAGGTGCGGCTCGAGCTCCCGCCGGAGCGGGTTCGTCCGGTCGCGCTCGGAGACGACCGGGGCGTCGACGCCCCAGTCGGCGGCGATCTCGGGGTCGTCCCATGCGACCCCCAGCTCGTCGGCAGGGTTGTAGTAGGAGTCGACGAGGTACCAGAGGGTGATGTCGGAGAGGGCGGCGAACCCGTGGGCGACACCGGGCGGGATGAACAGTCCCCGGTCGGTGCCGCCGTCCAGATCGAGACCGAGCGTGGCGCCTTCGGTGGGCGAGCCGCGGCGGAGGTCGTGGAGGACGACCCGTGCCGTGCCCGCCAGCACGTACCAGTAGTCGGCCTGGTGGAGGTGGTAGTGGAGACCGACCAGGGCCCCCCCTTCCTTCACCGATCGGTTCCCCTGGACCATCTCGCGGCCGAGCGGGAACCACGAGCGCCGGTAGGTCTCCACGAACCTGCCCCGCTCGTCGCCGTGGACGTCGGGCTCGACGACGACCACATCGGCGATGACATCGGACTGGGTGATCACGGGCATGGTCAGTCGTCTCCCTCCAGTGGCCCCCCCGCTTCGAGGCGGGCGAAGTCGCGGTCGTAGAACACCAGCGGCCGGCCGTCGCCCGTCCCCAGGTCGAGGACGCGACCGATGACGATCTCGTGATCCCCGGCGTCGTGGGTCAGCTCGAGCCTGCAGTCCACCCACGCCAGCGAGCCCTGGAGCCTCGGCGAGCCCGTCAGCTCGGCCGGCTCCCACCGCACGTCGGAGAACTTGTCGGCACCCGACGCCGCGAACCGCCGGGCCAGCTCCTCCTGGCCCTCGGCCAGGATGTTCACGCAGAACGCCCCGGCCCGCTGGATGCGGGGCCAGCTGGTCGAGGTCTTCGCAGGGGCGAGCGACACGAAGGGCGGGTCGATCGACAGCGAGACGAAGCTCTGGCAGGTGAAGCCGGCCGGCGATCCCTCCTCCAGCGCGGTGACGATGGTGACGCCGGTTGCGAACCTGGCCATCACGTCCTTGAAGGCCGCCACGTCGATGCCCGGCCGGGCCGCCCCCCCGGTCACGCCTCCTCCAGCTCGACCGTCGTGCCCTCGGCGGCTGCCGCGACCTCGACGCTCCGTCGCGGTGCCAGCCTGCGGGCTCGCACGAGCATCTGGTCGATGTCGCGGTCGCCGTGGGCGGGGTCGTGGTGGAACAGGGACAGCCGCTTCGCCCCCGACTCGAGGGCCACGTGGACGGCATAGGCGATGGTCGAGTGCCCCCAGTCGGCGCGGGTGAGGAACTCGTCATCGGTGTACTGGGCGTCGTGGATGAGCAGGTCGACGTCCTCGCACAGTTCGAGGACCCGGTCGTCGATGGCCCGGCGGTCGGCGGGTGCCTGATGGTCCGGGAGGTAGGCGAGCGAGCGCCCGCCATGCTCGATGCGGAACCCAAGGGTCTCGCCCCGGTGGGGGACGTGCCTGGCCCGCACGGTGAACCCGCCCACCGTCAGGTCGCCGGTGCCGTCCACCTCGTGGACCCGGATGTCCCCCCGGAACTCGCCGAGGTGGATGGGGAAGAAGGGCGGTTTGACCGCGTCGGTGAGGACCTCGCTCAGCGGTTGGCCGGGTTGTCGGGGCCCGTAGATGTCGAGGAGGGCGCCCGGCTCACGCAGGGGGGCGAAGAAGGGGAGGCCGAGGATGTGGTCGTAGTGCAGGTGGGTCAGGAACGCGGTGGCCGCCAGCGGGACGCCCGACTGGCGCAGCGGTCGCTCCAAAGCCTCGCCCAGCGGACGCAGTCCCGTCCCCAGGTCGAGAACGACGGGCGGCTCCCTGTCCGCCTCGACCAGCACGCACGAGGTGTTGCCCCCGTAGCGCCGTTGGCGGTCGGATGAGCATGGGCACGAGCCCCGGACGCCGTAGTAGGTGACCTTCACCGAGGCAGGAGGCTACCCGCGACCGGCCGCCGGCTCCCGGTCCCGCCCCAGGCAGGACGGTAGGGTGCCGGCCATGGACCCCTCGCCGCAGCCGCCGGACCTCCACCCCATCCGCACCGTCCGGGTGAACGGGACGGAGATCGCCGCACTCGTGTCCGGGCCGGCCACCGGTCCGCTCGCCCTGTGCCTCCACGGCTTCCCCGACAGTCCCCACACCTGGCGCCACCTCACCCCCCGACTGGTCGAGGCCGGCTTCCGCGTCGTGGCGCCGTTCATGCGCGGCTACGCACCGAGCGCGGTCCCCGCCGACGGCCGCTACGACATCGGCACGCTCGGCCTCGACGCATGCGCCCTCCACGACGCCTTCGGAGGCGGCGACGACGCGGTGATCATCGGCCACGACTGGGGGGCGTTCGCCACCTACGCGGCGGCCGCGCACCAGCCGGAGCGGTGGCGGCGGGTGGTCACGGCGTCGGTGGCTCCCCAGGCCTCCATGGCCGAGGGCTTCCTCACCTACGACCAGCTCCGGCGGAGCTGGTACGTCTTCTTCTTCCAGACACCGCTGGCCGAGTTCGCCGTGCCTGCGGAGAACATGGCCTTCATCGAACGGCTGTGGGCCGACTGGTCGCCCGGCTACGACGCCAACGACGACGTGGCCCGGGTGAAGGAGGCCATCGGGGCACCCGAGCACCTCGGTGCCGCCCTCGGGTACTACCGGGCCATGTTCGCCGGCCCGCCCGACGACCCGGACGCTGCGGCGGCCCAGGCAGCCTCGGCCACCGTCGCCCCCCAACCCACCCTCTACCTGCACGGGTCGACCGACGGCTGCATGGGCGTCGACATCATCGGACCCGTGGCCGACCATCTCGCACCCGGATCGCGGGTCGAGATCGTCGAGGGCGCGGGCCACTTCCTCCACCTCGAACAACCCGACCTGGTCGGGGACCACATCATCGGCTTCCTCACCGAGTGAGGCCGGGAGCAGCGTGGGGCACGCCGGCCGGCGACGACGCCGGGCCACACGGCCTGCGGTCGGGGTCGTGGCCGTCGCCGCCACGGCGGTCATCGCCGCCGGCATCGTCGCCGCACGCCCGTCCGGGCCGGCCGGCCACCGCCCACCCCCTGGCCGCGGCGTCGCCGCCGGGCTCCAGTGGTCTCCACCCCGCACCGTCGATGCAGCACCCCCGTTCGGCCCGTCGAACCACCTGACCGCGCTGGCCTGCCCCGCCACCACCATGTGCGTCGCCGGTGACGCCGGCGGCCGGGTACTGGTCACTTCGGAGCCCACCGGTGGCGCGGCGTCGTGGACGGCGGAGCCGGTCGATCCCGGGGGCTCGATCACCGCACTGGCCTGCCCCACGCCCACCATGTGCGTCGCCGGTGACGCCGGTGGCCGGGTGCTGGTCACCACCGACCCCACCGGTGGAGCGGCATCGTGGACGACCGAGCCGGTCGATCCCCGGGGCTCGATCACCGCACTGGCCTGCCCCACCACCACCAGGTGCGTCGCCGGTGACGCCGGTGGCCGGGTGCTGGTCACCACCGACCCCACCGGTGGAGCGGCATCGTGGACGACCGAGCCGGTCGATCCCGGTGGCTCGATCACCGCACTGGCCTGCCCCACCCCCACCAGGTGCGTCGCCGGTGACGCCGGTGGCCGGGTGCTGGTCACCACCGACCCCACCGGTGGCGCGGCATCGTGGACGGCGGCGCCGGTCGATCCCGGCACGCGGGTGCTCGCACTGGCGTGCCCGTCGGCGGTGCTGTGCCTGGCCGGCCTGTCGGGCGGCCGGATCGCCCGGTCGTCGGCACCGTGGGCGGCGGGAGCGTGGAGGGCCACCGACGTGGACGCGGGGAACTGGGTGTCCGCACTCGCTTGCCCGACAGCGTCGCTCTGCGTGGGGGCTGACTCGTGGGGGGACACGCTGGCCTCCACCGACCCCGCCGCGCCGTCGCCCCGGTGGACCGTCGACGCCGTCGCCGTCACCGGCACGAGTGACTACGCGCCGGCCGTCTCGTGCCCCGGCGGGAGCGCGCTGTGCGTCGCCGTCGACCAGCGGGGCCTGGCCCTCACATCACGGAGCCCCGGCGGTCCCGCCCGTGCGTGGACGGCCACCCTCATCGAAGCCACCAACCAGATCGACGCCGTCACGTGCGCGTCACCCCGGCTGTGTGTGGCGGGCGATTCGGCCGGGAGCGTGCTCGCCTCCGCAGGTCCGGCCGGGACCAGCGGCGGCGGCCGGCCCCGGTGGTCGAAGGGATCGGTCGACCCCGGCGTCGCCCTCGACGCCGTCGCCTGCCCGACGGTCCACCTGTGCGTGGCCGCCGATGCAGCCGGGGCGATCCTCACCTCTGCCGACCCCGGGGCCGACCCCGGCACCTGGACGCGGATCGACGTCGACGGCCAGCGTGCCCTGTGGGGGCTCTCGTGCCCGTCGACCACGTTGTGCTTGGCCTCGGACGGGTCCGGTCGGGTCCTCGTCTCCGGCGATCCCGGTCGTCCCGGCGGTGGGACATGGCGGGTCGAGGACATCGACGGGTCCACCGTCATCTGGGCCGTCGCCTGCCCCACGGCGTCGCTGTGCGTCGCCGTCGATCAGGCGGGCCGTATCCTCACCACCACCCGACCGGGAACGCCCGGATCGTGGGTTCGGTCCGCCCCCGTCGCCGCAGCGGGAATCGGCGTGGTCGCCTGCCCGTCGAGCCACCTGTGCGTGGCCGGGGACGGCGCCGGGCAGATCCTCACCTCCGACCACCCGGCCGGCGGAGGCGCCTCGTGGCGGACCACCGAGATCGACCCCGGCCGGTTCGTCGCCTCACTGGCCTGCCCGTCGACCACGTTGTGCGTGGCCGGGGACAGCTCCGGGGGCGTAGTCACCTCCACCGATCCGGCCGGTGGCCTGTCCGCGTGGTCCCGGCAGTCGATTGACGGAAACACCGTCGTGTGGACGGTCGCCTGCCCGTCGCCTTCGTCCTGCGTCGCCGGCGACGCTGCCGGGCGTGTACTGGCCGGCACCGCCCACTGAGCCGGCGGGCGTTCCCACTCGCTCAGGGCAGCTCGAGGAGGTCCCCCCGCCGGACGGCCAGGCCCTCGGCCACCAGGCTCTCGGCTACCCGGGCCGCCCGCTCGGGATCGTCTGGCCATCCAGCGGCAACGGCGACGGCGGAGGTGGGCACGGGTGCGGCTCGGAGCGCAGCCACCAGCCGGCCCCTGCCCTGGCGGTCGGAACCGGCGAAGGTGGACTGGGGCACGGACACGCCGGCGGAGCGGTGGGCCGGATCAGGCGCCGGCCATCCGGCAGCCCGCCACGCGCACCGTGCGGCGATCGGGCACCCGTCGCAGCGGGGGCGCTGCGACGTGCAGACGAGCGAGCCCACGTCGAGCAGGGCCTGATTGCACGCCCACCCGCCCCCGGGGGGCACGATCGCGTCGGCCAGCGCCTGGGCCTCCCTGTCCCCCAGCCGGCGCCCGGCAACGGCTCGGGCCAGGACCCGGCCCGCGTTGGTGTCGAGCACCCCGACGTCGGCCTCGAAGGCGAAGGCCAGCACGGCCCGGGCTGTGTACGGGCCCACTCCGGGCAGCGCCAGCAGGTCGTCGAGCGCACCGGGGACGGTCCCGCCGTGGACCTCCGCGACGACCGTCGCCGCCGCGTGCAGGTTCCTCGCCCGGCGGTTGTAGCCGAGGCCCGCCCATGCCCGGAGCACCTCGCCCACCGGAGCGGCCGCGCACGACAGCGCGTCGGGGAACCGGGCGAGGAAGGCCTCGTAGGCGGGCACCACTCTGGCCAGCTGGGTCTGCTGGGCCATCACCTCGCTCACCAGGACCGCCCACGGGTCGCGGGTGAGGCGCCAGGGCAGGTCCGGACGCATCGACGCCCCCTGGGCGCCGAGGGCGGCACCGAACGAGCGCAGGCGAGCGGGAGCGACGCCCGCGATCACGGGACGGCGATCAGTCCCAGACGTCGTCCGGATAGGGCCGCCGGCGCGCCGGCGCGGCGGCCCGCTTCCACACCATGACCTTGCGGCGGAAGAAGCACACCTCGTCACCGTTCTGGTTGAACGCCTTGGTCTCGACCGTCACCACGCCACGGTCGTCCCTCGACTTCGACTCGACCTTGTCGATCACCTTCGTCTCGGCGTAGATCGTGTCACCGTGGAAGGTCGGCTTGCGGTGGATCAACGACTCGACCTCGAGGTTGGCGATGGCAGCCCCGCTCACGTCGGGGACGCTCATGCCGAGGACCAGCGAGTAGACGAGGTTGCCCACAACGACGTTCCTGCCGTGCACCGTCTCGTTCTCCGCGAACCACACGTTGGTGTGGAGCGGGTGGTGGTTCATGGTGAGCATGCAGAAGAAGTGGTCGTCCGCCTCGGTGATCGTCTTGCCCGGCCAGTGACGGTAGACGTCACCGACCTCGAAGTCCTCGAACGTGCGGCCGAAGGGACGGTCGTAAGTGGTCATGCCCCTTGGTCTAGTCGGTGCCGCACATCCGCTTCCAGGTCGGCAGGGGCGGAGGGGGCGGCGCGCCCGGATCAGGCGTCAGCGACGCGGGCGGGCCGGGTCGAGAAGGCCACCGACCAGTCCGCCCGGGTCTCGCCGTCGATCGACAACTTCCACGTGTAGCGGCGGTCGGGGGGCAGCGGCAGGGGCCCCAGGTTGACGGCGAAGGGCATGTCGATGGGTGACCCCTCGGCCAACCCGGGGGGCCGTCCCACGCTGAACTCGCCCCGGACCTCGATGGGCTGGTGGCCGTCGGGCGTCTCCACCAGCACCGGGCCCCCGTCCTCGTCCTCGAGGTAGAGCTCCCAGTGGTGCTGGCGGTCGGCCTCGTGCCAGTCCACGTCGACCTTGAGGGCGAGCGCGCTGGGTGCCGGATCGGGGCCGATCATGCTCCACCCGCCACCGAGGATGAACAGCTTGCCATCGGCCACCTGGGCCGAGTCGCACAGCATCATGGTCACCTTCACGGGTGGGAGGCTATCCGCGCCGGCGCGTGCCGAGGCGGCCGGGCGCGGCGTGCCGGTAGCGTGGCGCCATGCAGGGACTGCGCGACGACGTCTACCGCCGGCCGTTGGCCACCGCGCTTGAGCGGCTCGGCATCGGCCCGGGGTGGACGTGCGCCGACGTGGGTGCGGGCGGTGGCGACGTGTCGGTCGCCCTGGCCGAGATCGTCGGTCGCGACGGGCGCGTCTACGCCGTCGACAGCGACCCGTCCAGCCGCGACGTGGTGGCCGAGGCAGCGGCGGCCCACAGCCAGGTGCTGGCCGTCACCCAGGCGGGGGAGGACCTCCGGCTACCCGAGCCCGTCGACCTGGCCTTCTGCCGGTTCCTCCTCATGCACGTCCTCGACCCCCTGGTCGTCCTGTCCCGGATGGCCGGGGCCACCCGGCCCGGCGGGTGGGTCGTCGCCCAGGAGCCGATCACCTCCGCCGGCAGGATCGACGGCACCCCGTTCTCGATGCCCGGCGCCCGCCACCCGGACGTCGGGGCCCTCCTCCCGGCCCTGGTGCGTGACGCCGGCCTGGACGTGGTCGACGCGTGGGCGGAGGCTCAAGCCGGCGCAGGCCCGGGCCCGGTGGCGGCATACGTGGAGACGCTCTCGGGCGTCGACCCCGGGGACGACCCCGTGATCCTCCCCCCGCTGGTGACCGTGCTCGGACGGGTACCCGGCGCCTGAGCACCCGGCGTGCCCGGTGCACCCGGCGTGCCCGGCCTGACCGAACCGGTCGGGGCTGGGCGGGCGGTCCGGGGGTGCTGGGTGCGGTGACCTACCGGTAACCTCAGGGCGTGACCACCACCGATTCCCTCCCCGCACCCGACCTCGACGCCGCCGCTGCAGCCCTCGCCGTCGCCCAGGACGTCGTCCGGTCGGGCATCGCCTCCCTGCGCGACGCCGGGGGTCCCGACGTCGCCCAGGTGCTCGCCTACGACGTCGCACACGCGGCCGCCGCCGTCCGGACCGCCGAGGCTGCGCTGGAGTACGGCGGGCGTGGCACGACCGAGGCGGCCATCGCCTGCGCCTTCGCCGCCGACGCCCTGGCGGACCTGGCATCGCGCATCGTGGGTCGCGAGCGGGCGTGGGGTGTCGACGCCCGCTGGTTGGAGCCGGCGGCCGGGTTCGTCGCCACCTTCCGCGAGCCGTCGTTCCTCGCCACGCTGGCTGAGACCGAGGGCGACCGCCATCTCGACCCGGACTTCGAGCTGGTCCGTGACACGTTTCACCGATTCGCCGGCGAGCAGATCCGGCCGCGTGCCGAGCACATCCACCGGGAGAACACCGACATCCCGGAGGAGATCATCGCCGGCATGGCCGAGATGGGCGGCTTTGGCATGTCGGTCCCCGAGGAGTTCGGCGGCTTCGCGTCAGGCGGTGAGAGCGACTACATGGGGATGGTCGTCGCCACCGAGGAGCTGTCGTGGGGATCGCTCGGGG
This sequence comes from Actinomycetes bacterium, assembly GCA_021806045.1. GTDB lineage: Bacteria > Actinomycetota > Acidimicrobiia > Acidimicrobiales > RAAP-2 > JAJZDI01. The sequence goes on from JAJZDI010000012.1 coordinate 47,533, forward strand.
CCGGCGGATCGCTGATCACCCGACCGGAGATCCTCACCCGGGCCATCGTCCACGGCGGCACCGACGAGCAGAAGCAGTCGTGGCTGCCCCGCCTGGCCTCCGCCGAGATCATGGGAGCGGTCGCAGTGACCGAGCCGGACTACGGGTCCGACGTCGCCGGCGTGGTCACGAGCGCGACCCCGACCGATGGCGGGTGGCTCATCAACGGGGTGAAGACCTGGTGCACGTTCGCGGCGCGGGCAGACGTGCTCCTCCTGCTGGCCCGCACCGATCCCGATCGCTCCAAGGGGCACCGGGGCCTGTCACTGTTCCTGGTGGAGAAGCCGCAGGCGGAGGGGCACGGCTTCGTGTTCAACCAGGAGGCGACCGCCGACCGTCCGGCCGGCCGCATGGAGGGCAGGGCCATCGACACCCTCGGCTATCGCGGCATGCACTCCTACGAGGTGGCGTTCGAGAACTGGTTCGTGCCGTCCGCCAACCTGATCGGTGGCGAGGCAGGGCTGGGCAAGGGCTTCTACCTCCAGATGCAAGGGTTCGAGAACGGCCGGCTGCAGACCGCGGCACGCGCCGTCGGCGTGATGCAGGCCGCCTACGAGGCGGCGCTCGACTATGCACGCGAGCGCAAGGTCTTCGGTGCGCCGATCCTCGACTACCAGCTGACCCAGGCCAAGCTGGCCCGGATGGCGGTGGTCATCCAGTGCACGCGCCAGTTCGCCTACCAGGTCGCCCGCCTCATGGCCAAGGGCGAGGGGTCCCTCGAGGCGTCGATGGTCAAGGCCTACGTGTGCCGGGCCGCCGAGTGGGTCACCCGGGAGGCCATGCAGATCCACGGCGGCATGGGGTATGCCGAGGAGTTCCCGGTCAGCCGGTACTTCGTCGATGCCCGGGTGCTGTCGATCTTCGAAGGTGCGGACGAGACGCTCTGCCTGAAGGTCGTCGCCCGGCGGCTGCTCGACCAGGCGTCGTAGCGCCGCACGCCGATCGCCGGTGACCGGGCCGGGCGATCCGGCCCGGTGGTCGGCGCCCATGATCGGGGCCCATGATCGGGGCGGGCATCGACGGAGGCCACGTCACGGACCTACGCTGTCAGTTCGTCGCGCATGTGGGGCGCGCCGGCAACGAGGGGGAAGACGTGAGCGACCAAGCTCCTGGACCGGGCTGGTGGATCGCGGCCGACGGCCAGTGGTACCCACCCGAGCTCCATCCCAGCGCGCTCCCTCCACCGCCTCCACCGCCTCCACCGCCTCCACCGCCTCCACCGCCTCCGCCGCCTCCGCCGCCTCCGGGCTTACAGCCGCCGCCTCCACCACCAGTGCCGCCGACGCCACCCGTACAGCAGACCGCGGCACCCTCCGACTCTCTGGAGGCCGATCTGCCTCCTCTCGGGGGTCTCGGATCCCAGCCGAGCGGGCCTACTGACCACCTGACACCGTCGAGCGGCGCCCAGCTTCCTCCGCTGGGGGGCGCGCCGGTGCCCGCCGGTCCGGGTCCGGTGCCGGCATCGCAGCCGGTACCGGCCGGGCCACCCGGACAGCCGTCCTCGAGCGCTCCCGACGCAGGAACCCTGCCCCCACTCGGTGGCATCGCACCACCACCACCACCACCACCACCACCACCACCACCGCCACCGCCACCACCACCGCCACCGCCACCACCGCCGCCACCGCCGCCACCGCCGCCACCGGCGCCACCGGCGGACCTGCCCATGGCCCCACCACCGCCACCACCGCCATCGGCACCACCCCTCAGGTCCTCGATGGCCATGCCCCCTTCCCCGGGCCTTCCGGCGCCGCCACCACCACCGCCTTCGCCGTTTCCGTCAGCCCCGACGCCCGAACCCGGCTCGCCCCTGCTCCCTGCCTCACCGGCAACGGACCTTCCGGCGGAGCGGGGGCCGTCACCGGCACCAGACCCATCCCACGATCCAGGCAGTATCGCTCTGCCGCACATCCCGGAGCCGGGCGCGTTGCCTCCCCTCGGTGGCGTTCCTGCCAGCCCTCCGCCCCCTGCGTCGATACTGGCGACGCCCGGTCCCACGCCGCCCGGACTGGCGCCGCCACCACCCACCCACCTGTTCACCGGCAACCCGGTGGCACCGGTCCCCGGAACCAGCGCACCGGTCGAGTCGGCCACTCCGCCCCTCGGCGGTGTTCCGGCCCCGGCCGGTCCTCCGACCGCCAGCGCAGGTGGCGCACCGGTCGGTACAGAGCTGCCTCCCCTCGGCGGTGTTCCAGCCCCGGCCGGTCCTCCGACCGCCAGCGCAGGTGGCGCACCGGTCGGGACAGAGCTGCCGCCCCTCGGCGGCGTCACCGTCAGCCGCGACGATGTGACGCCACCGCGCGGCATGCCGGCAGTCGCCCAGGCTGCACCGCCGCCGACGTTCGCCGGACCGTCTCAGCCGGCCCGGGACCGCGCTCCCCATCCTGACCCCGCAGCTGCAGGAGGAACACCCGGGACGAAGCCTGCTGCGAAGCCCACCGGACCGAGCCGTTCACGTGGCCCACTCGTGGCCCTCGTCGGGCTGATCGCGGTCGTGGTGATCGGCGGCATCGTGGTGGTCGCCATGCTGGGACGGACGACGGTCCAGACCCAGGGCGCCATCGTGAACTCGTCGGTCGGCGCGGCCCAGGACCGGGCGGCGCAGTCCAACCTGAACACGGAGGCGACCGCCATGCGATCGCTCTACATCTCGTCGAACGAGTCCTACACGACGATCACCCCGTCCCAGGCGATGACGGCGGAACCGACCCTGCAGGTCGTGACCGGCAGCCAGCCATCGACGGGTCCCTCCACGATCAGCCTGGCCGTCGGCGATCAGTCATTCGTCATCGCCGCACGGTCGGCATCGGGGACGTGTTGGTTCAACTTCGTCAACGACTCGGCCACCGCCGCGCCCGCGGTGTCAGGACTGCCCTACGGGAACGGAGACCTCTTCGGTTCGGCCCAATCGGCAGGCAGCTGCACCGCCGACGCGGCGACGTCGGTGCGGAACTGGAGCCAGCAGTTCCCCATCAGCGGTTGAGCTCCGGGAGGCGGCGGCCGCGACGGCCGGCTGGCCGGCGCTGCGTCAGTCGGCAGATCGGGAGAGGCCGGCGCGCTCGCCTCGGGTGACGAACTTCGTCGCCATCTTCCGGGAGGCCTCGTCGATCATCTCGTCGCCGAACATGACGGCACCCGTCCGGTCCTCCTCGGTGGCCTTCCGGTAGGCGTCGAGGATGTCCCAAGCCCGGTCGAACTGTTCCTGCGTGGGCGAGTAGACCTCGTTCAGGACACCCACCTGGTCCGGCGTCAGCGCCCACTTGCCGTCATAGCCGAGCACGCGGGTGCGCTGGGCGAACTCGCGCAGGGAGTCGAGCTCCCGGATCTTGAGGAACGGCCCGTCGATGACCTGCAGGCCGTTCGCTCGCCCGGCCATCAGGATCTTCGAGAAGACGTAGTTGAAGTGGTCACCGGGGTACTCGGGGATGGCGACCCCGCCGGTCAGCACGGGCATCTCCATCGAGGCGGCGAAGTCGGCCGGGCCGAAGATGATCGTCTCCAGCCGGGGGGACGCCGCGCAGATCTCCTCGACGTTGATCAGGCCGCGCGTCGTCTCGATCTGAGCCTCGATCCCGATGTGCCCGACCGGCAGGCCCGACTTCTTCTCCACCTGCGTCAGGAGGAGATCGAGTGCCACCACCTCGGCCGCCGACTGCACCTTGGGCAGCATGACCTCGTCGAGCCGGGTACCGGCGTTGCCGACCACCTCGATGACATCGCCGTAGGTCCACTCGGTGTCCCACGCGTTGATCCGGACGCAGAGCACCCGATCGTCCCACGGCAGGTTCCGGATGGCGTCGACCACCTTGACCCGAGCCGCCTCCTTCTCCAGCGGGGCTACCGAGTCCTCGAGGTCGAGGAAGCTCATGTCGGCTGCGACGGTCGGTGCCTTGGTGAGGAACTTCTCGTTCGACCCCGGGGACGACATGCAGGATCGGCGCGGCAGGTTACGGGAGCGTTCGGACATGGCCAGATCGTACGGGCCGTCGGGAGGGGCGGGCAAAGGCGCCGGGAAGGCGGCGCCCATCGCCCCTACGGAGCCGCTGCCTGCACCGCGACGAGGTCGGCCGGGAGCAGTTGCTCGGTGATCAGGCGTTCGAAGCGCGACGGATCCCCGCCGACGAACGCCCGGCAGCGCGGCATGCCCTCGACATAGCAGGTCACGTACGCCCGCCACGTGGGGTGGGTCAGGAACTGGACCGCCTTGGCCGCCCGCTCCCTCGGAAGCAGGCCGTGACGGGCGACCTCGTCGATCACGGTGTCGGGGTCGGCGCCGTCCTCGTGGAGGCGGAAGGCGGCATTCTGCCGGACGCCTCCGAGCACCTCGAGGGGCCCCGCCAGTGCGGCGATGGCGTCGGCGTCGTAGCGGATGCCGAGCGGCCGCAGGATGGACCCGACCACGCCCTCGGGCCGGGGCCCGAGGACGACCTCCAGCCCCAGATCGGCCAGCCCCTCGGCCATCAGGCACTGGGGGGTGCCGACGAGGAAGATCGACTCCTCCCACCACCGGCGGCGGCGGACGAGCCCCGCTTCCTTGCGGGCGTGCTCGGTGTGGTGGCCCGGATAGGCCTCGTGTGCCACCAGGTGGGCGAGCCCGGTCGAGAGGACAGGCAGGTCGGTGTTGACGGCGACCCGGCTCCGCAGGTTCCCCAGGTAGTAGTTGAAGCCCGCCCACGGCTCGTCCCGCACCAGCTCGAAGTCGACGTGCTCCCCGTCGGGCAGGCCGAAGAGGACGGCGGTGCGGGCGCGGAGCTCCTCGGCCAGCGCGGCGATGGCCGTGCCGAGCCGTTCCGGCGGGACGGTGTGGGCGTCACGCCACGCCTCGAGGCGCTCGGCCAGCGGTCCGGTGCCCGGGAGCACCTCGTCCAACTGGCGGTGGGCGGCGGCGAAGGCCCCCTCGTCCGCCCGGACCGGGCGCACGCCGTAACAGCGCTCGACCTCGTCGGCGTACGGGACGGGCTCGCCGGCGAGGCGCCGGGCCGTCGTCTCCAACCCGACCACCTGGGCCCGCAGCCACCGGCGCCGGCCGGCGTCCGCCCCCGACGGCGGCTCCGCCCCGTCATCGGCAGGGTCTCCCAGATCGCCGCCATCGTCGAGGTCGATGACCAGCCGGCGGGCCGACTCGGCCAGCGCCCCCGGCAGTGGTGCCGGCGCTGCCGCCACGGCTGCAGCCAGCCCGGCGGGACCGTAGTAGGCGTCGACCAGACCGTCGATGTGGCGCCCGAGCTCGAGGCCCAGGCGGAGGTACCGCTCGACCAGCCCGGGACCGGCCGGGCCGGTCACGGACGCACCGGTCGCCGGATCCCGGCTCCGATCATCCGAGGCGCTCGCGCAGGAAGGTGGTCGTCCGGTCCCACAGCTCCGACGCCGCCGCCGCGTCGTAGACCTCGGGACGGTCCTCGTTGAAGAACGCGTGATCGGCGCTGTCGTAGTGGACGAACTCGACGTCCTTGCCGAGGTCGCGCAGCTGGGCCTCGAGGGCGTGGGCGGCGTCGGGGGTGAAGAAGCCGTCCCTCCCGGCCACGTGCGCGAGCACGGCGCCTTCGAGCTTCGAGTAGTCCGGCGCCGCGTCGGGCCAGGGGATCAGCCCGTAGGCAGGGACGACTGCGTGGACGGCATCGGGCCGCTGGGTGGCGAGGACCAGTGCCAGCCCCCCACCCATGCAGAAGCCGACCACGCCCACCGACGGCCGCCCAGTACGGCGGAGGAGCTCGTCGACTGCACCGCTCAGATCCTTCGCCGCCGTGTCCATCCGCATGGCCATCATCTGCTTGCCCGCCTCGTCCGGCTCGGTCAGCGGGACCTGCGTACCGTGGTAGAGGTCGGGAGCCAGGGCGGTGAAGCCGGCATCGGCGAACCGGTCGCACGTCCTCGTGATCTGGTCGACCAGCCCCCACCACTCCTGGAGGACGATGACGCCTGGGCCGCCACCTTCCGGTGTGGCCAGATAGCCACCGCAGGTCGAACCGTTGCTCGGGAATTCGATCATCTCACCCATGCATCGAACGCTATCCGCCCCGCCGGTGACCGGCACGGCGCGACGGAGAAGCAGGTCAGCGGGGCTGTTCACGGGGAGTCCTTGCAGCTTGTGAACCGACGGACTAGAAAGAGCGCCGTTGTGACTGACGTCGAGCAGTGTTCGACGGCGAGGCCGGTCCCTGGTGGCGGGGTCCGAGTCCGCTCCCGCTGGGGTGCGGCCATGGTCCTTGGAGTGGCCATCGTCACAGGCATCACCTCCGTGGTGTCTGGATCAGCGCGCCCCGCCGGCGCCGACCAGATCTCGTCCGCCAAGGCCCAGGCCGCCCAGGTGAACGCACAGATCCAGGCGGCGAACGCCCACATCGACCAGCTGTCCCAGCAGTACGACGCGGCCACGTACCACCTCCAGCAGGTCAACGCCCAGATCGCCGCCGGCAAGCAGCAGCTGGCGAAGGATCAGCAGCAGGTGGCCCAGGACCACACCAAGCTGCGGAAGCAGGCCGTCAACGCCTACATGACAGCGGGCACGTCGACGCCGCTCAGCCAGTACTTCTCCACGAACGGCTCGGCCGCCGGGATCAGCAACGAGTACACGTCGATCGCCGACGGCAACGTAACCACCACCATCGACCAGCTCCACACGGCCCAGAACCAGCTCCAGACCGAGCAGCAGGTCCTCACCCGCCAGCAGCAGCAGGCGGCGGCTGACCAGGCGTCGATCGCCACGGCACGCAACCAGGCCAACGCCCTGGTGGCCCAGGAACAGAGCACGCTCAACGGGCTCGACGCCCACATCCACCAGCTCGTCATCCAGCAGCAGCAGGCGCAGGAGGCGGCTGCCCGTGCCGCTGCCCAGGCCGCGTACCAGGCGCAGCTGGCCGCGTCCCGTGCCGCTCAGGCAGCCCAGGCGGCCCAGGCCGCAGTTCAGAACCAGGGTGGCCAGTCGAGCGGGCCCGCACCCGGTTCGGCGGTCCCGCCCGTCTCGCAGAACGCAGCCGGGGCGGTGGCGGCTGCCGAGAGCCAGATCGGCGTCCCCTACCAGTGGGGTGCAGAGGACCCGGGTGTGGCCTTCGACTGCTCCGGTCTGACCGCGTGGGCGTGGGGCCAGGCCGGCCACCCGCTCCCCCACTACTCGGGCGCCCAGTACGACGACACGGTGCGCATCCCACTGGCCGCCATGCAGCCCGGTGACCTGCTCTTCTACGGCCCGGGCGGTTCCGAGCACGTGGCCATGTACGTGGGCGGCGGGATGATGATCGAGGCCCCCCACACCGGTGCGTCGGTGTGGGTCACGCCGGTGCGGACCGGCTACGGCTTCGTCGGCGTCGGGCGGGTCGAGTAGTCCCGACCACCGCCCGATCGGCGTCACACGGGCAGGTGGCGACCGGTCCATGCGTCTGACGGGTACCCTGGGCACGGCGAGGCGCGCTGCGAGCCGCACACTGCCCCGCACGGTTCCGACATGAGACCCATCCCCGTCGCCTTCCACATCTGGTTCATCGAGGTCCACACCTACGGGATCGGGCTGGCGCTGACCTTCTGGTTCGGCCTCCGCTACCTGGAGCGGCGGATGCGGCGGGCCGGTTACCCCTGGCAGTGGGTGACGACGATGTTCCTCTGGGTCGTCCTCTCCGCCATCGTCGGCGCACGCTTCATGCACGTGGTGGCGAATTGGGGCTACTACTCGGCCCACCTGGACCAGGTCCTCTCCATCTGGCAGGGCGGGCTGTCGTCCTTCGGCGGGCTGCTCTTCGCTGTGCCCACCGCCATCGTCGTCGCCCGCCGCCGCTGCCCCGAGGTGCGGATCGCCCGCCTCCTCGATCTGGTGGCCCCGGTCCTGGTGGCCAGCTGGGCCCTCGGGCGGCTGCTCGGGCCGCAGCTCATGCGGGCCGGGGGCGGCCACCCGACCACCCAGTGGTTCGGCATGTACTACGCGGACCAGGTGGGCAAGCGGCTTCCGGTGCCCATCTTCCAGGCCATGGAGGACGCCGCCATCTTCGGCGTCCTGCTCCTGATCGAGCGCTGGCTCCGGAACGTGGCACCCCGGTCCATCGTGCCCGTCGGTGGCACCCCCGTCGCCGAGGCGGACCTGCCCCCGGCCGGGATCGTCCTCGGTGTGACCATGGCCCTGTGGGGCGTCGAGCGGTTCCTCGACGAGCACCTGTGGCTGAGCGGCGGCGGGCTCGGTTCCGACCTCGTCCAACTGGCCGGCATCGCCCTCTTCGTCGCCGGGGTGGCCGTGCTCGTCACACGGGTGCGGCCCCTGGCCATCTGGCGGGCGGGCGGAGCGGAAGCCGATTCCCCGGCCGGCGGCGACGGGGACGAGGCGGCCGGGGAGCTCCCCGACGACTCCCCGGAGGAGCCGGTGTCGGTTCCCGATGCCGGTCGCGGCGGCCTGCCGGGCGCCATCCCCGAACTGCCCACCTGAGACCTCGCCCTCCCCGGGCTGGCCACCTGGCACGCGGCCAGGCGGTCTACCGACGCGAGACAGACACCGTGGAACCGGTCAGGAACCTGCGGCGTCCTTCTCGGCGGCCGCTTTCGCCTCAGCCGCCTTGCGGTAGGCCTCCAGCTGGTCGAGGAGGGGCATCCGCTCCTGGCCCACCGTCGAGTCCAACCGCTCGGCGATCTGCTCGGGCGTCCACCGGCCCTCGGCGTAGACGGCCCGCACCTCGCGGGGCTGGTTCCACACGGCGATCTTCGGCCCCACCGCCGTGTAGACCTGGCCGGTGATGTGGCGGGCCCGCTCGGAGAGCAGGTAGACGACCAGCGGTGCCACGTCCTCGGGATCGCCCATCTCGGCCAGGTCCATCGGCACGTTGGCCGACATCCGGGTGCGGGCCACCGGGGCGATGGCGTTGGCGGTGATCCCGTAGCGGTGCAGGCCGGCGGCCGCCGAGCGGACCAGGGACACGATCCCGCCCTTGGCCGCCGCGTAGTTGGCCTGGGCCACGCTCCCGGCGAAGGCGCCCGAGGTGAAGGCGACGAGCGATCCGCCGCCCTCCTGCTTGCGCATGATCGCCGAGGCGGCCCGGAAGACGGTGAAGTGCCCCTTCAGGTGCGTCTCGATGACGGCGTCCCACTCGTCCTCCGACATGTTGAAGAGCATCCGCTCCCGGAGGATCCCGGCCACCGCCACCACGCCGTCGATCCGCCCCCAGCGCTCCACCCCGGCCGCCACGATCCGCTCGCCACCGGCCAGCGTGGTCACGCTCTCGGCCACCGCCACCGCCTGGCCGCCGGCGGCCTCGATCTCGGCCACCACCTTCTCGGCCACCTCGCTGGTGGGGTCCTCCCCGGCCATCGACACGCCGATGTCGGCCACGACGACCCGGGCGCCTTCGGCCGCGGCGGCCAGTGCCACCGCCCGGCCGATGCCGCCGCCGGCGCCGGTGATGGCAACCACCTTGTCCTGCAGGAATCCGCTCATCGCTCGTTCTCCATCGTTCGTCGGTAGGCCGGGGCGGCCAGGGCGTCCGCCCGCTGGTTGACCCGCGCGAGAACATGTTCTAGCGTCGCCGCTGGGCCGGCGCCACCCGGCGGGGCCACGATCGACCGGTGCCGGCACCTCTGCCGGCCCACGCGCACGGAGGGGGACGGCGAGCGACATGGGTGACCTCGGGTTCTGGGCACTGGCACACGAGGATCCGGCGCACCTGGCGCTGGTCGACCCCGAGGGCGGCGAGCTGACGGCCGGGGAGCTCCTGGGCCGGGCCAACCAGGTCGTCCACGGGCTGCGGCGCTTCGACCTCAAGCCGGGTGACGTGGTGGCCACCCTGCTCCCCAACTGCACGGAGATGTTCGAGCTCTACCTGGCCGCCCTCCAGGCCGGGTGGTACCTGGTGCCCATCAACCACCACCTCGTCGCCCCCGAGGTCGCCTACATCCTCAAGGACTCGGAGGCCAAGGTGTTCGTGGCTCACGAGCGGTTCGCCGACGTGGCCCTCGACGCGGCCGACGAGGCCGAGATCCCCTCGTCCACCTGCTTCGCGGTGGGGGACATCATCGGGTTCAGCTCGTATGCGGCCATGCGTGACGCCCAGCCCATCACCGATCCGCCCGACCGGACCATCGGCGACGTCATGAACTACACCTCGGGCACCACCGGCAACCCCAAGGGCGTGTTCCGCCCGCTGTCGGGGGCCACGCCCGAGCAGGCCGCCCTCGGGCTCAGCGGAATCCTCATGCTGTTCGGCATCAACCCTCAGGACGACAACGTCCACATCGTCGGCTCCCCCCTCTACCACACGGCCGTGCTGCGCTTCGGTGGCGGTTCGATCCACTTCGGGCACACGGTGGTCCTCATGGACAAGTGGACCCCCGAGGGGATGCTCGAGCTCATCGAGCGCTACAAGGTCACCACCTCGCACATGGTCCCCACCCAGTTCCACCGGTTGCTCTCCCTGCCCGAGGAGGTGCGGAACCGCTACGACCTGTCGTCGCTCCGCCACATGATCCACGCCGCCGCACCGTGCCCGGTCGACGTGAAGCACAAGATGATCGAGTGGTGGGGCCCCGTCATCGACGAGTACTACGCGGCCAGCGAGGGCGGCGGGACCGTGGTCAACACCGAGGAGTGGCTGCGCAAGCCGGGCACCGTCGGACGTCCCTGGCCCATCTCCGAGATCGCCATCTTCGACGACGCCGGCAACCGGATCGAGGAGCCGGGCACCATCGGCACCGTCTACATGGCCATGCAGACCGGTGACTTCACCTACCACCACGACGAGGAGAAGACGGCGAAGAACCGAATCGGCGCGTTCTTCACCGTCGGCGACGTGGGGTTCCTCGACGAGGACGGCTACCTGTTCCTGCGTGACCGCAAGATCGACATGATCATCTCGGGCGGGGCCAACATCTACCCGGCCGAGATCGAGAACGCCCTCCTCGGCCACCCGGCGGTGGCCGACGTGGCCGTCTTCGGCATCCCCGACGAGGACTGGGGCGAGCAGGTGAAGGCCGTCATCGAACCGGCCGCTGGCATGGAGCCCACCCCCGAGCTCGAGGCGGAGATCCTGGCCTTCTGCGAGGGCAGGCTGGCCAAGTTCAAGATGCCCAAGTCGATCGACTTCATCGCCGAGATGCCCCGCGACCCCAACGGCAAGCTCTACAAGCGCAAGCTCCGTGACCCCTACTGGGAGGGTCGCCAGAAGATCTGAGCAGGCGCCCTCGCCCGGGCCGGCCCTCCACCACGCCGAGCAGGATCAGCGGCCGGCGCCGTAGCGGGCCAGGATCCGCTCCCGCTTGGGCGGGTGGATGTTGGCCAGGGTGACGTCGCCGCCGTAGAGATCGAGGACCCGGTGGTCCATCACCCGGCGCCACACGGGGGGCACGTAGGCCAGCCCGATCATCAGGCCGTAGCCGGACGGGAGCTGGGGGGCCTCCTCGAAGTTCCGCAGCGTCTGGTAGCGGCGGGTGGGGTTGGCGTGGTGGTCCGAGTGCCGCTCGAGGTTGTAGAGGGCCAGGTTCGACGCCCGGTGGTTGGAGTTCCAGCTGTGGCGGGGCATCGTCCGCTCGTAGCGGCCGTTCGCCACCTTCTGGCGCAGGAGCCCGTAGTGCTCCACGTAGTTGACCACCTCGAGGAGGGAGAACCCGAAGACGGCCTGGGCGGCCAGGAACGGCACCACCCGCCAGCCGAACACCCCGATGAGCGTGCCGTAGAGGGCGACGGACATGGCCCACGCCTGGAGGATCTTGTTGGACGGGTGGAGCGGGCGGTGGCCGTTGCGGGCCAGGCGACCGGCCTCGAGGGACCAGCCCGAGCGCAGGCTCCCGATCACCGTCCGGGGCAGGAACGCCCAGAACGTCTCGCCCAGGCGGGAGCTGGCCGGGTCCTCCGGAGTGGCCACCCGGGAGTGGTGCCCCCGGTTGTGCTCGACGTAGAAGTGCCCGTAGAGGGTCTGGGCCAGGGCGACCCGCGACATCCACCGCTCGGTGTCGTCGCGCTTGTGGCCGAGCTCGTGGGCGGCGTTGATGCCGGCCCCCCCGACCAGACCGAGGGTCATCGCCCACCCGATGGTCTCCACCACCGACAGGTGGTTGTGGGCCACGATCCAGGTGGCCCACACCAGGCCCGCGTACTGCAGCGGCAGGTAGAGGTAGGTACACCACCGGTAGAAGCGGTTCGCCTCCAGCGCGGGGACGGCCGACTCGGGCGGGTTGGACGGATCCTCGCCCAGCCACCAGTCGAGGAGGGGGATCAACAGGTAGATCCAGATCGGTCCCATCCACAGGAACACGCTCGTCCCCGTACCGCGGAACAGCGCCCACCCGACGGCGGGGAGCACGGGGACGACCAGGCCGATCAGCCACCGTCCCCGGTGGCGGTCTCGCCAGGGTGGTGCGTCGGTGGTGGTGGCGACGGCTTCCGTGGTGGTCATCGGGTCTCCTCGGGGTGTCGTGCTTCGGGGTGTCGAGCTACGGCGATCAGGAAGGGTGGACAGGTGTCGCGGGAGGGCCGGGTGTGGTGCCGGGCGGCCGGATGCGATCGTGGTCAGCCGGTGGCCACCGCGCCGGGGGACGTCGCCCCTTCGACCGGACCGGGGGCCAGCACCCCTCCGATGATCATCGAGGTCAGGCTGCGGGCCAGCTCCTCGGGCGGAACGTCGGGCGGCCCCACCGCATAGCTGACGAGCAGGCGGGCCAGGGCGTCGGCGGCCACCGCCCGCCTGGCCGGGGCCACCTCGGCGAACCGGGATGCCGTGATCTCGTCGATGGCCGTGCGGGCCAGGCCGACCACCGGTCCGTCAGGGGCGATGAGGACGCCGAGGATCGACTCCGGCTCCGTCCGCAGCAGCCGGTCGAGGAGGGGATGGTCCCGTGCCACCGACAGGGTGGTGAAGACCCCGGCGAACAGCGCCTCGCCCGGGTCGTCGAACTGCTCCGCCGCGCTCACCACCTGGCGGACGACGTCGGCCGCCTCGCGGGCCACCGCCTCCGACACCAGCGCCTGCTTGGACGGGAAGTACTTGTAGAGGGTCTGGCGCGACAGGCCGGCCAGGTGGGCGACGTCCCCCACCGACAGCCGGGCGATCCCGTGGTCGGCCGCCGCCGCCAGGGTGGCGTCGATGATGCGGTCACGGGCGGTCCGGTCGTGCTCCACGTTTACAAGTTAACAGATTGTGTGAATCTGTCAACCCCAGTGGATCCGACCCAGATGGACCGCCGGCCGGCCCCGGACGTCAGTCGGTGAACCCCTCCCGGTCGACCCGGCGCGCCTCGGCCCGGATGGCCTCGACGATCGTCGGGTCGGCACTGTCCACGTTGGCTTCGGCGATGGCCAGCATCTGCTCCGGTGCCACCTCGATGAAGATCCCCTCGGCCTCGGCGGTGAGCTCGTCACCGGCGTACATGCCGGCCCAGGTGCTGATCTTGCGGCCCGACCGCTCGACGAACCGTGCCTCGAGCCGTATGTCGGTGCGCAACGGGGTGGGCCTGCGGTAGCGGACCTTCAGCGTGCCGGTCATCCCTGGCGCCCCGGCCACCAGGTTGGCCGAGCCAAGCATCTCGTCGAAAACCTCGGCGATCACCCCACCGTGCACGCACGTGGGCGGCCCCTCGTAGCGGTAGTCGAAGTTCGCCGTGCCGGCGATCTCCCGCCCACCCCCCTCGCCCGTCACGGCCCACAGGTGCACGGGCGGCGCGATCGGGTTGTGGGACCCCATCACCGGGCTGGCCGGGAAAAAGTCCGCCGGCGATCCCTCCACGTCGGGGCGCTCCCGGGGCGGGCGACCCGGTCCCGCCCGCTCCTCCAGGCGCGACGCCAGCCCGGCCAGCTCGCCGGCGGCGGCACCCAGGTCGGCGTCGTCGAGCACGCCGGCCACGGCCAGCACCCCCAGGCGGCGGAGGGCGGCGGCCACGTCGGCCCGGGGATCGCTCACCGGCGCTGGAAGACGGCCGGGCGCTTCTCGGCGAAGGCTCGTTGGCCTTCCTTGGCGTCCTCGGTGGCGAAGATGGGCCAGCCCAGCTCCAGTTCGATCTTGAGCGCCTCCGGCTCGGGCAGGCCCTCGGTGGCCCGCACCGACGCCTTGATGGCCTCGACGGCGAGCGGCCCGTTGGCGCCGATGGTGGCGGCGATCTCGAGAGCGGCGTCGAGGGCGGTACCGTCGGGGACGATCCTGCCGATGAGCCCGATGCGCAGGGCCTCCTCGGCGCTGACCTCCCGGCCGGTGAGGAGGAGATCCATGGCGACGGTGTAGGGGATCTGGCGGCGGAGGCGCACGGTGGAGCCGCCCACCGGGAACAGGCCCCGCCGGGCCTCGAACACGCCGAACTTCGCCCCTTCGCCCGCCACCCGGATGTCGGTGGCCTGGAGGATCTCTGTCCCGCCGGCCACCGCATAGCCCTCGACGGCCGCGATGAGCGGCTTGCGGAGCGAGTAGTGGCGCAACAGCGCCTTCCAGTGGAGGTCGGGATCGGCGGCGAACCGCTCGGCGACCGCCTCGGCCCCCGCCCCACCCTGGGACTTGAGGTCCATGCCGGTGCAGAAGTTGCCACCCGCCCCGGTGAGGACGGCGCAGCGGATCGAGTCGTCGCCGTCGATCTCGGCCCAGGCGTCGGCCATACCGACCAGCATCGCTCCCGAGAGGGCGTTCTTCGCCTCCGTTCGGTTCATGGTGACGATGGCCGTCGAGCCGTCGCGCTCGAAGGTCAGGTGCTCGGTACCGATCACGGTCCGTCCTCCCCTAGCCGGCCGGTACCCGGTCGGCGCCGGTCGCCGCCGGGGCCACCCACCAGGGTGACGGCCCTCTCAACAAGAACAGATTCTAGTTCTGGACGCCACCCCGGGTGAGCTGCGGGCCTGGCCTCCCAGCAACGCCCCTGCCGTCCTGGCCTCCGACCCTACCGCCGCGATGGCAGCCCTCCCAGGACTTGGCACGGTGGACCCGCCGCCGTCACGCCACTGCGGAGGGCGGCGGTGGCAACCCGGCCGGGCCGCAGAACGCGTGCACCTCCTCGGACCCGACCGCCAGCACCAGCCCGTCGGCCGCGGTGACCGCCGGGAAGCTGGTGGCCACCGCACCGACGGCGAACCGCTGCACGGTGGCCCCGGTGGCCGGATCGAGCGCCTCGACCACCCCGCCCCGCGTCTCGGACCACACCAGCCCCCCGGCCACCACCGGCGGGCCGCTGGCGCCGCCGGCCGCCACCCAGCTCGGCGACAGGGACGGCGGGGAGGTCCCGACGGCGACGGCCTGGATCCCCCTCGAGCAGGGGATGTAGAGGACGCCGGCGTTCCACGCGCTGCCGCCGTCGGCATCGTTGCCACCGCCCCCCGGGCACAGCCGGGCGCTGGCGGCCTGGCCGCCGATCCCGCCGAGTGCCCCCTGGTGGAGCAGGTAGCCGGTCTGGGACTTCCCGATCTGGAACACCAGGCCGTCGCCGAGGACCATCGGCGCCGTCGAGCCCAGGTCCGCGTCGACGGCGTTGTCCGAGCGCCACGACGACGGGGCGAAGTACTGGAGCAGCTGCATGGTCGGCGACAGCTCCAGGACGGCGTCGCTGTGGTCGTAGGGCGCGCCCGGCCGGGTGGTCGAGCCGTTCCCGGTGGCGACCCATACGTTCCCCGAGGCGTCGATGGCCGGGGCCGCGCCCCCCATCCACACGGCTCCCTCCCGCTGACCGGGCGCGCTGTCGACGGCGAACACGTCAGCCGGGCCACCACCCTCCGGCACGGAGACGACCAGGCCGTGGTAGGGACCGCAGTCGCCGTAGTTGCCGCCGAAGCCGGCGATGACCCGGCCGGCGGACAGGGCCAGCCCGGCCCGCTGCAGCTGGAAGGGCGGGTCGGTGCCGGCCGGGTCGATGACCTGGTCGAGGAGGACCGCTCCGGTGGCGAGGTCGAGGCCGATCAGGTGGTGGGCCGCACCCGAGGGTCCCACCTGCTCGTCGGCCACCACGAACACCTCGCCTCGCCCCACGTCGACGACGGGGGTGGAGGTGATCCCGACGGTGGGCGAGATGTCGCCGCACAGCCCCGGCACGGTCGAGGGGCGGAAGGGCGTCCCCACCGTCCGCTTCCACAGCACGGCGCCGGAGCGGGCGGACAGCACCGCCACGGTGTCGCCCTCGGTGGCGGCGATGACCCGGCCGGCCACCACCAGGGGCTCGGCGTAGATCCGCCCGCCGAGGGGCACCGACGTCCACGCCGGCCTGGCCGGTGACAGCGAGGCACCGGCGGGGTCCACCCCGGTGCGGGCCCCGTTCCCGTGGTAGGTCGGCCAGTCGGCGCCGGCCGGTGGCGCCGCGCCGCCCGTCGTCGGGGCCGGGGACGTGGAGGTCGTCGGGGCCGTCGAGGTCGCCGGCGCGACGTGGGCGCCGGCCGACGGTGCCCCGAGCGGCGTCAGGGACGGACTCGAACCCGAACTGACCAGGGCGGTGACGGCGGCCGCTGACGCGGCCACCACCACGCCCGCCACCACGGCGACGACCACCCGCCGGCGTCGCCCGGGGGTGGTCTCGAGGTCGTCGCCCACGCCCCCAGTGTGGCGTGGAGCGATGTCCACCGTGGTGCGGCGCTGCTGTCCGCCCGACAGCACCGGCGGGGACCCAGCTGCTAGACCGTGCCCGATCGGGCCGGTGCCGGCGTGCGGCACCGGCGTGCGAAGGGAGGGCGTCGATGGTCGACGTGCAGGGGACATGCGACGAGCAGTACGCGGCCGTCCGCGACATCTTCCAGCGGAACCTCGACTCGGGAGCTGACGTCGGTGCCTCGGTGGCGGTGCTGGTGGACGGCGAGCCGGTGGTCGACCTGTGGGGGGGCTGGGTGGACGAGGCGCACACCGCTCCCTGGGAGCGCGACACCATCACCAACGTGTGGTCGACGACCAAGACCATGACGTTCCTCTGCGCGCTCATGCTGGCCGACCGGGGGGAGCTGGACTTCCACGCCCCGGTCACCCGCTACTGGCCCGAGTTCGGCGCTGCCGGCAAGGAGGGCGTCGAGGTCCGACACCTGATGTCCCACACGGCCGGGCTGGCCGGGTTCACCGACCCCCTCGAACCCGAGGACCTGGCCGACTGGGAGCTGTGCACCGCCCGGCTGGCCGCCCAGGAGCCGTGGTGGGAGCCGGGGACCGCCTCCGGCTACCACGCCGTCACCCAGGGCTACCTGATCGGCGAGGTGGTGCGCCGGATCACCGGCACCTCCATCGGCCGGTGGTTCGCCGACGAGGTGGCGAAGCCGCTGGGGGCCGACTTCGCCATCGGCCTCCCCGAGGAAGAGGACGGGCGGGTCTCCCTCGTCATCCCGCCGCCGCCCCAGGCCCTCGACCGCATCGATCCCGCCCTGATCGACCCGGACGGGTTCCCGTTCCGCGCCTTCACCAACCCGCCCCTCGACGCTGCCGCCCCCCACCTCTCGTGGTGGCGCCGGGCCGAGATCCCGGCGGCCAACGGCCACGGCAACGCCCGGTCGGTGGCGGCCATCCAGTCGGTCATCGCCGGCGGGGGCCAGGCGGCCGGGACCCGGCTTCTCTCGGAGGCAGCGTGCGACGTGATCTTCGACGAGCAGAGCAACGGGACAGACCTGGTGCTGCGGGTGCCGATGCGCTTCGGCATGGGCTACGGCCTCGGCGGGGAGCTCATCCCCATGGGACCCCGTGCGTGCTTCTGGGGTGGCATGGGCGGCTCCATCATCGTGATGGACCAGGAGACGCGCCTCACCGTCTGCTACGTCATGAACAAGATGGCGCCGGACATCATCGGCGACACCCGCGGCTTCGACCTGGCCATGGCGGCCGTCATGGGCGCGGTGGGCGCCGGCTCCTGACCGGCCCGGCAGCGGCGGGTCCCGGTGACGCCGGCCCGGGCTCGGTGGCTCTGCGGGGACGCTCGGTGGGCGCACCGGGTACCGTCATCGGTGGCGGTGGGCCCAGCGGCAAGGAGCAACGCATGGCCACGTTGACCTACGTGTCGAACGTGTCACTCGACGGGTACATCGAGGACGTGGACGGCAACTTCGACTGGTCGGAGCCGGGCGACGACGTCTTCGCGTTCATCACCGAGCTCGTCCGGCCGATCGGCACCCACCTGTACGGGCGGCGCATGTACGAGACGATGGCCGTGTGGGAGACCGACCCGACCCTGGCCGCCGGCTCGGAGCTCCTGTCCGAATTCGCCCGCGTGTGGCAGGGGGCGGAGAAGGTCGTCTACTCCACGACGATGGAAGCGACCTCGACGGCCAGGACCCGCCTCGAACGCCGCTTTGACCCCGAGGCCGTCCACCGGCTGAAGGACGGTGCCGACGGCGACCTGACGGTCGGCGGCCCGAACCTGGCGGCCCACGCCTTCCGTGCCGGGCTGGTCGACGAGTGCCATCTCTTCATCCACCCGGTCGTCCTCGGCGGCGGTACCCCGTCGCTGCCCGGCGGCGTACGGGCGCAACTCGAGTTGGTCGACGAGCGACGCTTCGACTGCGGCGTGGTCTACGTGCGCCACCGCATCGTGGGCTGAAGCACCGGGTCCTCGATCGACAGCTCGTCGCAAGCGCCCACGTGCAGAAGGGCCCCAGCGTCGGCGTCGACATCGCACTACGCCGGGGAACCGATGAACCGACGGTCACGATGGGGGGCTTCGGCCTCCTCCAGGCCACGTCCCCGCTGTGGGATCTCCCGGCAATCGGCGGCGAACGCGACTGCTTCAGGTGGAGCTGGCGGCACACACCGCGAGCTCTCGGCCACCGTCGTACCCCGGCATCCGGTAGCGCGGGGCTCGGCCGTCGTAGCCGGCACCGACCGCCACCACCTGGGTGACCCCGCGGCTGAGCGCGTCGACGGTCGTCGGGGTCGATGCGACGATCGGGACGGCCCCGACGGACCGGCAGGTCCACCATGTTGCCGGAGGCCCACTTCGAACGCCCGAAGTGATCGGTGACCGTCGCCTATGTGACACGTGTCGCCCGGCCGCGCTGATCGCATGCAGCCCGAGCACCGCCAGGTCGTCGCGACCGGTGCCCGCGAGCACCAGACGAATCCTCCCGGCCGAGGTGTTCCCTCCCAAACGCTGCTGCGCGGTCAGCGGGAGTTGAGGGTGATCGTCCGCGGTCACGTTCCGGACGATCGCAGGACCGTCCCCGCCCCGACCTTCCATGAGGGTGCGCCGGATCGACGGCGGAGTGTGCTGACGAGACCGCGGTCGAGCCCCTTGCCGCTGAACTGGTCCAGGCGCGCCGAACGTCGATTGACGGGCACGGCCAGGGCCTCCGATCGGTCTCGGTGGCCGCTCGCGGCGAATCGATCTGGCGCCCTCACGCCAGCGCCGCCTCCCGTAGCCTCGCGGTATGACCGAACGTCACCCGATCGCGCTCGTCCCCGGGGAAGGCCGGCACTACGACATGGGCAGTCGCCTCTCCGCCGTGTTCAAGGCGGACGGCCCAGAGACCGATGGCCACTACTCGATCTCCGAATGGTGGCTGGAGCCCCACACCAGAGGCCCCGGCCTTCACCACCACCCCGAGGACGACGTGTTCTTCGTACTCGGTGGGACGGTGAGCTTCTGCGTCGACGGCCGCTGGGTCGACGCCGCCGCGGGATCGTTCGTTCTCGTACCCGGTGGCATCGGTCACGACTTCCAGAACCGGGGTGAGGTACGAGCAGGCTTCCTGAACATCTCGGTGCCGGGCGAGTTCGAGGACCAGGTGCCTGGCATCGCCCAATGGTTCCGCGAACGCGCTGACGACGACAGCCGCTGCTGACCCTCTCCAGGAAGTCCGACTGACCTATGTACACGCACGCCGCCATGCCTCGGGCCGACATCCCATCGCGAGAGATCGCGGCGTCTCCCGATCGCATGCATGCAGCCTTTCTCGATCAAAAAGCCCTACTGGCGTGGCTTCCTCCCGGGAATGAGCGGAGCGTTCGAGAACGTCGATCCGCGGCCGGACGGCGAGTATCGGCTGGTCCTGATCCACGACGATGCCTCCGTGACGAGCGGATGTGGGTCGGCCCGGGTCGGGATGCGCGCCCCTGAAGGCGAGCCGGTCTCAGCCGCCGGTCAAGGGGACAGCGACGTCGATGTCGGGGACGCTTGTGGCACTTCGAGGCGGGTTCACCAGGTAGGTGAGGCGCATCCCGAGGTTGCTCGGCTCTCGCCGCTGCTGCGACGCCCACGCTTGGAGCGATTCGAAGACGATCGCCCACGGGGTGTCGTCCTGGGGGCTGGGGCCGAGATGGACGACGGCTTCCTCATGCGCCGGTTCTGTGCGCAGGACCAGCTCCGGGTACTGGGAGGCAATGGCGGTGGCATCGTCGTCGGCGATGGGCCGACAGAACTCGACTGGGCCGTCGCTGTCAGCGCTGATTTCGCCGTGGTAGACGAGGAACGGAGCGCCCTCACGTCCGTCGAGGAGCGGTCGCGGCCGTTCGCGGAAGTACGCCAGGAACTCCTTGCCCAGGTCCCAGACCTTCTGCTGGCTCGTCACGTGGCGCTTCATGCACAGGACAGTTCTCGTCGGCATCGCTCTGGTGGTCACGTCGTACATGATGGGGTTCCTTCCTTGCAGACGGTCGAGGAGGTAGCCGGCCAGTTCGCCACGGTGGCGGTGCTCAGCGTCGGCGTGTTCCCAGTACCTGCTGACCAGCGCCACGCCCTCGTCGGGTTCGACTTCGAGCACCTGGCGAACCAGATCGAGCGACAGGCCAACTTGGCGCATCACGGCCACCAGCCGAGCCGGGTCGAGCTGGTCGAGCGAGTACCAGCGGTAGCCGGACTCGGCATCGACACGCGCCGGCGTGAGGATGCCCAACTCGTCGTAGAGGCGCAGGGCCTTCGGGGACAAGCGGCTCCGGCGGGCGAACTCTCCGATGCTGAGCAACCTCACGGGATCACTGTGGGCCTTGCCCCAAGGGGAAGGTCAAGTCGGATCGGCCGGAGCCCCGGACTGCTCGAATGGAAGGGTGCCGTGGTCGCCGACGTGCCGACGGCACGATGCCCGCGAACGGCGTCGGGCGCTCGGGTCCGAGGGTGTCCAGTGCGCGAGGCCTGCCGGGCCGGTAGCCGGACGGATGGGCACCCCTGGTCACGATGGCGAGCACGCTCGGAGAATCGAGCCGCCCGTCCCTGGCTGCGCCGGATCAGGTGTCGGCCGAGAATTCGCGATCACCGGGCATGGGCCTCACCTCCACCCCTGCAGCGGTCAGGAACTGCCGGATCTGAGCGGCGTGCTCGACGACATGGCACGGAATGTTCCCGACGACCACTCCAAAGGCTGTGCCGTGGTACCGGTGGGTGCTCGGGAGCGGTCGAGCTGCTGACCCTTCGGTCATGGTGCTGATGGTTCGACGGACCCGGTCGCGGCACCAACCCAGGTACCGCAGCAACTCGGGCCGCGTGAACACCCGGTTCGGGAAGCCGTAGGTGTTCTCATCACATGGACGAGGAGGTGTCCACGGCTCGAAATCCCCCGTCAGGTCGTAGTCGAGGCAGGACAGGGCGTGGTAGCCGAGGAACCAGGGAGCCGAGCCGTGGAGACCCCCGTGCGGTGCCGGGCCCGTGGGAGCCTCGTCGGGCCACAGGTCCGTCTGCCACAGGTCATCGGAACAGTCGGCAATGGCCGCTTCCATCAGCCGGAGGGCTGTCTCGAAGGTGCTGGTCAGGCTCTGCGCGAACACGTCCGTCATGCAGACGTTCTAGCGGATCGGACATTCCCTGAGCCCCGGACGCCGGTCCGTCCGAAGTGTCGGGCGGGCGTACAGGCCGAGGGGCACAGTGCAAGCGTGGAACTGGTCGTCCGGCCACGCGGCACCGCAGCTGAGAGCAGCTGGACCACCGGGCGCGTCTCCAGGTAGCGCGCGTCTCAGTCCTCGATCTGCCCCGTTCCGATCCGCTTCAGGCCAGCACGCATGGCCGACAACTTCTCAGGCGGATGCCCCACCCAGTCGACAAGCTCGCTCACGACACGCAGCGGCTCCCGGCTTCGGAACGACCGGGTCGGATTCCCAGGGAACTTCTTGTCGGTGACATTGGGGTCGTCCTCGAACTCGCCCATCGGCTCGACGATGTAGATCCGCCCGGGGCCAGCGCCAGAAGCGAGTTCGGCTCCCCAGGTCGCGGCGTCGAGGGTGGCGGTGAAGTAGACGTAGTTCATGACCCGGCCCTCTTCGAAATTGGACGCACGGCCGGAGCCAAGCATCTCCCCCACGGCGAGGTCGGCCTTGGTTCCGTGCAAGTACACGCCGGGTTCGTACACTTCGAAGGGCACTGGTTCACGCTGGTCGGGCACGATCGCGATGCTAATGATCGGCACTGCGACGGCGATCCTGTCCGGCTGCCTCCGACTCCGAGGCCGGTAGCCGCTAGCCGGTAGCCGCACCGTGACCGATCCGGGTTACGGCCACCGGGTCCAACGGTCCTCCTGTGGGGCGTTCCCCATGGCGACAGGCGGCGCCTCTGCACGAGCTCCGGAACACCCGACCGGAACACCGGTGAGCGCCTGACCGTCCCCGGGTCGCCCCGGGTATCAGCTCAGATCCGCTCGATGATGGTGCCGGTGGCCAGCGCGCCCCCGCAGCACATGGTCACGAGGGCCAGGTTCGAGTCCGAGCGCTCCAGCTCGTGGAGGGCGGTCGTGATCAACCGTGCACCGGTGGCGCCGACGGGGTGGCCGAGGGCAATGGCGCCACCGTTCACGTTCACCTTGTCCCAGTCAGCCTCGTGGACCTTGCCCCACGACAGCACGACGGAGGCGAACGCCTCGTTCACCTCGAAGAGGTCGATGTCGCCCATGGTCATCCCCGCCTTGTCCAGCACCTTGGCCGTGGCCGCGATGGGACCGTCGAGGTGGTAATAGGGGTCGGAGCCGACCAGCACCTGGGCGACGATCCTGGCCCGGGGGCGCAGGCCGGCCGCCTTCGCCCGCTCCTCCGACATCCACAGCACAGCGGCGGCCCCGTCGGAGATCTGGGAGCTGTTGCCGGCCGTGTGGATCCCGTCGGGCAGGACCGGCTTCAGCCCGGCCAGCCCCTCGGCCGTCGTGTCACGGGGACCCTGGTCCTTGGTGACGAGAGCCCGCTCCTCGGTGGGGCCGTCGGGGCCCATGACCGGCGCCTCGATGGGCACGATCTCCCGGTCGAACCGGCCCTCGGCCACGGCGACCGCCGCCTTGCGCTGGGACTCGAGCCCCAGCCAGTCGACGTCCTGGCGGCTGATGCCGTACTTCTGGGCGATCCGCTCGGCCGCACCGAACTGGTCGGGCATGTCCCACGGGAAGTCGTCCGGCTTGGAGCTCCCCGGGCCGTTGATGGCGTTCATGCCCAGGCCGACCCGGCTCATGGCCTCGATCCCGCAGGCGATGCCCACGTCGATGGCGCCCGCGCCGACCAGGTTGGCCACGAAGTTGTTGGCCTGCTGGGACGATCCGCACTGGCAGTCGACGGTGGTGGCCGCCACCTCGTAGGGGAGTCCCTGACTCAGCCACGCCGTGCGGGTGACGTTGGACGCCTGCTCCCCCGCCTGGGTGACACAGCCGCCCACCACCTGCTCGACCTCGCCCGGGTCGATGCCCGCCCGCTTGACCAGCTCCGTCTGGACGGTGCCGAGGAGCACGGCGGCGTGGAAGCCGGACAACCACCCGTTCCGCTTGCCGATCGGTGAGCGGACGGCTTCGACGATCACGGGCTGGGACATGGGTGCTCCCCCTCTGCGTTCCGGGGCCCGGGCCCGAGGGGCCGTGGCGCCTGCAGCACGCAGGCCGGGCCGCATGATTATAGAACAAGTTCTACTGAGGCTGCTCCGGCGGCCGGGTGCCGAGGTCGCGGGCGAACGCCTGCAGGCGGTCCACCGCCTCGGGGTCGGCCTGGGGGGCCGCCCCTGCCAGGGTCGCCTTGATGGAGCGGAAGGTGGCGGCGTCGAGCCCGCAGCGTCGGCACACCTCCAGATGGTCGGCGACCCGCTCCGACTCGGTCGCGTCGAGCTGGCCGTCGAGGTAGGACTGGAGGACACGTGCCGCCTCGCGGCACCCCATCGGCGCAGGTGCCCGGTGCCGGCCGGCCAGGCGGATCATGACATGCCACCTCCCGGCTGGGGGACCAGCCCCCGGTCGACGATCTGCTTGCGGATGCGGGCCCGCCCCCGGTGCAGCCGGCTCATCACCGTTCCGATGGGCACGTCGAGGGCGGCGGCCGCCTCCGCATAGCTGAGCCCGTCGACGTCCACCAGTTCCACCACCCGGCCGAAGCGGTCCGGTAGCCCGGCGAGCGCCTCCATGACCGCGCCCTCGAACTCGGCGCTCACGGCCAGCACGTCGGGACCGGGGCCGCCGTCCGGGGGTTCGGCCGGACCGGCGTCGGGGTCGGCCAGCAACGATGGCCGGCGGCGGCGGGTCCGGTTCACCTGCGTGTTGCGGAGGATGGTGCACAGCCACGCCCGGGGGTGGGCGCCGTCGAAGCGGTCGATGGCCCTGTAAGCGCGCAGGAGCGTGTCCTGGACGAGGTCCTCGGCATCGGCGGCCGAGGAGGTCAGCGAGCGGGCCACCCGCAGGAGCACGGGGATCTCGGGCACCACGTAGGCCTCGAAGGCGGCCGTGGGGTCGAGGCCGGCACCGGCCGCGGGTGGGACGGCCGTGGTCACCGCGTCGTCACTGGCGTCGTCACCGCTGGCATCACCGCCGGTCGGGCCGTCCACGTCCCGAGCGTACCGGTCGGGACGGAGGAGGAGGGTGGTCGACGCGTGCACGGGTGCGGTGGCGCCGGCGCCTCAGGCGGCGTCGACCGGCGACAGGTCGGCCAGCGCGTCGGAGACGGCCCGGTGGAAGGTGGGGTAGGCGTGGATCATGCGGGCCATCGTCCCGGTCGGTACCGCCGCGTGCACGGCCAGGGTGAGCATGCCGAGCACCTCGCCGCCGGCCGGCCCGGCCGACGTGGCCCCCACCAGCACACCCCGGTCCGCGTCCTCCACCACCTTGACGAACCCGTCGTTGCCCGCCTTGTGGATCCACCCCCGGGCCGACGACGGGACCGGCACGCTCCCCACCCGCACCCGGAGCCCGGCTGCCCGGGCGGCCGCCTCGGTCATGCCCACGCTGCCGACCTCCGGGTCGGTGAACGTCACCCTCGGCAGCGCCCGGTAGTCGGCCGGCTCGGGGTCGCGACCGAGGATGTCGGCCACCGCGATGCGGGCCTGGTGGACGGCCACGTGGGTGAACGCCCCCTCACCGGTGAGGTCCCCGACGGCCCACACCCCGGGAGCGGCCCGCAGGTGCCCGTCGACGGGCACCCGCCGGCCCGACTCGTCGATCCCGAGCGCCCCGACGCCCAGGCCGGCCAGGTCGACGGCCCGACCGGTCGCCACCAGCAGGCGCTCCGCCCCGACCACGTCACCGCCAGCCAGCTCGATGGAGAACCGCCTGCCGTCATGGCTGACGGCGGTGGCCGCCGCGCCCTGGCGCACGTCGATGCCCTCGGCCGCGAACACCTCCGCCACCAGACGGCTCGCCTCGGGCTCCTCGGCGGCCAGGATCCGCTCCCCCGCCTCCACCACGGTCACCTGGACGCCGAAACGGGCGAACACCTGGGCCAGCTCGGCGCCGATGGCACCACCTCCGAGGACGGCCAGCGATCCCGGCAGGTCGACCACCTCGATGGCCTCCCGGTTGGTCCAGTACGGCGTGTCCCGCAGCCCGGGGATCGGGGGGACGACCGCCCGGGCTCCGGTGGCGAGCACCAGCGCCCGCCCGGCGGTGAACGTGTCGTCGCCCACGGCCACCGTGCCCGGGCCCACCACCCGGGCCGTGCCCCGCACGAAGCGGCCGCCCTTGCCCTCGAAGCGCTCGACCGCCACCCGGTCGTCCCAGCTGTCGGTGGCCTCGTCCCGGATGCGCTGTGCCACCGGTGCCCAGTCCGGCACCACGGTGGCGCTGCCGGCCATGCCGGGGATCCGCCGGGCCTCGGCCAGGAGGCCGGCGGCCCGGATCATCATCTTCGAGGGTACGCAGCCCCAGTAGGGGCACTCGCCTCCCACCAGCCCGTGGTCGATGCCGACCACGTCGAGGCCGGCCTCCGCCAGCGAGCCGGCCACCTCCTCGCCGCCGGGCCCCATCCCGACCACCACCACGTCCGCTCGGTCCTCCACGTGTGCCTTCCTCTCCGGTCGTCCTGTCGGCCCCGGAGCGCTCCATCGGCGTGGGGACCGTGACGGGTCGGGAACCCGCCCGGCATCCGCCCCATTCCACCATTCCACCCTTCCCCCTTCCCCCTATCCCGGCCGGGGACGCCCGAACGGTCCCGAAGTCTCCCCGCACCCGTGCCGGGCACGGCGCACCTGCGGTGCCGGCCACACCTGCGTACCCTCGTCCCATGGGCAGCGAGCCGACGCCACAAGCCTCCGGGCAAGATCCGGGCACCTCTCCCGGGGGTCAGGGTCGCGATGCCGGGCGATCCGATGCCGGGCGCCTGGCCGGCGAGCTGGCGTCGATCGTCGGGCCGGAGCACGTGCACACCGATGCCGATCGCCGGGCCTCCTTCGAGGTGGACTGGATGGGACGACGCCTGGGGCGGTGCCTCCTGGCGGTGGAGCCGGCGTCGACCGCCGAGGTCGCCGCCGTACTGGCCACCTGTCGCAGCGCGGGGGTCGCCGTCGTTCCCCAGGGCGGGAACACCGGCCTGGTGGGGGGAGGCGTCCCTCGGGGGGGCGAGGTCGTCCTCTCCACCCGACGGATGTCGGCCGTGGGCCCCGTCGACCCGACGGCCGGTCATGTCCGGGCAGGTGCGGGCGCCACCCTGCAGTCGGTGGCCGACGCGGCCGGAGAGGCCGGCTTCGACGTCCCCGTCGACCTGGCCTCGCGGGGATCGGCCACCATCGGCGGGATGGTGGCGACGGACGCCGGCGGTCTGCGGGTGCTCCGCCACGGCTCGATGCGGGCGCATGTGCGCGGCCTCGAAGCGGTCCTGGCCGACGGCACGGTCGTGTCGCGGCTGGCCGGGCTGGCGAAGGACACCGCCGGCTACCACCTCCCCTCGCTCCTGTGCGGCAGCGAGGGGACGCTGGCGGTCGTGACCGAGGTCGTCCTGTCCCTCGTCCCCTCGCCCACGTCACGGGTGACCGCGCTCGTCGGCCTGCCCGGGCTGGAGGCGGCCCTGTCCGTGCTGGCCGCGCTGCGTCACGACCTCGACGGGCTCGAGAGCGCCGAGGTCGTCTTCGCCGACGGCGTCGAGCTGGTGCGGTCCCAGCTGGGCGTGGCCGGCGCCCTCCGGGGCGGCGCCGCCTGCCAGCTGCTGGTGGAGGCGACCGGCCGGGAGGCGGGCACCGACGAGCTCACCGCCCGGGTGGGGGATGCCATCGGCCGTGCGGCGCCGGGAGCCGAGGCCGCCGTCGCCACCGACGAGCGCACCCGGGCCCGGCTGTGGGAGGTGCGGGAGCGGCACCCCGAGCTGGTGGCCCGGTTGGGCCAGCCGGTGAAGTTGGACGTCTCCCTCCCGCTCGGGCGGCTGGCCGAGTTCGAGCTGCGGGTGCGCACCGTGGTCGCCGAGGCCGCGCCCGGCGCCCCCGTGGTGCTGTTCGGCCACGCCGGCGACGGCGGCCTGCACGTGAACGTGGCCGCCGGTCCGGGGAGCGGACCCGTCGAGCAGATCGCCGCCGCCGTGTTCGGCCTGGTGGCCGAGCTGGACGGGTCGGTGAGCGCCGAGCACGGGATCGGCGTCGACAAGGTCCGGTGGCTGGGCCTCACCCGCTCGCCGGAGGAGATCGGGGTCATGCGCAGGATCAAGGAGGCGCTCGACCCCGATCGGGTCCTCAATCCCGGTGTGCTCCTCGGCTGAGGTCGCCGATCCTCAGAGGTCGGCGTCGAGCACGGCGGCCACGGTGGCGGCCAGCTCGCCGGCCGCTTCCAGGTCGCCTCGGGACGGCTCACCGGCGACGGTCACCGGCAGGTGGACGCGGCGCCATCCGAGCGCCCCCGCCACCATCTCGATGGACCGCACCGCGCCGGTCGTGTCGTCGTTGCCGTGGACCACGCACCCATACGGCCGGCCCGCTGTCTGCTCCAGGCACGGGTAGTAGCACTGATCGAAGAAGTGCTTGAGGGCCCCGGACATGTACCCGATGTTGGCCGGCGTGACGAGCACGTAGCCGTCGGCGCCCAGCGCGTCGACCGGACCGGCCACCAGCGCGGGGCGGCCGACCACCTCGACGCCGTCCAGGCCGGCAGCGGCAGCCGCCTCCAGCACCGCCGTGGCCAAGGTGTGGAGCGACGGCGAGACGGTGTGATGGACGACCAGCAAGCGCGGCACCGCCGCAGGCTGGCACCGGCGGCGGGCACGCGCAAGCGGGACGGACGTTCAGCGCGCCGGCGGCCGCAGAGTGGCGACGATCCGGACCGGGCCGCTCGCACCAGCGGGAACGGTGACGGTGGCACCGGCCCGGAAGGTGCCCCCACCGCCGCCGGCGGGTGCGTCGGCCACCAGGAAGGCGCCATCGGCACGGAACGTCCCGCCCGGTGCGCACACGTCCTGCTGGAGGCCGGAGACCGCCGTGACCCAGGCGCCGTGGACGGAGACGGGACCCGCCGGGCCGACGGCCCGCACCCACAGCGACCAGCCCACCAGGGTGCCCCTCGGGTCGACGACGGTGAAGGGGCCCAGCTGGGAGGTCGTGCCCGGTCGCACGTCGATCGCCACCGGGGTGACGCGGTCGGGGCCGCCGGGGAGGACGGACACCGAGATGGTCTGCGTCAGCCCGGTTGGGCCGCCGGCGGCCGGTGGGGCCGGGACGGCCGGTGCTGCGGGCTGCCCCCCGGGGGGGACACTCGCATGAGGGCACGGTGCCGGGTCGGCCGTGCCGGAGCTGCCGGTCGGAGTGGGGGATCCAGCTCCGGCAGCTCCGGCGGCCATGGCGCCGAGCGGGACGAGGAGCCCCGCGGCGGCCATGGAGATCAACGTTTGACGGGTCAGCAGGCGCACGACCCCTCCCTTCCGGTTCGACCGTCCAGCGGTTGACCGGTCGGAGGGCGCGCTCGCCTAGGGGCGCCTCCCGGCGCCCGGTCTCGATGGTCTGGCTGGTCGGTCTGTTGTGATTAGTGGGTCCAGTTGTGTGTTGGTTGCGTCGCTTTCTTGTGCGATTGTTCTGTCGTTTGGATTTGTTTGTGTGTTTTTAATGTCTTTTCATTACACTAGTTCATCGGCGCCGCAGGGGCCGCCGCTCAGGGCCGAAAGTCCCTAATCCCGTGGTGGCCCGCGGCCGGCAGGACCGCCCCGGGTAGGCTCCAGAGCGGTGCCCGGACCGGAGCGGGACGGGCGCGCCGGAGGGCGCAACCGAGGACGGGCCGGCCCGTGCCGGCCGAGGAGGGACGGATCGATGGCTGACGAGTGGGGTCCCCTGGCGGCACTGGCGGGCGAGTGGCAGGGCGACGGGGGCGGCCTCGACACGGCCTACTCCCACGCCGCCCACGAGGTCCTGAAGACGCCCTACACGGAGAAGCTGTCCTTCAAGCCCTTCGGACCGGTCCAGAACGGCCGCCAGACCCTCTACGGCCTCGACTACCGCACGGCCATGTGGCGGGGCGACGAGGAGAACCCCTTCCACACCGAGGTTGGCTACTGGCTGTGGGACGCGGCCGCCGGCGAGCTCATGCGCGGCTTCGTCGTGCCCCGGGGCATCACCGTGCTGGCCGGCGGTACGGCCGAGGCGGACGCCACCACCTTCACCCTGCACGCCGAGGCCGGCCACCCCCGCTTCTCCATCGGCGAGAACAGCTACCTGGCCGACCACGCCTCGACGAAGAGCTACACCGTCACCGTCACCGTCAACGACGACGGCACGTGGTCATACGACGAGACCACCATGCTGGTGATGGACGAGTTCGACGAGCCGTTCGCCCACACCGACCACAACACCCTCCACCGGGTCGGCTGACGGGCCGGGCCTCCCCCGGAGCCTTCCCCGTCGGCGCCGTCCACGTCGGCGCCACCGGTCAGATGTACTCGCGCCGGCGCATCCAGACCAGGGTGAACCACCCGATCACCGGCGGGATGTAGGAGGTGAAGAGCCGCTGGACGAACACGGCGGCCACCGCCTCGTCCTGAGGGACGCCGGCCGACGTGAGCGCCAGGATCATCCCCGCCTCCACCACCCCCACGCCGCCGGGGACGGGAGAGGCGCCGCCGAGCACGCCCGCCGCGGTGATGGCGACGAGCAGCGTGGCCAGCGAGAGGTGGGCGCCGAAGGAGCGCAGTGACGCGCTGAGGGCCAGCGCCACCAGGAGCTGGAGGGCGAGTGACCCGCCGAACATCTGCACCAGGTTGCGGGGTCGGCGGCTGAGCGCCACCAACTGGTCCCGCACGTCCGTGAGCTTCGGCCGCAGCCGGTCCCGGGCCAGGCGCCGTAGGCGCGGGACGGCCAGCACCACGCCGGCCAGCACACCGACGGCCGCCACCACCAGGATCACGAGCCACACCAGGTGGGCATGGCCTCCCGACGGGGAGGACGTGACATGGAACGATCGCAGGCCGAAGGGGAGGGCCACGAGGAACAGTGCTCCCTTGACGATCCAGCTGACCGTTGAGACCAGCACCCCCGAGCTGACGGCGACGGTGGCGTCGATGCCCTGCTGCTGGAAGAAGCGCACGCGGGTGGCGATCTCCCCCATGGTGCCCCCGGCCAGGTTGACGAAGTCGTTGGCCAGGTCGAGCGCCATCAGCCGCCCGAAGGGGAGGGGCTGGAGTACGGCACCCTGGGCCTGGATCGCCTGGGCCGGGTAGGTGGCCACCGTGACCAGCACCACCGCCACCACGAAGCCCCAGTCGGCCCCGGCGATGGTGCCGAACGACTTCCCCACGTTGACGAACACACCGAGCAGGGCCCACCCGCCGACGAGGGTGCCGATCACCAGCGCCAGGTTCACCCAGCTCAGACGGCGCGTCTCCACCAGCTTGGGCACCTCGACCCCCACCCGCCCCGCCCCTGCGACCCGGAGGGCGGTCAGCTCCTCCTTCCGGCCCCGGTAGCGGGCCGCCAACGCGGGCGGGAGGGCTGCCCGCTGCAGCAGGGGCAGCGCGCCGGTCAGGACCTCAGGCCCCAGCTGGGCCACGGCGGCGTCGACCGCCGGCTCCGGCCCGACGGCCAGGCAGAGGGCGGCCAGCAGGCAGGCGACGTCCCGATCGAGTTGGGGATCGGTGGCGTCCGACACCGCCAGGCGGAAGTCGACGAAGCCGGCGTCGTCCCCGTCGATCACCACGGTGTCGGGGCCGATGGCCCCGTGGGCGACGCGCGCGGCGCGCAACCGCGCCACCTGGGCGAACGCCGCACCCACCGCCATCGGCGACAGCGCCGCAGGGACCGGCACCCGCGTCGATCTCCCCGCCGCGCCGGGCGACTGGCCCGACCCCAGCCACGCGGCGAGGGTGTCGCCGGGGGGTGGCCGGGTGGCCAGCACGGCGTCGCCGCCCGGACCGGCGCGGCCCGCGTCGACGACCTCGGGGACCCGGGCGCCCCGGCGACCGGCGAGGAGCGTCAGGTAGGCCTCGTGCTCCACCTGCTGGAGGCGGGTCAGGGTCAGCATCGGCCCCGAATCGCGGTAGAAGGCGAACCGGAACGCCTTGGCGAAGAGCTGGGCGTCGCGTGCGTCACGGCCGTAGACGGAGACATCGAGGGGGGCGCCATCCACGTCCGTCGTGTAGCGGGCGACGCCCCACACCTGGACGGAGACGGGAATGACGGGTCCGGCCCCGATGCCCATGCCGGCGAGGAGGGCCCGCACCTCCGGGCCCGACAGCAGGCCGAGGGGGGTGCCGACGGCCAGCCGGACGGCGGCGGCCACCCCCCAGCCCAGGGCCACGCCGGCCAGCACGCTCAGGACCAGCCCGCTCCCGTTGACCACCGCGGCGACGGTGGCCAGGCCGGCTGCGGAGACGACCACGCGCTGGACGCCCCGGGCCAGGTACGGCACGGCGACCAGTGCGGCTGCCGAAGCGGCCGCCACCCGGGCCTGGGGATAGTGGAGGTCGACGTGGACCAGCGCCGACCCGTGGAGGTTGCCGACGTCCGGGCCGGCGGCCGTCCGGATCACGATCGCCGCCACCCACGCCCCCGACGCGGCGAGCACCACGTCGCGGGCCAGGGCGATCCGTCGCGCGGCGAGGGCGATCGCGGCCGTCGCCACCACCACGCCGGCCGTCCCCGCCCACCACACCAGGGTCACGAGCCAACGCACGCCGGACGGCGGCGGGAAGACGAACCCGACGACCGCGCCCTCGAAGCGAGGTCCGGAGGCGAGCACGGCCCAGCACCCGATCACCACCGCCGTGGCCGTGGCCAGCCGGGCCGCATCCGTCCCGCGACGGCGGGTGGCACCGTCACCGTCCGGGGCGAGCACGGCGGCCCGCCACGGCCGGCGGGCCGGCTGCACGTGCACGGCCGATCCGGCCACCCGCCCGCCTAGGACCGTTCGCTCACGGCACCCAGGTGGCCGGGCGCTTCTCCAGGTAGGCGGTGATGCCCTCCCGGGCCTCCTCGCCAGCGAACAACGACGCTGTCAGCGCTCCCGTCCAGGCGAAGGCCTCCTCCTCGGGCATCCGCGGAACCTCGGCCAGCAGCTGCTTGGTGGCGGCCAGCGCTCCCGGCGCGCCGGCCAGCAGGTCGCCCACCACCGCGTCGACCTCGGCGTCCAGCTGGTCCCGGGGCACCGCCGCGTTGATCAGGCCGATCCGGGCCGCCTCCGGCGCCTCGAAGCGGCGACCCCGCAGGAACGCGGCCCGGGCGTCGGCGGGGCGGAGCTTGGGCAGGCACACCACGGAGATCATGGCCGGTGCGACGCCGATGCGCACCTCGGTGAAGCCGAAGAGCACGTCGTCGGCAGCCACCGCGATGTCCAGGGCCGCGGCCAGCCCCATCCCCCCGGCGACGCAGTGGCCGGCGATCCGGCCCACGTAGGGCTTGGGCGAACGCCGGAACCGGGCGAAGAGGACCCGCGGGTCGGTGGGGCTGCCCGGCTCCGGCGGCCCGCCGCCGGCCGCCTGCTCGGACAGGTCGGCGCCGGCGCAGAAGGTGGAGCCGGCATTGGTCAGCACGACCACCCGGACACCGGGGTCGGCGTCGGCAACGTCGAGCACGGCGGTCAGTTCGGAGAGCAGTTGGCGGCTGAGCGCGTTCCGGCGCGCCTCGTCGGCCAGGGTGACGGTGAGGACCCCGCCGGACAGGTCGGACTCGACGACCGCCATCACGCCCCCTCGGGGGCGGGGCCGAGCGTCGGGGGGCCGGCGAAGGCCTGCGCCCGCAGCAGCCAGTGCCGACCCAGGTCGCCGGCGACCAGGTCCGTGTCATCGAGGTGGCGCCGTTGGGTGACGACCAGGCAGAACTCCTCCGCTGACCCCCGGATGACGTCATCGGCGTCCTCCGGGCCCCACGCCCACGTGGCCCCGGACGGCGCCACCAGCTCCAGGCGCACCGTGCCGGCCGGCGGCTCCTCGCCCCGCACCGCGTACGACCAGCCCCGGGTGATGTAACCGAGCTGGGCGATGTGGCGGAGGCGGTCGGTGGGCTGCCGGGTGGCACCCACCGCCTCGACGACGTCGGCGCCGTGGGCCCACACCTCCATCAGGCGGGCGGTGAGGAACGACTTGGCCCCCATCGGCGGCCCGTACCAGTCGACACGGTCCCCCTCGGTCAGGGTGGCCGCCGCCCCGGCCAGGGCGGCCCGGCCCGCACGCCACTCGGCCAGGAGCGCTCCGGGATCGAGGGCCCGGTAGGCACCCAGGGTGAACTCGTCCGGACCGACGTCGAGGGCCGCGGTGAACAGTGCCTCGACCGACGCCTTGAAGGCGTCGGGATCGGTGATGGCGGTGGCGGCCGCCCGGTCGAAGTAGGTGAGGTGCCCGATCTGGTCGGCCACCGTCCACCCCGGGCTGGGGGTGGGGAGCGCCCACTGGCCAGGGTCGAGGTCGGTGACGACGGCGTCGAGCGCGTCCTGCTCGGCGACGAGATCGCGGCGGAGGTCGTCGAGTTCGGTCATGGTCTCCTCCGGGGACGTGGGCGGGTCGGGGTCGGGGTCGGGGTCGGGTTCGGGTTCGGGTTCGGGGCGTCGTCGGGGTGGGCACTGCGGCCGGTGTCGCCGCCCAGGCCACGGAGCACGATCTCGACCACCTCGTCCGCTGCCTGGTGGGGTGTCGTGCGGAGGGACGGCATGACCTCGGGGAGCGACAGCATCCGGGCCACGCTGGCCAGCACGTGGGCGACCGCCGCCGTGTCGACATCGGGGATGTCGCCGCGCTCGACGGCCAGGTC
>JAJZDI010000012.1:81856-91506 GCA_021806045.1 Actinomycetes bacterium
GGTGGGGTGTCGTGCGGAGGGACGGCATGACCTCGGGGAGCGACAGCATCCGGGCCACGCTGGCCAGCACGTGGGCGACCGCCGCCGTGTCGACATCGGGGATGTCGCCGCGCTCGACGGCCAGGTCCAGCAGGCATCGGGCCACCGCCACGAGGTACCCGGCGTGGAAGTCGGCCAGCCGCTGGGCGGCCGGCACGGCGGCCAGGTCACGGGCGAACGCCTCGGTCATGCCTTCGACGGCGGCGTTGGCGGCGGTCAGGTAGGCGGCCAGCGCCTCGATCGGCTCCATGTCCGGCCCGATCGCCTCGATGGCGCTGCGGCCGATGATCCACAGATTGCGGTCGACCACGGCGAGGACCAGCTCGTCACGGCTCGGTGCCAGACCGTAGAGGGTGCGCAGCGAGCAATTGGCCCGAGCGGCGATCTCTGCCATGGTGAGATCGGCGAACCCCTCGGCGAACATGTCGACCAACTGGTCGAGGATCTCCCGCTGCCGGTCGGTGAGCTGCTCCTCCCGGCGACGGTCGAGCACGGCCGGTGGCGGGGTCACCGCCCGCAGCCGCACCAGCAGCTCGGACGGTTCGTGCACCGGCGCCTCGGCCAGCACCCCGGTCACCCCCCGCCGACGAGGGCGGCCGGCACCGCCACCACCCGGCTGCGGAGCCACTCGCCGAGGCCCTTGGCCTGGGCGTCCTGCCGGGTGGAGGCGGCCACCCCCTCCTCGAGCAGGTCGCGGATGACGAAGTTGAGCGCCCGGAGGCCAGGAAGCCGGTGGCGCTCCACCTGGAGGGGGGCCGTCTCGGGCAGCAGCGCCGCCAACCGCTCGGTGGTGAGGAACCCGTCGAGCCAGGCCCACGCCTCGTCGGTCCGGGCGAACACCCCCAGGTTGGCGTGGCCGCCCTTGTCGCCCGAGCGGGCGCCCACCACCCGGCCGAGGGGGACCTCCACCAGGTCGCCGGCCGGCACGTCGGCCCCCGTCCGACCCGCCGGCTCGGGGACGTCCACCCACCCCTCGGGCGCCACCGACTCGATCACCGTCGGCTGGCCGCCGGCCACCGAGACCAGCTGGGGCACGAGGTCGGCGTCGATGACGGCCGGCCGGTAGATCCCGTACGGGCGGGCGCCCGACGGCCCCGTGCCCAACCCGAACATGCCGGGGATGGTGGCAAGAGCCAGCTCGGTCAGCGCGTCGGCCACCGCCCGGCCCACCTTGCGCTCGTCCGGGTCCTTCAGGGAGAGGCGCCACAGGGCGACGGCCTCCTCGTTCGTCGCCGGATCGGGCTTGTCCGTGCGCACCAGGCGGGTGGTGACGCTGGCGAACTCGTCCGGCCGGTGGGGACACGCCCGCCAGAAGGCACGCTCGATGAGGTCGGCCTTGGCCTCGATGTCGAGGCCGGTGAGGGCCACGGTGAAGTCCTGGCGGAACCCGCCGAGCTGGTTGGTTGCCACCTTCAGGGTCGGCGGCGGCGGCTCGCCCCTCGTCCCGGAGATGCGGACCCGGTCGGAGCCGGCGTCCTCGAGGGAGATCGTGTCGAAGCGGGCGGTCACGTCGGGCCCCAGGTAGCGGGGGCTCCCGATCTCGTAGAGCAGCTGGGAGGTGACGGTGCCGATGGACACCTGGCCGCCGGTGCCGTCGTGCTTGCCGATGACCGAGCTGCCGTCCTCGGCCACCTCGGCCCAGGGGAACCCGACCCGTTCCATCCCCGGCACCTCGGTGAAGAACGAGTAGTTGCCCCCGGTCGCCTGGGCGCCGCACTCGATGACGTGGCCGGCCACCACCGCCCCGGCCAGGCGGTCCCAGTCGTCGCGGGCCCACCCGTGGTGCCAGGCGGCCGGCCCGCACACCACGGCGGCGTCCGTGACCCGGCCGGTGATGACGATGTCGGCGCCCCGGCCCAGTGCCTCGACGATGCCCCAGCACCCGAGGTAGGCGTTGGCGGTGATGAGCCCGTCCTGGCCGGCGAAGGGCTCCCCCGTCTCGAAGTCGGCGAGACCGTGGCCGGCCTCGGCCAGCTCGGCCAGCCGGGGCAGGAGGTCGTCGCCGTCGACGGTGGCGATGGTGGGAGACAGGCCGAGGCGGTCGGCCACCTCGGCCACGGCCTCGGCGCACCCGGCCGGATCGAGGCCGCCGGCGTTGGAGACGACGCGGATGCCGCGGTCGAGGCAGGTGCCCATGACCTGCTCCATCTGGGTCACGAAGGTACGGGCGTAGCCACCGCCCGGGCGCTTCATCCGGCTCCTGGCCAGGATCAGCATGGTCAGCTCGGCCAGCCAGTCGCCGGTGAGCACGTCGATGGGGCCGCCGTCGACCATCTCGGCCGCGGCCGACAGCCGGTCGCCGTAGAAGCCGGAGCAGTTGGCGATGCGGATGGGCTCGGTCACGGCGTGCTCCCTTCCAGCCCGGCCTCCGGGGCCTCGAGGGATTCGAGGACCAGGAGGGCGGCACCGTTCTCCACCTGTTGGCCCACCGCCACCAGCAACTCGGTCACCAACCCGTCGGCCGGGGCGTTGATCCGGTGCTCCATCTTCATCGCCTCCAGGACGACCAGGGTCTGGCCGGCGGCGACCCGCGCCCCCACCTCGGTGCGGACGTCGACCACCGTTCCCGGCATGGGTGCCACCAACCCGCCCTCGACGTCGCCGGCGCCGGGAACGGTGAAGCGTGGGACCACGGCCAGCTCCACCGTGCCCCCCGGCACCTGCACGTAGCAGCGGTCC
The DNA here is from genome assembly GCA_021806045.1 of Actinomycetes bacterium. Classification (GTDB taxonomy): domain Bacteria; phylum Actinomycetota; class Acidimicrobiia; order Acidimicrobiales; family RAAP-2; genus JAJZDI01. The sequence goes on from JAJZDI010000012.1 coordinate 84,575, forward strand.
CCGGCCCGGGTCACCCGGGCGGTGGCCCGGCGACCGTCCACCTCCACGTCGACGGCGAGCTCGGTCCAGCGATGGACACGGGCCACGCCGCCGTCGCCGAGCCCGAACGATCCGTCGCGGCGGGTCTCGTAGGTCACCTCGATGTCGGCGTCGCCCGACCGGAACGTGACCTGTTGCGCGGGCAGGCGGGCATTGCGCCACCCGCTGGGCAGGCCGGCCAGGACGGGAGTGTCCGCCCGGTTGGCGCCCTGGAGCCACATGGCGGCGGCCACCGCGGCCCACCGCCGTTCGTCGTCGGTCAGCTCCAGGGCCAGCGCCGGCCGGTGCGTGTCGATGAAGGCGGTGGTGGTGTCGCCGGCGAGGAACCCCCCGGTGCGCAGCGACGCGGCCAGGAAGTCGCGGTTGGTGGTCACGCCGCCGAGATGGAGGCGCTCGAGGGCGAGCGCCAGCCTGCCGGCCGCCTCGGTCCGGGACGGGGCGTGGGCGATGACCTTGGCCAGCATGGGGTCGAATGCCACCGTGACCACCGACCCGGTCTCCACGCCCGACTCCCACCGGACCTCGGGGGAGGGAGCCGGTTCGAACGCGGCCAGGGTGCCGGTGGCGGGGAGGAACCCGGCCGACGGGTCCTCGGCGCACAGCCGCACCTCGATGGCGTGGCCGGTGAAGCGCACGTCCTCCTGGCCGTAGCCGAGGGGCTCCCCGGCGGCGACACGCAGTTGCTCACGGACCAGGTCGATGCCGGTCACCTCCTCGGTGACCGGATGCTCCACCTGCAGGCGGGTGTTGACCTCGAGGAAGTAGAACTCCCGGGTGGCGTCGTCGACGAGGAATTCGACGGTGCCGGTCGAGTGGTAGCCGAGGGCGCGGCCGAGGGCCAGGGCGGCCTCCCCCATGGCAGCCCGCATGACGGCGTCGACCGCCGGGGAGGGCGACTCCTCGATCAGCTTCTGGTGGCGGCGCTGGACCGAGCACTCCCGCTCACCCAGGTGGACCAGGTTGCCGTGCTGGTCCCCCAGGATCTGGATCTCGATGTGCCTCGAGGCGGCCACGTAGCGTTCGAAGAAGACCCGGTCGTCACCGAACCCGCTGGCCGCCTCCCGCCGGGCGGCGGCCACCGCCTCGTCGAGGTCCTCCGGAGCGGCCACCACACGCATGCCCTTACCGCCGCCGCCGGCGGCCGCCTTGACCAGGAGCGGGTAGCCGACGCCATCGGCGCCCGTGGGATCGTCGGCAGACGGGAGGGTGGGCACGCCGGCGTCGACCGCGGCACGCTTGGCCGCCAGCTTGTCGCCCATGGCGGTGATGGCCGCCGGCGGTGGTCCCACCCACGTCAGCCCGGCCTCCTCCACCTCGGCGGCGAAGGCGGCGTTCTCGGAGAGGAAGCCGTAGCCGGGGTGGACGGCCTGCGCCCCCGACGCCCGTGCGGCCGCCAGGATGGCCGCTCCGTCGAGGTAGGCGGTGGTGAGGCGGACGGCCTGGTCGGCCTCGGCCACGTAGGGGGCGGCGGCATCGGCGTCGACGTAGACGGCCACGCAGCGGATGCCCATCGACCGGGCCGTCCGGATGACGCGGCGGGCGATCTCGCCCCGGTTGGCGATGAGGAGGGAGGAGAAGGTCACAGGCGGAACACCCCGTAACCCTGGGCCCCTTCGATGGGCCGGCTGCGCACCACCGACAGGCACATCCCGAGCACCGTCCGGGTGTCCCGGGGATCGATGATGCCGTCGTCGCTGATGGCGCCGGTCGCCACCAACGCCAGTGAGCCCTGCTCCTGGATGGCTTCGACCATCTCCACGATCTTGGCGTCCTCCTCCTCGTCGAACTCCTCGCCCTTGCGGGCCGCCTGGCCACGCCGGACGATGGACATCACCCCGGCGATCTGCTTCGGCCCCATGACGGCGATCTTGGCCGTGGGCCACAGGAAGGTGAAGCGGTTGCCGAAGGCCCGCCCCGACATGCCGTACGTGCCGGCGCCGTAGGACGCGCCGATGATCACGGTGAGGTGCGGCACCGTCGAGTTGGTGACCGCGTTGAGCATCTGCGAGCCCTTCTTCACGATGCCCTCGGCCTCGAAGTCGCGGCCGACCATGTAGCCGGTGACGTTCTGGAGGAAGACCAGGGGGACGTCGATCTGGTTGCAGAGCTGGATGAAGTGGGCCGCCTTCTCCGCCGCCCGGGGGTAGATGACCCCGTTGTTGCCGAGGATGCCCACCGGGTAGCCGTGGATGGAGGCCCAGCCGCAGACGATGCTGTTGCCGTAGCGGGTCTTGAACTCCTCGAACCGTGACCCGTCGGCCACCCGGGCGATCACGTCCCGGACGTCCACCGGTTGGCGGAGGTCCCGGCTGACCAGGCCGAGCAGCTCCTCCGGATCGTGGGCGGGCGGCTCCGGGACGAGGGTCGGCTCCGGTCCCGCCTTGCGCCAGTTCAGGTGGGAGACGACCTCCCGGCACATGCGGATGGCGTCCATCTCGTCCTCGGCGAAGTAGTCGCCGAGGCCCGACACCTCGGCGTGCATGCGGGCGCCGCCCAGGGTCTCGTCGTCGGACTCCTCGCCGGTGGCCATCTTCACCAGCGGGGGGCCGGCCAGGAAGATCTTCGACTGCTCCTTCACGACGATGTTGTAGTCGGAGAGCCCCGGCTGGTAGGCGCCACCGGCCGTGGAGGAGCCGAAGGTCACGCACACGGTGGGGATGCGCAGCTTCGACAGCTCGATGAGGTCGTAGAAGAACCGCCCTGTCTCGGCGAAGTGCAGGAGGTTGGCCCGCCGCCCGCCACCGTCACCGTCGATGCGGAGATCGGCACCGGCCGACTCGACGAAGCTGACGTAGGGCATGCGGTTGTCGCGGGCGATCTCGAGGGCCCGGGCCCACTTCTTCGCCGCATAGGGGGTGAGGGCCCCACCCAGGACGGAGGGGTCGTTGCCCATGATCACGCACTCGGTGCCGGCGATCACCCCGATGCCCACCACCATGCCGCCCCCGATCGTGTAATCGGACTCGTAGGCGGCCAGCGGGCTGATCTCGAGGAACGGACTGTCCGGGTCGAGCACGTTGGCGATGCGCTCACGGATGGGGAGCTTGCCCCGGGCCCGGAGGCGGGCCATCCGGTCGGGACCACCACCCGCCTCGGCCTGGTCGAGTAGCTCGTCGATGACGGCAAGCTGCTCGAGCACGTCGGCCCGGTTGCGCACGAACTGCTCGGAGGACGGATCGACGCCCGAGGGCAGCGGAGGTGCCAGCAGGGTTCTCGGCATGGCATGATAGTAACTGCGGTAATATCTGACCGTCAATATGACCGCCCAGGATCCGGCGCCACCGGGACCGGGTGCGGTGACGACCACGAGGAGCGTGCCCATGAAGACCGCCATCACGGAGATGCTGGGGATCGACGTCCCGATCCTCGCCTTCACCCACTGCCGCGACGTGGTCGCCGCCGTGAGCCGGGCCGGTGGCATGGGGGTGCTCGGCGCGGTGGCCCACTCCCCGGAGGAACTGGAGATCGATCTGGCATGGATCGAGGACCAGGTGGGCGACCGGCCCTTCGGCGTCGACCTCATCGTCCCGGCCAAGTACGCCGGCTCCGAGGGCGGCGGCTTCTCGCTGTCCGACATCGCCGGCCTGATCCCACCCGAGCACGTGGCCTTCGTCGAGGACATCCTGCGCCGCTACGACGTGCCGCCGCTGACCGACGACGGGGGCCGCAGCCTGCTGAGCGGGCTGAGCGACCTCGACGACGTGGCCGTGCCCTTCTCCGAGCGCCAGGCCGACGTCCTCCTCGACATCGCACTGGCCCACCGGCCGTCCCTGGTGGTCAACGCCCTCGGTCCCCCACCCCCCCACATGATCGAGCGGGCCAAGGAGACCGGTCGCCTGGTCGGGGCACTGGCCGGCAAGGCCCAGCACGCCGAGCGGCACGTCAACGCGGGCGTGGACATCATCATCGCCCAGGGTGCGGAGGCGGGCGGCCACACCGGCGAGATCGGCACCATGGTCCTGGTCCCCGAGGTGGTCGACGCCGTCGCCCCGGTACCCGTCCTGGCGGCCGGCGGCATCGGGCGGGGCCGGCAGATGGCCGCGGCCATGGCACTGGGCGCCCAGGGCGTCTGGTGCGGCTCGGTGTGGCTGACCACCGACGAGGCGGAGACCCACCCGGTGGTCAAGCAGAAGTTCCTGGCCGCGACGTCCTCGGACACGCTGCGGTCACGGTCGCGCACCGGCAAGCCGGCCCGCCAGCTCCGCTCGGCGTGGACCGACGAGTGGGACGACCCCGCCCACCCGGACCCGCTCGGCATGCCCCTGCAGCCGATCCTGGTGAACGACGCCCTGACCCGCATCGAACGCGGAGCCCACCGGCCCGGTTCGGGCGCCGAGCAGCTGGCCAACTACTTCGTGGGGCAGATCGTCGGCTCCATGAACACCCCGAAGCCGGCGGCACAGGTCGTCTACGAGATGATCGACGAGTTCATCGAGGCCGTCCAGCGCCTCGACGGCCTGCTGGAGGACTGAACGGGGCCGGGCGGGCCACCTACGCTGGCCGTCGAACCACGCGGCCGTGACGGCCGCCCGACCGAAAGGCCCACCATGCCCGAGCGCGTGCTGGTCATTACCGGAACCTCGTCGGGCATCGGCCTGGCCACCGCCGTCGCCGCCGCCCGGCACGGATTCGTCACCGTGGCCACCATGCGCGACCCGTCCCGGGCGGGCCGGCTGCTCGAGGCGGCCGGCGCGGCCGGGGTCACCGTCGACGTCCGCCAGCTCGACGTCACCGATCCGGCGTCCGTGTCCACGTGCATCGGCGGCGTCGTTGCCGACCACGGCCGGATCGACGCGGTGGTCAACAACGCCGGTACCGGCCACCTGGGGACGATCGAGTCCGAGACCGTCGACGACGTCCGCCGGGTGATGGAGGTCAACTTCTTCGGCGTGGTGGCGGTCACCAAGGCGGCGATGCCCCACCTGCGGGCCTCGGGCGGGCGGCTGGTGACGGTCTCCAGCGTGGGCGGCGCCATCGGTCAGCCGTTCAACGAGGCGTACTGCGCGGCCAAGTTCGCCGTCGAGGGGTTCATGGAGAGCCTGGTGCCCGTGGCCGCCTCCGTCGGCGTCACGGTCGTGGTGGTCGAGCCGGGAGCGGTGGCCAGTGACTTCGTCGCCAACGTCGACGTCGACCCGGCCGCCGTGTTCGCCGGCGCCGGTCCCTACGAGCCGGCACTGCGCGCCTACATCGACGAGGTGATGTCCCACTTCGGCTCGGCCCAGCACCCCGACGAGGCCGCCGACGCCATCGTCGCCGCTCTCACCGGGCCCCACCCGGCCCCCCGGATCCAGACGTCGACGTGGGCGGCCGACTTCGTCGGCACCAAGCTCGCCGACCTCGACGGCACGACGGTGACGGCGATGACCGGAGCGTGGCTGGGCTGACGCGGGTCGGGGCCGAGCGGGCCGGGCTCGCCCGCCCGTTCGGTGACGATCGGCGTGAACCGGGTGCCCTACCCGAGCACGGCCTTCGAGATCACCACCCGCTGGATCTGGTTGGTGCCCTCGTAGATCTGGGTGATCGGCTCCGGGGGTCCAGCTGGTGAGTCCCAGTGCCCTGACCAGGCGGTGTTCGGGACCTCGTGGTGCCGGATCCACCCCGTTCTGCCGAGTTGTAGGGATGACGTAGGGATGACACCGGTGTCGGAACGAGCAACTTCCACGCTCAGCGCTCGACCTGGTTCACTGCCTGCTCGGCGATTCGCACCATACGGATCGCGGCGGTGACCGCCGCCTTCGCTTCCGCTGCCAGGATCGGATCCGGGTCGTACTCCGCCCGGTTCTTCAGCGGCAGGAGTCGGCGGAGCTGAGCGGCAGCCTTTCGACCGTCGTCGCCACCGACCTTCTCCAGGTGGGCTGGAGACTGCGAATGCTCCCCCTTCCAGACCACCGCCGCTCTGGCCGCCGTGATGGCGTCGGCAGCACCGATACCAGCATGGACGGCGTTGCCGGCCGCAGCCACACGGTTCCCGAGCTCGAGCGAGTCCTCAGCTGCCCGTAGGAATTCCCGGGCCTTGTCCAGATAAGCCCGGGCATCGGCAGCTGAGGCGGACCTCGTCTGCGACTGGCGGCGGGCAGTCATCATGACGCCTCGTTGAGCTCCGACGGAAGGGCACCGATCAGCACGACAGCCTCGGCAAGAATTGTTCGCCACGGCGCTCGCTCACGTCGGACCAGTCCCGGCAACTCCGCCGCGGTCACTTCGACAAGATTGACCGGATTGCCGGCGATCCGGGCCGCCCGATCTGACCATCGACCGAGCGCCGCCGTCCACCGATCGGATTCGGCATGGGCAGTGGGAGGCGGTACGACGAGGACGTCGACGTCGCTGCCCTCGTGCGCCTCGCCACGGGCGAACGAACCGAAGACAGCGAGGCAGGCGGGGACGGGTCGGATCTTCTTCGCTTCCCCCGTCAGCCGATCCAAGACCCGCTGACGCAGATCCACCAACTCGAACACCGCCCGTGCCGCCTCGTTCTCGCGGATCAGGCGCACCAGGGCGGCGGCACCCGCCTCGCGACGCTCGACGAGCCCCAGTCGCACCAGTCGGTTGAGTACGACGGTGGCCTGGTTGGCGCTGACGCCCGCCAGCTCGGCGACCGACCGCATTGTCAGTTCGGCTTCGGTGCGGGCCAGTACGGCCAGGACACGGCCCTGCACGCCGGGAATCATCGCCTCCACCGGGTTGCCGTAGTCCATGGGGCAAGTATCGCATTTTTTCGCACATATGTGCGTTTTATTGCGATATTGTTCGATACCCGTACCGAGAGGATGTCCCACTTCGTGTGGAACTTGGGTGACGGCCCCAGGCAGCTGAGCTATGCGGCCACCTCCTTCTTCGCACTGTAGCTATCGGATGTGACGGGCTTCGTGACGTGCCCGTCGAGCGCGACC
>JAJZDI010000031.1 GCA_021806045.1 Actinomycetes bacterium
GCCCCACCAACGCCAAGTTCGGTGTGCACCTGAACGCGCTCCCCGACGCGTGCGGCGCCGGGGCGCGCATCGTGAGCGAGGCGAGGGTGGAGCGCGTCCTCCACGGCGGTGGCCGGGCGACCGGCGTTCGGCTCCGGCGGCCCGACGGCTCGGTGGCGGAGATCCTGGCGCCGGTGGTCGTGGTGGCGGCGGGCGCCACCGAGACGCCCCCCCTGCTGCGGCGCAGCGGCCTCGGCCGCCACCCGGCCCTCGGGCGCAACCTGGCCGTCCACCCGGCGGTCAGCGCCGGCGGCTGGTTCGACGAGCCGGTGGAGCCCACCCGGGGCGTGCTGCAGAGCGCCGGCATCGACCAGCTGCACGAGTCGGCGGGGATCCTCATCGAGGCCACCGCCACCCCGCCGGGGATGGGCTCCATGCTCCTGCCCGGCACCGGGCGGGAGCTGGCCGACCAGGTGGGACGGGCCGACCACCTGGCCACGCTGGGCGCCATGATCGCCGACGCGCCGGCAGGGCGCGTCATCGGTGCCCGGCGCCCGGTGATGCACTACGCGCTGACCCGGGGCGACGGGCGCCGCCTGGTCTCGGCCATCGGCGCCATGGGCCGGGTGCTGTTCGCGGCGGGTGCCACGTCGGTGGTGACCGGCATCCGAGGTTTCGAGACGGTCGCCGACGAGCGGGCCCTCGACGAGGCGCTGGCCCACGCCCATCCGGCCAGGCTGCACGTGGCCGCGTTCCACCCCACGGGAACGGCGGCCATGGGCGCCGATGCCCCGCGCCACCCGGTGGATGCCAGCGGTCGCCTCCGGGGGGTCGACGGCGTGTGGGTGGCCGACGCGTCGGTCCTGCCCACCTGCCCGGAGGTCAACCCCCAGGTCACCATCATGGCCATGGCCGCGTCGATCGCGGCCGGCATCGACGGCTGAGGGCGGCCGGCACGGCCGGTGAGGATGCCGGCATTGCGGCACGGCGGGACGGGTGCCGGCATCGGCGGGCGTGCTCGCTACCGTGGAACGGATGCCGGACCGTCCCACTGACCACGCAGGGCGCGTCCGCCACTGGGAGGGCGTCTACCAGCGCAACGCAGTGGAGGCGGTCAGCTGGTACCAGGCGGAACCAGCCGTCTCCCTGGCACTGATCGAGGCGCTCGGCGTCCCCCGGTCGGCGCCGGTGGTCGACGTGGGCGGGGGCGCGTCGGTGCTGGTGGACCGGCTCATCGGGTCGGGCTCCACCGACGTGACGGTGGTGGACGTGTCCGAACGGGCCCTCGCCGCCGCCCGGGCCCGGGTGGGCGACGACCCACGGGTGGACTGGATCGCCGCAGACCTCTTCACGTGGGAGCCCGACCGGTCCTACGGCCTGTGGCACGACCGGGCCGTGCTCCACTTCGCCGCCGGAGCTGAGGTGGACGCCTACCGGGCCGTGCTGGAGCGGGCCGTGGGTCCTGGCGGTGCGGTGATCCTGGGCACGTTCGGCCCCGACGGCCCCGAGTACTGCTCGGGCCTGCCGGTGACCCGCTACGACGCTGCCGGTCTGGCCGCACTGCTTGGGGGCGGGTTCGAGGTGGTCGAGGAGCGCACCGAGGCCCACCGGACCCCGTCCGGAGCGACCCAGTCGTTCGTCTGGCTGGCCGCCCGCCGTCGAAGCAGCTGACCACGGCACCATCGGCGGGTCCCCGGTGGCCCCGGAGCCCGATGGAACCGTCCGATCGCCTGGGGCCCTTTCGCCTGATCGAACGACCGTGCTGCGAAGCGGCCGGAAGATAGTGCTACAGATTCCAGAACAGGTTACCGATCAGACAACCATCGTTGTTTATCCATTGATGTGGTCCTGATCGGAGACGATTCCCATGCCCGTCACACCGTCACACCCGCTGGCGCATCGCGTCCGCAACCGGGTGCTGGACCGCCTCGACGGGCGGCCCGGCACCGACGCCGCCTTCACCCTGATCGAGCTGATGGTGGTGCTCCTCATCCTGGCCATCCTGCTCGCCATCGCCATCCCCACCTTCCTCGGGGTGACGGGCTCGGCCAACGACCGAGCCGCCCAGTCCAACCTGAACACCGCGCTCACCGATGCCAAGGGCATCTACGAGCACAACCAGCAGAGCTACCCGGTGGCCGCCGACCTGGTGTCGTCGCTGAAGAGCAACGAGCCGTCGTTGGCTTCGGCGTTGACGACCGTGACCAACGCCCCGCTCGGCCAGGGGGACATCGGCGCCTACGTCTCGAGCGACCAGAACGGCACCGTCCTCCTGGCGCTGGCCAAGAAGACAGGGAACTGCTGGGTGATCGCCGACAACACGTCGACCATCGTGCCGGCTGCGGCGCCGTCGGTGGACGCTTCCGTCTACGGCTCGCCCGGGATCCCGACCAGCGCGGGTGAGTACTACGCCGTGTGGAACACGGCAGGCGGCACCCCGTGCGAGATCGACAAGATCACGTCGGCCGTGACCGCCACCCAGACGGCCGGGTTCCCGTCCCAGGCCAGTGCGGCGCCGGCAGCGCCTTCGTCGGCCCAGTGCCCGCCGGTTGGCGACCCCACCGCTGGCGTGACGTGGACGTTCTACGCGGCCGGCGCGGCCATACCGGGGGGTATCTACTACTACGCTGCCGTGCCCGACTCCGGTCCGACGTGGAACATTCAGGGGCCAGCGGCGTCGCCATTCACCGGAGGGCCTGCCGGGGGGACGGTATCGCCTTTCTGCTTCGGAACCTGACAGCGACCCCTGCGCCGTCGCTCCAGTGCCCGAGGCGACGTGCACCGACCTTCACGTGGGCCGGCCGGCGAGAGGAATCTCGCCGGCCGGCCCATTGACGTTCCGGTGACGACCGGAGTCGGCGTCGCCGCCCCCCGCTCCGGCCCATGCCGGCGAGCGAGGCGACCACGGCAGCGCCGAGGTGCCGTCACCGGGGGGACCCACATAGCCCCCACCCGGGTCAGCCGCGGCCACCGGATCCCGAGCGGGAGGGGGGCAGAACGACGGGGCGGGCACGATCGTTACCGTGGAACGGATGCCGGACCGCCCCACTGACCACGAAGGTCGCGTCCGGCACTGGGAGGGCGTCTACGAGCGAAACGCGGTGGACGCCGTCAGCTGGTACCAGGAGGAACCGGTCGTCTCCCTGGCACTGGTCGAGGCGCTCTGCGTCCCCCGTTCGGCACCGGTGGTCGACGTGGGCGGGGGCGCGTCGGTCCTGGTGACGGCTCATCGCCTCGGGCTTCGCCGACGTCACGGTGGGAGGCCTGCCGGTACGATGACCCGGTGACCGGCCTGGAGCGCCTCCCGTCGTTCGGGCTCGAGGGAAAGGTCGCTGTCGTCGTCGGCGGGACGGGTACCCTCGGCCAGGTCATGGCAGCCACACTGGCCGGCGCCGGGGCGGCCACCGTCGTGGTCGGCCGCGACCGCGACCGCAGTGCCGAGGTCGCCGATCTCCTGGCCGCCTCGGGAACCGTGCACGGTGAAGCCTGCGACGCCACCAGCAGGGTGGCCCTGGCGGACCTGGTCGGACGGGTCGTCGCCCGTCTCGGGCGCATCGACGTGCTCGTCAACGCGGCGGGGGCCAACGCGGCCACGCCGTTCCTCGAGATCGACGACGGCGAGCTCGATCGCCTGGTGGCCGTGGACCAGCTGGCGGTGGTCCGCTCCTGCCAGGAGTTCGGCCGCTACTTCGTCGACCGGGCCCGGGCCGAGGGCGTGGGGGCGTCGGTCGTCAACGTGGGCAGCGTGTCAGCCGGACGCCCGTTGTCGCGCGTCTTCACCTACGCCATGGCCAAGGCGGCGGTGCACAACCTGACGACCAACCTGGCACGGGAGTGGGGCCCGCTCGGCATCCGCGCCAACGTGCTCGTGCCCGGGTTCTTCCCCGCCGCCCAGAACCGGACGGTGCTCACCCCCGAACGCGTCGAGGCCGTGATCGCCCACACCCCGCTCGGCCGGTTCGGGGAGCCGGGGGACCTGGCCGGTGCCCTCCTGCTCCTCGCCTCCGATGCCGGGCGCTTCATCACCGGCAGCGAACTGGTGGTCGACGGCGGCTTCTCGGCCGTCTCCGTCTGAGCGGCGATGGCACGGGCCTTCCTCGACGACGACGTCCTCCTCGGCGGGTCCACGGCGCGCGCCCTCTACCACGACGTCGCGTCGGGTGAGCCGATCGTGGACTTCCACAGCCACCTGGACGCGGCCGACCTGGCCGACGACCGCGCCTTCACCACGCTCACCGAGCTCTGGCTGGACGACGACCACTACAAGTGGCGTGCCATGCGGGCGGCCGGCGTGCCCGAGCACCTGGTGTCCGGTCCGGCCGACCCGTGGGACCGGTTCGCCGCCTGGGCCGCCACCGTCCCCCGGCTGGTGCGCACCCCACTCCATGTGTGGACCCACCTCGAGCTCCGGCGGGTCTTCGGCATCGACCTCGTCCTCGGACCCGGCTCGGCACGTGAGATCTGGGAGGAGGCGACCCGCCAGCTGCCGGCGTGGACGGCCAGGCGGCTGGTCGCCCACTTCGGTGCGGAGGTGGTGGCCACCACCGACGACCCGGCCGACGACCTCGACGGGCACCTCCGGATCGCCGACGAGGCAGGGCGCCTCCCGCCGGGCGCGGCCCACGTTCTGCCGACCGTCGTCCCCACCTTCCGACCGGACGGAGCACACCGCCTGGCCCGCGACCCCGACGGCTGGAACGCGTGGGCCGATCGTCTGGGGGACGGGCACGGCATCCGCGTCGTCGACCTGGCCTCCCTGACCGCCGCGCTGGAGGCGGCCCACCACCGGTTTGCGGCCGCCGGTTGCCGGGCCAGCGACCACGGGCTCGTCCACCTCCCCGACGTCGAGCGCGCACCGGCCGCGGCCGACGCCGCCGTGCGCGGCCTGCGGCAGGGAGTCGCGGCCGACCCGACCGGGCGCCACGCTCTCGCGCTCGAGGTCGTCGATCTCTCGGCCCGCCTGGCCGCCGCCTCGGGCACCGTTCTCCAGCTCCATCTGGGCGCCGTGCGAGACGCCTCTCCCCGCCTGGCCGCCCTGCGGGGAGCCGACGCCGGTGGCGACCTGATGGGTGATGCGCCCCAGGTGGCCGGGCTCGCCCGGTTCCTCGGCCGTCTCGAGGCCGACGGCGAGCTCCCCCGGTGCGTGGTCTTCAACCTCAACCCGGCCGACGATGCCGCGTTCTGCGCCCTGGCCGGATCGTTCGCCGGCGACGGTGTCCAGGGGCTGGTCCGCTGGGGTCCGCCGTGGTGGTTCAACGACCACGAGTCCGGCCTGCGACGCCACCTCGACGTGATCTCACACGTCGGCAACCTCGCCGGGTTCGTGGGGATGTGCACCGATGCCCGGTCGCTCCTGTCGATGACCCGTCACGAACTGTTCCGCCGCGTCCTGTGCGACGTGGTGGGGAGGGACGTGGACGAGGGGCGCATCCCCGACGACCGCCGTGCCTGTGCGGAGCTGGTGCAGGCGGTGTGCGGGGGGAACGCCCGGGCCCACTTCGGCTTCGGCGCCACGGGCCGGGCGTCGGGACAGTCGGGACCCTGACCGTGGCCCCCGGGATCGTCGTCATGGGGGTGGCCGGGTGCGGCAAGACGACGGTGGCCGCCTCGCTGGCCAGAAGGCGCGGCGCCCGCTTCGTCGACGCCGACACCCTCCACCCTCCGGCCAACCTGGCGAAGATGGCGGCCGGCGTCCCCCTCGACGACGACGACCGGTGGCCGTGGCTGGCCGCGGTGCGCCGGGAGCTCCGGTCGGGCGGCGAGGTGGTGGTGGCCTGCTCGGCGCTGCGCCGACGGTACCGGGACGTCCTGCGGGGGGCGGGTGACGTCCGCTTCGTGCACCTGGCCATCAGTCGGGAGGAGGCGGTCCGGCGGGTCACCGGCCGGCCGCACCACGTCTTCCACGCCGACCTGGTCGCCAGCCAATTCGACGCCCTGGAGCCCCCCGGCGTCGACGAGCGCGACGTCGCCACCGTCGACGCCGGACACCCGGTCGACGCCGTGGTCGCCGCGTCGGCGTCCGCCCTCGACTCGTTGCCCGCCGGAACGGCCGTCGTCCCCCTGGCGGCGCGCACCGACGTCGGCCCCGGGATCTCCCCGGCCCAGCTCGACGGGGTGGTCGACGAGCTGGCGGCAGGGGAGATCGTCGCCCGGGGTGCACGCCGGGTCCTCCTCGTTCCTCCCGACCACACCCGCCCCCACGCCAGGGCGGCCGCCATCACCGCCCGGCTGTCGGCCTCGCTCGCAGCAGCGGGGTGCACGGTGGCGGTGGCACCGGCGCTCGGCACGCACGCCCCCCGGCCGTCCCGGCCGGGCGAGCTGGTCCACCGGTGGCGCGACGGGGTCGTCGGGATCGGCACCATCGGCGGCGACGAGGTGGCCGCCGCGTCGGGCGGCGCGTCACGCGATCCCGTTCCCGTGGAGGTGGCCGGGTTTCTGCTCGACCGCTGGGACCTGGTCGTTTCCATCGGCCAGGTGGTGCCCCACGAGGTGGTGGGCATGGCCAACTTCACCAAGAACCTGGTGGTGGGACTGGGGGGCGCCGGGACCATCGATGCCACCCACCTGTTGTCGGCCCGGTGCGGGATCGAGACGGTGATGGGCCGTGCCGGCACGCCCGTGCGCGACGTGATCGACGCCGCCTTCGACCGGTTCCTCGCCCCCCGCGTGGCGGTCCTGTGGATCCTGACGGTCGTGGAGGACGTCGCCGGAGGACCGGTGCTGCGTGGCGTCTTCGCCGGCCGGGGCGGGACGGGCCAGTCGGGCGGGGCCGCGTTCCGCGCCGCCGCCGCGCTCGCCGGCCGCTGCAACGTGACGGTGGTCGACCGGCCCCTGCCCCGGGTGTCGTGCTGGCTCGACCCCGGCTCGGTGCGCACCACCTGGCTCGGCAACAAAGCCGTGTACCGGACCCGGATGGCGCTGGCCGACGGGGGCGAGCTGGTCGTCCTGGCGCCGGGGGTGTCGGCCTTCGGGGAGGACCCGACCATCGACGGTCTGATCCGCCGGACCGGGTACCGGGGCACGGCGGCGGTCGAGGCGGCCCGTGCCGCCGACCCCGTGCTGGCTGCCGAGCCGGGTGCGGTCGCCCACCTGGTCCACGGCAGCACCGAGGGTCGCTTCACCGTCGTCTACTGCACCGACCCGGCTGCCGGAGGCCTCCCACCCGGCGAGGTGGAGGCGGCCGGCTACCGGTGGCGCCCGCTCGGTGACGAGCTCGCCCGGCTGGGCGTGGACGGTGCCACGCCGACCGGCGAGCGTCTCGACGCCGCCGGGGATCCGTTCTTCCATGTGGCCAACCCCGCACTGGGGCTGTGGACGACCCGGGCGGCGCTGTCAGGGACGTGAGCGGTGGCCCCGGTGGCCGGCTATCGCTGCCCGACCATGCCGGCACGGGGCCGCCGCAACCGCTCCGGAAGGTGCATGGTGGCCAACAGGTCGGTGAGGTTGGGCGGCAGGGAGCGGGGTGAGAGGAGCGAGCCGACCACCATGGCCAGGAAGGCGACGGGGACCGTCCAGATGGCGGGCTCGCCCAGCAGCAGCGCCGGCCACCCGCTCCGGCCCAGGCCGGCCAGCGAGGCGACCACGGCCAGGGACGAGGTGCCGCCCCCCAGGGCGAGGCCCCACATGGCCCCCACCCGGGTCAGCCGCGGCCACCAGATCCCCAGCAGCAGGAGGGGACAGAACGACGACGCGGCCACGGCGAAGGCCCACCCGACCAGCACGTTGATGGGCACGGACGCCACCAGCAACCCGGCAGCGGTGACCGCGGCGCCGAGCACCAGCGCCGAGGCCCGGAACGCCCGGACCCCGCGGCCCATGATGTCGTGGGACAGCGCCCCGGCCATGGCGATGAGCAGCCCCGACGACGTCGACAGGAAGGCGGCGAACGCCCCCGCCGCCACCAGCGCGGCCAGCAACTCGCCCCCGATGCCGCCCACCATCAGGCGGGGGAGGGCGAGGACCACGCTGTCCGTCCGGCCGCTCAGGTAGAGGGCGGGCGCCTCCAGCCGGCCGAGCACGGCGAACACCGCGGGGAACAGGTAGAAGGTCGACACCAGGAGCAGCACGAAGGCGGTGGTGCGGCGGGCGGCCTGGCCGTCGCGGTTGGTGTAGAAGCGCACCAGGATGTGGGGCAGGCCCATGGCGCCGAAGACGGTGGCCAGGAGGATCCCGTAGGTGGCGGCCAGCGGGTGGTCCGGTCGGCCTCCCAGGTGGAGGAGGGGGGACGCCCACGAGCTGCCCGACCGGGTGGCGCCCGACACGTCCGGCGCCGGCGTGCCGGCCGGGAACCGGAGCGAGGTTCCCGCGGCCACGGTGTGCCCGCCGGGCCGGAGCACCAGCGGACCCCGAACGGGCCTGCCGTCCACCGTCCCGGTGCCGGTCACGGTGACGGCTCGGTCCACGGTGACCCGGGTGGCGTCGGGGAAGCGGACGTCGGTGGCGTGGGTGAAGGTGGCCGGGGCGGGTCCCCCCACCGTTCCGAGCGGCGGGTGCGACACGGCCAGCACGAGCACGACGGCCGGGAGGGCGATGGCCGTGACCTTGACCCAGTAGAGGAAGGCCTGGACCACGGTGATGCCCTTCATGCCGCCGCTGGCGATGCCGGCCGTCACCACGACGCCGAGGACGACCACGCCGATCCAGTAGGGACCGCCGAGGGTCGCCTGCAGGGTGATGCCGGCCCCGTTGAACTGGGGGATGAGGTAGAAGGCGCAGATGACCAGGACCATCACCGTCGCCCACCGCCGCAGGCGGGGCGAGGCCAGCCGCCCCTCTGCGAAGTCGGGGATGGTGTAGGCACCGAACCGCCGCAGTGGGGCGGCCACCGTAGCCAGGAGGACCAGGTAGCCCGCCGCGTAGCCCACCGCGTACCAGAGGGCGCCCAGCCCTTCGAGCATGGCCAGGCCGGCGATCCCGAGGAAGGATGCGGCCGACAGGTACTCGCCGGAGATGGCCGACGCGTTGAGCAGGGCCGGTACCTGGCGGGCGGCCACCAGGAAGTCGGCCTGGGTGCGGGCCACCCGCATGCCCCGCATGCCGATGACCGCGGTGGCAACCGTGATGACGACGACGGCGGCGACCGACAGCGGTGCGGTCACGTCAGCGCTCGTCCAGCAGCTCGCCGAAGCGCCGCTCGACCCGCTCGGCACGGCGCACGTACCAGAACCCGAGGGCGACGAGTGGCGGGTAGATCCCGCCACCCAGCACGACCAGGGTGAGGGGCACGCCGGCCACCTGTGTGCTGGCCAGGTCCGGGACCAGCACGGCAAGGAGCGGGTAGAGGGCGAGGAGGACGACGGCGGGCACCAGCACGCTCAGGGTCGCGCCCAGTTGGGCCCGCATGAGGGAACCGAGGAGCTCGCGCCCGTAGTCGTCCTGCCGGAGCACGTCCTCCCTACCCGGCGCGCCCGACCGGTCCGCCGGCCGGCGGACGGGGGCCCGGACGACCTCCCGGACGGGGCCGAGCGGTGCGACCCCGTCTTCCCCCTCGACGGCGACCCCGTCGGCCCCGGGTGGTGCCGTCACCGCAGGTGTCCCTGGGTGCCGTCGAGCAACCGGTGCCGGAGCTCGGTGGCATGACGCCGGCTGACCGGCAGCGACGTGTCGCCCACCTGGACCGACGTGCGGGCGCCCTCGGTGCGGACCTCGCGTACCTGGGACAGGTCGACCAGGTAGCCGCGGTGCACCCGCACGAACCCGTGGGGGACCCACTGCTCCTCGAGGACGACCATGGGGATGCGCACCAGGTGGCGATCGCCGCCCCTCGTGTGGATCCGCACGTAGTCGCCCGACGCCTCGACGAAGGCGATCTCCTCCCGACGCACCATCCGGGTCGTGGTCCCGGTCTCGACGGCGATCACGTCGAGACCCCCGTCGGCTGCCGGCGGCACCGGCCCCGACCCCGAGCCCGGCGCGGCGGCCGGGGGCATGGCCCGCTCGAGCAGGCCGGCCAGCCGTTCGGCCGTCACCGGTTTGAGGAGGTAGCCGACGGCGCCGACGTCGAAGGCGGCCACCGCGTGCTCCTCGTGGGCGGTCACGAAGGCGATGGCCGGCGGCCGGGCGAACCGACCGAGGACGGTCGCCAGCTCCAGGCCGTCGAGCCCGGGCATGCGCACGTCCAGGAGGACCAGGTCGAACGGGTTGTCCTGGAGGAGCCGCAGCGCCTCGGTCGCGCTCGAGGCGGCCTCGGCCGTCCCCACCCGTGGGTCGGAGCGCAACAGGTAGAGCAGCTCGTCGAGGGAGGGGGCTTCGTCGTCGACGGCCAGTACGGCGAGCCCCCGCCCGCTCCCCCCCGCCCCCGCGCCATCCGGTGTTCCGGTCACGACGCCTGGACCGCCGCGTGGAACTTGGGGATGCGCACGGTCACCTTGGTCCCGGCGGCGATGCCCGTCTCCACCACCAGGCCGAACTCCTCGCCGAAGACCGTGCGCAGGCGCTCGTCGACGTTGTGGAGACCGACGGCCTCGCCGTCCTCCCTGCCCGAGAGCACCCGCCGCACCCGCTCCGGATCGGCACCGGCCCCGTCGTCCTCGACGGTGATGAGGGCGTCGCTGCCGGCGTCGTGGGCGGCGATCGACAGGTGGCCGGTGCGATCGGCCGGCTCCAGGCCGTGGCGGATGGCGTTCTCGACCAGGGGCTGGAGGATGAGGGACGGCACCCGGACCGAGAGCACCTCGGGCGCCACCCGTAGGGTGACGGCCAGCCGGTCGCCGAAGCGGGCCCGCTCGAGCTCCAGGTAGGTGTCGACCAGGCGGAGCTCCTCGGCGACGGTGACGAACTGGTCCCGCCCCCGGAAGCTGTAGCGGGTGAACTCGGCGAACTGCACCAGGAGCTCGCGCGCCCGGTCCGGGTCGGTGCGCACGAACGACTCGATGGCGGTGATGGCGTTGTAGATGAAGTGGGGCGAGATCTGCGCCCGCAGGAAGCGGAGCTCGGCCTGGGCGGCCCGGCGCCGCGACCGGTCGAGCTCGGCCAGTTCCAGCTGGGTGGTGATGAACTGCGCCACCTCGCTGGCCAGGCGGAGCAGGCCGGCCGGCGCCGACGGGCCGGCGGCCACCAGGGCTCCCACCACGGTGCCGTCCACGACGAGCGGCACCACCACCGCGGCCTGGATGGTGCACGTGGCGCCCCGGTCACACGCCAGGTCGGTCGCCGAGAGGACCTGGGGCTCGCCGGTGGCCACGGCACGGGAGACGGGCTCCTCGAGCAGGGCCTGGTGGACCTCGTCCAGGCCGTCCGCCGCGATCACGCCGGCCAGGTCGGCCAGGAGCACCCCGGGGGTGCCGAGCAGCGTCTGCAAGTGCGCGGTGACCTTCCCCGAGGCCGCTGCGTGCAGGCCGCTCCGAAGCGAGGGCGCGAGGAGGTTCGCCTCGTGCAGGGTGGCGTACCCGGTGCGCTGGGCAGGGGTGCCGAGCCTGCGCTCGCCGCGCACGACGAAGCCCAGGACGACACCGACCAGCACGACCACGCCGGCAACGGCGAGCCAGAGCAGCTCCGTCACGTTCTCCTTACCACTCGCTCCGCCCCGCCGGCCGGAGCCGGCGGCCCACAGCGGCGAGGACGCCCCCCCGGTGGGCGAGCTCGGACCGTCGGCCAGCATGCCACAGCACGCTCGGCGCCATCCCGCCCCACCGGAACGCGTCCAGGCGTCGGCGACAGCGCACCGCCGGCGGCGCGCCGGCGCCGATCGGGCCACTGGCGGCGCGCCGGTCGTCCGTTCGTCGTGCACCGGCGACCGTTCGTCGTCCCGGCGGGACCGTTCGAAGAGTTACCGACCGGTTCCCTTGTCCCGACCGGCCGCGCTCTGCACGATCACCTCAGGAAGGCAGTACGTCAAGGGGAGGGAACATCATGAGCAACGACGTATCGTCGGGCGCCACCGCCGCACCGCCGGCCCACAAGGTGGCGGATCCGGGACCGCTGGGGCTGGCCGCGTTCGCCATGACGACGTTCGCGCTCAGCCTGTGGAACGCCAACGTGTGGAGTCCGGCCGTCAACGCCGCCCTGGCGCTGGCCCTCGTCTACGGCGGCGCCGCCCAGGTCTTCGCCGGCATGTGGGAGTTCGCCCGCCGCAACACGTTCGGTGCGCTGGCGTTCACCTCGTACGGCGCGTTCTGGATCTCGTTCTACGTGCTGGTGAAGTTCATCATGCCCGGGGTGAAGCCGGCTGACGCCCCCACCGTCGTCGGGGTGTTCCTCCTCGGGTGGACCATCTTCACCGCCTACATGTTCATCTCGACGTTCCGGCTGTCGGTCATCCTCGTCGTCGTGTTCGGATTGCTGGTCGTGACCTTCGTACTGCTCACGGTGGGGAACTTCCAGTCGATGACCGGCTGGGTGAAGGCAGGGGGCTGGTTCGGGATCGCCACCGCCGCCGCTGCGTGGTATGCCTCGTTCGCCGGGGTGACCAACGAGACGTTCGGCAAGACGGTCCTGCCCACCGGACCGCTCAGCCGCTGAGCGGGCACGCCGCCGGTGCATCAGGCGGCACCGCACGATGAGGTAGACGAGGTAGACGAGGCAACGACCCAGGGGGAGACCCGGGGGAAGGGACCACCACGATGACCGAGACCAATCCGGGAGCTTCGGGCCCCGCGCTCTCTGCACTGCTCCACGAGACCCGCCAGTTCCCACCGCCGCCCGAGTTCGCCGCCCAGGCCAACGCCCAGCCGTCGATCTACGACGAGGCGGCGGCCGACCGGCTGGCGTGGTGGGAGCAGCAGGCCGAGCACCTGCAGTGGGACCAGCGGTGGGATCAGGTCCTCGACTGGGACCTTCCCTTCTCCAAGTGGTTCGTCGGGGGGAAGCTCAACGCCTCGGTGAACTGCGTCGACCGCCACGTGGCCGCCGGGATCGGCGACCGGGTGGCCTTCCACTGGGTCGGGGAGCCCGAGGGTGACACCCGCGACATCACCTACGCGGACCTGAAGGACATGGTCTGCCAGGCGGCCAACGCCCTCGTCGAGCTGGGCGTCGAGGCCGGTGACCGCGTGGCCATCTACATGCCGATGATCCCCGAGGCGGTGGTGGCCATGCTGGCCTGCGCACGGCTGGGCGCACCCCACTCGGTGATCTTCGGTGGGTTCTCCGCCGACGCGCTGGCCAGCCGCATCCTCGACGCCGACGCCCGGGTGGTCATCACCGCCGACGGCGGCTGGCGACGCGGGTCGATCTCGCCGCTGAAGCCGGCGGTCGACGCCGCCCTCGAGCAGTGCCCCGACGTGCGCTCGGTCCTCGTCGTCAACCGGACGGGGCAGGACGTCGAGTGGCTCGAGGGCCGGGACCACTGGTGGCACGACCTGGTGGACCGCCAGCCGATCACCCACGAGCCCGAGTCGTTCGACGCCGAGCAGCCGCTCTACATCATGTACACCAGCGGCACCACGGCCAAGCCCAAGGGCATCCTCCACACCACCGGCGGGTACCTGGTCCACACGTCCACCACCCACCGGCTGGTCTTCGACATCAAGCCGGAGAAGGACGTGTTCTGGACGGCGGCCGACATCGGCTGGGTGACCGGCCACAGCTACATCGTCTACGGGCCGCTGGCCAACGGGACCACCTCCGTCATGTACGAGGGGACGCCCGACGCCGGCGGCCAGGACCGGTGGTGGCGGATCGTCGAGGACTACAAGGTGACGATCCTCTATACCGCCCCGACCACCATCCGCACCCTGATGAAGTGGGGTGAGGAGCTGCCCGCCGCCCACGACCTGTCCAGCCTGCGCCTCCTCGGCTCGGTGGGCGAGCCCATCAACCCCGAGGCGTGGATGTGGTACCGGACGAACATCGGCCGGGACCGGTGCCCCATCGTCGACACCTGGTGGCAGACGGAGACGGGCGGCATCCTCATCTCGCCCCTCCCGGGGATCACCGCGACCAAGCCGGGGGCGGCCATGCGGCCCCTGCCGGGCATCGGCGCCAAGGTGGTCGACAACGAGGGCAACGAGGTGGGCAACGGGGAGGGCGGCTACCTGGTGCTGACCGATCCGTGGCCGGGCATGCTCCGTGGCATCTGGGGTGACCCCGAGCGCTACCGCGAGACCTACTGGAGCCGGTTCCCCGGCTACTACTTCGCAGGCGACGGGGCCAAGCTCGACGACGACGGCGACCTGTGGCTGCTGGGCCGGGTCGACGA
Organism: Actinomycetes bacterium; assembly: GCA_021806045.1. Taxonomy (GTDB): domain Bacteria; phylum Actinomycetota; class Acidimicrobiia; order Acidimicrobiales; family RAAP-2; genus JAJZDI01. Next base: position 14,117 of record JAJZDI010000031.1, read on the forward strand.
CGTGATGAACGTGTCGGGCCACCGGATCTCCACCGCCGAGATCGAGCACGCCCTGGTCGGCCATCCCCGGGTGGCCGAGGCCGCGGTGGTCGGCGCCAGCGACGCCACCACCGGCCAGGCGGTCGTCGCCTTCGTGACGGTGAAGGGCGAGATCGAGGGAGAGGAGGGAGAGGCGTTGGTGCAGGACCTCCGCAACCACGTGGCCACCGTCATCTCCCCCATCGCCAAGCCCCGCCAGATCCTCCTCACGCCGGACCTCCCCAAGACGCGGAGCGGCAAGATCATGCGGCGGCTGCTGCGTGACGTGGCCGAGAACCGGGAACTGGGCGACGTGACCACCCTGCTCGACTCGTCGGTGGTGTCCATGATCGACGAGAAGATGCGGACGGGTACCGGCTCGGACGAGGAGTAGGGAGAGAGGAAGGATCCGGGCCCCCGTCCCGGGGCCCGGCCGGGTGCACCGGTCCGGCCGGGTGCCGGGCCCGGCCCACGGCGTGCAGCGGGCGCACCCGGCGGACGGGTGCTCGAGGTGCGCCGTTCCCCGCCCCACGGCCAGACTGGGGTGGTGATCCTCCGGCGCGCCGTTCCCGGTGACGAGCCCGGTGTCGCCGCTGTCCACGCCCGTTCGTGGCGGGCCGCCTACCGGGGCCTGCTGCCGGACACCTTCCTCGACACCCTGGGTCCCGACCACTTCGAGCCGCGCTACACCTTCGGCGCCGGCGGGCCGGACGCGCCGGAGACGGTGGTGGCCGAGGAGGACGGGAAGATCTGCGGCTTCGCCACCGTCGCACCGGCCGCCGATCCCGACGTTGCCGGGGCGGGCGAGCTGACGTCCATCCACATCGACCCCGGGTGGTGGAGCCGGGGCATCGGCCGCCTGCTGCTCGAGGACGCCCGGGCGCGCATGGTGGCCCGCGGGTGGACGCACGCCGTCCTGTGGATGCTGGAGGGCAACGAGCGGGCCGACCGGTTCTACCGCCGGGACGGCTGGGAGCCCGACGGCGCCCTGCGGACCATCCCCGTCCACGGTGAGGACGTGCAGGACATCCGCTACGCCCGCGCCCTTCCGTGACTCCCGGCGAGGCGCGTGGCGAGGCGCAGCCACACGTTCCGGCCGGCACGAATTGCTACGTTGGGTGCCCGTGCGGATGGGCATGACGGGCGACGGTGGGCGGGGTGCCAGGCGGTCGGGCCGGGCCCGGCACACCACCATCGCCGGCGCGGCGGCCGTGCTGGTGGCCACGCTCCTGACCGCCTGTGGCTCCGGCAGCAGTGCTCCCGGACCGTCCGGCGGCGGCCAGGCATCGGTGCACGTCACCGCGACCGCCGCCACCCTCACCGACGGCGGCGGTGCCGTGGTCATCCACCGCGATCCGTTCTCGCTCGCCGTGGAGGACGCCTCCGGTCGGACCGTCCTCCACGATGCCGTCCAGCCCGCCGGCGCCCCCGTGCCGGTGCCACCGACGATGGACCCCCAGCCGCCCGGCCAGCCCAACCGGGCCGCCGCGCCCGACTACGGGCCCCTCTCGTTTCTCGTCGGCAGCCAGACGGTCGACCAGTACCCGAGCGGCTTCTTCGCCGGCGACCTGCAGAGCGCCACCTTCCAGGGCACCTCCTACGCGGCGACGAAGGTGCTGGCCGTCGCACAGCACGGTGCCGACCTGGTCGCCCACCTCGCCACCAACGACCCCTCGGGCCGCCAGCTGGTGGTCACCGCTTCGCCGTCGATCGGCGGCCAGGGGCTGTCGCTGTCCGTCCAGGCATCGCCGAGCACCGGCGTGGTCATGATCGGCGACTCCTTCGCCTCCCCGGCCGGCGAGGGCTTCTTCGGGTTCGGCGGCGTCCACGACGGGCTGGACCAGCACGGCCAGCTGATCGACTCGTGGGTCGAGCAGGAGAACATCAACGGCCTCACCGGTCCGGGAGTTGGGGGCAACGGCCAGAGCCTCTACCCGAACGGGGCCACCGCCGCCTACTACTCCCAGCCGGAGTTCGTCTCGTCCGCCGGGTACGGGTTCCTCGTCACCGACACCACACTGACCCGGTTCCGGCTCGACGTCGACCGTTCCGACGCCTGGAACGTGCGCACCTCCGGCGCACGCCTCGACGTGGTCATCGCCCCGGGCAGCGCCACCCACGACATCGCCACCCTGACGGCCCTGTCCGGGCGCCAACCGGCCCCGCCGCAGTGGGCCCTCGGACCCCAGATGGACCGCCTGCTCGCACACTCGGCCAACGCCAAGGCGCAGTACGCGTCCGAGCTGGCCAGCGACCTGGCCGACATCGCCAGGTACCACCTGCCACTCACCGCCTACCGGATCGAGGGGTGGGGCAACCCGTCGGGCACCGACGCGCTCAACCTGCCCTCGGCCACGCCACCGGGCGTGCTCGCCTCGACCATCGCCTCACTGCAGCGGCTCGGCATCCACCCGCTCGTCTACCTGCGCCCGTGGGTCGACCCGTCGAGCACGGCGGTCACCGACCACCTGGTGGCCACGGATGCCTCGGGCGCGCCGGCCACCATCGCGGGGACGTCCGGCTCGGACATCGCCCTGCTCGACTTCACCAACCCGGCAGCCGTGCGGTTCTGGGACGCGCAAGTCGACCACGCGCTCTCCCTCGGTGCCGACGGGTTCATGCTCGACTTCGGCGAGCAGGTCCTCACCTCGATGCACTTCGCCGACGGCCAGACGGGGGCGACGATGCACAACGAGTACCAGGTGCTGGTGGACAAGGCGACCCGCGCCGCCATCACCGCGTACGAGAAGGCCCATCCGGGCCGGACGATCTGGTTCTACACGCGTTCGGGCTTCTCGGGGACCCCGGGGTCGGCCGCCTACGAGGGCGGCAACTTCCCCGGCGACGAGGAGACGTCGTGGACGCACTCGTCGGGCATCGCCTCCCTCGCTTCGGACATGTTGAACCGGGCGCTGTTCGGCGCCTACGGCTACGGGACCGACATCGGCGGCTACGCCGACATCTTCACCCCCCCGACGACGGCCGAGCTCTTCGACCGGTGGGCGGAATGGGCCGCGTTGAGCCCGGTGTTCCGGCTCCACGGCTCGGCCATCGCCGGCACGCACACCCCCTGGTCGTACGGTACGGCCACCCTCGACCTCTACGTCGCGCTGTCGAAGCTCCACCTGCGGGCCGCCCCCTACATCGAGTCCCTGTGGCGCCAGGCCGACGGGACCGGCATCCCCCCGACCCGGCCCATGTGGCTGGCCGACCCGTCCAGCACGGCCGCCCGTCAGGCCGACCAGCAGTGGATGCTCGGCGACGACGTCCTCGTCGCCCCCGTCGTGACCCAGGGCGCCACCAGCCGGTCCCTTTACGTGCCTTCCGGGTGCTGGGCCCCTCAGGGTGGGACGGGGGGCGGCACCTTGCACGGCCCGGGAACCGTCACCGTGCCCGCCCCCCTTACGGTGCTCCCGTACTGGTTCCGCTGCGGCACCCACCCGTTCTGACCGGGGAGCCCGCCAGCAACCGTCGGGCGACCCGCTCCGGCGGCAGGTCCGGGTGGGCCGTCCGCCACCGTGACACCCCGGCCGTAGGGTGCGCCTGCGTTAGCCTCGGGTGAGGAGGGCCTGGTGGATCGACGGCGTACAGCAACGTCCAATTTCGGAGTCGGCCGGCGCGAGAACCACGACGCCACCGCCTTCTACGAGCGGTTCCGGGCGCCGGAGCTGAGCGACGACGACGAGGTCCTCCGTCCCGACCCGGTGGCCGAGCCGTTCGTGTGCGGCGACGCCCGCTCCATGGACGGCGTGGCCGACGGCTCGGTCGCCCTGGTGGTGACGTCGCCGCCGTACTTCGCCGGCAAGGCCTACGAGGAGGAGCTCGACCGCGAGGGCGTGCCCGGCTCCTACCTCGAGTACCTCCAGCTCCTCACCGACGTGTTCGCCGAGTGCGTCCACAAGCTCGAGCCGGGGGGCCGGATCGCCGTCAACGTGGCCAACCTGGGCCGCAAGCCCTACCGGAGCCTGTCTGCCGACGTGATCCGCATCCTCCAGGACGAGCTGGGCCTCCTCCTGCGGGGCGAGCTCATCTGGCAGAAGGGGGAGGGAGCCAGCGGGTCGTGTGCCTGGGGCTCGTTCCGGAGCGCCACCAACCCGGTCCTGCGCGACATCACCGAGCGGGTGGTGATCGCCAGCAAGGGCCGCTTCGACCGAGCCCGCTCGGTCAAGGACCGGGCCGCCGAGGGGCTGCCGCACGAGAGCACCGTCCTCACCGAGGACTTCATGGCCCTCACCCTCGACCTGTGGAACATCCCGCCGGAGAGCGCCCGCCGGGTGGGCCATCCCGCCCCGTTCCCCGTCGAGCTGCCCGAGCAGCTGATCCGCCTGTACACGTTCCGGGGCGACCTGGTCCTCGACCCGTTCATGGGCAGCGGCTCGGCGCTGGTGGCCGCGGCACGCCTCGGCCGCCGCTACGCCGGCTACGACCTGGAGCCGGCCTACGTCGACATCGCCCGGGCCCGGGTCGAGGCCGCCCTCGCCGACGTGGCGGATGAGGTGGCGGCCGGAGCGGCCGGTGGCGCGGAAGCGGCTGGGGGACCAGGGCCGGCGGGTCAGCCGGCCGGTGACGCCGCTGGACCGGTCACCAGGCCCCGGGGCCGGCGCCGCACCCGGATCGTCGCTCCCGAACCCGAACCGGGCGGAGCGGCGGGCGACTTCCAGGGCCGGGCCGTGCGTGAGGGCAAGGCCGCCCAGAAATTGGCCGAGGAGGTCCTGGCCGACGCCGGTTTCACCGTCGTCCAGCGCAACCACCGGGTGCCCCGGACCGGGGTGACCGTCAACTTCGTGGTCATCGACACCACCGGTGGCCGGTGGTACGTGGACGTCCCCGGCGCGTTCACCAGCTACCGGGGCGGGCTGTTGCGGACCGACACGGTGTGGAAGGCGTTGGGCCGGGCCCACGCGCTGCGGGGCGCGGACCCGGACGGACCGCCGCTCCTCCTCCTCACCTCCCACCTGCCCCGCCGGCCGAGCGAGGGGGACACCGCGCTGCGGGCGGCAGGCCCCCGCGCGTTCTTCGACGCGCTCGCCATGTTGGACGACGCAGACCGGGACCGTCTCGAGCACTACGCGAGGGCGGGCGCCGCCGGAGGGCCACGACCCGGCTTCTGGTCGGCCGCCGACCTGGAGGAGGCGGGCGGGGGCGGCGACCGCTGATGGCCCGGATCGTCGCCTGCGCGGTGGTGCGGGACGATCCACCCCGGGTCTTCGTGGCCGAGGACGAGGCCACCCTCAACCGGGTCCTCGCCCTGCGGGTGGTGGCCCGGACCCCCGGCGGTGAGCTGGCCCCGGGCGTCCGTGACGACCTGCGGCAGGCCCTCACCGACGAGCGGTGGGGGGACGCGGTTGCCCTGTGGATGGCCGACCACCCGGAGGTGGACGTCTACCCGGCGCTCGACCTGGCCCAACCGGGGGACGTCGAGCTGGCGGACCTCGAGCTCGGCTTCACCCCGCTGTTCCGCGACTGAG
>JAJZDI010000043.1:0-1751 GCA_021806045.1 Actinomycetes bacterium
GTCGAGTACTACAACCGGATCATCGGCTTCCCGCCGGTGCCCGGCACGTCGGGCACGCCGAGCACGTCGAGCACGTCGCCGTACGTGTCGCCCTGGGGCGTGCACTTCGTGGCGTCCACGGACCCCGACACCGGGGCACCGATGCCCGACGGGCAGCAGTTCGTCGACTACAGCGGGTTCAGCTACAACCGGTCCGAGACCTTCAAGGGCAGCGTCACCTGGTTGGACGTGCCCACCATGACGTGGAAGGTCAGCAAGATCACCGACGTGGTGCCGTTCACCAACCTGTCGTCGTACCCGGAGATCGGCGACCACACGCTGTACGGCGTGACCGCGTTCGCACAGCTGGCCGATGACGTCAGGGCGCTGTGCAACTACATCCCGGACAACACCTTCATCCCCGGTTTCTACATGGACGTCCCCGGCGTCGACACGACCGCCGCGCAGTTGAAGGCGATCACCGACCCGGCGGTGAACCTGGGTGCGCTCCCGGCCAGCGTCTTCGGGACGAGCCCGTTCCAGCTGACGGCGTCGCTCCTCAACCCCTTCGGAGGGAACGTCATCGACAACGCCCGCCTGCGGATCACCGTCCATGCCCCGGCACCCCTTCCCGCCGGCTCGGTCACCGCCACGGCGGTCGGGGGCCCGGACGTCCCGTTCGATGGGGTCGGTGGCGACCTGGTCGGGTGGTGGGGTCCGGGAGGGGGCTTTGCCGTGTCGCCCGGCTACAACGTCTCCACCACGTTCGACGTGACGGTGGCCGGCACCGCGCCCACCGGGGTCTACGACATCACCCTCGACCTCGTCTCCGTCGCCGACCCGTCACAGATCCTCGCCGAGGACGCCGGCACCGTCACGGTGCTGGCGAACCAACCGACGGTCCTGTGGGGGGACAGCGTGCCGAAGCTCACCACGCAGGGGGAGTGGATGACCGTGCCGCTGCAGGTCTATTCGCCCGAGCCCGGGACGGGCCAGCTCCAGCTGACGGTGACGGGGCCCGGAGACGACCCGACCACTCCTGACGTCGAGGCACTGGCGGCCGGCGACGTGACGATCTACGCCAGCACCGGGACAGAGATGGTGGCCATGCCGCTCGCGCTGAACACCCAGGGCCAGTTGGTCGGCACGTGGGACGCGACGTTGCAGACCGGCTTCAACCCGCTGGACTGGTACGCGACCGTCGCCGTGGGCGCACCCGTCGGCAACTACGCGCTCGACGTCAGCCTCCAGGGCGGGAACACGCTGGACTCGATCGTGGTGGCCGTTGCCGCGCCGGAGACCCACGGCCAGCAGCCGGCGAACGCAGGCGATGACATCACCAGCGTCTCGAGCGCGGCGTTCACGGTGTCCGAGCCGGGTACGTTCACCGTGACCGCGACCGGCATCCCCACGCCGTCCCTCAGCGTGGTGGGGACCCTCCCCTCGGGGGTGACCTTCACCGACAACGGTGACGGGACGGGCTCGCTGGCTGGCGCGCCCGCACCGGGAACCGCTGGCGACTATCCGATCACCGTGTACGCCTGGTTCGCCGGGTCGACCGTGTCGCAGACCTTCGTGCTCACCGTCCTCCCCGTCGGTTCGTCGAGCGTGCCGACATCGGGCTACTGGCTGGTCGCCTCCGACGGCGGGGTGTTCGCCTTCGGCGATGCCACCTATGCCGGCTCCATGGCCAGCCACCCGCTGAACCAGCCGGTCGTCGGCATGTCGGCCACGCCGGACGGCAAGGGCTACTGGCTGGTCGCCTCCGACGG
>JAJZDI010000043.1:1851-3153 GCA_021806045.1 Actinomycetes bacterium
GGGGTGTTCGCCTTCGGCGATGCCACCTATGCCGGCTCCATGGCCAGCCACCCGCTGAACCAGCCGGTCGTCGGCATGTCGGCCACGCCGGACGGCAAGGGCTACTGGCTGGTCGCCTCCGACGGCGGGGTGTTCGCCTTCGGCGATGCCACCTACGCCGGGTCGGCGGGTGCCTCGGCCCAGCAGGCGCGGGTCGTGGGCATCGAGGCCGATCGGGCGGCGAGCGGTTACACGCTGGTCAGCTCCAACGGCGGGATCGCTGCTTTCGGCGGCGCTCCGTCCTACGGGTCGATGGCCGGCCACCCGCTGAACTGGCCGATCGTCGGCATGACGTCGGCCGTGTGACGTCGGCCGTGTGACGTCGGCCGTGTGCGTCCGGGCGTGCCGGCGTCCGGGCGTGCCGGCATCCGGGTCGAGGACTGCGGACTCGTTGCCGGGGCCACGCAGCCGGGATCATGGACGAGAGGGCGTCCGCCTCGCTCTCGGCCTGTGATCGGGATGTGTCGCTCACACGGGGCCTTGGCCAGCTCCTGCCCCCGCCTGAATCGGGCGGCGGCATTCGAGATCCCCGAGCTCCAATCGAGCCATCGGGCGATCCCGGTTCCGGTACGCACCCGGAGTAGCCCAGGGCAGAGTCCTGTCTGCCCTGGGCGCCGACTCCGCGGGGGTCACGGGGCACCACCCGGGAGGCAGGCCTATCCGGACGACCAAGGGTTGATGAGCTCAACGCCGAGGCCGGCGAAGTCCTTCTCATTTCTGGTCGCCAAGGATGCGTCGTTGGCCCGGCAGATCGCAGCGATCTGAGCGTCGTATCCGCTGATCGGAGTCCCCTGACGATCGCGATGGTCGACAATCTCCGGGTAGATCGTGGCTGCGGCGGCATCGAACGAGAGGACATCTTCAGCGAACCGGCTGAAGATGTCGACCGCGGCCGCACGGAGCGCGTCCTTCCGCCTGCCGTCCGGGAGCCGCGCGATTCCGTAGAGGATCTCGGCCACCGTGATCGCGGTGATCCGCAGCTCCTGATGACGTTGAGCCAACACCCATGCTCGAACTGGAGGTGAGGGCTCGGCCCGCATCAGCTCCGAAACCACATTGGTATCGGCGACGATCACCTGGTGAAGTCGGCGGCTCGAGGTGCTGCAGAGCGGGGCGGCAGGTCGAGGTCGACACCACCGAGCTCGCCGAACCGGGCCGTCAACACGTCGAGGAGGTCTTCGTCGTCGGTCGGCTCGCGGACGGCCTCGACGAGAATTGCCCGCATCTCGGCCTCCATCGACCGACCGTGGGCGGCCGCTCGGA
>JAJZDI010000013.1 GCA_021806045.1 Actinomycetes bacterium
CGTCCACGCCATGGCCGTCGGGATCCCGAAGGCGTCCTTCACCGCCTCCTCGTTGCGGAAGTTGCCGAGGAACGCGGCACCGAGGCCGGCATCCTCGGCCAGGAGGAGCAGTTGGAGGGCGACGAAGCCGGCGTCGACGTGCCAGTAGGGGACGGGCCAGCCCGTCGTGCCGGCCGGCTCGTCCTTGTCCGGCTCCCGGTAGCGGGCGTCGTAGGCCTCGGGGTCGGCGACGGCCAGCACCACCACCGGTGCTCGTGAAAGCCCGGCGAACCGCCGGGACCGCTGCCGCCACGCCTCGTCGGTCGCCGCCTCCCAGAACCGCGAACGGTGCGCCGCCTGCGTGAGAACGACCAGGTCACGGCCCTGGGTGTTGCCAGCCGAGGGTGCCCGCAGCGCCAGGGCGGCCAGCTCGTCCACGACGTCAGGTTCGACCGGTTCGCCGGTGAACGCCCTCGTCATCCGGCGCCCCCGGATGACGTCGCTCAGTTCCACCGCCGCCTCCGGGCCAGGGCTGCCATGCCGGCACGCTACTTCTGTGCCGCATCGGGGCGGGCGGGAATGTCGACCACACTGGTAGGGTTTAACCACGAGCAACGTGTACCTGTGGCGCCCGGCCCGAGCGGGCGCCCCCAATCGAAGGACCGTGATCGCCGTGCCGACGTTCAGGGAAATGCTTGCCCAGGCAAAGTCCGCCATCCGCGAAGTCGATCCCGCCACCGCCGAGGTCGAGGCCGCAGGCCCCAACGCCATCATGCTGGACGTCCGCGAGCCCGACGAGTACCAGCAGGGCTCCATCCCCGGAGCGGTCCACCTGCCCCGAGGCAACCTGGAGATCTCCATCGAGAGCCGGATCCCCGACAAGGGTGCCCACGTGCTCGTCTACTGCGCCGGGGGTGTCCGTTCGGCGTTCGCGGCCAAGACCCTCCAGGACCTCGGCTACAGCGACGTCACCTCGGTGATCGGGGGCTTCAACCGGTGGAAGGACGAGGGCCGGCCGTGGTCGACGCCGAAGTCCCTCACCACCGAGCAGCGCAACCGCTACCAGCGCCATCTGCTCCTGCCCGAGGTGGGCGAGGCGGGCCAGCTCAAGCTGCTCGACTCCAAGGTCCTGCTGCTCGGTGCGGGCGGGCTCGGGTCGCCGGCCGCCCTCTACCTGGCCGCAGCCGGCGTGGGGACCATCGGGATCATCGACATGGACGTCGTCGACGCCTCCAACCTGCAGCGCCAGATCCTCCACAACACGGAGCGGATCGGTGAGCGCAAGGTCGACTCGGCCAAGAAGACCCTGACGGCCATGAACCCCGACGTCAACGTCGTCACCTACGACGTGCGGCTCGGTGCCGACAACGTGCTCGACATCATCGACGGCTACGACGTGATCGTCGACGGCACCGACAACTTCCCCACCCGCTACCTGGTGAACGACGCATCGGTGCTGAAGCGGATCCCCGTGGTGCACGGCTCCATCTTCCGGTTCGAGGGGGCGGTCACCGTCTTCAACCCGTACCTCGGTCCCTGCTACCGCTGCATGATCCCCGAGCCGCCACCGGCCGAGCTGGCCCCCAGCTGCTCGGAGGCGGGTGTGCTGGGCGTGCTGCCGGGCATCGTGGGCTCCATCCAGGCCATCGAGACGATCAAGATCCTCCTCGACCTGGGCGACACCCTCCAGGGGCGCCTGCTTTCCTACGACGCCCTGGAGCAGAGCTTCCGGACCTTCAAGGTCCACCAGGACCCGAACTGCCCGACGTGCGGCCCGAACGCCGGCGAGATCGTCATCGCCGAGTACGACGAGCTGTGCATGCCCCACGTGGCGGCGGCGCCCGCCTGAGCGGGCGCTCCCACCGCTGGTGACCGGGTTCCGGCCGTCAGCGGGTCGCAGCGGTCGACAGGCCGGCGCGGGCGTCCACGGCGTCATCCCCACGCTGCCCGGACCCCTCCGGGGTACGGGCTGCGTCACGTAGTGCCGCCCGGGTGCCCGGCAACCGTAGGGCGACGAGCAGGTCGGTCACGGCCGCTTCGGCCCGGTCGGCGTCGTCAGCGGTCGCCGCACCGGCGGCGAATGTGGCCCGCTCCAGCGCCCCGGCGAGATCGCCGGCGGCGCCGGCGGCGTCCAGCTCGCCCGGGAGCATCACCCTGCCGGCCACGGCTCCGGTCGCCCGGGCCAGCCGTTCGGCGAACGCGGTCGGTGGTTCGCCCGGAGGTCGGGTCCACCCGGCGCCGGCCAGGGCCCGCTCGGCCCGCGTCCAGGATCGCCGGATCCGTTCCTCCGGCGACCGCCGGCGCCGGTGACGCCGCCGGCGGGCGAGCTCGAGTCCGGAGGCCACCACGACCAGCGCCAGCACGGTCAGGACGGCCAAGATCGTCGGCGTCGCTGTTCGGGCCGAGGCGAGGGTGCCCGCCCGCCGGCTGCCCCCGACTGCTGGAGCGGTGGTGGTCGATGGAGGCTGGGCGGTGGACGGCGGCGTCACCGTCGTGGTGGTGGCGGGCGGCAGCGTCGTGGTCACGGCCGGTCCGATCCCACCTCCGGGCGGCAGCGCGCCGCCCGTCCGTACCGACGGAGGCACGGTCGCGCCGCCCGGCAGTTGTGGCGTCGGCTCGAACGAGGTCCAACCGGTGGCGGGCCCCAGGTAGACCTCGGGCCAGGCGTGGGCGTCGGCCCCGGTGACCACCGTCGTCGACCCGATCGTGGTGCCCGGCGCGAAGCCGACGGCCACCCGGGCCGGCAGTCCCAGGGTGCGCGCCATCGCCGCGAAGGCGGTGGCGAACTGCTGGCACGAGCCGGACCTCGTCGTGGTGAGGAACGCGACCAGGGGATCGGAACCTCGTGGCACGTGGGGGGGCACCAGGGTGTAGGTGAAGCGCCCGGAGCGGAACCACGCGGTCAGGCGGGCCGCCTCGTCGGCGGGCGACGTGGCACCCGCTGTGACCTGGTGGGCGAGGGCGGACACCTCCGGCGGCAGGGGGGGCAGGCTCAGATCTGACGTGGGCGATGCCGGTGGCGACGAAGGCGTGCCCGCGGTGGTCGGCGCACTTCCGGTGAAGGTCGTGTACGTGTCGCCCCGGGTGGGGATGGTGGGTACAGCGGTGCCGAAAGGCGTCACTTCGATGCCCGTGAGCCCCGAGACCGCGGTCGTCCCCGGCGGGACAGGGAGGAGCCGGGAACCGTAGGCCTGGAGCGCCACCGAGCCGGAGGGGACGTCCTGGCCCGCGCTGTCGACGGCCGGCGGCTCCGGGAGCGTCCCGCGGAGCAGCGCGGCGACCCCGGCGGAGGGCAGCCACGAGGTGCCGTTGAAGGTGTCGAGCACCGCTACCTGCCAGTAGGTGGGCTTGGCCACGAATGCGTCGAACACCACGACGTCGGGCTGGCTCCGCTCGACGGCGTCGACGCTGGCCACCAGGGCCAAACTGGTCACCACACCGCTCCCGCCACTGGCGCCCCCGGCCGTGCTGCCACGGCCGGCCGGATGGGGCGGTGGCCGGTAGCTGGCGAAGGGGCCGCCCCACGCGTTCCCGGCGGCCAGGACGGCGACGCCCACCCCGACGGCGACGGCGCTCCCTGCCAGCTCCCTGCTCCTCGGCGCCCCGGAAGCGGCCAGCAGCACGGTGGCGGTCACCACGAGGGCGGCCATGGGGACGGCGACCGCTCCACCCACGGCGAACGCCGACAGGCCGACCAACGCGAACGGCGGTGCCAGCGCGGCCAGCGGGCTCCCCACCGACGTCCCCGCCAGCAGGCGTGCGGCGACCGCTGCGCCGCCGGCGGTGATGGCGGCGACGAGGGTGATGCCGCCGACGGCTCGGTAGGGCGGGTTGCTGGTGGCGATGACGACATGGGCGGACCGCAGGCCCATGGTGATGGCGTGCCAGGTGCGGGCAGTCGGTATGCCGTCGGTCGTGGCCCCCCAGGCGGACACCCACGTGGCCACCACGGCCACCACGGCCACCGGCACCGCGGCTGCGACGGGTGCAGGCCACCACCGCCTCCCCCCGACGAGGGCGACGGTCCCCCCGGCAGCAGCAGTGGCGAGCACGCGCCATGGCACGCCTGGGGCGGCGACCATGCGCGACAGTGCCGCCGCCCCTACGAGTGAGCTCGCCAGCAGTGCCAGTTCGGCCACGACCTGGGCTGCCTGGTGCCGTGCCGTCTGGTCCCGGGTCATGGGACGGCCACCAGGGCCCCGGTGCCGGCCAACGACGCCGGTAGGCCGGAGACGGCCGCATGGCTGGTGACGGTGATCACCGGCCCCCGGGGTGGGTCCGCTTTCCGGCCGGCCCGGGGTGTCATGGACGCGAGCACCACCATGGCCTGTGCCAGGTCGGCGGTGCTGTCGCCGACGATGGTGGTGTCGCCCGACCAGGTCGTGAGGACCACCGGCACTCCGGCGTGCCATCCGGTGACGACCAGGCCGCAGGCGGCGGCCAGCATCGACTCGAAGGACTGCCGCGAGTGCACGCCCGCCCTGTCGTCCACGAACACGCACCGCTCGACGCCACCGTCGGCCCCGAACTCCTTGACGAGGGGCGGCCCGGGTCGGGCGAGGGACGGCCAGTGCACCAGGTGGAGCGGATCGCCGGCGACGTAGGGCCGGACGCCGTCCAGCTCACCGCTGCCACCGGTGCCGCCCGGCGTTGCCGCCGGCAGGGTGGCAGCGGCCACTCCGGCCGGGCGGGTCGCCTCGACGCCCACCGGCGCGGGTGCGGGATGCACGACCACGGAGACGGGGGGGACGGTGGCGACGACCACCCCGACCAGGCCGAGCGGGTCGTGGGCCCAGAGGCGCCGGCCGGGGAGGACCAGCACGCCCCGGGTGCCGGTGGGCACAGGTGTCGAGGACTGCAGCCCGCCCCCCTTGGCCGCCGACAGGGAGTCGAGGGCGCCGGGAGCGGGTGCCAACCAGCCGGGTCCGGGCGTGGCGGCGGCCTCGGCCAAGCCGGCGGAGGAGCCGGGCAGGTTCCTCCATCGACCCTGGGCCCGGTCGGCCCGCACGGTGGCACCGATACCGGTGGCCGTCACCACGACGGTGGAAGGCGAGCCGGCAGCCACGAGCGCGGGCGCCGCCTGCGTGAACGCCACGACCCGCCGGTGGGCCAGCACGGCGCCGGTGCCGACAGCGGCGACGGCGACGGCGACGGTCGCTCCTGCCAGGAGCAGCAGGGCATGCGAGTCGAATGTCGCTCCGGCCGCCGCGGTGGCGGCGACGATGACCGTGGTGCCCACCCCCCGCGCTGTGGGGCGGCCCGTCACCCGGCCCAGCTCACCCGATGCCGGAGGGCGACTCGGCCGGGCGTGACACCGGGACGGGCACCGTGGCGACGAGCTCGGACACCAGGCCCTGCGGGGTGGCGCCCCCCAGCTCGGCGCCCGCTGCCAGGACGAGGCGATGGGCGAGGACGGGGACGGCGGCCCGCTGCACGTCGCCGGGGGCGACGAAGTCGCCCCCCCGGGCGACGGCGACCGCCCGTGCCGCATTGAGGAGGGCGAGGGCGGCCCGGGGGGAGGCCCCGACGGCGATCGACGGGTGGCGGCGGGAAGCTTCGACCAGGTCCAGGACGTAGCTGCGGAGGGCTGGGGCGACGTGGATGGCGGCGACGGCGCCGGCGATGCGCTCGAGGCTCCCGGCCGGCACGGCGGGGGGCAGCGAGGCGGCGCGGACGGCCGGATTGGTGCCGGCCAGCATGGCGTCCTCGTGGGTGCGTCCGGGGTAGCCGAGGGACAGGCACATGAGGAACCGGTCCCGCTGACCGTGGGGGAGGGGGGAGGTCCCCGCAGCGTCGTGCGGGTTCTGGGTGGCGACCACGAGGAACGGGACCGGAAGGGCGTAGGTGGTGCCGTCCACCGACACCTGCCGCTCTTCCATCGCCTCGAGCAGGGCGGACTGGGCCCGGGTCGAGGCCCGGTTGAGCTCGTCAGCCATCAGGACGTTGGTGAAGAGCGGGCCCGGGTGGAAGGTGGGTGCGGCGCCGCCATCGCCAAGCACCGTGTAGCCGGTCAGGTCGGCGGGCAGCAGGTCCGCCGTGCACTGGACCCGCCGGAAGTCGAGCCCGAGGGCCCGGGCCAGCGACTTGGCCAGCGTCGTCTTGCCCAGGCCGGGCAGGTCCTCGATCAACAGGTGACCGCCGGCCGCCACGCACGTCACGGCAAGCTCGATGAGGTCGCGCTCGGCGTGGAGGACGGACGAGACGGCGTCGACCACCGCGCCGATCAGCGCTCGGGGCGGGTGCCCCTGCACCTCCGGGTACGCCGTGTCCGCCGTGGTGGTCACCGGATCTCCCCGGTGACGAGGTTCTCCATGGCGGGCATCCTAGGGCCCGTGCCCCGATCGGGCGGGGCACGATGCTCCCGCCGTGTCCCGCCCGGACTCCGGCGGCAGCGGGAGGGGGTGCCGGGCAGCAGGATGGGCGCGTGCCACGGGGCCGGGGCCGGGCACCAGCCTTGCCAATCAGCGCATCTCGGGCGAAGGTGGTGGCGGTGCATCGATGACCCGATCCCGGTACCGCTCGGTCTCCTACGACCTCGAGTCGGTCCTCGACGTGTGCCGGGCCGTCGAGGACGCAGGCGGCTCCCTCGACGCCGCCGGGCTGGCAGACGCGCTCGGCTACAGCGGTGTCCGCAACGGCGCCTTCCTCACCCGGCTGGCCAACGCCCGCCTGTTCGGGGTGGTCACCGGCCCCTCCGGCGCCGTCACCGTGACCGGACGGGGGCGGGCGATCCTGGACGGCGCCGAGCCACGCGCGTCAGAGTCGCGGGTGGCGGCGGTGCGGGCCGTCCCCCTCTTCCGTATGGTCCTGGACCGGCTGGACGGGACGGTGGTGCCCCCACCGGAGCGGCTGGCGAAGCTGCTCGTCGACCGGTTCGGCGAGGACCCGGCGAAGGCGCCGCTGTGTGCGGCGAAGTTGGTCGACTGTGTAGGTCAGGCCGGGCTCATCATCCAGAGTGAGGACGCGGAGTCCCTGTTCAGAGCTTCGTTTACGGATCTTACGGATCATGCTGGTATTCAGGTAGCACCAGGAGTAGCGTTGCCGGCAGGACCCAGGCGACCTGAGATCGGCCACCCGGAGTCAGGGGGAGGACCCCGCTCGGCGCGAGGAGGCGGCATGGACGGCACCAACGATCCTGGGACCCGGGACGGCACACCGGTCGAAGGTGTCGCTCCCGATGTCGACGCCGGCCTGTTCGCCGACGGACCGTCCGTCCGGCACGACCACCCGCGGACTCGGCGGTGGGCCCTGGTCGGCTCGGCCGCAGCCGTGGTGGTGGCGGCAGTGGGGGTCCCGGTCGGATTCGCCCTCAGCGGCAGCAGCGGCGGGAGCCGGCAGGCGATGCCACCACCCACCCAGGTCCGCCCCGTGCCCGCACCGAGCGGGCCGGCCCGGTCGACGGTGCTGTCCGCCCTGGGCGCGACGACGGCAGCAGGGAACTTCGACTTCACCTACACGCTGTCGGGGACACGCGGCTCGACCGCCACCACCACGTGCCCGGGAACCTACGGCAGCCCGTCGATGATCGGTCCGGGGAGCACGGGGTCGGTGGGTTCGCAGGGTGCGATGGCGACGGTTCCGGGGAACGTGATGACGACAGTTCCCGGCGGCTCGACGCCGGCCCCGTCGTGCGGCTCGACCATCTCGACCACCACCGGCAACGGCATCGTGGACGTCGCCCCCTATGCCATGGCGGCGTCGGCGGCCATCAACGGCGGCCTGTCGGTGAACGTCGAGGTGTACCCGTCAGTGACGTATGAGAACGGCATGTCCGGCACGTACCTGACGTCGCCCGCCGGCATGCCCGCGCCGCGGGCCACCGCCGGGCAACCCCTTTCGCAGTTCGCCGGGCTGGTCGACGGCACGCTGGGCTCCCGAGACGGCGCACTCGCCGTCCTCGGCATGGCCACCCCCACCGGCTTCCTCGACCTCGAGCAGGCTGAGGTGGGCACCGTCACCGACCAGGGGTTCGCCACCGTCGACGGGGTGACGGTGACCCAGTACCGCGTGGCCATCGATCCGGCCCAGCTTGCGTCGATCCCCGGATTGAGCGCCGACGAGGTGACGTCGATCGACAATGCGGTGTCGCTGCTGAAGTCCCAGGGCTTCACGGGCACGACGGACACCGTGTCGGTCGACGCCGCCGGCTACATCGTCCAGTCGGCGTCGGTGACCTCGTTCAAGGACGGCGGCACGGCCACCCTCACCATCAATCTGTCGAACATCGGGTGCGCCGGGACCCTCCCCGTTCCGGGCGGTGCGCCCGGCACGGGTGCCCCGGCGGGGTGCACGACGCCGAAGGTGGCGGTCCCGGCCCCCACCACCACCGCCCCGGCCCCCACCACCACCGCCCCGGCCCCCACCACCACCACCACCCCGACCCCCACCACCACCACCCCGGCCCCCACGACCACCACCCCGGCCCCCACGACCACGGTCCCGGCCCCCACGACCACCACCGCCCCGTCAGGAGGGTGACCGGGCCCCGGCACCCGGTGGTCGCCCCAGCCCCTAACCTGTGCGGCCATGGCCCAGAACAGCACCCCTCCGGATCGCTCCACCGACTCGGGCATCGAGGTCAAGCAGGTCTACGGCCCGGCTGACCTCGACGGGTGGGATCCCGGCGAGCAGCTGGGCGAGCCCGGCTCCTACCCCTACACCCGGGGTATCCGCCCCGACATGTACCGGGGGCGGCTGTGGACGATGCGCCAGTACGCCGGCTTCGGCACGGCCGAGGCCACCAACCAGCGGTTCCGCTTCCTCCTCGACGCCGGCCAGACCGGCCTGTCGTGCGCCTTCGACCTGCCCACCCAGATGGGCTACGACTCCGACCATCCCCGGGCCGAGGGCGAGGTGGGCAAGGTGGGGGTGGCCATCGACTCGCTGGCCGACATGCGCCTGCTCCTGGCCGACCTGCCCCTCGACCGGGTGACGACGTCGATGACGATCAACGCCACCGCGGCCATCCTGCTCCTCCTCTACCAACTGGTGGCCGAGGAGAACGGGGTGGAAGCGGCCCAGCTGGGCGGCACCATCCAGAACGACATCCTGAAGGAGTACGTGGCCCGGGGCACCTACATCTACCCGCCCCGCCCGTCGATGCGCCTGGTGACCGACACCTTCTCCTACTGCGCCGAACACCTGCCGGCGTGGAACACCATCTCGATCTCCGGCTACCACATCCGCGAGGCGGGCTCGACGGCCGTCCAGGAGATCGCCTTCACCATCGCCAACGGCATCGCCTACGTGGAGGCGGCCCTGGCCGCCGGGCTCGACGTCGACGCCTTCGCCCCCCGGCTGAGCTTCTTCTGGAACGCCCACAACAACCTGTTCGAGGAGGTGGCCAAGTACCGGGCCGCCCGCAGGATGTGGGCCAAGCTCATGACCGAGCGCTTCGGGGCCAAGGACGAGAAGTCGAAGCTGCTCCGCTTCCACACCCAGACGGGCGGGTCCACCCTCACGGCCCAGCAGCCCGAGAACAACATCGTGCGGGTGACCGTCCAGGCCCTGGCCGCCGCCCTCGGGGGGACCCAGAGCCTCCACACCAACGGGTTCGACGAGGCCCTCGGGCTGCCCACGGAACGGGCGGCCAAGATCGCCCTGCGGACCCAACAGGTCGTCGGCTACGAGTCCGGCGTGGCCGACACCGTCGACCCGCTGGGCGGGTCGTGGTTCGTCGAGTCCCTCACCGACGAGGTAGAGCGGGCGGCGTGGGACTACCTGGAGCGGATCGACGCCATGGGCGGCGCGGTGAGCGCCATCGAGGCCCAGTTCATGCAGGACGAGATCGAGCAGGCCGCCTACGCGTACGCCAAGGCGGTCGACTCCGGCGACAAGGTGGTGGTCGGGGTCAACAGGTTCGTCGACGCCGTCGAGGAGCCGGCCGAGGTGTTCCCCATCGACGTCGAGCTCCAGCGGGCCCAGGTGGCCCGGGTGGGCCGGGTGCGGGCCGAGCGGGACCAGGCTGGCGTGGACGCCGCCCTGGCCGACGTGGAGGCGGCCGCCCGGGGCACCCAGAACCTGCTGCCGCCGATGAAGGTGGCCCTGTCACGCATGGCCACCCTCGGCGAGGTCTCCGACGTGCTGCGGGGGGTCTTCGACGAGTACCGGCCCGGCGGCTGAGGCCTCGCCGATGCGCGTCCTCGTCACCGGTGCCGGCAGGGCCATCGGCGCCGCTACCGTCCGCTTGCTCGCCGAGCGGGGCCACGACGTGGTGGCCACCGCCCGTGACCCGTCGCTCCTCGACGGCCTGCCGGCGGTGCGCCGCCTGGCCCTCGACGTGCGCGACAGGGCCTCCGTCGGGGCGGCCCTGGAGGCGGCCGGGGCGGTCGACGCGGTGGTGAACAACGCCGCCCTGAATGCCCGGGGACCGCTCGAGGCCGTGCCCCTCGACGTCGTCCGGGACGTGTTCGACACCAACGTGTTCGGGCCGCTGGCCCTGGTGCAGTCGCTGGCGCCGGCGTGGCGGGACCGGGGGAGCGGGGTGTTCGTCAACATCAGCTCCATCCAGGGGCGGGTGGCCACCCCCCTCGAAGGCGCCTACTCCGCCTCCAAGCACGCCCTCGAGGCCATCTCCGACGCCCTCCACTACGAGCTCGGCCACTTCGGGGTCCGGACCGTCGTGATCCAGCCCGGCTACATCGCCCCGGGCATGAAGCCCGGCAGCCGCCACCCGGGCCCGGACGACTACGGCGACCTGTGGGTGCAGTGGGAGGGGACCGACGACCGGGTCACCGGTCCCGGCGGGCGGCCCGGTCCCGACGTGGTGGCCGAGGCGGTCGCCCGTGCCATCGAGGACCCGGACTGCCCCCGCCGCCTGCGGGTGGGAGCCGACGCCGAGCTGGTGCTGGGGGCACGGGACCAGCTGGACGACCCCGCCTTCGAGGCGGCCATGCGGTCCGTCCTCGGCATGACCTGGTAGCCGGGCAGGCGGCCGTGGGCGGCGACGGCGCCACTCGGGCCGACCGACGCCGGGTGGAGGCAGCTCGGCGCGCTGCCCCGGCGCTCACCCGCAGGCTGACCTGAACCGTTCCAGCTCGCCGACGATGTCGGGTCCGGCCGGCTGGTAGGCGATCTCCGTCACCCCCATCGCGCTCAACTGCTCGATCCGCTGGCGGACCTGGTCGGCCGGCCCGGTCAGCGTGAGCGTCGGGAGCAGCGACGATGCCTCGGTGATGGCCGGCAGGTCCCGATCGCTCACCCGGACCAGGTGGTCCTCGTGGACTGCCAGGTGCCGGCGTTCCTCGGGGACCTGCTCGATCGCCGTGCGCCACGTCACCCCGCCCGGCAGGCCGTCCACCCCATCGGCGCCGCCGCGTTCGTAGAGGGCGTGGAAGGCGACGGCCAACCCGTGTCCGGCCGCCTGGAGGACCCGGGGGTCACCGGGATCCTCGCCGTCAAGCAGGATGGTGCCGAAGGCCAGCAGGGCCCGCCACGTCGGCAGGTCGGGATCGGTCGGTGGGAGCGCGGCGGCGAACACGCCATCGCCCAGCTGGCGCGCCACCTGGTACCCCTTGGGTCCATCCGCGCCGATGAGGATGGGGACCTCGACCGGTCGCGGAGGGGCGAAGCCGGCGGGGTGGACCATCCGGGTGACCGCCCCTTCCCACACGGCGTCCTCGCCCCGCAGCAGGGCGCGGAGGGTCCGCACGTAGGCGGCCACGTCGGACCACCGCATGGCCCGCTGCCCGAGTGTGTAGCGGCCGGTGAAGCCGGCGCCGATGGCCACGGCCACGCGCCCGGGAGCCAGCCCGGCCAGCGTGGCGATGGCTGCCGCGTTCACCATCGGATGCCGCAGCGACGGGACCAGCACCGCCGGCCCCAGCCCGATCCGGCTGGTGCGTTCGGCTGCGAGCGCCAGGGTCATCCAGACGTCCGGGTAGAGGGCAGGGGAGTCGTAGCACCATGCCCGCCGGTAGCCGATGCGCTCGGCGGCGGCGATGTGGTCGGGTGTCTCGGGCGAGGTGGCGAAGGCGCAGGAGCAGTCCATCGGTTGCGACTGTAGGCCGGTGCTCACCAGGGGACGGGGCCGGCGTCCCGCTCCCGCATCACCGCTGGCGGGCCGGGTCGGAACGTGCCGGACCCTCCGACGAGCCATCGACCTCCGATGCGACGAAGCGGCCGAGAAGGGCAAGGAGCACGTCGAAGTCCTCATCGACCTGACGCCGGGAGTGACGCCGGAACCGCCCGGCTACGTCGCTCACGGCGAACCCGAGGACGGCGGTGCTCACCAACCGCTCGACCTGGGCGACCCGGTCGGCGGGGACCCCGGCGTCCGCCAATGCCGCGTATACGGCTCGACGGGCGCGCCGGGCGCCGGATGTGGTCACCGGGTGCTGGAGGAGCACCGGGAAGACGTTCGGGTGTCGACGGGCGGTGCGGAGGATGCCGGAGGCGAGGTCCGTGAGGCGCTCGGACCACGGGAGGGCGGGTGACGGCTCCGGCATCTGCGTGAGCAGCAGTTCCACCACTCCGTCGACCAGGTCCGCCTTGTTGCCCACGTGACGGTAGAGGGCCATGGGTGTGACACCGAGCTGCCTGGCGACGGCGCCCATCGTCAGCGCCTCCAGACCATGTTCGTCCGCCAGTTCGAGGGCGGTGGCGAGGACCAGTTCCCGGTCGATCAGCGGCGGCCTGCCCACGACGATTAGTATATGTCATATATCTATGAAGGTGCTCCTGAGCGACGGATCGGGCCTGACCGCCCGCCAGAGTGCCAACCGGCTGGCAGAGGCCGGCCACGTCGTCCACGCCCTGGCGCCCGACCGGCTGTGCCTGTGCCGCTTCACCCGCCACGTGGCGCGGATCCACAACGTGCCGGCATACGGGTCGGATCCACTCCGGTGGCTCGAGGCCGCGGTGGCCACCTACCGTGCTGGTCGCTTCGACGTGCTGCTCCCCACCCAGGAGCAGGTGGCCGTGCTCTCGGTGGCAGCGGACGAGTTGGCTGACCAGGGTGTGGCCACCGTCGTACCCCCGTTTGCCTCGCTGGTGGCCGTCCAGGACAAGGTGTCCGCCCGGGCGACCCTGGAGCGCCTCGGAATTCCCCAGCCGGCCGGCGCCACCGGTCCCGACGGATGGACGGAGTTCCCCGCCTTCGTGAAGAAGCCGATCGGCACCGCGTCCGGCGGTGTCCGGCGCGTGATGAGCCGCGAGGAGATCGAGCGGGCGATGGGCGGCAACCCCGCCCTGATCCAGGCCGGGGTCGACGGGCCCCTGGCCATGTGCCAGGCGGTCTTCGACTCGGGGCAGCTCGTCGCGTTCCACGCCAACGAGCGCACCGGTGAGGGCGCCAACGGCGGCGCCAGCCACAAGCGCAGCATCGAGGCGGTGGAGATCCGCCGATGGTTCGAGGTCCTGGGTAGCGGGCTCAGCTGGCACGGGGCGCTCTCGGCCGATGTGATCCTCGGTCCCGACGGTCCGCTGTTCATCGACGTCAATCCCCGCCTCGTCGAGCCGGAGAATGCCTGGCGCTCGGGGGTGGACCTCGTCGGTCCGATGCTGGAGCTGGCGCGCGGTGCACACCCCACCGAGGAGCCCCCGAGCCGTCCAGGGACGGCCACACACCAACTGCTCCTCGCCGTCCTCGGGGCGGCCCAGCATGGGCGGGGGCGGAGGGGCGTGGCCGCTGAGCTCGTACGTGCCTGGACCAGGACCGGTTCGTACCGGGGCAGCATCGAGGAGCTCACGCCGTCCACCCACGACCCGGTGGCGGCAGTGCCGGTGGCTTTGGCGGCTGCGGCCACGCTGGTGACGCCTCGGACCTGGTCGTGGTTCGCCGACGGGAGCGTCGGCAGCTATTCGCTCACCGCCGAGGGCTGGCAGTGCGTGCTCGACGAGGCGGACGGGCCGCAATGAGCCGGGCCGTGGCGGCCGCTCGGCGGGCGCACTCGGTCAGGCGCTGCCCCGCCCCAGGAGGTGGTCGCGGATGGCCTCGTCGCCGGCGGCGTCGATGGCCGTCCACGCCAGGGACAGGGCGCCGTCGACCACGGCCCGGTCGGCCGACGCGGTGGTGCAGGCCGCCGCGAACGCCGGTTGGTGGTTGACCGCCCCTCCGGCGTCGATCCCGAGGAGGGGGTGGATGGTGGGGACGGCCAGGGAGACGTTGGCCATGTCGGTCGAGAGGGTGGGCGGTGGCGTGCCGGCGTCGTCGGCGGCGAAGGTGCGCCCGAGGGCCTCGGCGTTCCGGCGGTAGGCGGCGAGCAGGGGGGCGTCGGACACCATGTGGCTGTAGACGGGGGCCAGGTCGGTGCGACGGAACGTGACGCCGGCAGCGGTGGCGCCCGCCTCGAAACAGGCCATGACCCTCGGCTCGAGGGCGGCCAGTCCGTCGAGGGTGCGGGCCCGGACCATGAAGCGCCCGGTCACCCGGCCGGGCACGATGTTGGCCGCCTCCCCTCCGGAGGTGACGAGGCCGTGGACCTGGTCGCCCGGGGCCAGCTGCTGGCGCAGCAGCCCGATGGCCACCTGGGCCACCACCATGGCGTCCGCCGCGTTGCGCCCCTCCCACGGGGCGGCCGACGCGTGGGCGGTGCGCCCCTCGAAGGCGATGTCGAAGTGGGAGACGGCCAGGCAGGTGGCCTCCAGCCGGTCCTCCGGCCACGGGTGGACCATCATCGCCGCATGGACCCCGTTGAAGGCGCCCTGCTCCAGAAGGACGATCTTCCCGCCGCCGCCCTCCTCCGCCGGTGTGCCGAGGACCCGGACGGTGAGCCCGGCCGAGTCGGCCACGCCGGCCAGTCCGATCCCGGCCCCGACGGCGGCGGCGGCGATGATGTTGTGCCCGCACGCGTGCCCGACCCCGGGAAGGGCGTCGTACTCGGCGCAGATGGCCACCGTGAGGGGCCCGTGCCCGATGGTGGCGCTGAACGCGGTGGCGAGCCCGGCGGTGCCCTCCTCCACGGCGAACCCGTGGCGGGCGAGGGCCCCGGCCGTCCACGCCGCTGCCCGTTCCTCGGTGAAGTTGGTCTCGGGGTGGGCGTGGATGGTGTGGCTGAGCTCGAGGAGCTCGGCGCCCGCCGCCTCGATGGCCCGGCGGGCGTCCTCCTTGGCACCTGCCGCCGGTGCCGGGCCGGACGCGCTCATCGCGCCCGTGGGACCGCCCCGTCGATCACTCGATCACGGCGACGACGTCGCCGGGGCCGACGGCCGCACCCGCCTCGACCCGCACCTCGGTGACCGTGCCCGCCTTCTCGGCGTTGACGTTGTTCTCCATCTTCATCGCCTCGAGCACGCACACGGTCTGGCCGACCTCGACGGTGTCGCCCACGGCGACCAGGACCTTCACGATGGTCCCCTGCATGGGGACGGCGACGGAGCCCGACCCGGTGCCGCTGGCGGCCGCCTTGGGGCGCCGGCCTCCACCACCCTTGGCCGCGCCGGCGGCACCAGCCGCCGCACCGGCCGCCACCACCGTGCCGCCCAGATCGGGCACCCACAGCTTGACCTGGTAGCGGCGGCCGTCCACCTCGGCGGTGACGTCACGCTGCACCCGAGGCCCCTCGCCGTCGTCACCTGCCGGTGCCGGATCGGCACCGGGGGCGGCGATCCCGGCCAGGTCGAGGTCGCGCTCGACCCAGTTCGTCGAGTGGGAGCCCTCTGCGAAGTCGACGTGGGCGAGGATGGCCTGGTGGGCGGGGATGGTGGTTGCCACCCCGGTGATCTCGACCTCCTCCAGGGCTCGGAGCATCCGCCGGCGGGCCGCCTCCCGGTCGTGGCCCCAGACGACGAGCTTGGCCACCAGGTTGTCGTAGTACTGGCTGACCGTGTCGCCGCTGCCGTAGCCGGCGTCGAGCCGCACCCCGGGACCACCGGGAGCGATGAAGCGGGTGATGGTCCCCGGCGACGGCGTGAAGGCACCACCGGCCGGGTTCTCGGCGTTGATGCGGACCTCGATGGCGTGGCCGTCGCGGCGGACGTCGTGCTGGGTGAAGCCGAGGGGCTCGCCCGACGCCACCCGCAACTGCCACTCGACCAGGTCCAGGCCCGTGACCAGCTCGGTGACCGGGTGCTCCACCTGGAGCCGGGTGTTCATCTCCAGGAAGTAGAACTCACCGTCCTGGTAGAGGAACTCGACCGTCCCCGCGTTCACATAGCCGCAGGCCTCGGCCACCCGGACCGCGGCCTCGCCCATGGCCTGGCGGATCTCGTCGGGGAAGTTGGGGGCCGGGCTCTCCTCCACCAGCTTCTGGTGGCGGCGCTGGCAGGAGCAGTCGCGCTCGCCCAGCCACACGGTGTTGCCGTGGGTGTCGGCGATGATCTGCATCTCGATGTGGCGGGGCCACGACAGGTACCGCTCGATGTAGCACTCGTCACGGCCGAAGTAGGCCAGTGCCTCGCGCTGAGCCGACTCCAGTGCCGGCCCCGCCTCCTCGGGTGCATTGACGACCTTCATTCCCCGCCCGCCGCCGCCGAAGGCGGCCTTGATGGCGACCGGCCAGCCGAACTGGTTGCCGAACGCCACCACTTCGTCGGGTGACTGGAGGACCTCGGACCGTCCGGGCACGCCTGACACGCCGGCCCGCTCGGCAGCGTGACGGGAGCTGATCTTGTCTCCCATGACCTCGATCGCCTCAGGTGGCGGGCCGATGAAGGTGACGCCCTTCTCGGTGATGGCCCGGGCGAAGTCGGTGTTCTCGGAGAAGAACCCGTAGCCCGGGTGGACGCCGTCGGCCCCGCTGGCCTCGATCGCGCCCAGGATGGCCTCGGTGTTGAGGTAGCTCTCCGCCGCCGTCTGCCCGCCCAGCGCGTAGGCCTCGTCGGCCAGCCGGACGTGCATGGCGTCGCGGTCGAGCTCCGAATAGACGGCCACGGTGGCGATCCCGAGCTCCCGGCACGTCCGGATGACCCGGACGGCGATCTCCCCCCGGTTGGCGATGAGGACCTTCTGCAGCACGGTGCGCCTTTCCTGGTCGGTGGTTCGTGGTGGGTGGTCGTCGTGTCGCGCTGCCGCCGGCGCCACCCACCGCCAGGGTGGCAGGTGGGCGCGGATGGACCGCGCCCCGGCCTGCGGAGCGTTACAAGAGTGGCACGGGCCGTAGGCTCTGTGCCATGTCACCCTACGCCGGAGACGACCGGGCGATGCCCGAACGGGTGCCGGGCCCTCCCGGGTCCCGCTTCGCCGAGATCCACCGGTTCGAATCGATCGACTCGACCAACCGTTACCTGATGGACCAGGCACGCGGAGGTGCGGCCGAGGGCATGGTGGTGGTGGCCGACCACCAGGAGGCCGGCCGCGGCCGCCTCGGACGGCGGTGGGAGGCGCCGGCCGGTGCGAACCTGCTGGCGTCGGTGCTGCTCCGGTTGCCACCGGGCGGGGTGTCCGGCTACCTGGTGACGGCGGCCATGGCACTCGCCGCCGCCGATGCCTGCGCCAGCACCTGCGGGGTGGAGGCGGGGATCAAGTGGCCCAACGACCTGGTCGATGCCGATGGGCGCAAGCTCGCCGGGATCCTGGCCGAGGCGGACCTCGACGGTCCTGCCGCCGGCATGGTGGTCGTCGGCATCGGGGTCAACGTGACGTGGCCCGGTCTGGACGACCGGCTCGAGGGTGACGGTGCCGCGGCCCCCCCGACACCGCCGGTCGCCCTGTCGACGATCTGGGCCCGGCCGACCACCCCCTCCGACCTGCTCGACGCCACGCTGGTGGCGCTGGAGCCGCGCCTCGCCGCGCTGGAGACGGCGGCCGGACGGTCCGGCGTGGCGGCCGAGCTCGCCCGCCGGTGCGTCACCATCGGTCAGGACGTCCGCGTCGACGTCGACGGCGGCCCGTTCGAGGGTCGGGCCGTGGGGCTGACCGCCGAGGGTCACCTGGAGGTGGACGTGGCCGGCGAGCGTCGTGAGGTCGTGGCCGGCGACGTCCGCCACGTCAGGCCGGCGGGGGCCTGAGCGCGACCAGCCGGGGCACGTCGAACCACGCGGTGACCCCTCCGATCGACTGCGGGGGCCCGAGGGCGGCGGTCAGGTAGCGGACCACCCGGTGCGGGTCGGCGCCCACCGGTTCGACGATGACGGTGCTGACGTGCTCCTTCCCGAGCACGTCGCGGATCCACGAGGTGGTCGCCGGGTCGAGTGGCGGGATGGTGCCCACGGCGGCACCGCCATGGAACGAGGCGACGAAGAGCTGCCACAGGGGCTGGAAGATGGAGCCGGCCGGGAGCCAGGACGAGCTTCCGTCCTTGCCCGGGACGAAGGCGTAGCCGCCGATGACCTTGTAGCGCATGCCGGCGACGGCCTGTCCGAGCAGTCCCTGTACCGCACCGTCCTCCGGGTAGGGATAGTCGAGGACGACGCTTCCCGGGGGGATGGCCCGGACCGCCGGGGACGTGAAGAATGCGGGGACCGCGGTGGGCACCGTACGGAACATGGAGGTCCTGGGGAGCAGGGGGAGGGCGACAGCCACGGCGACCACGACGGGGAGCACGCCGGCCACGGTTGCCGCCCGCCACCGCGGCGACGCGGCGAGCCGCCCGGCCAGGGCACGGTGGAGCTCGTCGAGCCCGACGGCCAGCGCGACCGCGGCGAACAGCCATTCGAGCAGGGTGAAGCGCACCAGCTCGATGTCCTGGACGAGGGGGATCCTCGTGAGGAGCAGCCCGGGCAGGGGGATGTGGGTGGTCCGGCCTGCGACCGTCAGGTGGGCGCCGAGGGAGAGCACCCACGACACAGCTGCCATGGCCACGAAGTACAGGAGGGCCCGCCGGCGGCGGAAGGCGACGGCCAGGCCGGTCAGGGCCACGATGAGGGGGATGCCGAGGTACTCACCGTTCTCGGTCAGGTCGCCGGAGGTGAGGCGGTCGCCGAGCCGTGCCCACGAGGCCGGGGTCAGCCGGCTGAACGAGGTGGGCGCCACCGCGCCGAGGAGGTCCCCGGGGACCCCCTTCAGGTCCTGCAGCGGGTGGGGCGGCCCCGCGATGTGCTGTGGTCCCGCCACCAGGTACCAGATCGGCACGGCGGCCAGCACCCCGCCGACCACCAGGGCGGCGGCCCCGACGCGGGCCACGTAGGGCAGCGCTGCCCGCACCTCGGACCGGGCCGCAACGGCCAGCACGGCCACGCCCACCACCGCGACGATGCCGACCATGGCCAGTACCTCGGAGGAGATGAGGAGCTCGACGGCGGTCACGGCGCCGATGGCCGCGCCGATGGCGAGGGGGGAGCGTCGCCGACGCACCAGCGCCTCGTCGAGGAGCCACAGCAGGACGGGTAGGAGGGGGGCGAAGGTGAGGAACGCATGCCCCTGGGACTGCCCGATCATGAAGGTCGAGAAGCCGAATGCCAGCCCGCCAGCGAACGCGGCCGGCCACCACCGTGCCCACCTGCGGGCCACCAGGAACATGGCGAACGCCGAGAGGGTGGGGCCCAGGTGGAGGAGCAGGTTGTAGGTGGCCACCGGGCCGGCCAGGAGGGAGACGGGTGCGCCGAGCACGCCGAGGGCCGGCATCGACGTGTTCTCCATCATGTTGAAGCCGTGCGGCCAGTTCATCCAGGTCGACGCCAGGATCGACTGGCCATGGGACAGGGCGTAGGCGGGCCAGGCCAGGAACCAGACCTCCTGGATCTGATCGGAGCAGCTGCACACGTCGATCCGGCCGGCGGGGGCCCACGAGCTGAAGCCGTAGAGGGCCCACGCCCCCAGTGCGTAGAGGGCCAGGGCGGCGGCGGCACCCGCCAGGCTCCACCGGCCGGCGCGCCGACAGCCGGCTGGACCGGTACCGTCCTCCGGTGGTGCGGGGGCCCCGGGGGCCCCGGCGGCCCGTCCGGTCCCGCCGGTCCGGAGCGACCCTGCCGCCCGCACCGGCATGTCGATCATGCCGTTCGCCACCGCAGTCCGACCATCGTCGGCAGGCTAGCCGGGCCGGCCACCCCGTCCTGTACCCCATCCTGTACCCCATCCTGTGCCCCGTCCCCTGGATCGGGCAGTAGTGTCTGGCCCGCATGAAACTCATGGTCACTGGCGGCGCCGGATTCATCGGGTCGAACTTCGTTCGGTCGTGGGTCGAGCGGCACCCCGGTGACACGGTCGTGGCCCTCGACGTCCTCACCTATGCGGGCAACCGCCCGAACCTGGCCGACGTCGAGGACCGGATCACCTTCGTGGAGGCGGACATCGCCGACCTGGACGTGGTCACGGGCGTGCTCGCCCGGCACGACGTGGACGTCGTCGTCAACTTCGCCGCCGAGTCCCACAACAGCCTCGCCGTGGTCGACCCCGGCAGGTTCTTCCGCACCAACGTGCTCGGCACCCAGGCCCTGCTCGAGGCGGCCAGGCGCCATGGCGTCGCCAGGTTCCACCACATCTCCACCTGCGAGGTCTACGGCGACCTGGCACTGGACTCGGACGAGCGGTTCACGGAGTCGTCCCCCTACCGGCCCCGTACGCCCTACAACGCGTCGAAGGCGGGGGGAGACCATGCCGTGCGGGCCTATGCGGAGACGTACGGGCTCCCGGTCACCATCACCAACTGCTGCAACAACTACGGGCCCTACCAGTTCCCCGAGAAGGTGATCCCGCTCTTCACGGCCCGGGCACTCGACGGGCTGCCCCTCCCCCTGTACGCGTCCACCCAGAACCGCCGGGAGTGGCTCCACGTCGACGACCACGTGCTGGCCATCGAGGCGGTGCTCGAACGGGGTGACGTCGGCGAGACCTACAACGTCGGCAGCGGCGTGGAGGCGTCGATCGAGGAGATCGCCGACGCGGTGCTGGCTGCCACCGGTCAGCCGGCGTCGCTCAAGGAGATCGTCCCCGACCGGCCGGGTCACGACCGGCGGTACCTGCTCGACTCGTCGAAGATCGCCGACCGACTCGGCTGGCGGCCGGCAATCGCCTTCGACGAGGGGCTGGCGGCAACCGTGTCGTGGTACGCGTCCCACCGGGAGTGGTGGGAGCCCCTGGTCGGACGGTCGCCCGTCGTCGAAGGGTCCTGGACCCCTCCCGCAACCGACCCGCGGTGACGGCGACGACGGTCCTCGTGACCGGAGCCGACGGGCAGCTCGGTCGGGACCTGATGGCGGCGCTCTCGGGCCGCGTTCCCGACGGCGGCCTCGCGTCCCCACCGACGGGACCGCTCCCC
The DNA here is from genome assembly GCA_021806045.1 of Actinomycetes bacterium. Classification (GTDB taxonomy): domain Bacteria; phylum Actinomycetota; class Acidimicrobiia; order Acidimicrobiales; family RAAP-2; genus JAJZDI01. Next base: position 21,054 of record JAJZDI010000013.1, read on the forward strand.
GCTGAGGGGACGATCGAGGTGGTGGCGACCGACGTCGGGGATCTCGACATCCGGGACCGGAGCCAGGTGCTCGCCGTGTTCGACGCTGTCGGGCCGGACGTCGTCATCCACGCGGCGGCGATGACCGGCGTCGACGCCTGCGAGTCCGACGCCGAACTGGCCTTCGCCGTCAACGCGTACGGGACACGCAACGTGGCCGAGGCCACCGCCTGGGCCGGGGCCCACCTGGTCGCCGTCTCGACCGACTACGTCTTTGACGGGCGGGCGGGGCGGGCGTACCACGAGTGGGACGAGCCGTGCCCGCAATCCGTGTACGGCGCCAGCAAGCTGGCGGGAGAGCGGGAGGCCCTGGCCTGCTGCCCACGGGCCGCCGTGGTGCGTACCGCCTGGGTGAGCGGCGCGCACGGAGCCAACATGGTGAAGACCGTCCTCCGCCTCTCGTCGGGTGGGGGCACCTTGCGCTTCGTCGACGATCAACGGGGTTCACCGACCTTCACCGCCGACCTGGCTCCCGCCATCGCCCGGATCGCCCTCGACCGCCGGCCCGGGATCTTCCACGTCACCAACGACGGCGACGCCACCTGGTTCGACCTCGCCCGTGCCGTCGTGGCCGCGGCGGGGAGTGACCCCGACCGGGTCGAGGCGATATCGACGGCGGAGCTCGACCCGCCCCGCCCCGCCCCGCGCCCCGCCGATTCGCGCCTGGCCAACGCCGCGCTCCGGCTGGCCGGGGTGGGACCCCTGCCACCGTGGCAGGACGCGCTGGCCCGGTTGGTGGGAGCTCTGGAGCATGAACGGGCGCCGGCTGGCGGTGGGGACTGAGGTGCGATGCGAAGGATCGGCCAGGGACAGGGGAGTGAGGGACCGATGACCGGTGGACAGTTCGGGTTGGGCGGACCGTCGGTGCGGGTGCTGCCGCACGGCCGGGGGCACAGTGTCGCGGTCATCGGCGTGGGGTACGTGGGCCTGCCCACGGCCGCGACGCTCGCCCACCTGGGTCACCGGGTGACCTGTGGCGACGCGGATGCGGCCAAGGTCGCCATGCTCGAGGCCGGACGGATCCCCATTGTCGAGGAGCACCTCGACGAGCTTGTGGCCGAGGGAAGAGCCGCTGGCCGGCTCCGCTTCGTGACCGGAGCAGCGGCGGCTGCTGCGGGTGCCGAGTTCGTCTTCCTGTGCGTGCCGACGCCGCAGGGCGAGGACGGATCGGCCGACCTCTCCTACGTGGAGGCGGTCGCCGCCGAGATCGGTCCCGTCCTCGCCCCCGACGCCATAGTCGTCAACAAGTCGACGGTGCCGGTGGGCTCCACCCTGGTCGTCGAGCGGGTCCTCGGCCGGCACGACGTCGCCGTCGTGTCCAACCCCGAGTTCCTCCGGGAAGGCACGGCGGTGGCCGACAGCCTGCATCCGGGCCGCATCGTGGTGGGGGCGTCCGATCAGGCCGCCGCCGTCCGGGTGGCCGACCTCTTCGCCGGCACCCATGCGCCCCTCCTGGTGACGGACGCGCCGACGGCGGAGACGATCAAGTACGCCTCCAACGCCTTCCTCGCCACCAAGCTGAGCTTCATCAACTCGGTGGCCAGCCTGTGCGAGGCGGTCGGGGCGGACGTGCGGGACGTGATCCTGGGCCTCGGCTACGACCGGCGCATCGGGTTCGAGTACCTCCGGCCCGGCCCGGGGTGGGGCGGGAGCTGCCTCCCGAAGGACACCCGCGCACTGGTGCACATCGCCCGCGAGGCCGGGTACGACTTCGCCTTCCTCGAAGGCGCCATCGCGGCCAACAGCGAGCAGCTGGACCGGGTGGTGGAGAAGATCGAGCGGTCGGTGGGCGGCGATCTGGCCGGGACGACGGTGGCGGTGTGGGGCCTGACCTTCAAGGCGGGGACCGACGACCTGCGCGACTCCCCGGCGGTGGAGGTCGTCCGCCGGCTGATCGATCGGGGGGCGTCGGTGCGTGCGTTCGACCCCACCGTGGCGGGCGAACCGGCCCACCCCTCCCCCCTGGCCGGCCTGGAGAAGTTCCACGTCGCCGACGACGCGTACGGTGCCTGCAGCGGCGCCGAGGTCGTCGCCGTCCTCACCGAGTGGGACGAGTTCCGGTGGCTCGACTTCGGCAGGGTCCGCCTCGAGCTGGGCCGGCCGGCGGTCGTCGATGCCCGGAACCTGCTGGACCCGGCGCAGCTCCGCCGCCTCGGCTTCACCTACGAGGGGATCGGTCGCCGATGACCCCGCCGGGCCCGCCGCCGGTCGAGGGGGTGGCCGTCGTCACCGGCGGCGCCGGCTTCGTGGGCTCCCACCTGTGCGAGGCGCTGGTGGCGCGCGGGAACCGGGTCGTGTGCATCGACGACCTGTCCACCGGCCGCTTGGAGAACCTCGCTTCGCTGGACGGTCATCCGTCGTTCGAGCTGCTCGAAGCGGACGTGTCGGCAGGCATCCCCGAGCTCCTGCCCTTCGGGGAGCCGGCGGCCGTGCTCCACCTGGCCAGCGCGGCGTCCCCGCCCGCCTACCTGGCCCGCCCCCTCGAGACGCTGGCGGTGGGCTCGGAGGGCACCCGGCACGCGCTCGAGCTGGCCGGCCGCGCCGGGGCCCGCTTCCTGCTCGCGTCGACCAGCGAGGTGTACGGGGACCCTGCCGAACATCCCCAGACCGAGCGTTACTGGGGCAACGTCAACCCCATCGGCCCCCGGAGCGTGTACGACGAGGCCAAGCGGTTCGCCGAGGCGCTCACCTTCGCCCACCACCGGGCACGGGGGACGGACGTGGCCGTGGCGAGGATCTTCAACACCTATGGCCCCCGGCTTCGCCCGGACGACGGGAGAGTGGTGTCCAACTTCATCCGCCAGGCCCTGGCCGGCGAGCCGCTCACCGTCTACGGCGACGGGACGCAGACTCGGAGCCTGTGCTACGTCTCCGACCAGGTGGGCGGGCTACTGGCCCTCCTCGACAGCGGTGTGACCGGCCCCGTCAACATCGGCAACCCCGACGAGCACACCGTCGGTGACCTGGCGCGCCTGGTGGTAGCGTTGCTGCGCTCCACGTCGCCCATCGTCCACGAACCGTTGCCGGTCGACGATCCCAGCCGGCGGCGCCCGGATATCAGCCGGGCCCGTGATCTCCTCGGATGGGAGCCCGTCGTCCCCGTGGAGGTCGGGCTGATGGAGACGGCACGCTACCTGGGGGCGCAGGAAGGCCTGGCGGTCGGGGAGTCGACGGTCGGGCCGGAGACCAGCCGCGGGCACGGCGACGGCCACGAAGGAGGATCCTGACGATGAACCTGGCGGACCCGCCCGAGTACCGGTCGCTGTCGGTGATCGTCCCCGTCTTCAACGAACGGGCCACGGTGGCCGAGATCATCCGACGGATCCGAGCCGTCGACGTCCCCTTCGAGGTCGAGGTGATCGCCGTGGACGACGGGTCGTCCGATGGCACCGACAAGGTACTGGCCACCCTGGGCGACTCGACGGTCCGGGTGCTCACCCACCCGGTCAACCGGGGGAAGGGCGCAGCCATCCGGACCGGACTGGCGGCGGCCCGTGGCGACCTGGTGCTCGTCCAGGACGCTGATCTGGAGTACGACCCGCAGGACTGGCCGAAGCTGATCGATCCGATCCTCCGAGGCAAGGCGCGGGTCGTCTACGGCAGCCGCTTCACCGGGGGCCGGCTCAACATGCTGCCGCTCCACTGGATCGGCAACCGCTTCCTGTCGCTCGTCACGAACGTCCTCTACTCGTCGACCCTCTCCGACATGGAGACGTGCTACAAGCTCTTCGACCGGCGGATCATCGAGGGGATCACCATCGAGTCGGACCGGTTCGACTTCGAGCCCGAGATCACTGCGAAGGTCCTCCGGCGCGGCCATCGCATCTACGAGGTCCCCATCTCCTACGCTGGCCGTGAGGTGACCGAGGGCAAGAAGATTACGTGGCGCGACGGTTTCAGCGCCCTGCGGGCGCTGGTGAAGTACCGCTTCGTGCGCATGGACCGGTGACAGCGCCGCCAGGAGGCGGCGTAGGTGCCGTGGTGGTCGACTACGAGTCCGGCCCGTTGCTCGCCGCGTGCGTCGACAGTCTGCTGGCCGATGGCGTAACCCGGGTAGTCGTGGTCGACAACGGGTCGGCCGACGGGCCACCCGGCGGGCTCGACCGGGCCGATCCCCGGGTCGAGGTGGTCCGCCCCGGGCGCAACGTCGGCTACGGCAGCGCGGCCAACCGGGGCGCGGCGGTCGTGGGCGGGGAGCTGTTCCTCGTGTGCAACCCGGACCTCCGGGTCGTGCCGGGGACGGTGCGGGCGCTCGAGGACGCAGCGCTCGCCGACCCGTCGGTCGCCGTCGTCGGACCGGTGGTCCGCAACCCGGACGGCACCCGGTACCCGTCGGCCCGCCGGTTCCCGTCGTTGGTGGACGCGGCCGGGCACGCCGTCCTCGGCCGCCTCCGCCCCGGCAACCCCTTCACCCGGCGCTACCACGGTGCATCGGCCGCCGGCTCGGACCATCCGCCCGGGGCCGTGGTGCCCTCGGACTGGGTGTCGGGAGCCTTCATGGCCGTGCGCCGCCAGGCGTTCGAACAGGTCGGTGGGTTCGACGAGGGGTACTTCATGTACGCGGAGGACATGGACCTCTGCTGGCGCCTGCGCCAGGCGGGCTGGTCCGTGGTCTGGACGGGCGCGGGCGAGGTCGTCCACGTCCAGGGCGCGTCCACGGCACGGCACCCCTGGCGGATGCTGGTCGAGCACCACCGTTCGGCACTGCGCTTCGCCGCCCGGTCGTCGTCCGGATGGCGCCGCCTCACCCTGCCGGTGGTCGCCGTCGTGCTCGGGCTGCGGCTCCTGGCAGCTGCGGCAGGTGCAGCGGTGGCCGGCGTTCCACGTGGTGGTTCGCCAGGCGCTAGGGTCTCCCCCGATCATGGCAGCTGACCAGACGGGCAAGTGGGTGGCGCGGGCGGCGTCCACCGGCGGTGGGCGGACCTATCGCGGCCAGGCGCCGGTCAACTGGTACGCCAGCCTGGTGCTGATCGTCCTCGTCGGGCTCGGCCTGGTCGCCTACAGCCGCTACGAGCGGACGCACTCGACGGCGTCGTCCGCCGGCCCACCGACGGTGGGGACGGTCTGGCACGCGGCGCTCGGCATCGACATCTGCGGCAAGATCGAGCCCAACCTCCCAGCTACGCCGACGTCGTCGACCGGCGGGTTCACGACGGACGGGACCGGGGTCGTCACCGTCGCCCCGACGACCGCCTCCCAGGCGGGAGGCAACGCCGTTCTCGGCAAGTTCGTCTCCGGGGTGCACGGCCTGGTCCTCACCTCCAACTCGCTCGGGTACCCCGGGCAGGGGACCCACACCGACGGGCAGCGGTGCCCCAAGGGCACGCCTGATGCGGGCAAGACGGGCGTCGTCTCGGTGGTGCAGTGGGCGAACTTCACGGTGAAGAAGGGATCGCCTGTGGGCGGCGATCCCCGCCAGCTCCGCTTCTCGGACGGGCAGATGATCACCCTCGCCTTCCTCCCCACCTCGGTCAGCGTGCCGAAGCCGCCCGCCTCGACCATCACCGCGCTCATCAAGGCGACGGAGTCGTCGTCGACGACGGCGACCACGGTGCCGGTCACGCCTTCGACCGCTGTCACCCCGGCGACCACCGCCACCACTGCACCCGCGACCAAGACGACGACCGCCCCGGCGAAGTGAAGGCGGTCGTCCTCGTCGGCGGTGAGGGGACGCGCCTGCGGCCCCTCACCCTCACCACGCCGAAGCAGATGCTCCCGGTGGTGGAGGAGCCGATGATCGAGCGAGTGGTTGCCCACCTGCACGCCCACGGCGTCGACGAAGCGGTGCTTTCGCTCGGCTACCGACCCGACGCCTTCATCGACGCCTACCCTGACGGCCGGATCGCCGGCGTGGCGGTCGCCTACGCCGTCGAGCCCTCACCGCTCGACACGGCGGGCGCCATCCGGTTCGCGGCCACCGACGCCAGGATCGACGAGACGTTCCTCGTGGTGAACGGCGACGTCCTCACCGACCTGGACATCGGGGCGCTGGTGTCCTTCCACCGCGAACGCGGTGCGGAGGCGACCATCGCCCTCACACCCGTGGAGGACCCGTCGGCGTTCGGCGTGGTGCCCACCGACGAGCGGGGGCGGGTCGAGGCCTTCATCGAGAAGCCGCCGCGTGACGAGGCGCCCACCAACCTCATCAATGCGGGGACCTACGTGCTCGAGCCGTCGGTGCTGGAGCGGATCGACGCCGACCGGCGCGTGTCGATCGAGCGCGAGACGTTCCCGGCGCTGGTGGCGGCCGGCACCCTGTACGCCAAGGGGTCCGACGCCTACTGGCTGGACACGGGGACGCCGGCCGCCTACGTGCGTGCCCACCTCGACCTGGTGCTGGGCCGCCGGCCGGGCGTGCCGGCGCCCGGTGCCGAACGCGATGCCTCCCTCGGCGAGGGCGTGTGGAGGATCGACGACGTCAGCGTGGCCGGAGACGGCGACCGCGCCGCCAGGGTGCGCGACGCGCTGCTCGGGGCCGGTGCCCACGTGGGGGAGGCCGCCCTGGTGGAGCGCTCCGTCGTCGGTTCCGGCGCCGTGGTGGAGGAGGGCGCCACCGTCACGGGGTCGGTGCTGCTGCCCGGGTGCAGGGTGGCGGCCAGTGCCACCGTCGAGGACTCGATCGTGGGACCGGGAGCCACCATCGGCCAGCGGTGCACGATCCAGGCGCTCTCCGTCATCGGCGCCGGTGCGGTGACGGCGTCGGGTTCCGTACTCGACGGCGAGCGGGTCCCGGCGGGGGGCTGACGGTGCGGGCGCTGGTGACCGGCGGCGCGGGCTTCATCGGCTCGACGCTCGTCGACCGGCTCCTGGCCGAGGGGCACGAGGTCGACGTGATCGACGACCTGTCGACCGGCACGCTGGCCAACCTGACCGACGCCCGGGCCACGGCGGGGGGGAGGCTCACCTTCCACCACGTGGACGTGCGCAGCGAGGCATGCACGGAGCTGATCGTCCGGCGCCGTCCCGAAGTGGTCTTCCACCTGGCCGCCCAGGCCGACGTCCGTGTGTCAGTGGCCGATCCCGTGCTCGACGCCGAGGTGAACGTCATCGGCACCCTCCGGGTGCTCGAGGGGGCCCGCGTCGCTGGCAGCGAGCGGGTGGTGTTCGCGGCGAGCGGTGGGACCCTCTACGGCGATGCCGATCCGGCGTCGCTGCCGCTGCGGGAGGCGGAGCCGCACCGGCCCCTCTCCCCGTACGGGGTGTCGAAGAAGGCGGCCATCGACTACCTGGTGGCCTACCGGGAGCTCCACGCGCTCGAGTTCGTCGCACTGGCCCTCGCCAACGTCTACGGACCGCGCCAGGACCCGCACGGGGAGGCGGGTGTGGTGGCCATCTTCGCCGAGCGCCTGGTCGCCGGCGAGCCGGTGATCATCTTCGGCGACGGGAGCCAGACCCGTGACTTCGTGTACGTCGACGACGTGGTGGACGCGTTCGTGCGGGCCGCGTCACGTTCGGGCGGGCTGGTGTGCAACATCGGCACCGGCCGCGAGACGTCGGTGAACGACCTGTTCGCGGCCATCGCCGGGCACGTGGGGACGGGTGCCGTCCCCGAGCACGCGCCGGCTCGGCCCGGCGAGCTCCTCAGGAACGCGCTGGACCCGGGCCGGGCCGGGATCCAACTCGGCTGGTCCCCCTGGACCACGCTGGACGACGGGACCGCTGCGGTGGTGGCAGCTGTGCGCGCCAATCGGGCCGACGGCTGAGCGGGACCGGTGCCGGCCGCCTAGGGTCGGGGAATGACCGAACGAACGAAGCCCGTCATCGCCGTCCCTGCCGGGGAACCACCCGTCGAGCTGGTGGTCGAGGACCTCGAGGTCGGTGACGGCGACGGCGCCACCGCCGGTTCGAGGGTGCAGGTCCACTATTCGGGCGTGGCGTGGTCGTCGGGGCAGGAGTTTGACTCGTCGTGGGACCGGGGGGAGCCGTTCGCCTTCCCCCTCGGGGCCGGCCACGTCATCCCCGGGTGGGACCAGGGCGTGGCCGGCATGCGGGTGGGCGGCCGCCGGCGCCTGACCATCCCGCCGGACCTCGCCTACGGCTCCCGGGGCGCCGGCGGGGTCATCGCCCCCGGCGAGACCCTCGTCTTCGTGGTCGACCTGCTCGCCGTGAGCTGAGGGGGCCCGGGCACCCGCCCGCCCCGTTACCGGAACAGGTCCTCCCCGGGCGGCCGGACGATCTCGGCTGCCACCGAGGCGGGCCGGAGCCACGTGGGGTCGAGGCCGCGGACGATGGCAGCGGGAACGCCCGACGCCTTGCCCATGACCAGCTCGGCGGCGCCGGCGATCTCGTCGGCCACGCACACCTCGGTCGCCTCGAGCACCCGCCCGTTGGCGTCGGCCGTACCCCGCAGGTCGACCACGCCGGCTACGCCGGCGGCACCGATGGCCACGTCGGTGACCCCCCGGCGCCACGTGCGGCCGAAGGTGTCGGAGATGACGACGCCCACCGACACCCCGGCCAGGCGGCCGATGCCGGCCCGCAGGCGGCGGGCGGAGCGGTCGGGGTCGACCGGGAGCAGCGCGGCTGTCCCCCCGTCCACGTTGGACAGGTCGATCCCGGCGTTTGCGCAGATGAAGCCATGGGCCGTCTCGGTGATGGCCAGGTCCCCCCGCCGGCGCAGCACCCGGCGGGACTCGCCCTCGACCAGTCGCCGCTTGGCCGCCGGATCGGCGTGGTCGAGGGGGACGATCCTCCCCTCGGCCTTGGACACCACCTTCTGGGTGACCACGATCACGTCGCCGTCGTGCAGCGGCTCCCGGCCGGTGGTGGCCTCCACCAGTGCCGCGGCCAGGTCGTCGCCGGGCCGTATCTCGCCGATACCGGCGACGGGGAGGACGGAGAGCGCTCCCGGCACCGTCACCGGCTCCCTACCGCGGCCAGCGCCGTCTCCGACAGCCTGGCCGCCGCGTCCACGGTCGTCATGACGGTCGGGGCGACGTGGCACCGGACACCGGCGGCCTCGACGTCGGGGGCGTCAGAGGCGTCGGTCTCGTCGATGACCAGCGTCCCCATCCACGGTGCGTAGCCGCGGGCGATGCCAGCAGACGACGCCTCCCCACCCAGCTCGACCATCATGCGGTCGGCAGGGCCCTTCAGCGCGGCGCCGCCGACCAGTGGCGAGATGCCGACGACGCTCTCGCGGCGGTGCCGGAGCACGTCGAGCACACCTGGGACGGCCAGCAGCGGCCCGATGGAGACGACCGGGTTCGACGGGCAGACGACGATGGTGTCGGCCGAGGCCAGGGCGTCGAGGACGGCCGGGCCGGGCCGGGCCGCCCCGGCACCGTCGAACCGGACTCCGCTGACGGGCACGGCGTGCCGCAGGCGCACGAAGTAGTCCTGGAACGGGACCTCGTCACCGTCCCGCAGGCGCACCATGGTGCGGAGCCGGTCGTCGGTCACCGGGAGCAGCCGGGGGCCGACGCCGAACGAGCGGCACAGCTCGGCCGTCACCTCGGTGAGGGTCGCTCCCGTGGCCAGCCGCTCGGTACGGAGGAAGTGGGTGGCGAGGTCCGTGTCACCGAGGCGGAACCAGGTGGGCCCACCCAGTTCCTCGAGGGCGTCCATGACCGTCCACGTCTCGCCGGCGAGGCCCCAGCCCCGACCGTCATCGACCCGCCCCGCCAGGGTGTACATGACGGTGTCGAGGTCCGGAGAGACGTGCAGGCCGAAGCGCTCGGTGTCGTCGCCGGTGTTGACGACGGCGGTGATCGACGCCCCGCCGACGGCTCGTTCCATGCCCCGCAGCAGGCGCGCGGCACCCACACCTCCGCAGAGAGCGACGATCATGTCGGCAGGCTACCGGGACAGCCCCGGCTCCGGCATGTGCAAGGCTCCTTGCCGTGTCGGGCCCCTCTGTGCCGGTGACGGTCGCCGTGGATGCCACCCCGCTGCTCGGGACTCCCACCGGGGTGGGGGTGTTCTGCGCCGGCGCCCTGGCCGGGTTGGCGAGGCGCACGGATGTGGCCGTCGACGCCTTCGCCGTCAGCTGGCGCCGGCGGGAGGGGATCGCCGCCCGGGTGCCGGCGGGGGTCGGGACGGGCCAGCGCCCCATGCCGGCACGCCCGCTCCATGCCGCGTGGTCGCATGTATCGGTGCCGCCCGTGGAGTGGTTCGTGGGTCGGCACGACGTCGTCCACGGCACCAATTTCGTCGTCCCCCCCACCCGCCGGGCGGGACGGGTCGTCACCGTGCACGACCTCACCGTGGTGCGGTTCCCGGAGCTGTGCGACCGCTCGACGGCCGGGTACCCCGCGCTCGTGCGCCGGGCCGTGGCCGAGGGGGCGTGGGTCCACACCCCGTCCGAGTTCGTGGCCGGCGAGGTGGTCGAGCACTTCGGCGCCGACCCGGGCCGGGTGCGGGCCGTGCACCACGGGGTGCCGCTGCTACCAGCCCCCACGGGGGATGCGCCCCCCCTCCCGCCGGGCACCGGTCGGGCGGTGGTGGCGGTGGGGACGATCGAGCCCCGCAAGGACTACCCGACTCTCCTGGCCGCGTTCGGCGAGCTGGTCGCCGATGCCGCCAACCGCGATGTCGCCCTGGTCATCGTGGGCGCGCCCGGTTGGGGGAGCGACGCGTTCGACCGCTCCCTCGGGACCCTCCCGGCCGGTGTGCGCCACCGGGTGGTGGTCACCGGCTACCTGGACGACACCGCCCTGGCCTCGGTGATCGGGCGGGCCGGCGTGCTCGCCTACCCGTCGCGCTACGAGGGATTCGGGTTCCCGCCCCTGCAGGCCATGGCCGCCGGGGTTCCGGTGGTGGCGACCCGGGCCGGTGCCGTTCCCGAGGTGGTCGGCGATGCGGCGGTCACGGTCGATCCGCTCGACGCCGCCGGGCTGGCCGGTGCCCTGTCCCGGGTTCTCGACGGCGGTCCCGACATCGAGGCGCTGATCGCCCGGGGGCGTGCCCGTGCCGCCGCCTTCACCTGGGACGCGTGTGCCGCCGGGCTGGCCCGCCTCTACGGCGACGTGGCGGCCGAGCGGGGAGGACGCCGCCGGTGACCCGGTCGTGGCCGACGGTGGCCGTCGTGGTCGAGCAGCTGCGCCGCAGGGCGCCGGGAGGGATCGGCACGTACGCGTCGGGCCTGGTCGGCGGGCTCACCCGGCTGGCCGGACGCCCGGACGGCGGGCCTGCCGTGCGGTTGGTTGCCAGCCGGTGGGCGGGCTCGGGCGCCGACCCACTGGTCGCGCTCGGATGGCCGGTGGAAGCCTCCCTCCTCCCCGGGCCACTGCTGTCGCGTGCGTGGGACCGGGGCGCGCTGCGGGGGCCGCGGGGCGTCGACGTGGTCCACGCCACCTCGCTCCTGACGCCGCCCGCCGGTGGCCCGCCCCTGGTCGTCACCGTCCACGACCTGTTGTGGCGGGACCACCCCGAGGCGTACCCGGCCCGAGGTCGTGCCTGGCACGAGGCGGCACTCCGCCGGGCATTGCGGCGTGCGACCGCGTTCGTCGTGCCCTCCCGGCCGGTGGCCGACCGGCTGGCCGACGCCGGTGCCGACCCGGCCACGGTGACGGTCATCGGCCACGGCAGCGACCACCTGCCGGCACCCGACCCGGCATCGGAACGGCGCCTGCGGGAGCGGCTGGGCATCGAGGGGCCGTTCGTGCTCAGCGTGGGCACCCTCGAGCCCCGCAAGAACCTGGACCGGGTGGTCGCCGCCTACCGGTCGGTCCGCCACCGGCTGCCCGGACCCTGGCCCCTGGTGGTGGCGGGCCCCGGCGGGTGGGGCGAGGAGATCCCCGGAGGCGACGGCGTCGTCCTCGCCGGCCGGTTGGACGACGGCGAGCTGGCGGCCGCTTACCGCTGCTGCCGGCTGCTCTGCTACGTGCCGCTGGCCGAGGGCTTCGGCCTGCCCCCGCTCGAGGCGATGGCGGCCGGGGCGCCCGTGGTGGCCAGTCCCCTGCCGTCGACCGGCGGGGCGTCCTTCGTGGTCGACCCGCTCGACGTGGTGGCGATCGCCGGCGGGCTCCTCGAGGTGGCGTCCGACGACGCCGTGCGAGCGAGGCTGATCGAGGCCGGTCGGGCTCACGCCGCCCGCCACCGGTGGGTGGACACGGCAGCCGCTCATGCCGAGCTCTATGCGGAGGTGGCGTCCCGATGACGGCGGGAGGGGACGTGCTGCGGGTAACGATCGACGTCACCGCGGTGCCGCCCCGCCCCGTGGGAGCCGGCCACTACACCCTCGAGCTGGCTGGCGCGCTGGGGCGGCGGGCGGACATCGACCTGACGCTCGTCTCGCGCCGGGATGACGGGGCCCGGTGGGCGCTCCGGGTGCCGGGCGCCCCCGTGGTGGAGGCGGCGCCCACCCCCCGGCCCCTCAGGCTGGCGTGGGAGCAGGTCGCCCTGCCCCGCCTGCTCGACCGTCTGGGGGTCGATGTCCATCACGGCCCCCATTACACGATGCCCGAACGCGCCCGGGTGCCCTCGGTCGTCACCGTGCATGACCTCAGCTTCTTCGTCGAGCCGGCGTGGCACGAGCGGTCGAAGGTGATCCTGTTCCGCCGCGCCATCGCGCTGGCCGCCCGCCGGGCCGCCGTCGTCGTCTGCCCCAGCCACACCACGGCGGCCGAACTGGCCCGGTGGTGCCGGGTCGACGCCGAAGTCGTGGTGGCCCACCACGGCGTGGCCGCCGACCGGTTCACACCGGACGAGGCGGCGCCGGGAAGCGACGAGGAGGTGCTGGCGCGGGCGGTGCCGGGGATCGCCTCCCGCCCCTACCTGTGCTTCGTCGGAACGCTGGAACCCCGCAAGGCCGTCCCCGAGCTGGTGGCGGCGTTCGACCTGGTCGCCGGCGACCACCCCGACGCCCTGTTGGTGCTGGCCGGCGGGGACGGGTGGGGGACGGCAGCGGTGGACGCGGCGGTGTCCCGGGCCGTCCACGGCCACCGTGTCGTACGCACCGGGTACGTCGAGGATGCGGCGGTGCCGGCCCTGCTGCGGCGGTCGGTGGCCGTCGCCTACCCGGCGCGCTACGAGGGGTTCGGCCTGCCGGCTCTTGAGGCCCTGGCCTGTGGCGCCCGCCTGATCACCACGTCGGGCACGGTCATGGAGGAGGTGGCGGGCGACGCCGCCCGCCTCGTCCCACCGGGTGACGTGCGGGCCCTGGCCGATGCGCTCGACGCCGAGCTGCGGGGGAGCGATCCGGGCCGTGAGGCAGCCAGGACCCGCGGGCTCGAGCTGGTCCGGGCCCACACCTGGGAGGCCAGCGCGGACCGCCACGTCCACGCGTACGGCATCGCAGCCGGTCGCCGCTGAGGGCGCCACTGAGGGGCGCCACCGGAGGGGAGGGCGCCGAGCCGGTAGGGTGCTGGCCCATGCGTGCCCTCATCACGGGAGGCCGGGGTTTCGTCGGCACCTGGCTGGCCGACCACCTGCGGGCGTGTGGCGATGAGGTGGTGGCCGTCGACGCCGAGGTCGACGTCACCGACCCGGCGGCCGTCGACGCCGCCGTCGCCGACGCCCGCCCCGATGCCGTCTACCACCTGGCCGCCCTGGCCCACGTGGGCGATTCGTGGCGGGACCCGCTCCGGGTCCTGGAGGTGAACGTGCTCGGCACGGCGGCCGTCCTGGCCGCCGCCCGCCGCCACGACGAGGGGACCCGGGTCCTCGTGACCAGTTCGGCCGAGGTCTACGGCCCGGTGGCCGGAGAGGAGGAGCTGCCCCTGGCCGAGGGCCGGGAGCCTGCGCCCCTCACCCCCTACGCGGCCAGCAAACTGGCGGCCGAGGCGGTGGCAGGCCAGGCCGTGCGGGGCCACGGCCAGCCGGTGATCGTCGTCCGGCCCTTCAACCACGTGGGCCCCGGCCAGTCACCGAACTTCGCGGTCCCGGCGCTGGCCAGGCGGGTCGTCGAGGCCCAGCGGGACGGCGCCGGTGCGATCCCGGTGGGGAACCTGTCGGCCCGGCGTGACCTGACCGACGTTCGGGACGTCGTGCGGGCCTACCGGCTCCTCATCGAACGGGGCACGCCCGGCCGCGTCTACAACGTGTGCTCGGGTCACGACGTGGCCATCGAGGACGTGGCCCGCCGGCTGGTGGCGTTGGCCGGCGCGTCGCTCGAGTTCGTCCCCGACCCCGAGCTCTTCCGTCCCGTCGAGGTCCCCGTCCTGCGGGGCGACCCGACCAGGATCGAGGCGGACACGGGCTGGAGCCCGGAGATCCCGCTGGAGTCCACCCTGGCCGACGTGCTCGGCGAGTGGCAGCAGCGGGCGGGAGCGCCCACGACCTGACACGGGCCCCGGACGCGGACAACGGCCCGCAGTGCGGGCCGTTGTCCAGAGGACCGGAGGGGGGGATACCGGTCCGTTGTGGCCGGCGCGCCGGGGGGAGGCGCGGGCCGTTGCGTGAGCCGGCCGGGGGGGAAGGCCGGCTCGCGAGTGGGTCGATCAGGCAGCTGCCGACAGGATGGCGCTGCGGATCTGCTGGCGCACCTCGGTGGCCTGGCTGCGCACCTGCCGTGCGACCTCGCGGGCCTGGGTGGGCAGCTTGTCCTCGAGGGGCACGAGGACGGCCTCGACGCGGGTGAACACGTCCTCCACTCGGGCGTCGACGGCGTGGACCGCACCGGCCAGATCGGTACGGACACCGGCCAGGCGCTGCTCGGCCGTCGCCCGGGGGCTGCCGATCCGCTTGGCCAGCTCGTGGCGCTGGACCTGCGCCTTCTGGTAGCCGATCACGCCGATGCCGATGGCCACGTAGGTGGCATCCTTGGCGATCCCGGCGACGTCTCGTGCCACCTTCGTCAGATCGGTGTTCAGTTCGGGCATGGGGAACTCCTCGTATCGGGGGCCGGTGGTGTTCCCACTGGCGTCTGATGCAAGTGTATACGAACTGTTAAACAGTTGCAAGCACTTGTTGGCGAGAGGGCGAGATCGCGACGGGCGGCGCCGTGCCAGTAGCCTCGCGGGCCTGATGGACGAATTGCTGCCACCGGTCGTCGCCGTCGTCGTGGCGCACGACCCCGGGGCGTGGTTCGAGGAGACCCTGGCATCGCTGGCGGCTCAGGACTACCCGGAGCTTGCCGTCCTCGTCCTCGACGTGGGGGGCGACGGGGACCTGACGACGAGGGTGGCCGGCGTCCTCCCCGACGCCTTCGTTCGCCACCTCGGGACGGATGCGGGCTTCGGGCCCTCGGCGAACCTGGTGGGCGAGATGGTCGAGGGGGCGTCCTACTACCTGTTCTGCCACGATGACGTGGTCCTCGATCCGGATGCCGTCCACATCATGGTGGAGGAGTCGTTCCGTTCGAACGCCGGCATCGTCTCGCCCAAGATCGTGCGGTGGGACGACCCGGCGATGCTGCTCCATGTCGGGATGTCGGCGGACAAGACGGGCTCCGTGGTGGACCGGGTCCAGCCGGGTGAGATCGATCACGGCCAGTACGACGCGGTCCGTGACGTGTTCGTCGCCCCCGGCGGCTGCATGCTCGTGCGTGCCGACCTCTTCGCCGAGCTGGGCGGGTTCGCGCCGGAGATCTCCTCCATGGGCGAAGACCTGGACCTGTCGTGGCGCGCCCAGGTGGCCGGTGCCCGGGTGGTGGTGGCACCGGATGCCCGTATCCGCCACCGCGAGACGATGGCCGCCGGTGACCGCCGGCCACCGCCCGGACAGGAGTCGCGCCCCGCCCCCGCACCTGCGGGGGACGGCGGGGCTCCGGCGGCGGTGCCAGTTCCGGTGCCGGAGGCGCCACCGGGGGAGCCGGAGGCGGAACCGGCTGCGGTCCTGACACGCTCCCAGCGGCGACGCCGGTCTGGGCGCACCCGACCCGGGCGCCACCAGGCCGGGCGGACGGGCGAGCCGGGCCCGTCGCCACCCACCCTCCAGGAGCTCCAGCGGCGCCATGAGCTGTTCGCCGTGCTGTCGTGCTACAGCCGCTTCCACCTGCTCCGGGTCGTGCCCCAGGCGGTCGTGCTCGCCATGGGAGAGGTGGTGGTGGCTGAGCTGACCGGCGAGCGGGAGCGGGCCCGGGCCGTGGTCGGTGCCTGGGCATGGAACCTGCGCAATCTCGGCCCGATCAGGCGCCGGCGGGCGGCGATCGCCGCAACGCGCCGGGTGCCCGACCGCGAGATCAGGGCCCTCATGGTCCGGGGGAGCGAGCGCCTTTCGGTGTTCGGCCGGCGACTGGTCGAGGACGGCGAACCGGTACGGCCGGGTATGGACGAGGAGCCGGCGGCCCCGACCGGCGTGGCCGGCGCATCCGGTGGCCGGCCCCCGGGTCCCGGCTCGGGCCGCCGCCGCCAGGCCATCGCGTGGGTGGTGGCCACGGCGGTGGCCGTGCTGGGCACCCGGGGCATCCTCACCGGTGCCATCCCCTCGGTCGGGCAGTTCGCCCCGTTTCCCTCGCTCGGTGCCACGTTCGGGCAGTTCGTGGCCGGCTGGCACCCGGCGGGAATCGGCACCACCGTCGCCGCCCCGCCGTCGATGGGGCTGACCGGTGTGCTCGGCACCCTCCTCATCGGCTCCATGGGCCTCACTGGCAAGGTGCTGATCCTCGCCCCCATCCCGCTCGGGGCGTGGGGCATGGTGCGCCTGGCCCGACCGCTGCACACGCCCTGGGCCGGGACCGTGGCGGGCATCGCCTACCTGGCCATGCCCCTGGCCTGGAACGACGTGGCGCTCGGCCGGTTCGACGGCCTCGTCGCCTACGGGATCACCCCGTGGGCGCTGGTGATCCTCCACCGCTCGGTGGCCGTCGCTGATGACCGCCGTCGGTTCCTCCGCTCCGTCCTCGGGCTCGGCGTGCTGGAGGCCCTCGGTGCCGCCTACGCCCCACCGACCACCATCGTCATCCTCGGCCTGGGACTGGTCGTGGCCGCGGGGGCGCTGGTCACCGGGGCCGGTCGGCCCGCACTCAGGCCGCTGATGGTCGCACTCGGCGCCACCGCGATCACCGCCGTCCTCTGCCTGCCGTGGCTGATCGGGGTGGTCGCCTCGGGGAATGGCGGCTGGGACGTCCTCGGCCTCGCCGGTGCGCCATCTGCCGGACCGACCTGGGGGGCACTCCTCCGCTTCGCGCCGGGGCCCATCGGCGGATCCCCCCTGGTCTGGGGATTCGCCGTCGCCGCCGTGCTCGCCCTCCTGGTCGGCCGAGACGAGCGCT
Organism: Actinomycetes bacterium; assembly: GCA_021806045.1. Lineage (GTDB taxonomy): Bacteria > Actinomycetota > Acidimicrobiia > Acidimicrobiales > RAAP-2 > JAJZDI01. The sequence goes on from JAJZDI010000013.1 coordinate 38,188, forward strand.
ACCGGACGGCGGTGCGGGCGTGGGTGGTGGTCCTCGGCTCGTGGGTAGCCGCCTGGGTCGCCGCCCGGGGGTGGAGCGGCCACCTGGCCCTCGATCCGGCGGTGCTCCTGGCCCCGGCAGCCGCTGCCCTGGCACTCGCCGTCGGGTGCAGCATCGCCGCCTTCGAGGTGGACCTCCGGGCCCGGGTCTTCGGGTGGCGCCAGCTGGCCACCGCGCTGACGGCGCTGGCCGCCGGAGCCGGTGCCCTCCCCGTCCTCGCGTCCGCCCTGCCGGGCCGGTGGGACCTCCCCCAGGTCGACCTCGCATCGGCCGTCACGTGGATGCATCCCCGGCACGGAGGCGACGCTGACTTCCGGGTCCTGTGGCTCGGTGCGCCCGCCTCGCTCAACCAGGCCGGATGGCCGATCATGCCGGGGCTCGCCTACGCGACCTCCGTCGGCGGTGCGCCCGACGCGACGTGGGGTTGGTCCCCCGGGGGTCCCGGCCCGGCCGGAACGCTGGGCACGGCTGTGGCCGCGGCCCAGGCGGGCAGGACCGACCAGCTGGGCGCGCTGTTGGCCGGCGCGGGTGTCCGCTACGTGGCGGTGGTCACCGCCCTGGCCCCGGTGGTGCCCGGCATCCAGACACCGCTGGCCGAACCGGTGCCGGCCACCCTTGAGCCGGCACTGGCCCGGCAGGTCGACCTCCGGGCCGCCTACAGCCAGTCGGGGATCACCGTCTACGAGAACACGTCCTGGATCCCCATCCGGTCGGTTGTCCCGGGCCGGCGGTCACCGGTGGCTCCGGTGGCCCCCGGAGGGACGATCCCGCTGTCCCACATCCCGGGCGCCCCGATCGTCACCGGTGCCGTGCCGGCGTTGCAGGGGACGGCGGCAGCCCGGAGCTACTCGGGAACGGTGGAGCGCGGCCTCGTCCTGGCCGCGCTGGCCCCGTCGGGCGCCTGGGGAATGACCACCGCCGACGGCGCGCCGGTCCGCGGGGAGCCGCTGCCTTCCGGCGGGGTCCAGTTCGTCGCCGCCAACCCGGGCACGGTCACCCTCGCCTTCCACGGGAGCTGGCTGGGCCCGGCCGGTGTGGCCTTCGAGATCGTCGCGTGGCTGGCGGCGCTGGCCCTGTTGGTGGGGCGCCGCCGGCTGCGGGTCTCCGGGCTCGGGAGCGCCGTCGCCGGCAGGCTGGCCACCGTTCGGGCGGAGCCGGTCGGGCACGTCGACTGGGACCCGGACCTGGACCCGGACGAGGTGGCGTTCCTGTGACCTCGGTATCCGCTACCGGCCCGCCCGCCCATCGGCCGACCAGGAGCCGGATCGTGGTGCTCGGGGGGCTGGTGGCCGTGATCGCCGGCGTCGGCGCGGCCAGCACCGTCTGGCCCCCGCCGCCGGCGGTCCCGGCACCGGTGGCGACCGCCACCGAGGCCCCGCCGGCGTCGGCCATCAGCTCGTCGTGGTTCTGCGCCGGCGGCACCGTCGGACCGGGCTCGGGCGCCCGCCCTGTCATCTTCCTGGCCAACCCCACCGACCGTGCCGTGAACGGCGCGGTCACGACCGTGGTGGCGGGTGCCACGACCGCCGGTGCACGTCGGGACCTGGTGGTGCCGGCCGGCGGTGTCGTCGCCGTGGATCCTGGCGCCGGTACGTCGGGGTCGGGGACGGTGGGGACCACCGTCGTGCTCGCCGGCGGCGGGGTGGTGGCCGACCAGGTCGTGTCGGGCCCTGCCGGCTGGTCGATGGCGCCGTGTGCCTCGTCCACCTCGTCCACCTGGTACCTGGCCGGGGGAGCGACGACTGGGGGCAACGACCTGTCCCTCACCCTCTTCAACCCGACGGCGAGCCCCGCCGTCGTCGGGTTGTCCTTCTACACCCCCGGGGGGCTGGTCGTTCCCCAGCCGTACCAGGGGATCGTCGTCCCGCCCCGGGGGCTGGCGGTGGAGCACGTCGGCGACTACGTGCAGAACCAGCCGGACATCACCACCATCGTGACCGTGTCGTCGGGCCAGGTGGTGGCCGATGGGCTCCAGCAGCGATCGTCAGCGGCGGGGACGGGGCTCTCCCTCCTGCTCGGCGCACCGGCGATGTCGAACGGATGGTCCATGGCCGCCACCACCGACGTGCACGGCGGCACCGTCGCCGTGCACGTGGCCAATCCGGGGACGGCGCCGGTGACGGCGACGATCACCGCCGGGTTGGCCGAGGCAAGCATCACGCCGGTCGTCGTGACCGTTCCGCCGCAGAGCGCCGTGACCTTCCGACCCACGTCGACACCCCGGTTCCCACCGGCCACGCCCTATTCGCTGACGGTCGAGGGATCGGGTCCGCTGGTGGTGACGAGGACGGTGGGCGCCCCCGGCGGGGCGCCGGCTTGGGGGGACCTCCGTGCCACCCCCAGGGCCGCTGCCCGTTGGGTGGTCCCGGCGCCCGGCGTTCCGGGCGCACCGGTGGTGGCCAACGCGGCCCGCAACGAACTGGCCATCGCCGATACCGGCACGTCACCGGCCACCGTCCGGGTCACCACCCTGGCGGGCGCGGTGGTGGCGACCGTGCACGTCCCGGCCGGGTCGCTCGCCGTCCTCCGCTCCCGCCAGGTCACGGGGTTGTCCTGGCTGGTGGTCGACGCCGACGTTCCCGTGGTGGTGGGTGCGGACGCAGCGCCGTCCGGGGCGCCGGGCGTGGTGGCCACGGCAGGTATCGCGCTGGGCGGCTGACCCCGCCCCCGATGGTGGACCGTCAGCGGGCGGGTGGCGGCGGCGGCGGGTACGGCGCCTGATGGGGCCAGCCCCCCGGGTGGGCGGGCGGCGGCCACGGGGCCGGTGCGTGAGGCCACGGCGTGGCCCCTCCGGGCGGGGGCGGGGCCGGGGCCGGGGCCGGCACGGCGCCGGTGTCGGCCGAAGCTGACGACTTGCTGGCAGCCGGCTCCACGTCCGCCGGCTGGCCGGCGGGTGCCTGGTCGCCGGACCCCTCCGCACCGGTGCTCTGGGGCGTGCCGTGGCGGTCCCGGTCGAAGATGGGTGGAACCTGCTTGGCACCCGGCTCGTGCACGGGCCGTCCATAGGAGGTGTCGACCAGCCGGCCCACCGTCTCACCGTCGATGGTCTCCTCGTCGAGGAGGGCACGGGCCACGGCGTCGAGGCCACCCCGGTGCCTGGCCAGCACCTCGAGGGCCCGCTCCTCCTGGGCGCGCAGGATCTTCTCGACCTCGTCGTCGATCACCTGGCTGGTGTGCTCGGAGTAGTCCCGGGTGTGCATGAGGTCCTCGCCCAGGAACACCTGGCCCTGGGAGCCCCATGCCATGGGGCCGATCTCCTCGCTCATGCCCCACTCGCGCACCATCTTGCGGGCCAGCTCGGTGTTGCCCACCAGGTCGTTGGCCGCGCCGGTGGACAGGTCGCCGTAGACGAGGAGCTCGGCGGCGCGCCCGCCCATGCGGACGGCGAGGGAGTCCTCGATGTGGGTCCGGGGGTGGATGTGGCGTTCCTCCATCGGGAGCTGCTGGGTCACCCCCAGCGCCATGCCGGTGGGGAGGATGGTCACCTTGTGGACGGGATCCGCGTCGGGGAGGACGTAGGCGAGGACGGCGTGCCCCGCCTCGTGGAAGGCGACCCGCTCCTTCTCCGCGGCGGACAGGACGAGGCTCTCGCGCCGCTGGCCCATGAGGACGCGGTCACGCGACGCCTCGAAGTCCCGATTCTCGATCCGGGAACTGCCACGCCGCACGGCGTGGAGGGCGGCTTCGTTCACCAGGTTGGCCAGGTCGGCGCCGCTCATCCCCGGGGTGCCCCGTGCCACCAGTTCCAGGTCGACGTCGGGGCCGATCTTCTTGTCCTTGCAGTGGACCTTCAGGATCGGCAGGCGCTCCTCCAGGTCGGGGAGGGGGACGACGATCTGCCGGTCGAAGCGGCCGGGGCGGAGGATGGCCGGGTCGAGGATGTCGGGCCGGTTGGTGGCCGCCATCACCACGATGCCCTCGGTGGTGTCGAACCCGTCCATCTCCGAGAGCATCTGGTTCAGTGTCTGCTCCCGCTCGTCGTGCCCGCCGCCGAGCCCGGCGCCGCGCTTGCGACCGATGGAGTCGATCTCGTCGATGAACACGATGGCCGGCGCCTGCTTGCGGGCCGTCTGGAACAGGTCGCGGACCCGGCTGGCCCCCACCCCGACGAACATCTCCATGAAGTCCGAACCGCTCACCGACAGGAACGGCACGCCCGCCTCGCCGGCGACGGCCCTGGCCAGGAGGGTCTTGCCAGTGCCGGGAGGGCCGACGAGGAGGATGCCCTTGGGGATGCGGGCGCCGATCTCCTTGAAGCGGGCGGGCGTCTTCAAGAAGTCGACGACCTCGCTGATCTCCAGCTTGACCCCGCTGTAGCCGGCGACGTCGTCGAACGTGGTGGAGGGCCGCTCGGTCGAGTAGAGCTTGGCCCGCGACCGGCCGATGGACATGATGTTGCCCATCTGCCCCTGGGCCCTGCGCATGAGCAGGAAGAAGACACCGATGAGGAGGGCGGGGAGGATGATCCAGCTGAGGATGGCCCCCAGCTCGCTGGGTGGCGGGTTGACCACCTTGTAGTCGATCCCTGCGCTGTGGAGCGCGCTGTACTCGGAGTCGATGGCCGGGTTCGGGCCCTGGACCGAGTAGGTGGTGCCGTCGGCCAGCTGTCCGGTGATGATGCCGGAGGTGGTGTCGATGGTGGCCGTCTTGACCGTCTTGGCCTTGAGGTCGTTCAGGTAGCTGTTGTAATCGATCTTGGTAGCCGTGGTGCGGTTGAGCAGGGACGACAGGGCGACCAGGGCGATGACGGCGGCGATGACGGCGGCGTAGACGATCCAGCGGTTCCGGGGCGGACCGCTGGTCCCGTTCCCGCCGGGCACGCCCCCGGGCCCGAAGGGCCCTCGTGCCGGGTTCTGGTCAGACGGAGTCACCGTCCCATGGTACGCGTCCCCGGCCCCCGGTGATGCATCGACCCCCGTCGCGCCGGCCTCCGCCCCGCCTCCCCGGATCGGGAGCCGGTCGCTAGGGTGTCGGCGTGGCCGACGCCGACGACACCGGGCCGGGGCCGCGCCTTCGCGCCGGATTCCTCCCGACTGAGCCGGACGCGCCCTCGGTGGCGCCGGCCGGCCCGGCGGGCGGGGGGACGATCGGTGCCCAGCTCCGGGCCGGGGCTGCTCCCACCGACACGCGGCGGGCCTGGTCGTGGCTGGGGTTCGCCGCCGCCGGGTTCCTGGCCGGCCAGGTGGTCGCGGCCATCTTCGCCGAGGTCACGGCAGCGGTCGCCGGCAAGGCCGGCAGCCTGACGGCCATCGCCAGGCTCTCGGCGCCGCCCGAGTGGTACGTGGTCTCCACGCTGTTCGGGGTGTGGGTCGGCTTCGGTGGCTCGGCCGTCCTGGCCTCGGCGTTGCGGGGCCGGAGCGGCTGGGTCCGCGACCTCGGCCTGCGGTTCCGGCCGATCGATCTGCTGGGGGTACCGATCGGTGTCGCCGGCCAGTATCTGATCGCCCTCATGTACCTGCCGTTCCGGTCGCACATCCACGACTTCACCCAGCAGTTCCAGGCACCCGGGCAGCGGTTGACGGGCGGCTCCCACGGAGCGGGCTTCGTCCTCATCGCCGTGTTGACGGTGGTGTGCGCCCCCTTCGTCGAGGAGGTGTTCTTCCGGGGGCTGCTCCTGCGCAGCCTGGCCCGGCTGTTCGAGCGGTTGCCGGGTGGGGCGGCGCCGGCGGTGGCGGTGGCGGTCACCGGGATCCTCTTCGGCCTGGCCCACGCCGAGTCGCTCCAGCTACTCGGGCTGGCCACGTTCGGGATCATCCTCGCCACCCTCGCCTACCGGACCGGGCGCCTGGGGATGGGCATGGTGGCCCACGCGTCCTTCAACCTGGTGGCCGTGATCTCGGTTGCGTCGTCGTCCGGACTGGTGCACCCGTGGTCGTGACGACGGGATCGACCCTGCCGTGGTGACGCGGACGCCGCCTGCGCCCCCGGGGAACCGGCCGGGAGGTGGGCGTCCGGCCACCGGCCCGTCCCGACCCGCCGACCCGCCCCCGCCGGCCACAGCGCCGCCCCGCCGCCGCCCGGCCCGCCCGGCCGCCGTCCGCTGGGTCGACGCCGTCGTCATCCTGGGGGCGACGGCGGTGGCGCTGTGGCAACTGCACCCGGAGCTACTCGTGGCCGCTACCACCACCACCGGTGGCGACACCGGGGCCCACGTCGCCCTGCCGGCCTTCCTCCGGTCCGACCTGCTGCCGCACTTCCAGCTCACGGGGTGGGACCCGGGGTGGTACGACGGCTTCCCCGTCTACACCTTCTACTTCCCGCTGCCGGGCATCCTGGCCGCGCTCATGTCGTTCGTCCTCCCCTACGACATCGCCTTCAAGCTGGTGACGGTGGCCGGCACCCTGACCCTCCCGGTCGCGGCCTGGGCCTTCGGCCGGCTTGCCGGCCTGCGCGATCCGGGCCCGGCGGCACTGGCCGCCTTCAGCCTCCCGTTCCTCTTCGAGCCCAGCTTCTCCATCGTCGGCGGCAACATCCTGTCCACGCTGGCCGGTGAGTACTCGTTCTCCCTCGGCCTCTCCTTCGCCCTGGTGTTCCTCGGGGTAGTGGCCGACGGGCTGGGCAACCGGCGCCGGCGGGTGGCCGCCGCCCTCCTCCTGGCCGCCACCATGCTGTGCCACCTGGTCACCGGGATCTTCGCCGTGGCCGGGGCGCTCGTCTGGCTGGTGCTCGACCGGGACCTGCTGGCCGTGGTGTCGCACCGGCGGTCCCGGCCGGCGGCACGCCGGTGGGTGCGGCGCCTGGTGTGGCTGGCGGGCACGGGACTGACCGGCACGGCCCTGACCGCCTGGTGGCTGGTCCCCTTCGCCGCCGACCAGGCCTACACGACCAACATGGGCTGGCAGAACCTGGGGAACTTCCCCCACATCCTCTTCCCGGCGTCAGCCCGATGGGTGCTCGCCCTCGACCTGGTGGCCGTGGTGTGGATGGTGGTGCGCCGCAACCGGGTCGCCCTCTTCATCGCGGTGATGGGGGGCCTGTCGGCCGCCGCCCTGTGCCTCGACCCCCAGGGCAAGCTCTACAACGTCCGGTTCCAGCCCCTGTGGTTCCTCTGCCTCTACCTGTTCGCCGGCTGGGGGGTCGCCGAGACGGTGGCTGCCGCCGCCCGGGCCCTGCGGCGCCTGCGGATGGGCACGTGGACCGAGGGCACCCAGCGACGGATGCCACGGGGACCCGTGCCCGGCTGGAGGCCGGGGATGCGCTTCCTCCGGTCCCGCCGCCCGGCGTCACCGGCGGTGGCGGCCGGTGGGCTGGCCGGTGGGATCGTGGCATTGGCCGCCGCCTGCCTGGCCGTGGTGCCACCCATGGTGCTCAGCCCGGCGACGCTGGCGTCGGTGGGCGTCACGGTGGGCGCCAACCAGCCGTCGGCCTGGGCCAACTGGAACTACTCGGGCTACCAGCGCAAGCCGGACTACCCCGAGTACCGGGCGGTGATCGACATGATGGCCAAGGTCGGGGCCCGGGACGGGTGCGGACGCACCATGTGGGAGTACAACTCATCGCTCAACCGGTTCGGCACCACCATGTCGCTCATGCTCCTGCCGTACTGGACCCACGGGTGCGTCGACTCGATGGAAGGGCTCCTGTTCGAGTCCTCGGCGACCACCCCGTACCACTTCCTCAACCAGAGCGAGCTCTCGGTGTCGCCGTCCGACGCCATGCTGGGCCTGCCCTACGCCGGCCTCGACGTCCCCCTCGGCATCCAGCACCTGCAGATGCTGGGGGTGCGCTACCTGCTGGTGTCGTCGCCGTCGGTCGAGGCACAGGTGGCGGCGGATCCGTCCGCAACCCTGCTGGCCAGGACGGGCCCGTGGTCGACGATCTACGACGGCCAGCCACTGCAGACCACCTGGGAGGTCTTCCAGATCTCGGGGACGTCGCTGGTCGTCCCCCTGGCCAACCGGCCCGTGGTGTGGACGGGGGTGCCGGCGGCCCAGACCGGGTGGCTGGCCCCGTCGGTGGCCTGGTACCAGCACCCCGACCGCTGGTCCGTCGTCCCCGCCGCCGCCGGGCCGCCGTCGTGGCCCCGGGTGCGCCCGTCGGTGACCCGGCCGAAGGCGGTGCCGGAACCGCCCACCACGGTGACCGGCGTCCACGTCGGCACCGACACCGTGCGGTTCCACGTCGACCGGGTCGGCACCCCCGTCGAGGTGAAGGTGTCGTACTTCCCCAACTGGCACGCCACCGGGGCGGAGGGCCCATGGCGCGTCGCACCCAACCTGATGGTGGTGGTGCCCACGTCCCACGACGTCACCCTCCACTACGGCACATCGGGGGCCGACGTCGCCGGCTGGGCGTTGACGGCCGCCGGAGCCGCCGTGGTGGCCGGCTGGATCGCCGCCGTGGTCGTCCGCCGGCGGCGACGCCGGTACGGGGCGCCGTCCCTCATCGTTCGTTAACACCCGCCTCACCTTCCCCGAACCCACCGGTCGGACACTGACACCGTCCCGACCGACGGGACGGCCCGGGCACCGGGCTCCGACTTCGAGGAGGGTGGATGCGCACTCCCCGCGTCACACTCGGCCTGGCACTGGCCGGACCGGCTCTGGCACTGGCTGCCTGCGGCGGCGGTGCGGCCATCGTCGGGCACGCCCCGACGGCGACCGCCCCTCACCAGTCCGCGACCGCTCCGGCACCGGCCACGGCCGGCGGGTCAACCCAACCGGCACCGGCCACCGCCGGCGGGACGTCGACGGGTGGGCCGGCTCCGGCGGGCACCCCCTCGGCCCCGAGCGGGGCGGCCCCTGTGTCGCCGTCGGCGGCACTGAACCAGCTCGACTCCCAGTTGGGGTCGCTCGATTCCACCCTCAACCAGGTCAACCAGGACCTGGCCAACGCACAAGGAGACAACTGACATGCGTACCACCCGCCGCACCCTCACCGCCCTGACGGCAGCCGCCGTCGGCGGCGGCCTGCTGGGCGTTCCGACCACGGCGTTGGCGGCATCGTCGACTCCGGCGAGCCCCACGCCCAAGGTGACGTGCTCCGCAGCCAACTTCAGCCAGGCGCAGCAGGCCCTCGAGCAGCAGCTGTCGGCCAGGACCACGAGGCTCGCTGCCCTCACCGGCAGCGTGCAGGGGTCCAGCGCACTGACGGCCTCCGACCGCACCGCGCTCGAGGGGATCCTGTCGTCGACCACGTCGGGGATCGCCGCCCTCACCTCGAAGGTGCCCGGTGACACCACCTGTTCCCAGCTGGGTCAGGACGCCCGCACCATGCTCCAGCAGTACCGGGTCTACGCCGTCGTCGCCCCCCAGACCGACCTGGCCATCGCGGCCGACCGGGAGTCGTCCGTGATCGCTCTGGTCACGAGCGTCGAGCCCGGCATCTCCTCGGCCATCTCCGCCGCCGCCCAGCAGGGCAAGAACGTGGCCCCCGCCCAGGCGGCGCTGGCCGACCTGCAGTCGCACCTGGCCGCGGCCACCACGTCGTCCTCGGGCGTGGCGGCGACCGTCCTGGCGGAGACCCCCGCCGACTTCCCGGCGTCGACGACCGTGTTCCACGGTGCGCACGACGGCCTGGTGAGCGCACGTGCGGACCTCCAGACCGTCCGGTCCGACCTCCACACCATCGTCACGTCGCTGACCTGACCGGGGCTGACCGGGCCAGACCGGACCAGACCGGACCAGCTCTCCTGAGACCCGGCCCGGCGCGTGCCGGACACGGCCCCTGACGGACCGGCCCTGAAGGGCCGGTCCGTCGCGACCGGTCCCGCCGGGTGGCTTGCCACCACCCTGTGGGAGGGCGCGAGGTTGCGCCCAGGGGCCGTCCCGGCCCCTGGGTAGGATGTCGGGGCCATGACCCCCCTCTCCCACGTCTTCAAGGCGTACGACATCCGCGGCACCGTTCCCGACCAGCTCGACGAGACCACGTGCCGGGCCGTCGGGGCGGCGGTGGCACGGTTCGTCGGCGGCCCGTCGCTGCTGGTCGCCCGGGACATGCGCCCCTCGGGCGTGGCCCTGGCCCGTGCGTTCGCCGAGGGGGCCCGCAGCGAGGGCGTCGGCGTGGTCGACCTGGGGCTGGCCTCCACCGACCTCCTCTATTTCGCCGCCGGTCGCCTCGACCTGCCCGGTGCCATGTTCACCGCGTCCCACAACCCGGCCGGCTACAACGGGATCAAGCTGTGCCTGTCCGGGGCCAGGCCGGTGGGGCGGGACACGGGCCTGGCCGAGATCCAGGCCACGGCAGAGGCGCTGCTCGGCTCGTGGGCCGGCACGCCCCCGGAGTTCGACGAGGCGACCGCTGCGCCCATCGAGCAACGCGATCTGCTGGACGAGTACGCACGCCATGTCCACTCCTTCGTCGACACGTCGTCCCTGCGCCCCCTGCGGGTGGTGGCCGACGTGGCCAACGGGATGGGAGGGCTCGTGGTCCCCGCCGTCTTCGCCGGCCTCCCCTTCGAGGTGGAGGTGCTCTTCCCCGAGCTCGACGGGAACTTCCCCAACCACCCGGCCGATCCGATCCAGCCGGAGAACCTGGCATGGCTGAAGGAGGCCGTGGTCACGCACGGCGCCGATGTGGGACTGGCGTTCGACGGCGACGCCGACCGGGTGTTCCTGGTCGACGAGCGGGCCGAGCCGGTGTCGGGGTCGCTGACCACCGCGCTGGTGGCGGCGTCGATGCTGGCCAAGCATCCGGGCGCCACCATCCTCTACAACTGCATCTGCTCCCGCACCGTGCCCGAGGTGATCGCCGAGCACGGCGGCACGGGCATCCGCACCCGGGTGGGCCACAGCTTCATCAAACAGGTGATGGCCGAGACCGGTGCCGTGTTCGGCGGCGAGCACTCGGGCCACTACTACTTCAGCGACAACTACCGGGCCGACTCGGGGATCATCGCCGCTCTCGTCGTCCTGGAGCTGCTCAGCCAGGCCGATGCCCCGCTCTCGGCCCTGCTCGCCCCCTATCGCCGGTACGCCGCCTCCGGTGAGATCAACACGGAGGTGCCCGACCCCGCCGGGGTGGTCGAAGCCCTCGCCGCCGAGGTGGAGGCGGCCGGCGGCTCCCTCGGGACCGCCGATCGCCTGGACGGTCTGACCGTCGACCGGGGCGACTGGTGGTACAACCTGCGGCCCTCCAACACGGAGCCGCTGCTCCGCCTCAACGTGGAGGCACCCGACGACGAGGCGTGCGGGCGCCACGTGGGCGAGGTGCTGGCCGAGGTGGCGCGCCTGTCCCGCCCGACGTCGTGACCATGCGATCGGCGCCCGCCGGGAGGGCGCCGAGAGACGAGAGAGGAATCCCGACATGACGCTCGACCCGTTGCTGCTCGAGGTACTGGCATGCCCCGAGGACAAGGGCCCGCTGTGGTACTTCGCCGCTGAGGGCTTCCTCTACAACCCCCGGCTCCGGCGGGCCTACCAGGTCCGTGACGGCATCCCGGTGATGCTGGTCGACGAGGCCCGCGACGTCGATCGCGCCGAGCACGAGCGCCTGGTGGCCCGGGCCGAGGCCGGCGACGTCCCGACCACCGGTCCCGCCGGCCCGGACGGCGGCGGGGCCGGTCGATGACGGGCGGGTACGCCTCGCCGCTGCCCGTCGACTCGCTCGACATGTGGGGAGCCACCGCCGCGCTGCCCGAACAGGTGGCGGCGGCGGCGGACGCGGCGCGTGGCCTGGGCGGCCTGCCCAACCGCGACGTCATCGAGCACGTCGTCGTGCTCGGCATGGGCGGGAGCGGTATCGCCGGCGACGTCCTGGTGGCGGCGGCGGCGCCCTTCATGCCGGTGCCGGTGACGGTGGTCAAGGGCTACGAGCCACCCGACTTCGTGGGAACGGGGACGCTGGTCTTCGCCATGTCGTTCTCGGGCGACACCGAGGAGACCCTCGAGGCGGCGGGCGAGGCTTACGAGGCGGGAGCGTCCATGGTGGTGGTGGCGAGCGGGGGCAGCCTGGCCCGCCTGGCCGACGAGTGGAAGGTGCCCTTCGTGCCCGTCCCCGGCGACATCCCCCAACCGCGTGCCGCGCTGGGGGCCATGGCCGTGCCGCCCCTCATGGCGCTGGAGGAGATCGGGCTGTTCCCCGGGGCGGGGCGGTGGGTCGACCTGGCCGTGGCCCAGCTCCGGCGCCGCCGGGACCAGCTGGTGGCGTCGGGGAGCCTGGCCGAGCGGGTGGCGGCGCAGATCGCTCGGACGATCCCGCTGGTGGTGAGCTCGCAGGCGCTGGGGGCGGCCGCCGCACTCCGATGGAAGGCGCAGATCAACGAGAACGCCAAGACCCCGGCCTTCTGGAACGTCCATCCGGAGCTGTGCCACAACGAGGTCGCCGGCTGGGCCCAGCTGGGGGACGTGACCCGTCAGGTCGTGTCACTGGTGAACCTCCGCCACGACGCCGAACATCCCCAGGTGGCCCGCAGGGTGGCGCTGGTGACGGAGGTCCTCTCCGAGGTGGTCGCCGGGGTGGTCGAGGTGGTGGCCGAAGGCGAGGGGGACCTGGCCCAGCTGTTCGACCTCGCACTGGTGGGGGACTTCGTCTCCCTGCACCTGGCCGCCGCTGAGGGCGTCGACCCGGGTCCGATCCCCGTGCTGGCCGAGATCAAGGCCCGCCTGCGCACCTGACGGCCGGAGTCCGCTGCAGCCTGCCGGCCGGGCAGCGGCACCGCCGGCCCCGGTCGGGCAGCACCACCACCGTGTGTCGATCGCGTGACGTCCGTGTGACGACCCCCCTCGGCGGGGGGTGTCGGGCGTACACTTCTCCTGTGCGTCCCCTGCGGGTCTGTGGTTGCAAGTCGATGCCAGTCGCAGGCGAAACGACCCACGTAAGGCAACTCGTGGTTGCTGAGCATGGTGCGGCTTAGGGGTAAGTCCTGCCCGTCGCGTCCCCGGTGGTCGGGGGCGGGCGGAGACGGGGTGATGCGGGCGCGCAACGGTGCCGCTGGGTCGGGGCGCGTCGATGACGCGTCGTGGCCGCCGGCCCGTGCCCGTGAGCTCCGCTGCAGGCGAGTGTGGGGTCAAAGACCAGGTCAGCCGCAGGTGGCGCACGCTGCTCCCCGGCACGGGCCGGAGGAGCGGGGGAGGTGCCGCCGAGCACCCTGACCCGAGCATCGGACCGACGGTGCCCGGGTGCGCCCGGGTGCCCCGACAGAGGAGGCGAGCACGTGGACGTGATCATCGCGAACGGCAGGAGGACGGTCGAGGACGACGTGCGGGCGCTCGTCGAGGAGAAGGTCGGCCGCCTGGGAACGCGATGGTCATGGCTGGAGCGGGCCACCGTCCGCTTCGCCGAGGAGCACAACCCGCGGATCGCCGACTGCGAGCGGTGCGAGGTGGAGATGGTCGGGCACGGCCGGGTGGTGCGGGCCCGGGCGGCGGCGCCGGGCACGCTGGCCGCCGTCGACCTGGTGGTGGAGAAGCTCGAGCACCGCCTGGAGCGGACCAAGGGGTTGCTGGTCGGTCGGTCCCATCCCCGCCGACGCCCGTCCCGCCAGGCACCCGCCCCCGCTCTCGGGGGGATCAGGGGCGCACCGGCTTCTTGAGCCGGCCGGGTGCCGTCCGTCCGACTGACGGCCGCCAGTCCGGGTGCCCTGGTCGGGTCGCCGGGACGGGGCAGGGGGTCCGCGCATCGGTCGCTCCGGCGAGCCGGTCGTGCGCGACGCCTAGCAGGCGTGGATCGTCACCCGCCAGGTGGCGGCCTCGACATGGGCGTCGAAGTCGACGCCATTGATCGTCCCGCTCACGTCGTCGTGCGCCGCCCACACGATCGGCGGCAGGGTCGTGACGACTGTCCCGCCGGTCGACTCGCACCCGCCGTTCATCCCGTTGGTCCACTGGACGAGCAGGAGGAGGTCGGCCGCGTCTTGCGACGTCGGGGACGCCACTGCCACCGGTGGCGAGCTCCGGGCGGTGGCGATGAGCCCGTCGACGTCGGAGGTGAACCGGGCTGCGGCGGGCGCGCCGTTCGCCAGGGCCCGGAGGAGCTCCTCCTGCACGGTGGGGGAGGGTTCCAGGTACGGGAAGCCCTCCGTGCCGAACCAGCGCATGGCGAACCACCGTGAGGCGAGGTCGCTGTAGACGAGGATCGACCGACGCAGGAGCTCGGCCGGGAGCCCCGCGGGGATCGTGGTGGTCACCGGCTCGGGGTTCGCCGCCTCCACCGCGGCCACGATGGGCGCCGGTACGGGAGACGGCCACGGGGGTCCGGCGCCGTTGATCAACGTGGCCGCTGACCGCAGCCGGGCATCGGCCTGTTCGGCGGCCCCGACGAACGCGGCCAGCTGGTCATAGGCGGACGGGCCGGGGCGCGTCGTGGTGGTCGGCGAACGGGGCGCCGATGTGGACGGCGCCGATGTGGACGGCGTTGAGGTCGACGTTGCCGCGTGAGGCCCCCCGCCCCCGCACCCGGCCAGCCCGATCGACACTGCGAACACCGCCGTGAGCCCGAGAAGCTTCCGCACCGCCGCACCTCCTCGTGCACCGGTCCCTTGGTGTGAGCCAACCCCCCGGGAGGCCCGGATGCCAGGGCACAATGACACCTGGACGTGGGACGGACCGGGACCGCCCTCCCGTGCGCCCCCTTGCTGGCCGCCGGTGAGCGTGGGTGGCGGACCCCGCCGGTCGGGCGGTGGACGGCGGGCCCCCGCCCGCAGTCCGGCCGTCCGTCCCGGTGCCCTACCGGTAGAGTGATGGCTCCATGAGCGTGTTCACCAAGGTCCTCCGCGCCGGCGAGGGCAAGAAGATCCGTCGGCTGGCCGAGCTGGTCCCCCTCGTCAACGCGCTCGAGCCGGAGGTGGAGCGGCGCTCCGACGAGGAGCTGGCCGCCTTCACGACCGAGGCGCGCCGCCGGATCGACGCGGGGGAGACCCTCGAGGACCTGCTCATCGAGGCCTTCGCGGTGGTGCGGGAGGGGGCGTGGCGCGTGCTGGGCCAGCGCCACTTCGACGTGCAGCTGATGGGCGGCATGGCCCTCCACTTCGGGTGGATCGCCGAGATGAAGACGGGCGAGGGGAAGACCCTCGTCTCCACCCTGCCCTCCTACCTGAACGCGCTGGCCGGCAAGGGCGTGCACGTCGTCACGGTGAACGACTACCTGGCCACCCGCGACTCCGAGTGGATGGGGCGCCTCCACAAATTTCTCGGTCTGACCGTCGGCCGTGTCGGCCCGGACGTCGACGACCCGGCGGCCAAGCGCGACGCGTACCTGGCCGACATCACCTACGGGACCAACACCGAGTTCGGCTTCGACTACCTGCGCGACAACATGGCCCGCTCGAAGGAGGGCATGGTCCAGCGGGGTCACCACTTCGCCATCGTCGACGAGGTGGACTCGATCCTGATCGACGAGGCCCGGACCCCCCTCATCATCTCGGGGCCGGCGGCCGAGTCGGCCAAGCTCTACTACCAGTTCGCGGGGATCGTCCGCACCCTGCGGCCCGAGGACGACTACGAGGTCGACGAGGAGAAGCGGACGGTCGTCCCCACCGAGGCGGGGATCGAGAAGGTCGAGCGCCAGCTCGGCGTGGACAACCTCTACGACGCCGTCGCCGTCGACTACGTCCACCACCTGACCCAGGCCCTCCTGGCCAAGGAGCTCTACCGCCGGGACAAGGACTACCTGGTGGCCGACGGCGAGGTGAAGATCGTCGACGAGTTCACCGGCCGCACCCTCGACGGCAGGCGCTGGTCGGACGGCCTCCACCAGGCCGTCGAGGCGAAGGAGCGGGTCCGGATCAAGGAGGAGAACCACACCTGGGCCACGGTCACGCTCCAGAACTACTTCCGCCTCTACGCCAAGCTGGCTGGCATGACGGGAACGGCCGAGACCGAGGCCTCGGAGTTCGCCAGCACCTACGACCTACCCGTCGTCCCCATCCCGACCAACCGCCCACTGGTGCGGATCGACCAGCCCGACCTCATCTACAAGTCAGAGGACGCGAAATTTGCAGCTGTGGTGGAGGACATCGCCGAACGCCAGGAGTCGGGTCAGCCCGTCCTGGTGGGCACGGCGTCGGTGTCGAAGTCCGAGCACCTGTCCCGCCTGCTGGAGAAGAAGGGCATCCCCCACGAGGTCCTGAACGCCAAGCAGCACTTCCGCGAGGCCGAGATCGTCGCCCAGGCCGGTCGCATCGGTGCCGTGACAGTGGCCACCAACATGGCGGGTCGGGGTGTCGACATCATCCTCGGTGGCAATGCCGAGGGGCTGGCCGCCCGCGAGGCGGCGGCCCGCGGCCTCGACCTCGGGACCGACGAGGGGCGGGCCGAGCACGCCCGAATGCTGGCCGAGCTCGAGTCCACCTGCACCGAGGAGGGCGGCCGGGTCCGCGAACTCGGTGGTCTCTACGTTCTGGGCAGCGAGCGCCACGAGAGCCGGCGCATCGACAACCAGCTCCGTGGCCGCTCCGGCCGCCAGGGCGACCCGGGGGAGAGCCGCTTCTACCTCTCGCTCGAGGACGACCTGATGCGGCTGTTCGCCACCGGTGCCATGAGCTGGGTGATGAACCGGGCCCTCCCCGAGGACGTGCCCATCGAGGCGAAGATGGTGACCAAGGCGATCGAGCGGGCCCAGAACACGGTGGAGGGCCGCAACGCCGAGTCGCGCAAGGACGTCCTCAAGTACGACGAGGTCCGCAACGAGCAGCGCAAGGTCATCTACGGGTTGCGCAACCAGGTCATCGACGGCGAGGACCTGCGGGAACGGACGCTCGAGCTCCTGGAGTCGACCCTGGCGGACCTGGTCGCCTCGGCCTGCCCCAGCGACTACACGGAGGAGTGGGACCTGGCGCGACTCCTGACGGAGGTCAACCAGTACTACCCCACGAAGTTCACCGTGGAGGACCTCGAGGCGGCCACCACCGCGGCCCAGGTCACCGAGAGCCTGGTGGCCGAGGCCGTCGACTTCTACGACGAGCGTGACGCCAGCCTGCCGGGAGGCCCGGAGATGGCCCGTCAGATCGAGCGCGACGTGATGCTCCAGATCATCGATCAGCGCTGGCAGGACCACCTGGCCGACATGGACTACCTCCAGGAGGGGATCAACCTTCGGGCCATGGGCAACCAGGACCCGCTGGTGGCCTGGCAGCGCGAAGGCTTCGAGATGTTCGCCAAGCTGGTGGACCGCATCGACGACGACTACCTCCGCTACGTGTTCCACGTGCAGGTGCTGGTCGAACCGGCACCCCAGCTGGACCTGGCCAATGCCAGCTACGTGGCAGCTGACGACCCGGTCTCGTCGGGGGGCCCGCTGGCCACGCTGGCGGCGGACGTGGGGGCGGCCCCACCGGCGGCGATGGCACCCCCGCCCGCCGACAACGGCGGTGGCGTCACCCGCGGCCCGATCGCCGACGACGGCGAGAGCCAGGCTCCGCTGGTCAAGTCGGACCGCGAGAAGCTCGGGCGCAACGACCCCTGCTGGTGTGGCAGCGGCAAGAAGTTCAAGTTCTGCCACGGCGCCAACTGAGATGCCGACCGTGGTGACACCCACCGCCGCCGGGGCGGCCGACGGGGACGGCGACGTCCCCGCCCTGCTCGCGGCCCTGGGGGAGCGCCTGGCCGAGGCCGAGCGCTACCTGGGGCGGGAACGCCTCGAAGTCCGCCGGACGGAGCTGGCCGACGAGGCGTCCCGTCCGGACCTGTGGGATGACGCCGATCACGCCCGCCAGGTCACGACCGAGCTGGGGCGTGCCGTGGAGGACCTCGAGCTGCTGGACGAGCTGGCTGCCGCGCTGTCCGACGCGTCCACCCTCTACGAGCTGGGCGTGGAGGAGGGGGACACCGCCACCGTGGCCGAGGCGGCCGCTGCCGGCGCCGAGCTCGACCGCCGGCTGGCCGCCCTCGAGCTGCGGTCGCTGTTCGCCGGCGACTACGACGACCGCGACGCGGTGGCCGAGATCCACGCGGGCGCGGGTGGGACGGACGCCCAGGACTGGGCGGAGATGCTCCTGCGGATGTACACCAGGTGGGCCGAGCGCCGGGGGATGACCATCGAGGTGGATGAGGCCACGCCCGGCCAGGAGGCGGGCCTCCTGTCGGCCACCTTCGTGGTCCGGGGCCGCTACGCGTTCGGCATGTTGGCCGCCGAGCGGGGCGTCCACCGCCTGGTCCGCATGTCCCCGTTCGACGCCCAGCACCGGCGCCAGACGAGCTTCGCCTCCCTGGACGTGGTGCCGTTCCTGGACGACGTGGGGGAGGTGGCCGAGATCGACGAGAAGGACCTGCGCATCGACACCTACCGGTCGTCGGGGGCGGGGGGCCAGCACGTCAACAAGACGGACTCCGCCGTCCGGCTCACCCACCTCCCGACCGGGATCGTGGTCTCGTGCCAGAACCAGCGCAGCCAGCACCAGAACAAGGCGAAGGCCATGCAGATCCTGGCGGCGAAGCTCGCCGAGCGGGAGCGTCTCGAGCGACAGGCCGAGCTGGACGCCCTGTCGGGGGAACGGGCCGAGAACGCCTGGGGCAACCAGATCCGGTCGTATGTCCTCGCCCCATACCAGCTGGTGAAGGACCTCCGCACCGACGAGCAGACGGGCAACGTCGACGCCGTGCTCGACGGCGAGATCGACCCGTTCATCGAGGCGGAGCTCCGCCGACAGGCCGAGGTCCGCCGGTCGGCCTGACGCACCGGTGCCCCGGGCCGCCCCCGGTCCGCAGGGGGCTGCCACCGGCGGCTCGGAGGTTGCGGGTAGACTGCGCCTACCTCCGAACGGGGCGGCCGAGCTTTGCCGGCGGGTTCGTCGATCCCGACACCGATACGGCGCCACGAGAGAACCGCATGATCCGATTCGAGAACGTCACCAAGACCTACAAGGGGACCACGGTCGCCCTGCGGGACTGCTCAGTGGAGATCGACAAGGGGGAGTTCGTCTTCCTGGTCGGCTCGTCGGGATCGGGCAAGACGACGTTCATCCGGCTCCTCCTGCGTGAGGAGGTCCCCGACTCGGGCAGGATCTGGGAGGCGGGCAAGGAGATCGTCCACCTCCCCCGGTGGCGGATCCCTTACCTGCGCCGAAACATCGGCTGCGTGTTCCAGGACTTCCGGCTCCTGCCGAACAAGACCGTCTTCGAGAACGTCGCCTTCGCCCTCGAGGTGATCGGGCGGCCCAAGCACGTCATCTCGTCGCAGGTGCCCCAGGTCCTGGACCTGGTCGGGCTGGCCAAGAAGCGTGACAACCTCCCCGGCGAGCTCTCCGGCGGCGAGCAGCAACGGGTCGCCATCGCCCGAGCGTTCGTGAACCGGCCCCTGATCCTGCTGGCGGACGAGCCGACCGGCAACCTCGACCCGAGGACGAGCATCGGGATCATGCGCCTCCTCGACCGCATCAACCGCACGGGCACCACCGTGATCATCGCCACCCACGACGCCGGCATGGTGGACCAGATGCGCCGGCGGGTGATCGAGCTCGACCACGGCGTTCTCGTGCGCGACCAGGCCAGAGGGGTCTACGGCATCGACTCGGCCGTGGCGGCCGCCGGGGGCGGATCCCCGACCGGGCTGACAGTCGAGCCGACCCCGACCGGTCCCGTCGCCGTGCCCGACCTCGAGCCCCGTGCCGTGCCCGGCGTGGCCACCGGATCCTGATCGATGCCGGTCTCCTTCGGTTACGTCTCGCGAGAGGCGGCCACCAACCTGTGGCGGAACCGCCTGATGACGGTGGCGGGCATCCTCACCGTGGCGGTGTCGCTCGCCCTGGTGGGCTCCGCGCTCCTGCTGAAGCAGGGGGCGGCCACGGCGACGGCCCAGTGGCAGCAGGGCGTGAACGTCATCGTGTGGGTCGCTCCCGGGTCGGCGTCGTCCCAGGTGAGCGCCATCGGGCAGGAGCTGGGCGCGGTTGGCTACGTCGAGCGCTGCACCTTCCGCAACCAGGCGTACGACTTCGCCGAGTCGCAGCGGATCCTGCCCGCCGACCTGGCCAGCGAGATCACCCAGTCCGACACCCCCGCCTCCTACCGGTGCGTGCTCACCAACCCGTCGGAGGCCACCGCCCTCGACCAGCAATTCTCCGGCAAGCCGGGCATCGTCAAGGTCACCTACCCCTCACAGCAGATCCGCACCATGCAGAGCGTGATCCACGTGCTCCAGTGGGCGTTCCTGGCCGTCGCCGTGGTGCTGCTCCTCTCGGCGTCGGTGCTGATCCTGAACACCATCCGCATGGCCATCTTCGCCCGCCGCCGTGAGGTGTCGGTCATGAAGCTGGTGGGAGCGACGAACTGGTTCATCCGCCTGCCCTTCATGGCCGAGGGACTCGTGCAAGGACTGGCCGGCGCGGCACTGTCCGTCATCGTGGTGCTGCTGCTGTACTGGCGGCTCGGGCTGGGGACGGTGCAGCGTGCGTCGACCAGCATCTTCGCCCAGATGCACATGGGACTGGCCGAGGTGGCCGGCACCTGCATCTTCGTGGCCATCGTGGGTGTCATCGTCGGCGTGGCCGGTTCGGCGCTCGCCGTGAGGCGCTTCCTCGACGTGTGATCTGACAGGAGGCGGGGTGAGCACACCGGCCGCACGCGCGGTCGACGCCGTGAAGATCTACGGTGCCGGCGACACGGAGGTGACCGCGCTCGACCGCGTGACCGTCGCGTTCGACGCGGGGCGCTTCTCCGCCATCATGGGGCCGTCCGGATCAGGAAAGTCGACCCTGCTCCACTGCCTCGCCGGCCTGGACCGCCTGACCTCGGGCACGGTCTTCGTCGGGGCAACCGAGCTCGGCTCGCTGCGCGACGCCGAGCTCACCAAGGTCCGCCGCGACAGGATCGGCTTCGTCTTCCAGGCCTTCAACCTCGTTCCCACCCTGACCGCGGCCGAGAACATCACCTTGCCGGCGGACATCGCCGGTCGGAAGGTCGACGTCGCCTGGCGTGACGAGGTCGTCGAGGTCCTCGGTATCGGCCCCCGGCTGGGGCACCGCCCTGCGGAGCTGTCGGGAGGGGAGCAGCAGCGCGTGGCGGTGGCGCGGGCCCTGGTGGGCCGGCCCGAGGTGATCTTCGCCGACGAGCCGACCGGCAACCTGGACTCGAAGGCGGGCGCAGAGCTCCTCGCCCTCATGGCCGATGCCGTCTCCCACTACGGCCAGAGCGTCGTCATGGTCACCCACGACCCGGTGGCCGCCGGGTACGCGGACCGGGTGGTGTTCCTGGCCGACGGCGCCGTCGTCGACGAGCTCGCCGACCCGACGCCGGCCACCGTGGGGGCCCGCATGGCCGCTATCCGCGCCTGAGGGCGCCCTGGGCGATCCGTGCTCCGTCTCACGCTCGCCGGCCTGGTGCGGCACCGTGCCCGCATGGCCGCCACCGCCATCTCGGTCGTCCTCGGCATCGCGTTCGTCGCCGGCACCTACGTCCTCACCGACACCCTGCACGCCGCCTTCAACACGTTGTTCTCGCAGAGCGCCCAGGGGATCGCCGTCGTCGTGACCGGCCGGTCCGCGCTGCCGGGTGACCAGTCCAGCCTGGCCACGCCCCCCATCCCCGACTCGGTGGTGGCGAAGGTCGGCCGGGTGCCGGGCGTGGCCGCAGCGGACGGTCAGGTGGTCGGCTTCGCCCAGCTGATCGGACCGTCGGGCCGGCCGGCCGGCAACCCCTATGCGCCGACGCTCGCGCTGTCGGTGGGAACCGTCCCCTCCATGCGCGTCCTCACCCTACAGGTGGGGCGCCTGCCCGAGTCGGGGTCGGAGGTCGTGGTCGACCGCGCCACCGCGGCATCGGAGCACCTCCGGGTCGGGCAGCGGGTCGAGGTGTCGGGATCGGTGCCGCTCCGGCCCTTCACCGTGGTCGGGTTGGTCGACTACGGAACGGCCCAGAACCTGGGGGGAGCCACCATCCTCGGCTTCGACCTGCGTACCGCCCAGGCCGAGGCGGGCACGCCCGGCAAGGTCCAGTCGGTCGACGTGGCCGCGGAGCCGGGGGTGACACCCCCGGTCCTGGCTGCGAGGGTGGCTGCTGCGCTCGGCTCCTCCTACCGGGTCCAGACAGCCGCACAGTCCCGCCAGGAGAGCTCGGCGCAGCTGGCGCAGAGCTTCTCGATCCTCTCGACGGCACTGCTGGTGTTCGCCGGGGTGGCCCTGTTCGTCGCCGCCTTCATCATCTTCAACACCTTCGCCGTCGTCGTCGCCCAGCGCAGCCGGGAGCTCGCCCTCCTGCGGTGCCTGGGGGCACGGCGGGCCCAGCTGCTGACGATGGTGCTGGGGGAGGCAGGCGCCGTCGGGTTGGGGGCGTCGGCCGTCGGGCTGGGGGTGGGGGTGGCCATCGCCGCCGGCCTCGAGTCACTCCTGGGCCGGATCGGCGTCGAGCTGCCCGCCGCCCCACTCCAGGTCGAGGCCAGGACGGTCGCCGTCTCGCTGGTGGTGGGCACCCTCGTCACCCTGGCCGCCGCTGCGCTGCCGGCCGTCCGTGCCGGCCGCTCCGCCCCGCTGGCCGCACTGCGCGACGACCACGGGACGGAGACGGCCACTTCGAGACCCCTGCGATGGGCGGCGGGCGGCGTGCTCCTGGCCGCCGGTGTGGCGTCCACCGGCCTCGGCCTGGCCGGTGCCGGCGGTCTCGGCCTGCAGCTGGTCGGTGCGGGGGTGGCGGCAACATTCCTCGGACTGGCGGCACTCGCCCCGTTCGCGGTGCGCCCGCTGGCCGGCGGCCTGGGCCGCCCGCTGGCCGCCGTGACCGGGATCCCCGGCCGCCTGGCCCGGGGGAACGCCGTGCGACACCCGAAGCGGACGGCGTCGACCTCGGCCGCGCTCATGATCGGCGTGACCCTCATCACCGTGGTCGCCGTCTTCTCCCAGACCATCAAGGCGTCGCTCACCACCGCGCTCGCCACCGGCCTCACCGCTGACGTCGTCGTGACGCCCCGGTCGGTGGCGTCGGCCGGGTTCGCACCGACGGTGACGGCCGCGCTGGCCGCCCGGCCCGAGCTGGCCGGCGTCACCGGGGTCGCGTCCGGCCGGGCCGAGCTCGCCGGGGTGGCCGGGGGGGTGGGGGTACGGGTGACCGGGGTGGCCGTGCCTGCCTACCGGTCCGACATCCGGCTGGCCACCGTCGCAGGTTCACTCGACCGCCTGTCGTCCGGTCCCGGCGCGGCGAGGGCCGTCGCCGTCTCTGACACGTTCGCCACCGCCCACCGGCTGGCCGCCGGATCGGTCCTCCGGCTGACGTTCCCGACGTCGGGGACCCGGCAGCTCGACGTGGTCGCCGTCTTCCACGATCCCACCACCGCGTCCGGCGAGGTCCTCATGGGCGAGGACGTGTTCCGGTCCTCGTACCCGGTGCGTGTTGTCGATCAGGCCGTCCTGGCCCGCTTCGCCCCCGGTGTGTCGCAGCCGGCCGGTCTGGCCGCCGTGCGGCACGTGCTGGCCGCCTACCCGCAGCTCCAGGTGCAGACAGCAGCCCAGTACGTCGCCCAGCAGGAGGGGAACGTGGACCAGCTCCTGGGCCTGATCACCGCGCTGCTGGGCCTGGCCGTCGTCATCGCCCTGTTCGGGATCGTCAACACGCTGGCCCTGTCCGTGCTCGAGCGGACCAGGGAGATCGGCCTCCTGCGGATCCTCGGGATGGGGAGGCACCAGGTGCGGGCCATGATCCGTTGGGAGTCGGTGATCATCACCGTGCTCGGCGCGCTGGCCGGCGTGGTGGTGGGGATCGGGTACGGATGGGTGCTGTCCCGGGCGTTGCGCTCGAAGGGGATCTCGACGTTCGCCGTCCCCGTGCCGCTGCTCGCCGCCGTCGTCGGCGCCGCCGCCCTTGCGGGGTTGGTGGCGGCCATCCTGCCCGCCCGTCGGGCATCCCGGATCGAGGTGCTCGCCGCTATCGAGGCCGACTGACGGGCTACCGGACTGGCGGACTGGTGGCCTGCCGGACTGGTGGCCTGCCGGACTGGTGGCCTGCCGGGTCGGCCGGGCTGCCAGCCTGCCGGTGCTCAGTACCTGACGGCGGGCGACCCCCCGCATGTGTCGGGCGCACGTGCGCCGGCGAGCCGGGCGCTGATCCAGTTGAGGATGTCGGGACCGGCGGCGGTGAGTACGGACGTGTGCCCTTTGCCGAGGTACTCGTCGAACTGGACGGTGTCGTCCTCGGTGCCGCACAGCCGCTGGTCGACCATGGACGCGGTGGCCGACGCCGGCACGATGCTGTCGGACAGTCCCTGGGCCAGGAAGATCGGGGCGGCCGACGGAGCACCACCGGGCTCGTTGGCCAGGATGGGAACCGCCATCGACCCCGACGTGCTCCAGTCCTTGACGAACAGGCGGTCGGCCGGGATGGACGACAAGGCGGCGCCCAGGCGGTCGGCACAGGCCCCGTCCACCACCGGCTTGAAGCGGGCCCCGTAGGGGGTGAGGGCCGATCGGAGGGGCACGCCGGGGTAGTACTGGGCCCAGGCGATGACGGCCATGAGGGCGAACGTCTCCGCCGGGACCGGTGTGGCCGGTGGGTCGGCCGGGACGAACTCGGCCACGCTTCCCACCGGTGCGATGGCGACCACGCCGGTGACGGACAGGTCCGGGGCGTAGATGGGGGCGATCTCCCCGGCGAACAGCGCAGCCTGCCCCCCCTGGGAGTGCCCCATGATGACGACGGTGCGCGACGCCCTCGATCCCAACAGGTCGCGTGCGGCACGGGCGGCGTCGAGCACCCCCCTGCCCTCGCTCGTTCCGACCAGGTAGGGGTGGATGCCGGCCGTCCCGAGCCCTTCGTAGTCGGTCGCCGCGATCACGAATCCTTGGGCGAGGAGCTGGGCGGCGTAGGGGATGAAGAACTGCGAGGCCATGGAGGGCGCACACTGGTCGGCCATGCCGGTGGTGCCGTGCGCCCAGGCGAGGATCCGGTAGCCGCCGCGTGGCGGCGGGCCCCCCGGCACCACGACGAGTCCCGACACGGCGATGTCGGCACCGGTGAGCGACCGGGAGTGGTACAGGATGCGGTAGCTGTGGGAGCCGACCGGCATGCCGTCGGCGGAGGTGATCTCCTGGGTCCGGATGAGGGTGCCTGCCGGTGCCGGCGCCAGGGGGGACGGCGCTCGATAGAAGGCGGACGGTGCCAGGGAGGGGGGAACCGTGCCGTTCGGGAGGTCGCCCTTGAAGATGCCGGTGGGGGAGAGGGCCGGTCCGTTGCCGCCGTCGCCGGGGGCGGCCGGGGCCAGCGCGGGCAGGGAGCCGTCGGAGCTCGGTGCGCACGCGGCGAGCAGGATCGAGCCGGCCACTACAGCGGTCACCAGGCGCAACCCGCGGATCCAGGCGCGACCGCTGCGGGTACGGGGGGACATCAGATTCACAGTAGCCAGCGTTCGCGGGCCGGCGGGGTACCCCGTCCGAACCGGGCGGGGCGGCGCTGCTATCGTCCGGCGGATGAAGGGCGTGATCCTGGCGGGCGGCACCGGCTCCCGGCTCCACCCGCTCACCCGCATCACCAACAAGCACCTCCTCCCCATCTACGACCGGCCGATGATCGCCTGGGCGGTCGAGGCGCTGGTCGCCGCGGGTATCACCGACCTGATGGTGGTCACCGGCGGCACCCACGCCGGGGAGTTCCTCCGCCTGCTCGGGAACGGTCACGAGCACGGGATCGAGCGCCTCAGCTACGGCTACCAGGAACGGCCCGGCGGGATCGCCGAGGCACTGGGCCTGGCCGAGCGGTTCGTCGGGGACAGCCCGGTCCTCGTCATGCTGGCCGACAACATCGTGGAACGGTCCATACGACCCACGGTGGACGCCTTCGGCGCCGATCCGACCGGGGCCCGCATCATCCTCACCCCCGTCGAGGGGGTCGAGCACCTCCGCCACCTGGGCGTGCCACGCTTCGACGACGGCGGCCGCATCGTCGAGATCGTGGAGAAGCCCGAGGACCCGCCGTCCTCCTACGGGGTGACGGGGATCTACTGCTACGAGCCGGACGTGTTCCAGGTGATCCGCACCCTCGAGCCCTCGGGGCGCGGCGAACTTGAGATCACCGACGTGAACAACCACTACGTGGGCGTGGGCAGCATGGCCTACGACGTCCTCGAGGGGTTCTGGGGCGACGCCGGCGAGTCGATCGACGCGTACTACGAGGTCAACGACTTCGTCCGGGCCCACGGCGCAAACAAGGGCTGATCGCCGGGCCCGTCCCCTCAGGGCGATCCGGCCACCCGCTGGCGCGCCCAGGCCGCCTCGAGGCGGCCCAGTTCGGTCGACGGAGGGCCGTCCGTCATGGGCCACAGCTCCTCGGCGATGCGGCGCCAGTCGGCGGTCGCCTCGAGCCGGGCGAGCAGGGCGTAGAGGCCGAGGTTGATCCGCTGGACGATGACGAACATGGGCGGCAGGTCGACGGCGGCGGCCACCGGGCTGGTGCGGTCGAAGATGCGCCGGACCGTCTCGGACGCGTAGTCGCTGCCGACCGTGAAGGGCCCCGGTTCGCGCACGAGAGCGTAGAAGTGGCCGAAGTACTCGACGACCTGGTCGGTGGTGAGGTCGGCCCCGCCCCGCAGCAGCCCCACGTCCTCGAGGACCTGCCGGTAGCCCTCGCCGTCGCCGTCGAGGATGAGCGTCTGGATCATCTGGTTGAAGACGTGGGTCTCCTCGGGAGCGAACTCCCGCACCAGCCCGAAGTCGAGGAAGGTGATCCGGCCGCCGGGTTTGAACAGGTAGTTGCCGGGGTGGGGGTCGCCGTTGAAGATCCCCAGGCGGTTGATGCCCCGGAAGACGAACCGGAAGAGGGTCTCGCCGGCCAGGTCCCGCTCGTCCTGGGACCAGGTGACGACCTCTTCGAACCGGGCCCCCTCGGCCAGTTCGGTGGTGAGCACCCGGGCGGTGGACAGCTCGCCGACGACGTCGGGGACGTGGATGAACGGGTGGTCGCGGTAGGCCTCGGCGAACCGGTGCTGGTTGGCGGCCTCGCGACGGTAGTCGAGCTCCTCGAGGAGGCGGTCCCGCAATTCGGTGGCCAACACGCGGCCGTCGAGGGAAGGGAACAGTGCCGGCAGCATCCGGGCCAGCATGGCCGTGTTGGCCAGGTCGGCCCGGATGGCGTCGTCGACCCCGGGGTACTGGACTTTCACCGCCACCGCCCGCCCGTCGTGGGTGGTGGCCCGGTGGACCTGCCCGATGGAGGCGGCGGCGAGGGGGACGGGGTCGAAGTGGGCGAAGGCGTCGTCGGGTCTCCGGCCGAGCTCGGCCGTGACCACCTCGGATACCAGCTCGGCGGCCATGGGGGGAGCGTCGGACTGGAGGGTGGCCAGCGCCTGGCGGAAGGGCTCGGGCAGCCCCTCGTCGATGAAACTGGCAAGCTGCCCCAGCTTCATCAGGGCGCCCTTCATCTGGCCCAGGGACCGTGCCACCTGCTCGGCCGTGCGCAGCTCGTAGGCGCGGGCCACCTCGTCGCGGCGCTCGGGCGGGGCCAGGCGGCGGGCGACGTTCTTGGCCACGGTGCCGGCGCCCAGGGTGGAGCCGAGCCGCGCCGCTGCCGCCGTGCGCCCGAGACGCCCTGATCGACGAACGGGGCGCTGCTGCCTGCCGTCCGGGGGTCCTGGCCGGTCCGGCGGCTCGTGGTCCGGCGGCTCGCCGGCGGGCGCGCTCACGGCGCCGGCGTGAGCGCCGGTGGTCCTGCGCTCACCCCTCGGCGCCGGTGGCCCAGGTAGTCGCCTCGCTCCGGTGGCGCCCGTAGTCGACCTTGCCGGAGGGTGACCGGCCGATCGTCTCGACGAAACGGACCTTGCGGGGTGCCTTGTAGCCGGCGAGCTTCCCCTTCACGTGCGTGATGACGTCGTCGGCCGACACCTCGCCGCCGGCGGTGCGGAGCTCGACCACGGCGACGATCTCCTCACCGAAGCGGTCGTTCGGGATGCCGACGGCGACGGCGTCGCGCACCCCCTCGAGGGTCTTGATCGCCTCCTCCACCTCTTCGGGGTAGACCTTCTCGCCGCCGGTGTTGATGCACACCGAGCCCCGCCCGAGCAGGTGGATGGTGCCGTCCGCCTCCACTTGGGCGTAGTCACCGGGGACCGAGTAGCGCTTGCCGTCGATGATCCGGAAGGTGGCCGCCGACTTCTTCTCGTCCTTGTAGTACCCGAGGGGGATGCGGCCGCCCAGGGCCAGCACGCCCGGCACGCCCGACCCGGGGACCACGTCGTTGCCGTCGTCGTCGAGGACCCGGACCTCGGGGCCAAGGGTGAAGCGGGCCGTCGAGGCGGTGGTGCCCGCGCCGGAGACCGACGAGCCCATCCCCAGCGCCTCGGAGGAGGAGAAGGCGTCGACCAGGAGCATGTTGGGATGGTGGCCGAGCAGGCCGGCTTTCGTCTCCGCGCTCCACATCACACCTGAGGAGATCATCCCCACCAGGCTGGACAGGTCCCACCGGCCGGGATGGGCGTCGAGGGCGGCGAGGATGGGCTTGGCGAAGGCGTCGCCCACGATGACCAGGCCGTTCACCTGCTGGCGCTCGACGGTGTCGAGGAGCTCGACCGGGTCGAAGCTGCGCCCGGCCAGGGTCACGACCTTGCCCCCCTCGGCCAGGCACTCCATGGCGGTGAACCCGCCGGTGCCGTGCATGAGGGGGCAGGCCGGCAACAGCGTCATGCCCGGGCCGTTGCGTTCGATCTCGTCGCGGACGGCGGCGGTCCCGGCCTCGTCGTCGAAGCGACGGAAGCCGGCGGCGTTCATGCGGGCGAAGAGATCGTCCTGGCGCCACATGACGCCCTTCGGCATGCCGGTGGTGCCACCGGTGTAGAGCATGTGGAGGTCGTCGGGCGACCGGCTCCAGGGTGCCGAGGTGCGGCCCTGCCACGCGCCCCCCGCCACCGACTCGTAGTCCACGGCCCACGGGGGGCACGGCTCGGTGCCGTCGTCCACCCACAGCCAGCCCCACACCCCCGGCACCCGGTCCCGGATGCGCTCCACCATGGGGGTGAAGGCACCGTGGAAGACGACAGCGCCAGCGTCCGCGTTCTCCCACAGGTAGGCGAGCTCGTCGTCGGCGTAGCGGTAATTGGTGTTGACCGGGATCAACGACACCTTGTAGGCGGCGAAGCTTGCCTCGAGGTACTCGGGGCAGTTGGTGAGGTAGAGGGCCACCGAGCTCTGGCGGACGGCGCCCCCGTCGAGGAGCCAGCGGGCCACGTTGTCGGCCCGGTGGTCGAGGTCCTGCCAGTGGATCGTCCGGTCGCCCTGCACCAGCGCCGGCGCCTCCGGCTGGGTGTCGGCGACGGTCTCCCAGACGTCCGCGTAGTTCCAGTTGCTCACTGCTGAACCCCTCCTCGACCGCGGGATTGTTGCACGCGGCATGACGAGCCTACGCTCACCGCCGTGGACCTCGCGCTGCCTCCCCCCGACGACCCCCGGCGATCGGCCGTCCGCTCCTGGCTGGCCGATCATCCCGACCCCACCCCCCGCCAGCTGGCCGAAGCCGGGTACGTGGCACCCCACTGGCCGGTCCCGTGGGGGCAGGGAGCCGACCCGGTCACCCAGCTGGTGATCGACGACGAGCTGCGGTCGGCCGGTGTCCACCGGCCCGACAACCCGATCGGCATCGGGTGGGCCGGCCCCACCCTCATCCACGCCGGCTCCGACGCGCAGAAGGAGCGCTACCTGCTGCCGCTCCTGGCCGGCGAGGAGATGTGGTGCCAGCTCTTCAGCGAGCCGGGTGCGGGCTCTGACCTGGCGTCGCTCACCACCCGGGCCGTGCGGGACGGCGACGAGTGGGTCGTCACCGGCCAGAAGGTGTGGACCTCGTACGCCCACGTGGCCCAGTTCGGCATCCTCCTGGCCCGCACCGACCCCGACGCGCCCAAGCACCGGGGCATCTCGTACTTCGTGTGCCCGATGGACGCCCCCGGGGTGACCGTCCGCCCCCTGGTGGACATGACCGGTGCCCACACGTTCAACGAGGTCTTCCTGGACGACGTGCGGCTGCCGGCGGCAAACCTGGTGGGCGAACCGGGCGACGGCTGGACGCTGGCCAAGGTGACCCTGGGCAACGAGCGGGTGTCGTTGTCTGGGGCCGGTGCCCTGTGGGGCATGGGCCCGACGGCGGACGACCTGGTGGGCCTGGCCCGCCGGTCGGGCGGCGTGGCGGACCCCCTGCTGCGTGACCGGCTGGCCCGGGTGTGGATCGAGGGGGAGGTCCTGCGCCTGCTACGCCTCCGGCTCGTCTCCTCCGCGGTGGCGGGCCGCCAACCGGGACCGGAGGCATCGGTCCGCAAGGCGCTGGCCGACGACCACGGTCAGCACGTCATGGACCTGGCCCGTGACCTGGCCGGTGCCCGAGCCCTGCTGGACGGGACGGGGCCCTTCGCCGAGCCGGTCGACGGCGACGGCGCTCCCGGGCACGCCTGGCCCGAGAGCATCTGGGCCTACGGGTTCCTCTTCGCCCGGGCGCTGACCATCGGGGGCGGGACCTCCGAGGTCCAGCGGAACATCATCGCCGAGCGGACCCTCGGCCTCCCGCACGACCCGGCCGTCGCCTGACGGGGAGCCGGCGGAGCCCCGACCCGGTTCTCAGGCGAGGATGGGGCCGGCGTCGTCGTAGCCCTGGCGGACGCCCTGGCCGGCCCGGCGGGTGAGCTGCTCGGGCTCATAGACCATCCAGTAGGCGTTGCGGGCGTGCTTCCGGGCCCGCTCGACGCACACCCGGGCCAGGCGCTCGGGGTCCTCCTCCTCGTTCTCGTGGACGAAGACCTCAAGGATGTGGGTGGAGGTGAGCAGCTGGGCCATCATGATCCCCTGCGACGCCTCGTGGGCGCACACCTGGTCGATGGCCGCCCTGCCCGGCATGCCGATGGCCACGACGATGCGGCACCCCTCGTCCTCGATGAGGCGCTTGGCCTCGACGGCCAGGTCCTTGAAGCCGGGCACCGTGCGCCGGAGGACCTCGAACACCTTGCCGTGCCCGGGGCAGTCGGCCAGCTCGTCGACGGCCTCCGCCCCCATGTCGTACCGGGCGAACATGGTGTCCACCACGCCGATGCGGTCCATGGGCGGCAGCCTACCGGCCGGCCGGGACGGGCCGTCGTGCCCGGACGCCCGCCGCCCCGGCCCGGCGCCGTCAGCCGCCCGACACCAGCACGTCGGCACCGGCCGGAGGAGTGGGGTCGTCGACCGCCTCCAGCCAGCCGGCGGGCAGCTGCACGGGCCGGGGCCCGCCCGTGTGCCCACGACGCACCCGCCGGCCCTCGTCGGGCAGGGCCAGGGCCGGATCGACGCCGTCGAGGAGGGCGGCGAGCCCGGCGAGCGACTCCACCAGGGCCAGGTCGCGGCGCAGCTCGGGGCCGACCGGGTAGCCGGCCACGTACCAGCCGGCGTGCTTGCGGAAGCGGAGGATGCCGAGCCTCGGCCCGAACGACTCGACCAGCATCGCCGCGTGGTCGGCCATGACGGCCGCCACCTGACCGAAGGTCGGCGGCGGCTCCGGGGGGGCACCGGCGAAGGCCCGGGCCAGATCGGCGAAGAGCCACGGACGGCCCAGGCACCCCCGTCCCACGACCACACCGGCGCAGCCCGTGCGGGCCACCATGGACAGGGCGTCGCCCGCCTCCCAGATGTCGCCGTTGCCGAGGACGGGCACGCCGTCGAGTGCCTCGCGCAGGGCGGCGATCTCCTCCCACCTGGCCGAGCCGGCGTAGAGCTGCTCGGCGGTGCGGGCGTGGAGGGTGACGGCGGCCGCGCCGGCTCCGGCGGCCAGCCGGCCCGCCTCGACGAAGGTCAGGTTGTCGTCGTCGACCCCGAGGCGCAGCTTGACGGTGACGGGGATGTCGCCGGCCGCGCCCACCGCCGCCTCCACCACCGAGGCGAACAGGCGCCGGTGGACGGGCAGGGCGGCCCCGCCGCCCCGCCGGGTGACCTTGGCCGCCGGGCAGCCGAAGTTGAGGTCCACGTGGTCGACGCCGACGTCGTCCACCAGGATCCTGACGGCCCGGTCCATCACCTCCGGGTCGACACCGGCCAGCTGCACGCTGCGGACGGGCTCGTCGGGCTCGAAGGTGGCCATGGCGATGGTGCGGGCGTTGCCCTCCACCAGCGCCCGGGCCGTCACCATCTCGCTGACGGTGAGCACGTCGCCGAAACGGCGGCACAGCCGCCGGAAGGGCCCGTCGGTCACCCCGGCCATGGGGGCGAGCACGACGGGCGGGTCCAGGGCGAGGGGGCCGATCCGGAGCGACCGTGTCGCCAGCGCCGTGGCAGCCGATCCCGTCACGCCCACAGGTCCATCACGGTCAGGCCGAGGTCGGCCAGCAGGCGCCTGAAGAGGGGCAGCGACAGGCCGATGACGTTCCCCGGGTCGCCGTCGACGCCGTCGACGAAGGGGGCGGCCCGCCCGTCGATGGTGAAGGCGCCCGCCACCTGCCGGGCCTCCCCGGTGGCCAGGTAGGCGTCGAGCTCGGCGTCGGTGAACTCGCCGAAGCGCACGACGGTCGACGCCGTGGCCGACCTGCGGGCGCCGGTGCGCCCGTCGATGACGCAGTGCCCGGTGTGGAGGACCCCGGCCCGGCCCCGCATGGTCCGGAGCCACGATCGGGCCTCGTCGTCGTCCGCCGGCTTGCCGAAGCTCCGCCCGTCGAACTCGAGGACCGAGTCACAACCGACGACGACGGCGTCGCCCGTGTCGCCCACGACCGCCCCGGCCTTGGCCTCGGCCAGGAGGCGCACCAGGGTGGCCGTGTCGGGTGCGTCGAACGCCGACTCGTCCACGCCGCTCACCACCACGGACGGGGCGAAGCCGGCCGCCTCGAGGAGGCGGCGGCGGGCGGTCGAGCCGGAGGCCAGGACGAGGGACCGGCGGGGCACGCAGCGATCGTAGGGGGTCGGGAGCCGTCGCCGTTCGTGGCAACCTGGTCCCATGACCGACACGGGCACCTCTTCCGGCACCACGCTGTCACCGTCGCGGACAGACCCGGCCCTCGACGGCGACCACGAGCGCATGACCCACATCGTCCTCGAGGGCTTCCGCCCCGCCGAAGGCGGGGGGGACGGGTTCGTGGCGACGGGGCCCTCGGTGGTCGAGGGCATGGTTAACGGCACGGCGGTGCGGGCCCTGTGCGGCAAGGTCTGGGTGCCCGGGCGTGACCCGGGCCGCTACCCGCTGTGCCCCACGTGCCGGGAGATCGCCGAGGCACGTGGCTGGCGGGTGCCCTCGACGTGACCGGCCGGCCGTGGTCTCCGGCGGGCCTGGTGCTCACACCGGGTGCCGGATCCGGGCGTGACCACCCGAGCCTGCTCGCCGTGGAGGCGTCGCTCGCCCCCCTCGGCATCGCCGTCGACCGGGTCGACTTCCCGTACCGCATCGCCGGGCGGCGGGCACCCGACCGACCCCCGGTGCTCATCCAGACGGTCCGGTCCGCGGCCGACGCGTTGGCCCGTCGCCTCGGTGTGGACGGGGACCGCATCGCCCTGGGTGGGCGGTCGATGGGCGGCCGCATGTGCTCGATGGCGGTGGCAGAGGGGCAGGTCGTGGCCGGCCTCGTCCTGGTGAGCTACCCCCTGCACCCGCCCGGCCGGCCCGAGCGGCTGCGGACCGATCACTTCGCCGCGCTGCGCGTGCCGTGCCTGTTCATCTCGGGCACGAGGGACGCCTTCGGCGCACCGGAGGAGCTGGTGGCGGCGACCAGGGCCATCCGGGGCCCGGTCACCCATGTGTGGATCGACGGTGGCGACCACGGTCTGGGCGGCCGGGAGGCAGAGGTGGCCGCGGCCGTCCGCCGGTGGCTGGCACGCACGACGGCCCCGACCCGCCGTTCGGCCCGGCTCCCCGGCGGCCCGGGGGTCAGCCCCAGCCGGGGGGCGGTGACCCCCCGAAGGACGGCGGTCGCTTCTCACGCAGGGCGGCCAGGCCCTCGCGGTAGTCGGGGCCGGCCATCATCGGGGTGAGCAGCGACTCCGCCGTGCGCACCGCGGTGGCGGCGTCCTGGTGGAAGGCGTCGTAGACCTGGCGTTTGGTGACGGCCAGCGAGGCCGGCGAGACGGTGGTGGCCAGGCGCATGGCGTACTCCCGCACGTGGTCGGCCAGGTCGGCGTCGTCGACCACGCCGTTCAGCAGGCCGAGGGCGAGCGCTTCCTCGGCGGAGAACACCCGGCTGGAGAGGGCCAGGTCCATGGCGTTGGTCAGCCCCACCAGCTTGGGGAGCAGCCACGCCAGACCGAAGGCGGCCGGCAGCCCCAGGCGCCCGTGGGCGGTGGTGAAGCGTGCGCTGCGGGCGGCGAAGCGCAGGTCGCAGTAGCACTGGAGGGCGAACCCCATGCCGGCGGCCGGGCCGTTGACGGCGGCGATGATGGGCTTCGGGATCCCGAAGTGGTAGGCGAGCTCGGCGTCGAACTCGGGGCGGGCCCCGTAGCCGGGGGTGGCCACGTCGCCGCCGTGCCCGGCGTCGTAGGCGCCCCGCTCGGCGTGCCCGGCCAGGTCGTCGGTCTCCGCTCCCGAGCAGAAGCCGCGCCCGGCACCGGTGACGACGATGACCCGTACGGCCGGGTCATCGGTGGCGGCGGCCAGGTGGGCCCGATACTCGGCGGCCATGGTCGGCGTCCACGCGTTCAGACGCTCGGGCCGGTGGAGGGTGATGGTGGCCACCGGCCCGTCGACGCCGTAGCGCGTGGCTTCGAGGTCGCCCCGGGCGCCGCCGGCCGGACCGGGTCCCCCAGCGTTCGCCACCTCAGTAGCGGTAGGTGTCGGGCTTGTAGGGCCCCTCCACCGCCACGCCGATGTACTCGGCCTGGGTGGGGCTGAGGGTGGTGAGGCGCACGCCGAGTGCGTCGAGGTGGAGGCGGGCGACCTTCTCGTCGAGGTGCTTGGGAAGCACGTACACCTTGTTCTCGTACGTCGAGGCATTGGCGAACAGCTCGATCTGGGCCATCGTCTGGTTGGTGAACGAGTTCGACATGACGAAGCTGGGGTGGCCGGTGGCGTTGCCCAGGTTGAGGAGCCGGCCCTCGGACAGCACGATCACCGCGTGACCGTCGGGGAAGGTCCACGTGTCGACCTGCGGCTTGACCTCGGCACGGACGATCCCGGGGGTGGCGGCCAGACCGGCCATGTCGATCTCGTTGTCGAAGTGGCCGATGTTGCCCACGATGGCCTGGTGCTTCATCTGCGACATGTGGCCGGCGGTGATCACGTCGCGGTTGCCGGTGGCCGTGACGAAGATGTCGGCATCGGCCACCACGTCGTCGAGGGTGGCCACCTGGTAGCCGTCCATGGCCGCCTGCAGGGCGCAGATGGGGTCGATCTCCGTCACCACCACCCGGGCCCCCTGGCCCCGCAAGGACTCGGCGCATCCCTTGCCGACGTCCCCGTAGCCGCAGACCACGGCGACCTTGCCGCCGATGAGGACGTCGGTGGCCCGGTTGATGCCGTCGATGAGGGAGTGGCGGCAGCCGTACTTGTTGTCGAACTTCGACTTGGTCACTGCGTCGTTGACGTTGATGGCGGGGAACAGGAGCTCGCCGGACCGCTCCATGTCGGCCAGCCGGTGCACCCCGGTGGTCGTCTCCTCGGAGACGCCCCGGATGCCGTTGGCGATGGTCGTCCACCGCTGGGGATCCTCAGCCAGGCTGTGGGCCAGGACGGACAGGATGACGCCGTACTCCTCCGAGTCACCCGGTCCCGGGGCGGGCACCGCGCCGGCCTTCTCGAACTCGACGCCCTTGTGGACGAGGAGGGTGGCGTCCCCCCCGTCGTCGAGGATCATCGTCGGTCCCTCGCCCGGCCACGTGAGGGCCTGCTCGGTGCACCACCAGTACTCCTCCAGGGTCTCGCCCTTCCAGGCGAACACGGGGATCCCCTTCGGGTCGTCGGGCGTGCCGTCGGGTCCCACGGCGACGGCTGCTGCCGCGTGGTCCTGGGTGGAGAAGATGTTGCAGCTGGCCCACCGGACCTCGGCGCCCAGGGCGGTGAGGGTCTCGATGAGCACGGCCGTCTGGATCGTCATGTGGAGCGATCCGGTGATGCGGGCCCCAGCCAGCGGCTTGGACTCGCCGTACTCGGCCCGCATGGCCATGAGGCCGGGCATCTCGTGCTCGGCCAGGGTGATCTCGGTGCGCCCGAAGGCAGCGAGCGACAGGTCAGCGACCTTGAACTCGGCGGGCCGGTGGTCGCTCGTCATTGCGTCTCCTTTGGATGGTGTGTCGTCCGTGCGTCCAGGTGGACGGGCACGCCGTCGGGTTCGGGATCACCCCGGGTTTGCGCTGGCCGCCCGTGCCGGGGACCGCATGTACGGGGCCGTCGGTGCGCCGGGCCCTCGGTCCAGCGCCGGCGAGGGGTGCGGTCCACGCTAGCGCGGCCGCCCGTGGCGCCGGTCCCCACGGAGGGTCCCCGGTACCCCCAGGCGGTGCCTGCCGGCGGCGCCTGCGGGTCGGTCCGGGCACGGGAACCGGCCGGGCCTCACCCGTCGAAGGCGCCCACCACCTCGAGAGCCCACGCGCGCAGCTTGGGGCCGTCGTCTGCGCCGAGCGAGCCCAGCCGAAGGACGATGGTGTCGTTGGCCGGGCACAGGGCCAGGATCTGCCCGTCGTAGCCGAGGGCGGCGAACGTCCCCCGCCCGTCGTCGAGCACCCACCAGTGCTCGCCGTAGCGGACGCCGTTGGTGGGGTCGGTGGCCTGGGGCCGGCGGCCGCGGTCGACCCACCCCTCGTGGACGAGTCGTCGCCCGTCCCACACGCCGCCGCGGAGGGCGAGCAGGCCGACCCGGGCGAAGTCGGGAGCCGTCATGTCCAGGAACGACGAGGCCACCCACGTGCCCGCCTCGTCGACGCCGGGCACGGCCGAGCTGGCGCCGATGGGTCCGAGGATGCGGTCGGTGAGGAACCCGTCGACGGACGTGGCCGGGCCGAGGCACCGGGCGGCCACCGCCGAGAGCAGGTTGGTGGTGCCGCTGGAGTAGGAGAAGCGCTCACCGGGCGGCGCGGCCAGGGGCCGGGCGGCGGCATAGGCGGCCACGTCGCGGTGCCCGTCGCCGAACAGCATGGCGATGGCGTCGGAGGTGTCCCCGTCCACGTAGTCCTCGGCGAAGTCGAGGCCGTCCCGCATGCGGAGGAGGTCGGCGACGGTGATGGCCGCCCGGGGGTCGCCGGGGGCGGACCACGCCGGGAGCCCGGCCGGCCCGTCGGGGTCGAGGAGGCCGTCGCCGACGAGGGCACCGAGGAGGAGCTGGAGGACCGATTTGGCCATCGACCACGAGGGAAGGAGGGTGCCGGGGCCGTCATCCGCCCCGTACCGGGAGGCGACCAGGCGCCCGGCGTGGACGACCACCACGGCGCGGGTCCGTTCCAACACGCCGGTGAAGGCCCGGTCGAGGAGGCCGTCGAGACCCGGCGGGCCGGCCTCGGCCTCGGGCCACGCGGCGGTCGGCCACGGGACCCCGGCCGGCTGGGGCGGCAGGGTGCCGAGGGGCTCGGCGTCGGCGGTCACGGCTCGACGATGGGGAACGCGCCCGCCGGCTGGGCGAAGAGACCGGCCAGGGTGAGGAGCACCTCGGCGTCGCCGTCGATGGCGATGTCCCCCGAGGCGATGCCGGGACCGAAGCCCTCGCCGCCGGCCAGCGCTCTGCGCAGGGCGGCGGAGTTCATGGTGAGGGTGGCCTGAGGGTCGAGGTCGGTCCGGTCCTGCCAGTGGTTGAGTACACCGTTGCGGACCCGGAGCACGTGCCGGGCACCGTCGGTCAGGTCGAAGGCGACGATCAGGTCGAGTCCGGCGGCGCGCGGGCCGTCGAGCCGGACGGCCATGCCGTCGAGAAGGGTCCCGACGGGGATGGAGGCGATGATGTCGCCGACGGCCTGGGCCATGGCCGCCGTGCGGGGCGGGCCGTCACGCAGTTCCTTTGCACCGGTCAGGTAGAAGTTGCGCCACACCGCGTTCTCGGTCTGGTAGGCGAGTTGCTCCATGGCCGCAGCGGCAAGCTCGCGGGCCCCGGTGTGAGTGGGGTCGGCGAAGACGACGTGGTCGAGCACCTGGGCCACCCACCGGTACTCGCCGGCATCGAACGAGGCCCTGGCCCGCTCCACCACCGCATCGGCGCCCCCCATGAGCTCGACGTAGCGGGCTGCTGCGTCCTCGGGGGGCAGGGGGTGGAGGCGGGCGGGATTGCCGTCGAAGTAGCCCAGGTAGAAGTTGTAGACGGCCTTCACGTTGTGGCTCACGCTGCCGTAGTAGCTGCGGGTGTGCCAGGCGGGGCCCAGCGCATTCGGGACGTCGAGCATCTCGGCGATCTCGAGCATGGTGTACCCCTCGTTGGCCAGTCGCAGGGTCTGGTCGTGGAGGTACCTGTAGGCGTCGCGCTGGCCCTCGAGGAAGTCGACCACCCGGTCGGCCCCCCACACCGGCCAGTGGTGTTGCCCGAAGACGACGTCGCTGTCGGCGGCGAAGCGGAGGATGGCCTGGTCGATGTAGTGGGCCCACCGCTTGGCGTCGCGGGTGCGTGCGCCCCGCGGCGTGTAGAGGTTGTGGAGGGTGTGGGTGGCGTCCTCCGCCGAGCACAGGGCCCGGTGGTCGGGCAGGTGGAAGAGCATCTCGGAGGGGGCTTCGGTGTCGGGGGCGAGCATGAACGTGAAGCGCACCCCGTCCACCGTCACCTCCTGGACGTCCTCGGTGATCTCCTCGGTGGGGGCGACGAACCCGACGGACCCCGACGAGGTGGCCAGCCCGAGCCCGGACGTCATGCCGCCCCGTGGCCCCGGCTCCAGGTGCATGCCGTACATGTAGGAGGCCCGCCGGCCCATGGCCGGGCCGGCGATGACGTTCTCGGACAGGGCGGCCTCGGTGAAGCCCACCGGGGCGATGATGCGCACGGACCCGGCGGCCAGCTGGTCGTCGGTGACCACCCCCCGAACGCCGCCGAAGTGGTCGATGTGGCTGTGGGTGTAGATGACGGCCACCACCTCCCGCCCGGGCCGGTGGGCCCGGTAGAGGTCGAGGGCCATGCGGGCCGGTTCTGCGGAGACGAGGGGGTCCACCACGATCACGCCCGTCTCGCCCTCGATGAAGTCGACGTTGGAGATGTCGGCGCTGCGGACCTGGTAGACGCCAGGGGTCACCTCGAACAGGCCCGAGACGTTCATCAGCTGGGCCTGGCGCCACAGGCTGGGGTGGACGGTATCGGGGGCGTCGCCCGCGTCGGCGAACGCGTACCGGTTTGCGTCCCACACCACTCGGCCCTCCGCGTTGCGGACGACCCCGCCGTCGGGGAGGGGAGCGACGAAGCCCCGCCGGGCGTCGTCGAAGTCGGCGGTGTCGGTCAGGTCGAGGCCGGCGGCTGCTGCCTCCAGCGCCCGGCGGGTGTGGTCGGTTGCGTCGGCGGGTGGCGCCATCGGTACCTCGCATCGTCCTGCCCGGCCGACGGTCGGCCGCGTCGCTCCGGACGTTACCGGCCGCCCGTCCCGGCGGGGGAATCCGTACCGTCCCTCCTCGGTGCCCGATCGTTCCCATGGTGACCGGCAGTCCGCGGTGTCGACCCGGGCATGGGCACGCTCAGGCGACTACACCTGGACGGCCCGGCCCATGCCCTCCCACAGGAGCGATGTGAGGTGGTCGACCAGCTCGGCCCGGGACAACGCGTGCGTGTCCACCCACCAGTCGGCGGCCATGAAGACGGCGCCCATGACGGCGTACCCCCACGCCGGGGCCATGGCCGGGTCGGCACCGGCCTGACGGAGCCCGGCGGCGATGAGATCGGTCATGGCGTCACCGACCTCGGCGGGCAGCTGGCGCTCTCCGAACGCCCTGCCGAACCCGGCCGCACCCTGCACCAAGAAGCGGAACAGCGCCGTCTCGGCCTCGGCGAACCGGCAGAAGGCGTCGATGGCCAGGCGCAGGCCCTCCTCGGGCGAGGAAGCCGACACGACGCCGGCCATGATCGACGCCCGGAGCTCGGCGGCGATCGTCGCCCCCAGCTCGGCGGCCAACGCCGCCTTGTCGGCGAACGTGGCGTAGAGGACGGGCTTGGCGAACCCGGCCCGCTCGGCGATGGCGGCCATGGAGGCGTCGGGGCCCAGATCGGCGATGGCCGCCCGGGTCGCAGCCAGCAGGAGCGCCCGGCGCTCGTCCGGGTCGGGCCGGGGACCCAGCGGTCGCCCCGGTCGTCCCGCCCGAGTCGGGGAGGCCGGGCTACTCGGGGAGGCCGGGCCATGGTCGGGGATCGGACGGCCGCTCCCGGGGGCTGCCGTGGAGCGTGATGAACCTACCATTGGTATATTATGGTCCGAGCCGGCCCGGATCAGGTGCACCGGTGGCCCGGGTGCCGCCGTGACCCCGGAACACGAGGAGGACCGCATGGTGACGCTCGACCCCCTGGCGCCGGTGCGCAACGCGCTGTCTGCTCCGCTGCGCCGGGCACTCCGCGAGGCCGAGCTCGACTTCGAGGACGTCCCCGGTGACCCTGGCCTGTTCGGACCGGAGTCGGTCGTGTGGCGCGTCCACGCCGACACGCCGACGATGCTGATCGGCGGGGTGTCGTCCCTCCTCCTCCAGGCCCTCCACCCCGGCGCCATGGCCGGGGTGGCGGACCACTCCGCCTACGAGGACGACCCGGACGGGCGGCTCCGCCGGACCGGCACCTTCGTGGCCGGCACCACCTACGGCTCGACCGCCACTGCGGAGCGGTTGATCGCCATCGTCCGATCCGTGCACCGGTCCGTGGTCGGCGTCCGTCCTGACGGCGTGCCCTATGCCGCTTCCGACCCCGACCTGTTGCGGTGGGTCCACGTGGCAGAGCATGCGCAGTTCGCCCGGGCGCACC
Source organism: Actinomycetes bacterium (assembly GCA_021806045.1). Taxonomy (GTDB): domain Bacteria; phylum Actinomycetota; class Acidimicrobiia; order Acidimicrobiales; family RAAP-2; genus JAJZDI01. Next base: position 78,826 of record JAJZDI010000013.1, read on the forward strand.
AGTGCTTCGCCGGGCGGCCCCTCCGGCCCGCCGAGCTCGACCGGTACTTCGCCGAGGTGGCCGAGGTGGCCCGGCGTCTGGGGGCGACCGAGGTACCGGAGTCGGCGGCAGAGGTGGAGGCGTACCTCGATGCCATGCGTCCCGAGCTCGTCGCCGGCGACCAGGCCATGGGCGCCGTGCGCTTCGTCCTCACGCCGCGTGGCGCTGCCGCTGCCGACCGGGCCGGCCACCTGGCGTTCACCCGGGCGTCGGTGTCGATCCTGCCCGACTGGGCCGCGCACATGCTGGGTGTGCACCAGTCGTGGCCCGATCTGGTGGCCGCACGCGTGACGGCGTTCGGCCTCTGTCGCGCCCTGCGGTGGTCGCTCGGACCCAGCCCGGTCGTGGAGGCGGCGCGTCGGCGGGCCACCGCCAGGAGGCCGGTCGCCGTCTCCTAGCCCGCGACCGGAAACGCCTGCGCTGTGCGACCGTCACGTTCCGTGACAGCTAGAGGAGGGCGCTGATCGCCGACTCGGAGCGCCTGGATCATCCGGCCGGCGTCGTCATTCTGTATGGGCGCGCTGGGACCTGCGGGCCCTTCTCCTGGGTACCGGCCATCATGGAGCTTTGTCGGCGGTCGCTGCCTCTAGCACCCACACCCGCAGCCGACCGACCGGCGCGAACCCGTGGCGGAGGGCAGCTCGGAGCGAGGCGCCTGACTCGTAACCGACGATGGGAAGATTCGGGAAACGCCGTGCGATGGCGTGGAGGCACCCCGGCCAGATCTCGGGAATCGAGCCCGACTTGGTGAAGATGTTGCTCACGCCGACGACTCCGTCGGTTTGGTTGGCGATCACTCCAGCCGTGATCGCATCGCCGTCGTAGCCTGCCAGGAACTCGAGGTCGCCGTCGAGCACCGTGGCGGGAAAAGTCCCAACCGGTCCGTCGCCCCGCCAGCCGTCCTCCCAGGCGCCCAGCTCGGCCGCGTCGCTGACGGCGCGCCAGGCGAGGTCGCGGCCGGTGCTGCGGGCGGGCGGGACTCGGTCGGGCGGGAGGACAATCCAGTCGGCCTCAAACAGGATGCCGAAACCGTGGGCATCGAGCGGCAGCATGGAGAAGCTGTCCTTGATCGAGCATCCGGCTGTGGCGTCGACCCGGGCGAGGAGGGAGTCGGCATCGACGGCTGGCGCCAGCGTCACCGCATCTGGATACAGCGGCGGGGTGCGTTCCGAGCTCGTCCACGCGTCGTCGTCGAGGCGGCCTGTGATCCCGTGGGCCCGGCAGACCGCGTCGCACAACGCCGCGTTGTTCGACGCGGCGGCCCGGACGACATCGCAAGGGTCGATCATCGGTGGACTACCCCGGTCGGCACCACGCGAAGGTACCCTGGCAGGCCGACCAGGGCGTTGAGCATGCGTCCTGACCCGCACTGTCGCTCCACACTCTCCTCGACGCGACCGATCAATCCATCTGGATGGAGAACGATCACCTGCGCGCCCGAACGTAGCCGCTCCGATCGACGGCTATGGAGCGGTTCGGAGTCCAAGGGCATCGGAGCTGCCAGTCGCCCTCGCCAAGCCGCCTAGCCGCCTGGGCGCTGAGCGAGCCTGGGACTGGACCACCTGGCCACCGGGGCGCGCGCAGCGTGGAACGCGGGAGGCCCAGCCGGCGCGGACCGTGGTGATCCGCGCCGGCTGGTGCCGTTCCCGCTACCGCTGCGGGGAGCGGTTGGCGAGCCTCAGAGGGGCAGGCCGTAGTTGGTGCAGGGTGGTACGTAGGACGGGCTTCCGCCGGCCAGCGCGTTCATGACGTCAGCCAGCGCCGGGCCGTCGAGGAACAGGCCGATGTGGCCCACCGGGTCGGACGGGCACTGGGACTGCAGGAGGATGTTCTCCACGTTGGGTCCCGACAGGAAGGCGTTCGTGTACGGGGTGACGACCTCGTCGTGGTCGGTCTCGATCACCACGTAGTGGGGGCCGGGCACCGTGTCGCCGCCGGCGAAGAGGTGCTGCTGGAACGGCGAGCCGACCTCCTGCTCGTAGAGCCCGGGCATGCCGGTGTCGACGAAGACGTCGTTCACGAAGCCGAGCAGGTTCAGGTCCTGACCGAAGGTGACGAGCCCGGACAGTGTGGTCCCGTGGTTGGAGGGGGCGAGGCCGACGAACGTGTGGACCTTCGATGCCCCGCCGAGGAACTTGATGTAGTAGTTCGGCATCATCCCGCCCTGGGAGTGGCCGACGACGTCCACCTGGTGGGCTCCGGTGGCCGCCAGCACCTTGTTCACGAACGACGCCATCGTCTGGGCCGAGGCGGCGATGTCACCGAGCCCGCCGACCCGTCCGAACGAGAACCAGGTCATCCCGTAGTTGAAGGAGTACACGCAGTAGCCGGCATCGGCCAGCATGGGCGAGAGCGCCACCCAGTTGTCGCCCACGTCGGCGAAGGTGGCAGGCACCAGCACGACCGGGTAGGGATGGGCGGCGGTGGGCCTGCAGCTCCAGTTGTTGGCTCCGGCCACGTCGCCGGGGCTGAAGATGAAGTTGGACACCGCGGTGCCGAGCCCGCCGATCGGGTACGTCGTCGCCGCACCGGCGGGCGCGGCCGCCGTCACCAGCAGTGTGCACACGGCCATCGCGGTGGCGAGGAGGCCGGGGATCCCCCAGCGTCGGGCTGTCGAGGTTCGCCGGGTGGAGCGGGAGGCCCCCGGGCCCCGGGTGTTCGTGGAGCGACCGTCATGACCGGTGTGTCGCGCCACCGATCCGAGCCGTGTCAGCATGTGCTTCCCCCTTGGATCCGCCGGTTGCCACCGTCGGTGACAGCCCCCCGGCGCACGATCCTGGGGAAGATTTTCACAGAGTGATCACTCTGTCAATGACCGACGAAGGGCCGATGACCGACGAAGGGCCGATGACCGACGAAGGGCCGGGATCCACGATGGCCCCGGCAGGGGAGAGGGACGCGGGCCGGGCTGGGCCACCCTCACGTGGTGGCGGAGCCGGTGGAGAGCGACCCGTGCGTCGGAGCCGGAAGGACCAGCGGGAGGCGACCCGCCAGCGCCTCCTCGACGCCGCCTTCGCCTGCCTGGTCGAGCTCGGCTACGGCGGGGCGTCGACGGCGGCCATCGCGAAGTGGGCCGGGGTCAGCTCGGGCGCGCTCTTCAACCAGTTCCCGACCAAGGACGATCTGCTGGTCGCCACGGTGGACGACCTGTTCTCCAAGCTGGTGGCCGACCTCAACGCCCGCCTCGTCGTCAGCGTGGCCGAGGCCGGCAGGCCGGTGGCCGCCGTCGTCGACGTGCTGTGGGAGGGGCTCCGGTCCCCGACCATCCAGGCGCTCTTCGAGCTCACCACCGCGGCCCGCACCCGCCCTGCCCTCCGTGCCCACCTGGCCACCGTCGCCCCCGCCCACCTGGCCGCCATGGTCGCCTTCAGCCGGCACCTGTTCCCGGACGCCGCCGGCAGTCCCCACTTCGACGGCACCGTCGGTGTGGTGCTGACTTCTCTCCAGGGGACCGCGTCCTCCTGGTTCGCCTTCGGCGAGATCTACGACGTCGAGAACACCAAGGCCGAGTTGGTGCGGGCGGTCGAGTGGCTGGTCGACGATGCATCCAGGCGCCGCGGTGGGGAATGATGTCGCCATGCCAGAACTGAGCGCACTCGACACCGTCCGGGCCATCGCGGATCCCGCCCACGACGTGGGAACGGCCATCTTCCTCAGCCCCGACGTGGCGGCACGGGCCGAGACGGGAGGGTACGCGAACCCGTTCGCCTTCTACTTCGCCGGTCGCGGAGGCATGCTGGGCGACGTCGACCCGGAGGTGGTGGCGGCCGCGTTCGGGTGGTTCAATCCCGACGTCGTGTCCCTCCTCTACACCGAGGGCCGTGATGTGCACGGTGCCCGTGGCGCAGGGGAGCGGATGATGGAGGCGACCGCCCTGTGGGGCGACGATCACCTGGCCGGCGTGGACGGGGACGTGCTGGCACGGTTCGTGGACCTGGCCGAGCGGCTGGTCGACGGGGCCGAGGCGTCGGGGTTGCCGCTGTTCGCCGCCTGGCGCACCCGTCCCCGGGCCACGTCCGTCCCGGGACGGGTGGCCCAGCTCTGCCAGATCCTGCGGGAGTGGCGTGGGGCGATCCACCTGGTGGCCACCACGGCGGTGGGCCTGTCGCCCCTCGAGGCCATCCTGACCAACGAAGGCCCGGGCCAGGCTGCGTTCTTCGGCTGGCCCGAACCGTTCCCCGACTGCTCGGCGCTCTCCGACCTCCACGGTGAGGCGGAGGCGATCACCGACCGGCTGTGCGCCGTGCAGATCGAGCGCCTGCTGACCGGGGAGGAGCGCGCCGGGCTTGCTGACGCCATGGCCGCCGTGGCCGCTGCCGCCCTGGCCGGCTGAGCCCCCGTCACGGCCCCGCCGGCTGGGCACGCCGGCTGGGCACGCCGGCTGGGTCCGCTCTCCCTGCCGGCGAGGTGCCGACCCGGCGACCGTCGCCCACCCGTCAGCTGCCGCTCCCGCTCGACGTCGTCGTCGTGGAGCTCCCGCCCTGATTGGAGACGATCAGCTCCATCATCGACTGATGTGGAACGGCTCGTCAAGGTCTCTTCTGCGCGGGCGTTGCGCTGATGACAGGACGCGTCGAGCCATAGGTTCGACGTCTGGTTGAAGGCGAGCAGGCGACGGGGCCTGTGTCGAGGTGG
>JAJZDI010000014.1 GCA_021806045.1 Actinomycetes bacterium
ACGGCCAGGCCGGTGGCCACCAGGGCCGGGTTGCGCTGTTCCAACGTCTCGGAGAAGGCGGTCATCCACGGCGAGTACGCCGTTCCCCGCGCGAACGACAGGATCGAGACGATGAGGATGAACGACGTGTAGGTGGTGGCTGGGTCGGTGGCCCGGGTGGCGAAGATCGACGTCATCACGATGCCGAGGACGGTTCCGGCCAGGATGAACGGCTTGCGCACCCCCACCCGGTCGGAGATCAGCCCGATGATGATCACGGCGGCGGCGTCGGCGGCCCAGAACCAGTTGCCCAGACCGTTGGAGCGGGCCTGGGTGAAGTTGAACACCGAGGTGAAGTAGATGACGAAGAAGCCGACGGCCGCGTAGTAGATGAGGAGGAAGAGACTGATCCCGATCGAAGGCAGGATCACGTCAAGTCTGAGCATCTGCCGCCATGGCCGGCGGATGGCCTCGGCGAGGTCGATGCCGCGAGCTCGCGCCTCGACCAGGACCCGCTCGCGGGCCGACACCATCAGCTGGTCGCGCAATGCGGGTGACAGCTCCCGGAGCGTGAAGAACGCGATGACGAACATGACCAGCCCGGTGACGCCCGAGATCATGTACTGGTCCTGCCACGCGTGCAGGTGGTCGAGCGTGTTGGAGGCCACCTCGGTGACGACCAGGCTGCCGAGGACCGGACCCATGGTCCACAGCCCCATGGCGGCGCCCCGGCGCACCTGGGGGGAGAAGTCCCGCACCAGCGCGGGTGTCGCCACCAGCACCATCCCCTCGACGAAGCCGACGATCGAGACGTAGACGGCGAACTCGTAGGCGTTGGATGCCATGGGGACCAGGAGGAACTGGACCAGGCTGGAGCAGAGCAGCCCCCACACCACCAGGTTGGCCCGGCCCCATCGGTCGGCCCGCGCCGCCAGCAACGAGGTCAGGGCCCCGATGCCGTTCGAGATCACCACCACGTTCAGGTAGAAGTGGAAGCTGATCTGGTACTGGGCGAGGATCGACGGCCCCACCGCCCCACCCACGTAGGCCTGGTAGTAGAGGACGATGGTGGTGGCCAGGATGACGAAGAGGAAGCCCGCCCGTGCCCGGGCGCTCGGGTAGGCGTCGAGCTTCCGGTCCCACAGTCGGATCGACGATGTCATGAGGTCATCCCTCCCAGTCCGACGAGCCCGCGGGCGAGCTCGATCTCGCCCATGTGGCGCAGTCCGTGTTGGTAGATCCAGCACTCGGTCGCATCGAGCAGCGTGATGCCCTCCTCGCCGGCCACCCGGGCACTGAAGGTGCTGGCGATCTGCTCCGGGAACGGCCGGGCGATCACCAGTCGGTTCAGCTCGGCCGGGTCCAACTGGTCGAGCCACGCCTCCACACGGTCGAAGACGGCGTGGAGGTACGCCTGGAACGCCTCGTAGTCCCCGATGCGCTGGTGGACCATCTCGTCGACGGTGCGGTGCTTGCCGTGGTCGGCGATGGCTGGCTGCACCCGGGCCTCCCACTCGTCGTCCCAGATCGGGGTCTGGCCCGTCATCAACATGAACGACGCGTCGATCATGTTGGCGATGTGGAACAGGCTGAAGGCGATCGGAACCACGCCCTCACGCTCGAAGTGGTTGACCTGGTCGAGGTCCATAGTGGCCAGCGCGTCGCTGTAGAGGGAGTGGAGCGCGCGCATGCGCCGCTGCAGTGAGTCCAGGATCAATCCGTCAGCCATGGCTTCGCCCCCTCCTCCGGCGCCGGCACTGGCGCTCCATCACCAGCCGGCCTGCTGGCCGGCTCCCCGATCATGCCCGCACGTCGACACGTGCGCCGTCATTCCCGCGCCAACTCGCTGCGGCCCTCGGCGGCCACGTCCGCATCGGTCCGGCGGGAACGGACCTCCACCACGACCCGCTCGAGGCGGCCCGTGAACGGATGGGGCCCTGCATAGTCGTCGACGACGGTGGAGAGCGAATCGCGCCCCAGGTCCATGCCCGTCGAGCCCAGCATCCGGGCCAACCACGGGACCTCGACAGCGGCCAGGTCGTCGCCGTCGGCGGCGATGGTGACGACCGCTCCTGGCCCGTGCCGTTCGAGGCGGGCGGACAGCTCGTGGCGGCCGGGACCCAGCGTCACCGGTGCGGCAGCCCGGTGGTGGGTCCCCAGCGCGTTGTAGTCGAACTGGAGCTTCCCGTCGTGCAGGAAGAACACCTGCCCGACGTTGTGGCTCCCGCGTGCGTAGAGGACGCCTTGCGCTCCCTCCTCCCCCACGACGACGTCCGCGGTGATCGTCCACGGTCGGGCGCCGAGGAGGGGAGCTGCGTCCGCCGGGATGTGGGAGATGGGCGGCCGGTACTCGTACGTCAGGGAGGCATGGGGCGTGCCGGGCTGCGTGTGCCCCCCGAAGAGCTCGATCGTCCGGTCGTCGAGGGGAAGCACGCCCATGGCGCCGGCCTCCGACCACCACCGGTCGATCATCTCGGCCAGCTTCGCCGGGTGGTCGGCCGACAGGTCGTTGCACTCGGAGAAGTCCTCGTCGAGGTGAAAGAGGGCCCACTCGTCGGCATCGTAGGGGTGGCCCTGGACGTGATAGGTGGTCGCCTTCCAGCCGTCCGCGTAGATGCCGCGGTGCCCCATCTGCTCGAAGTACTGGGTGGTGCGAGGCGGTGGGGCGGCTCCGTCGGCGAACGTCGGCGCAATCGAGCGGCCGTGCAGGGGGATCTGGACATGGCCGCCGAATTGCTCGGGCGCCGGCGCGCCGGTGACGTCCAGGATGGTGGCAGCCACGTCGACGGCGTGGCAGAACTGGGTGCGGATCGAGCCCGCCTGCGACGGGTCGATGCCGCCCGGCCAGTGGACGATGAACGGATCGCGCACGCCGCCGCCGTAGGTGTTCTGCTTGTACCACCGGAGCGGGGAGTTGCCGGCCTGGGCCCACCCCCACGGGTAGTTCGAATGGGAGTGGGGACCGCCGATGTCGTCGAGGCGGTTGTCCACCAGGGCGTCGATGTCCTCCAGGTGCCCGTTGAAGAAGCTGAACTCGTCCATCACCCCGAACGGCCCGCCCTCCTGGCTGGCGCCGTTGTCGGAGACGACCATGAACACGGTGTCGTCCAGCAGGTCCTGGTCGCGCAGGAACTCGACCAGCCGGCCGATCTGGTCGTCGGTGTGCTCGAGCATGGCGGCGAAGGCCTCCTGCAACCGGCAGGAGAACGCCTTCTGGTTGGCCGTGAGGTCGTCCCAGGCGGGGACACCGGGGTTGCGGGGCGCCAGCGTGGTCCCGGGGGGCACGATGCCGAGCTCGAGCTGGCGCTCGAACCACCGCTGGCGCATCACGTCGTAGCCCTCGTCGAACGCACCCCGCCACCGCTGGCGGTAGGCCTCAGGCGCCTGATGGGGGGCATGGGTGGCACCGAAGGCGAGGTAGAGGAAGAAGGGCCGGTCGGGGCGGACCGAGACCAGGTCCCGGATCCATCCCATCGAGCGGTCGACGATGTCCTCGCTCACGTGGTAGCCGTCCTCGGGCCGGCCGGGCGGGTCGACGTGGTGGTTGTCGTGGGTCAGCTCCGGGTGGAACTGGTCGGTCTCGCCCTGGAGGAACCCGTAGTAGCGGTCGAATCCCTTCTGGAGCGGCCAATTGGTGTGCGGCCCCGCGGCCGACGTCTCGTGCATGGGAGCGAGGTGCCATTTGCCGGCCGCGAACGTGGCGTAGCCGTGGGCTCGCAGCAGCTCGGCGACGGTGGCCGCACGGGGGGTGATGCCGCCCCGCATGTGGGGATAGCCGCTGTTCCAGTTGGAGACGCCCCGCATCCCCACCGCGTGGTGGTTGCGACCGGTCAGCAGGCAGGCGCGCGATGGCGAGCAGAGGGCGGTGGTGTGGAAGCCGGTGTAGCGGAGGCCCCCGCGGGCCAGGGCGTCGATCGCCGGCGTGGCCAGGGTGGAGCCGTAGGAGCCGAAGTGGGCGAACCCCGTGTCATCCAGCACGACGAGGACGACGTTCGGCCCGCCGATCCCGGCGGGCGGTTCCGGCCACCACGGCTCGGAGTCGAGATGGGTGCGGCCGATGCGGCCCCCGAACTCGGGCTCACCGATCATCGCATGCCGCGCTCGGAAGCCCGCCCGGATGCCACCTCGACTGCCATGCGCTTCCCCCTCGATCATGTGCCCGGTACGTCCCGAGCGTGCGTGCTGCTGGTTCGGCCGGCGGGCACCGGCACCACCGGCACCATTGGCACCACCGGCACCATTCACACCACGTCCGCCTGATCCAATCACTTGTCAGTTTGACTGTCAACTGTTACGCTCAGCCACAGGTGCCGGTCGTCCGAACCCGGCTCCGACAGCCGGTCGGTGGCGGAGGGTGGGCCACGATCGGCACGGGGGCCACACACGGGCACGACCGGTCGACACGACACGGGCGGCTCGCCGGGGGACACTGTTCCGGTCGCAGATGCTGCCACTTCAGGAGGCCCGATGACCGAACGCTCACCTGCCCGGACCGGACGGCAGCCCGCCGCACGTCCCACCTCCGTCGACTTCCACTTCGATGTGATGTGCCCCTTCGCCTACCAGACCTCGAAGTGGATCCGCGAGGTGCGGGCACAGATCGGGATCGAGGTCAATTGGCGGTTCTTCAGCCTCGAGGAGGTGAACCGGGCCGAGGGGAAGAAGCACCCCTGGGAGCGCGAGTGGTCCTATGGCTGGTCGATGATGCGGGTCGGCGCCTACCTGCGCCGCCAGGACATGGCACTGCTCGACGCCTGGTACGAGCGTGCCGGGCGCGCCCTGCACGAGGAGGGCCACAAGCCCCATGTGCCCGACGTGGCCAGAGCGCTGCTCGAGGAGCTCGGCCTCGACCCGGCCATCGTCGACGCGGCCATCGCCGATCCCACGACCAACGACGAGGTCCACGCCGAGCATCAGAGGGTCATCGACGCCAAGGGCTTCGGGGTACCGACGCTCTTCTTCCCTGACGGTCAGTGCTTGTTCGGTCCGGTCCTGCTCGATCCCCCGACCGGCGACGCAGCCGTACGGCTGTGGGACGCGGTGGTGGCATGGACCGAATTCCCCCACCTCTACGAGCTCCAGCGCCCGAAGACGGCGGCGGACGAGCGCTTCATCGTCGAGCAGTTCCGCCCCTACCTCGAGGCACGGGACTGGGTGAGCATCAACCGGGGAACCGTCATCGACTTCTCCAGGGTCGGTGCCGACCGCACCGCCTCGGATGGCACGCCGTCGGCGACCGTGGCCGGAACGTGACGGACGCAGTGGCGCGCAGGGGCCCGATGGGCAGCCGCTGCGGCATGGAACTCGTCTACCGTGACGTGCCCGGAGCCGGGACCGACCGCACCGGTGGGTACGCCTGCGCATGCGAGGAGGGACACCATGACTGACCAAGGTTCGAATGGACCGGGAACGGGGACCGGCGATCCGGGGGCGACCCGGGATCGGATCGTGGGGCTCCTGCGCGACGCCTGGGGATCGATCGGCACGCTGCTCGGACAGCTCGACGACGCCCAGTGGTCCGCACCGGCGCTCCCGGGCTGGGACGTCCACGATGTCGTCTCGCACATCGTCGGTGGCGAACGCCAGTTGGCCGGTGGCGACCCGCCACCGCCGCTGCCGGACGACGCAGACACCAGCCATGTCCGTAACGACATCGCGAAGATGAACGAGGCGTGGATCGTCGCCCTCCGGGCCGTCTCCCACGCCGAGCTGCGCGACGGCTTCGAGGAGATCACCGCGATCCGGCTGGCCCAGCTCGAGGCCATGACACCGGAAGAGTACGAAGCTCCGTCGTGGACGCCGGTCGGTCCGGGGACCTACGCCCGCTTCATGGAGGTGCGGGTCTTCGACTCGTGGATGCACGAGCAGGACATCCGCTGGGCGGTGGGGATCCCCGGCAACGAGTCGGGTCCCGTCGCCGAGCAGTCCCTGTCGGAGGTGGTGGGCAGCCTGGGATACATCGTCGGAAAGCGTGCTGGCATGCCGGACGGGAGCACCGTGCGCATCCGCCTCACCGGGCCGATCGAGCGGGACCTCCACGTCGTCGTCGACGGCAGAGCCCGGGTCGTCGACCAGCTCCCCGGCCAGCCGTCCGTGTCCATCACCCTCCCCTTCCCGCTCTTCATGCGGCTCACCGGCGGACGGGTCGATCCCGGGTCGGTGGTCGACCAGGTGGAGCTGGGAGGCGACCAGGACCTGGCCAGGCAACTGGCCACCAACATGGCGTTCACCATATGAGCACGCCGACCGGTCCGGGTCGCCCGTACACCACCTCCGGACTGCTGCGGGATCGGAGCGCCACCTTCGGCGGTGTCGACGACACCGCCGACGAGCCGGTCGAGGAGGACGGCCGCCGCTACCGGCGCCAGCGCAACCGTGCGTCGGTGGTCGACGCCTTGCTCGACCTGTACCGCGACGGCAACCTCCGGCCCAGCTCGACCGAGATCGCCGAACGAGCCGGCCTGTCGTCCCGGTCGCTCTTCCGCTACTTCGACGACGTCGACGACCTGATGCGCTCCGCCGTCCGCCGACAGCAGCAGCGGGCGCTGCCCCTCCTCACCATCGACGCCGGGGTCGACGCCCCTCTCCATGTCCGTGCCACTGCGCTGGTGGAGCAACGCTTCCGGCTCTTCGACGCCGTGGCACCGGCCGCCACCGTGTCGCGCCTGCAGGCGCCGTTCCAGTCCACCATCGCGTCCGAGCTGGCCCAGGGGCGCGCCTACCTGCGCGCCCAGCTTGTGGAGCTGTTCGGCGCCGAGCTGGCCGCCATGGGCACACCCCGATCATCCCTGGCCCTCGCTGCGCTCGATGTCGTCACGTCCTTCGAGTCCTTCCAGCTCCTCTGCAACGACCAGGCGCTGGCAACCCACCGGGCGAAGGCGGCCATGGCCGGCGCCGTCGAGGCGCTGCTCGTCACGGGGGAGATGGGCGAGGCGGCAGCCGGGTTCGTCGCCGGGAGCGGCGGGAGTGACGGGGACGGCGGGAGTGACGGGGGTGGCGGGACGGCCGGGGGTGGCGACGGCGATCGGGAAGGCCCGTCGTGACGCCCGCACGCGCCTCGATCCGACGCGAGTTGCGCATCCTCCACCCGGCCGATGAGGTGTGGGCGCTCGTCGGCGATCCCACGCGGCTGCATGAGTGGTTCCCGGGAGTGACCGCCTGCGAGGTCGACGGCGACACCCGCGTCATCACCACCAGGAGCGGCATCCCCATGCCCGAGCAGCTCCTCACCATCGACCCCCTCCAGCGCCGGTTCCAGTACCGGATCACCGCCCCGCTCTTCAAGGAGCACCTGGGGACCATCGACGTCATCGACCTCGGCGACCGCACCTCCCTCGTCGTCTACGGAACCGACGCCGATCCCGCCACGCTGGCACTGGTGATCGGCGGGGCGACGGGCCAGGCGCTCGTCAACCTGGCGGACCTGCTCGACCGGTCCGCTCCGGCAGGTCACGACGCTCCGTCGCACGAGCCTGCGCACGCGGCCACCTGACGGCCGAGCCGCAGACCGCAGGCCCGCCCCCACAAACGAAAACGAACCGAGCCCCCAGGAGGACCGATGGGTCGCAAGATCCTCTTCGTCACGACCGACCAGCAGCGTTACGACACCCTGGGGTGCAACGGCGGCACGATCGCCCGCACGCCGGTCGTCGATGCCCTCGCCGCCGACGGCATCCGGTTCGAACGGGCCCACCCCCAGTCCGTGGTGTGCATGCCGTCCCGCTCCACGATGCTCACCGGTCAACATCCCTCGACCCACGGGGTGTGGATGAACGGCGTGCCGCTGCCGGTGGACGCTCCCTCGGTCGCCGACGTGCTCCACCGTTCCGGCTACCGCACCGCGCTCATCGGCAAGGCGCACTTCCAGCCCTACCTGGACCCGTTCCTCCGCTTCGAGGAGAACGCCATGAGCCGGGTAGGGCTGCCTGCGGGGCGGACGCACCGGGGGTTCGAGCACATGGAGTCGGCCACCCACGGACCCGCCGGTCCCCTCCACTACGCCCGGTGGCTGGTCACCGAGCACCCCGAGGCCGTCGGCGGCTTCTACCAGGTGCTCGACGGCTCGCTCCAGGTGAACGACGAGGGCGGCGGCGACACCGGCGCACCCCAGGTGAAGGTGAACCCGATCGACCGCAGCTGGTACCACACCGACTGGGTGGCCGACCGGACGATCGGCTGGCTCGAGTCGCTCGGTGCCGAGGACGACTGGTTCTGCTGGATGAGCTTCCCCGACCCCCACCATCCGTGGGACCCACCCCAGTCGGAGGTGGGCCGGGTCGACTGGCACGACGTGCCCCTTCCTGCCGGCTACCCGGAACGGGCTGGCGACCGGGAGCGGATCATCGGGGACAAGCCGCGCCACTGGCGCCTCTGGTACGACGGCGAGCTCGTCACCAACTACGAGGCGCCGGCGAGGTGGGTGCCGGCATCGCTCACCGCCGACCAGCTCCGCGAGGTCCTGGCCCGCGATGCCGTCGAGTGCGAACTGATCGACGAAGCCCTCGGGCGCGTGCTCGCCGCCATCGAGCGGCGGGGCTGGGGTGACGACGTGGACGTCATCTTCACCACCGATCACGGCGAGCTGGGTGGGGACTACGGCCTCCTCTTCAAGGGTCCGTACCACGTCGACGCGCTCATGCGGCTGCCCCTCGTCTGGCGGCCGGCCAGATCGGCACGGACCGGTCCGGTGACCGGCACGGAGGCAGAGCCGGCGATGCCGGCGGCGCCGGCGGTGGTCACCCGGCCGGTGGGCCTGGTCGACCTGGCCCCCACCTTCTGTGCCATCGCCGGAGTCGAGGCCCCCTCGTGGATGCAGGGCAGATCCCTTCCCGTCTCCGACGCCGACGCCGAGGCCAGAGGTTTCGAGCGGGTCCTCACCGAATGGGACAGCGCCATCTTCGGCATCGACGTCCACCTGCGGACGATGATGCGTGACCACTTCGTCTGCACCGCGTACCGGTCGGGCACATGCCACGACGGCTCCGAAGGCGAGCTCTACGACCTGGACGAGGACCCCCTCCAGCAGGTCAACCTGTGGGACGACCCCGACCGCCGGGCGCTGCGCGACGACCTGGTCGCCGACCTGGAGGACCACCAGCCGCCCGTCCGTTCGCCGCACCTGCTGCTGGAGGCCCCCGTATGAGCGAGGCATCGGGTCCATCGAGTTCGCCCGGTGGTGTGCACGCTCCGGGGGCGGCGCCGGCACCCGGCTACTGGCCTTCGCCGTGGTCGTGCGAGGACGGAGGGCCGGCACGGCGCCAGGTGAGCGCGGCCGGGTGGGGGGCGACGGGGCGGAGCTTCGTGCGGCACCCGGGCGACACGGCCGGCACGGGCGACACGGCTGACCCGGCCGCCACAGTGGCCCCAGGCAGCGCCCCCCGCCTCGAGGTGACGTCGCGGATGGTGATCGCCTCGACGATGGTGGTCACCCGCGATCCGGGCGAGGTGTTCCTGCTCGGCCACACGGCCGGTGACGACGCCACCTCGTTCGTCGAGCGGCTCGATCCGCACTCCCTCGATCCCCTGGCCCGTTCGGTGGACCTACCTGGTGGGCCGGCATGGCCGGGCAGCATCGCCGCCCACGCCAACGGCTCGCTCATCGTCGTCTTCGGCAACCACGCCCACCGCCTGTCGCCCGACCTGGTCGTCGAGGCGTCGTCGGAGCTCCCGGTGGTCGCCCCCTACAACGGCTTCGTCGTCCTGCCGGACGGCACCGTCGTCACCAAGAACTCCGCCGCCAGCCGGCCCGGCCATCACGTGCCCGCCGCCGACCGCGCACCCTGTGAGCTGGTGGCGCTCGACCCCGACACGCTTGCGATCGTCGACCGGTGCACCCTTCCCGAAGCATCGATCGCGCGGCTCTCGGCCGACGGCGACACCGTGTTCGTGGTGGGCGATTCGAGCTTCTTCTCGGTCCCGTGGGACGGTGGGTTCCGGCCCACCGAGGGCATCCGTGCCACCTACCGGACGGCCGACGGCCAGACCTACGGGTGGGACGCCGTCATCACCGGCACCACCGCCTGGTTCCTCGATGACGGTGAGGGCAGCGACGCCTACGACGGGACGCTCCACGGCCACGGCGTGTCGACGGTGCCGCTCCATCTGGTGCGCGTCGACCTGGCCACGGGCGTCGTCACCATGGCCGAGGTCTCGGGCCTGTCCGGCGGCCTCATCGCCAATCCGCCGCTCATCGACGCCGAACGGGGCGTCGCCGTCGGCTTCGACTCGGGCAATGGCGTCCTGGCCGGGTTCGACATCGGAGCAGGTGCGCCGGCCGGTGCGCCGATCGTGCCCACGTGGACACGCACCCAGGACCACGCTCCCCACATGATCCTGCTGCCCGACAGTGGCGAGATCGTCACCGGCGACTTCGACCGGAAGCGCGGCGCGGAACAGGTGGTCGTGCTCGACGTGGTCACCGGAGACGAGCTGGCTCGTGCCGACACCGGTAGTCCGGTGCAGTCGGTGATCTTCCCTGCCGTCGGCTTCGAGCGCGACCTCTACCTGTGCACCTTCGCTGGTGTGTCGAGGGCGGTGGTTGCCGGCGGGTGACCGCCGCCCCACCCCGACGCCGGACGGCGCCGGCACAGAGATTGCGGCGCCAGATGCCGGCTGCGGTACGGGGTGCAGGACCGCAGCCGGGAGACCGGCCTGATGCCTAGGGGTGGCACGGGGGCCGGGGCGTCGGGATGGGGCGGGCGGAGTGGTCTCGGGAGACGGTCCTTCCCTGGGTCGCCGAGATATATGGCAATGATACTGACAGAATCCCCCGGAGGCAACGATCCCCCGTCAGTGGCGAGCGCCGGAGCGCCGCCCCCTGGCTGCGGCGGCGAGGGACGCCTCCACCGCATCGACCTGCCGGTCGATGGTGAAGCGTTCGGACACGTAGGCGGCGCAGCGGGCGCCGAGGCCCGGCTCCGAGCTTCGCAGGCTGAAGGCGCGGGCGATGGCTGCCGCAAGCGCTCCTGCGTCGTCCCGGGGCACGACGAAGTCGGCGAGCTCCCTTCCGAGCACCTCGGGCACCCCGCCCACCGCGGTGGCGACCACCGGCCGGCCCGTCGCCAGCCCCTCGATCACCACCCGTCCGAACGCCTCGTCGATCCGGGATGGCACGGCGATCACGTCGGCCGCGTGGTAGCCGGTGACGACGTCGGTGCGCATGGGCACCCAGTGGGTCCTGGACGCCACCGGATGCCGGCGGAGCCGGGCCGCGTACGCCTCGTCACCCACCGGGCCCATGACGACGGCACCCAGCCACGACCCCGCGGGGTCGGCCAGCGCCACCGCATCGAGGAGGAGGTCGACCCCCTTCGTCGGATCGATCCGCCCGCAGAAGAGGACCAGGTCCCCGTCTTCGGGGATGCCCAGCTCACGCCTGGCCGCCCGCCGCTCCTCGCTCCCGCCGACCGGGTACGCAGCCGGGTCGATCCCGTTGTGGACCACACCGACCCGGGTCGCGTCACCCCCCCACTCGACGAACGCGTCCTTCACGAACTGCGAGACGGCGAGGAACTGCTCGGTGTGCCGTCCCAGCATCCGGTTGACCGTCGGGTGGTCGATCCCGATGAGACCGTGCAGGTGGCACACGACGGGTGCCCGGGCGAGCCATCCGGTGGCGAGCGCCCACGGGAGGGGGCGGAACCGGTTGGCGTAGATCACGTCGGGACGCGATCGCGCGCCGGCCACGACGGCCGGCACCAGCCGGGGCGCATCGCGCCAGGCGCGCCGCACGCCGAGGTCGAACACCGGCACTCTCGTCATCGACCGGCAGAACGCCGCGTACCGGTCAGCGAAGGGCCCGTCCCGCATGTAGAGGAGGTCGATCTCGTGGCCCCGCGCGGCGAGGGCCTCGGCCACCTCCACCGTGTGCACCGAGATGCCCGTGTTGGGCGACAGGTGCTCCGAGTTCATCAGGATGCGCACGCGTGGCTCCCCGTTCCTCCGCCGGCGTCCACCACACGCCCGGTGGCGTTCGGCGACAGTGCCGGGTGACGCCGGCCGGCACTAGCGGTGGCGCACGCCTCCGGCCTCAGGCATCGCCGGCCCACTCCCGGATCTTCTCGACCAGTGCCAGCCTGTCCTCCGCCACCGGAGCGATGCTGAGACGGGTGACGCCGGCCGCCCGGTACGCCTCGATCCGCTCGCGCACCTTGCCCTCGTCCCCGACCATCGCCACCGCGTCGAGGAACTCGTCGGGGACGAGTGCCTCGGCCTCGGCCTTCTTCCCGTCGAGGTAGAGGTCCTGGATCTTCTCCGCCTCCTCCTCGTAGCCGTAGCGGCAGAAGATGTTGTTGTAGAAGTTCTTCCCCTTGGCCCCCATGCCGCCGACGTAGAGCGCCGTCATGCCCCGGCCCGCGTTGCGGAGGCCGGCTGCCTGGTCCTCGTCGCAGACCGACACGATCCCGCCGGCGACGATCTCGAGTGGCGCAAGGTCGGCGGGGCGCTTGGCCGCACCGGCGGCCAGGTCGTCGCCCCACACGTCGCCGGCCTTGTCCGGATGGAAGAAGACCGGGAGCCAGCCGTCAGCCAGCTCCGCGGTCAGCTCCACGTTCTTGTGGCCCAGGCTGGCCAGGTAGATCGGGATGCGCGAGCGGACCGGGTGGTTGATCAGCTTCAGCGGCTTGCCCAACCCCGTCCCCTGGTCCGGGGGGAGCGGCAGCGTGTACAGCTCGCCGTCGTAGACGACCCGCTCGCGTGCCCACACCAGGCGGCAGATGTCGATGGTCTCGCGGGTGGCGGTCAGCGGCTTGACGTAGGGGACGCCGTGCCAGCCCTCGATCACCTGCGGGCCCGAGGCACCGAGCCCGAGGACGAAGCGCCCGCCCGACACGGCGTCGAGCCCGGCGGCGGTCATGCCCATCAACGTCGGAGTGCGTGAGTAGAGCGGCAGGATCCCCGAGGCGAGCTCCATCCGCTCGGTGACGGCCGCCAGGTAGCCGAGGATGCTCACCGCGTCGAAGCTGTAGAGCTCCGACACCCACACCATGTCGACGCCGGCTGATTCGAGGTCGCGCGCTTCGGCTGCGGCCGACTTCGGATCGCCTGCGTAGTTGAGCACCATCGAGAGCTTCACGGGTTGCCCTTTCGATCTGTCGCGGCACCATTGCCGGCAACGGCGCAGATCCTACGGCAGCGGTCGATCCCACCCCAGTGCCGCCCCACTGCCGGATGGCACCCGGCCTGTCCAGGCCAGGCCGGGTGCTCCCTGCTCAGCGACCCCGGGTGCCGCCCGAAGGCGCTGCCCGGCGTGACGATCCGGCGTGCTGGTGACCCTTCCCGCGGACGGGCCGGCCGCTGGTCCGCCCGCCGGCAGTCCACTCGGTCCTCCCGGCACGCTCGGTCCGCCCGGTGCGCTCTGCCCGACCGGCACGCTCCGTCTGCCCGGCACGCTCGGTCTGCCCGACACCGCCCTGGGACGATCGGCGAGCGCCGCCCTGCGTGCTGCCCGCCTGCTGCTGCCCGTCCCTCCGGGCACTTTGACCGCCCGCACCGCCAGCCGTGGATCGCTCGCCGAACCGGCTCCGGGCCGCAGAATTCCTGCCGGCGCCTGACGAGCTGCGCTGCTGGTTGGCCGGCACCTGCCGGCGCCGCTGGTTGGCGGGCACCTGCCGGCGCCGCTGGCCGGTGCCTGCTCCGGCGCTCGCATCTCCCGGGTGCTCTGACCCGCCGAGCCCGACAGCTCGCTTGAGGGCGGCAGCCGCGGCCCGCTGCTCCGGCGGCACCAACGCGATGACCGTGCCGGTCGCACCGGCCCGAGCCGTCCGGCCCGAACGATGGACGTAGTCCTTCGCGTCTGCCGGGAGGTCGTAGTGGACCACCCGGGCCACCCCGTCCACGTGGATCCCTCGGGCGGCGACATCGGTCGCCACCAGCACGCCCACCCGGCCCGAACGGAACGACGCAAGCGTGCGCTCACGCTGACCCTGGCTCCGGCCACCGTGGATCGGCTCGGCCGGCACCCCGCTGTGGGTGAGCTGCCTGGCCAGCCGGTCGGCCCCGTGCTTGGTGCGCACGAAGACGATGGTCGACCCACCCTCGCCGGCCAGCTCGGCACACACGGCCGTCCGGTCGGACAGGGCCACCGGCTCGAACCGGTGCGTCACCTTGGTGAGGTCATCCTCGGGAGTCGCCACCTCGTGACGGGCCGGATCGCGCTGGTAGCTACGGACGAGGACGTCCACGGCCCCGTCGAGCGTCGCCGAGAACAGGAGCGTCTGGCGGTCAGGCGCCGTCGCGTCGAGGATCCGGCGCACGGCTGGCAGGAACCCCATGTCGGCCATCCGGTCTGCCTCGTCCACGACGACGAGCTCCACATCGGAGAGATCGATGGCCCGCTGCCGCATCAGGTCCTCGAGCCGGCCGGGACAGGCCACGGCGACGTCGACGCCTCGGGCCAGGGCGCTGCGCTGGCCTCCGAAGCCGACGCCACCGAAGAAGGTGTGGACGCGCAGCTTGCGCGGGGCCAGCAGTGGACGGAGGGTGTCGGCGATCTGGGTGGCGAGCTCCCGGGTCGGCGCAAGGACCAACCCCCGCGGCTTGCGGGCTGCGGCCCGTGACACCCGAGCAGCCAGTGGCACCGAGAAGGCGAGTGTCTTGCCCGAGCCCGTCGGCGCCTTGGCCGACACGTCCCGACCGGACAGTGCGTCGGGCACGGTCACTGCCTGGATGGGCAGCGGGGTCGAGATGCCGAGCCGGGCGAGGGCGTCGCAGAGGTCGGCCGGCACACCGAGCTGGTCGAATCCCTGCTCGGCGGGCGGGACGACCCGCAGGTCGGCGTGGGGAGGGGCGGGCGCGTCTGCGCCCAGGGCTACTGAGGTCACCGGAGACTCCGTTCTCGAGGTCGCGCACCGCAACCTGAGGAGAACTCCACTCGGTATCAGTGAGCTGACGCCGGCATGGTTGCCAGGCGTTTCGGCTGCGGACATCGTACCAGCTTGCGGCGTGATGCCGTCTCCGCATGGTCGGTGTCGACCCGCTGAGGTGCGTGCCGAGCGCCGTGGGGTGTGTGCCGCCAGCCGGGTCGGTCCGACCGCGGCACAGCGCTAGAGCGTCCGGACGACCTGCGCGGGGACACCGGCGACGAGCGTCGCCGGGGCGACGTCCCGCGTGACGACTGCACCCGCAGCGACGACGGAGCCCTCCCCGATGCGCACGCCGGGCAGCACCGTCGCCGCCGCCCCGATCCACACGTTCGGACCAAGCGAGATCGGTGCTGCGGTGATGTACTCGCGCCGTCGTCCTGGCTCGACCGGATGCCCCGAGGTCACGAGGTTCACCTTGTGGGCGATCATCACCTCGTCCGCGATGTCGATGGGCGCGTGGCCGGTGAACGAGCAGTTGGGCCCGATGAACACGGTGTGACCGACGGTGATGTTCGGGCCGTGGTCGGCGTAGAAGGGAGGGATCAGCGTGAACGCTTTTCCGACGGGCTTGCCGATCAGCTCCTCGAAGAGCGTCCGGATGGCGTCGGGCTCGTCCATGCAGTGGGAGCTGAGCTCGGCCGAGAGCCGGGTTGCCACCTTGACCTGTTCGACCAGGGCGCGGGACTCCGGCGTCCTCGTCTTGATCCAGTGGTCCTGGTTCATCCGGCTCCTCGTCCGAGGTCGTTGGGTGAGCGTGCCCGCACGCCAGATCGTACGCAGGTCGACCCACCGAGGCAGCGGTGATGGGCCGCCGCCGGCACAGATGCTGTCCCCGGGTGAGGAGTAGGTGGGTCATCTCAGATCCCTGAGTGGGAGCACTCGGGCCTGTGCGGACGGCCGCCGGGGCAGCACCGATCGATGGCTGATCCCAGAGACCGACCTGTCAGCGCCGTGGAGCCGTGTGACCCCCGACCAGCCCGTGCTCATGCGCGTAGACGGCGGCCTGGGCCCGGTCCCGGCTGCTCGTCTTGGCGAAGATCCGGTTGATGTGGGTCTTCACAGTGGCCTCGGCGACGAACAGGCGCGAGGCGATCTCGCTGTTCGAGAGGCCCTGGGCGATCAGCGCGAGGACCTCCCCCTCCCGGTCGGTCAGCCCGTCCGGGAGCGGCCGGCCCGTTGGAGCGGCACGGGACGTTCCGGCGGCGGCCGCCCGGACCAGGGTGGCCCGGACCGCGCCGTCGAGCACCGCCTGGCCGGCCGCCGCGGCCTCGAGGGCCCTGCGGATGTCGTCGCGGGTCGCGTCCTTGGTGAGGTACCCCGAAGCACCGGCGCTCATGGCGGCCATCACCGACTCGTCGTCGGCGTAGGTGGTGAGGACGACGACGTGGGTCCCCGGGTGACGGGCCCGGATGGCGACGGTGGCGTCGACACCGTCCATGACCGGCATCCTCAGATCCATCAGCACCACGTCGGGACCGAGCTCGTCGACCATCGAAGCTGCCTCCTCGCCGTCGGCGGCGAGGCCCACGACTTCCACGCCGTCCAGGGTCCCGACGATCGTGGCCAGGCCCTCCCGGACCACACGCTGGTCATCGGCGATGACCACCCTCACGCCGGCACCTCTGCGTGGACCCTCCAGCCGTTCTCGGTCGGCCCCGCCTCGACACGCCCCCCGAGCAGCAGGATCCGTTCCTTGATCCCCTGGATCCCGTAGCCGCCACCTGCCCCCGAGAGCGGGGACCGGTCCGCCTCCGAGTGGACACCGCCGTACTCGTCCATGACCGCCAAGCAGACGGACCCGTCGGCGAACACCAGGCTCATCTTCGCCGTGGCACCGGGTGCGTGCTTGACCACGTTGGTCAGGGCCTCCTGGGCCACCCGGTAGAGGGCGAGCCCGACGTCGGGGCCGACACGCCTCGTCTGCCCGCTGACGTCCAGCGCCGCTCCCCGGTCCCTGGCCAGGATGGTCAGTGCGTCCTCGAGCGAGGGCGAGTCCTCCCGCAGTGCCCGCACCGCCCCACGAGCCTCGTCCAGGCCGTCCCTCACCAGCCGCTTGACCAGGTCGAGCTCGCGCCGTGCGTCACCGCCGGAGGTCACGACCGCGTCGAGGGCCTCCAGCCGCAGGGACAGGGCCGAGAGCGTGTGGGCCAGGACGTCGTGCAGTTCACGGGCGAGATGGTTCCGGCCGGCGAGGAGCTCGGCGCGGGCCCGTTCGGCTTCGGCACGGGCCTCGCTCACCTGGGTCTCGGCCGCCCGGGCCGCCGCCCGGAGGGACTGGCGGCGGCTGAACCCCATCGCCCCTCCGGCGATGACGGCGGCCGCGCCGGCGCCCAGATAGTCGTTGGACGTCCCGGTCGCCGCCACGGTGATCGCCATGGCGACCGGGCCGGAGAGGGCGATCCACGCCGCCACGTGGGGATCCCAGGCCATCGCCGCACCCAGGGCAGCCACGCCGACGAAGACCAGTGCGAGGGGGGCGAAGACGGTGAGGGCGCCACCGGCGAGTCCGAACGTCGCGATGGAGACAGCCGTGAGCCACGGAACGTCCCGGCCCCGACCGACCAGCCATCCGATCCACCCGGCTGTCGAGCCGACCAGGAGTAGGAGCGCCGCCAGTGGGCCGCCACCGAGGCCCAGGTGGGCCCTGGTGGCAATGCCGAGCACCAGCGCACCGAGCGACGCAAGATTGAGCCCGAGCGCCAGGGGGTGGCGGACACCCGCTGCCGATTCATTGAGCGCGATCACCAACACCCATCATGCTCGTTCGGGCGAGGAAGCGATCGGGCGCCACCCGGTAGCCGCGGTAGGCGACGACCCCGGTGCGGAGGAGTGCCTCCCCGATGGCCATGAGCACGAGCGCCGCCGTCCAGGCGTCGCTCGACGTGATCGAGTGGGAGGCGGAGAACCGGGCGATGGCGTGTGCACCTCCGTGGGTGGCGTAGAGCTGGAAGGCGAAGCGGGCCCCGACGCCCACCAGCCAGAAGATGGCGGCGGCTGCGCCGGCCTGCGAGACCGGGTACCCCTCGCCGTCCGCGGTGACCTTCGTGGACACCCCGGCCAGCAGACCGAGGCCGACACCGAGGCTCAGGCCGAGCCCGATGAGGAGGAGGTCGTTGCCGCCGGTGGGGATGACCCTGAGGTACGCCGACGCGGCCCATGCTGCCAGTCCCACGGGGACGAGGACGAGGAGCCGGCTGATCCGGCGGCTCCGGACCTGCAGGAAGACGACGCCGATGAGGGCCAGGTCGATGATCCAGTCGGTGGTGGTCATGGACCCATCGTCCGATGTCCCGGCCGCCCGGTCGTCAGCTCGAGGGTGGATTCTCGGGTGGATGGACGGGTGGAGGTGTCCACCCGGTCGGTCGTCGCCCGGCGACCTCAGCCCTCGCCGAGGGCCCTGCGGGCCGACTCCAGCTCGGCGGCGACGTCCGGCGCGACCTCCGGCACATGGAGATCGAGCTGGCCGATGACGTCGACCACGATCCCGCCGACCAGTGCCCGCATGGCCGGCTTGTGGTCGGCTGGGATCACGTACCACGGTGCCCAGGGCGTCGACGTGGCCGTGATGGCCTCCTCGTAGGCGTGCTGGTACTCGTCGAAGTGGGCCCGCTCGGCGAGATCGGCAGGCGAGAACTTCCACTGTTTCGTCGGGTCGTCGAGGCGGGCGAGGAACCTCGCGCGCTGCTCGCCCGCCGAGACGTGGAGGAAGAACTTCACCACGCGGGTGCCGTTGCGGACCAGGTGTCGCTCGAAGGCGTTGATGTCCTCGAACCGCTCCTTCCACAGGTGCGGGCCCGGGGCCGGGTGGGGCGGAAGTCGCTGTCCGGCGAGGAGGTCGGGGTGGACCCGGACGACCAGGACCTCCTCGTAGTAGGAGCGGTTGAAGATGCCGATCCTCCCCCGCTCGGGCAGCGACGTGGCACTGCGCCACAGGAAGTCGTGGCGGAGCTCGAGGGCCGAAGGCTGCTTGAACGAGGACACCTGGCACCCCTGGGGGTTCACCCCCGACATGACGTGCTTGATCGTCCCGTCCTTGCCAGCGGCGTCGAGTGCCTGGAAGATGAGGAGGAGGGCCCACCGGTCCGACGCGTACAGGAGCTCCTGAGCTGATTCGAGCTCCTGCTTGAACTCGTCCAGGTCGTGCTCTGCCAGGTCCTTCGGGTGAGACCGGCCCAATGGGCCCAACCAGTCCGCGTGCGTGCCCGACGTGCTGCGCCGCTTCAGGCCGGCCGCACCACCGGGGGCCACGGTCAGCTCGTCGATGACCTGCTTCGGAAGCCGCACGTCCGCTCTCCTCCCTCGGGCGCCTCGACGCCACGCACTCGCGACCAGGCTGGCATGTGGCCGGGCCGGCATGCAGGACCGGGCCCGCAGCGGCGATCGATGCGGTCAGGCGCCGGTGACGTCGTCCTTCACGTCGTCCTTCACGTCGTCCTGCCCGTGGGGCACGACGACGATCGGGCACCGGCTGTGGCGGATGCAGGTGGAGCTGACCGACCCCTGCAACAGCCGGTAGAGCGCCCCGTGCCCGCGCAATCCGACGACGAGGAGATCGGCCCGCTCGGACCGCTCGCAGAGCACGTCCGCGGCGTCGCCCTCGACCACCACCGGCTCGACGGCGAACCCGGAGTGGACGCCCCCCTGGCCATCCCCCCCTCCGCCGGCTTGGCCGCTCCCCTGGCCGTCCGCGACGCTGTCCCCGCCAGTCAGCGCCAGAGCCACAGCCCGGTCGAGACGCTCGCGCTCGACGCCGACGATGCGGGCCTCCTCGTCGGGCAGATAGGGGACCTCACCGAAACCGGCCGTCGTCATGGACTGCCAGACGAGCACGGCCTCGACCGTCGCGCCGCGCCGGCGCGCCTCGTCGACGGCCCACTGCAGCGCCGGCAGGGACCCCTCCGACCCATCCACACCCACCACGATCCGACCGAACATCCGCGCACCTCTGGGCCGCCGTGCTCGGGTCCAGTCAACCACCGCGCTCTGACCTTGGTGCGGACCCCGATCCTGACCCTTACCCTGACCCCGAGCCCGGCACCCACGGCGATGACCCCGCCCCCGCTCCGGAGCCGGGCTCGCCCGTCCCGCCGGCCAGCGTCGCGCGGAGCCGGTCCATCCCCGCCGGGTCCGTCGCCACCACCAGGTGATCGCCGGCACGGAACCGGCCGGCGTCCCGGGCTGCGACCAACCTGCCGCGCCGCAGCACCCCGACGACGGCTTCATCGGGAGCAAGACCGAGCTCCGACGCGTCGCACCCGCAGGCGGGAGAACCGGCGTCGAGGCGCACGTCGACGAGGATCCCGCCCCGCGGGACCTCGCCCAGTGCGGCCACCGGCGGGCCGGCGACGATCTCCTCGATGAGGGCGACGAGGGCGAACGCCGGCGACACCGCCGCGTCCACCCCCCACGCCGCATCGAAGAGCCAGCGGTTCTCGTCGTCGTTCACCTGGGCCACCACCCGTGGGATCTCCAGGTGGCGCTTGGCCAGCTCGGCGATGACCAGGTTCTCCTCGTCGCTCCCACTGCAGGCCACGAGCAGATCGGTGCGCAATGCGCCGGCTTCTTCGAGCACCCCGTCCCCGCAGGCGTTGCCCACGACCACCGACATGCCCCGTGCCGACAGGCCGGCTGCCCGTGCCTCGTCCGCCTCCACCACGACGACGTCGTGCGCTGCAGCCTCGAGGGCGGCGGCCACCTGCGAGCCGACCGCGCCCCCTCCGGCGACGATGACGTGCATCAGTCCCACCTCCCTCCGAGGAAGCTCCGGAGCCGCGACAGCGACCGCGCTGCCACGACGAAGCGGACGACGTCCCCCGCCCGGACCGTCGCACCGTGCCCCGGGATGCTCGAGTGGCCGGCCCGGGTGAGCTCCACCACCCGGATCTCGCCGGGGACGTCGAACTCGTCCACCGCCCTGCCGACCAGGTAGTCGGGCACCGGTGCCCGCACCAGCAGGGACTCCCCGTTCCCGAACGTCTGCTCCGGCTCCAACATCGAGTGCAGCAGCATCCGGTGGACCCGATCGACCGTCATCCTCGCCGAGGCCACCATGGCCAGGCCGAGATCGGCGCAGACGGGACCTCGCTCACCGTCGTGCAGCCGGCCGATGACTCGGGGCACCCGGAACACGTCTCGGGCGATCCGGGCGACGACGATGTTCAGGCTGTCGCTCGAGCTGAGGGCCACGAGTGCGTCCGCCTCCTCGATCCCTGCTGCCTCGAGCACCGGCCGGTGCATCCCGTTGCCGGCGATGAACCTCCCGGTGAACCCGGGGGGGAGGCGGCGGCGGGCCGTCTCGTCCGTGTCGATCACCGAGATCGACGAGCCTTCGGCGTCGAGCCTCCTGGCCAGGGACGAACCCGAGCGTCCACATCCCACGATCACGACGTGCATCACGCCACCTCCTGCCGCGTGCGGGTCGCCTGCCTGTGCGTCCCCGCTGGATCGACCGGTGCGCCTGCGGCGGCGCCCGTCACGCCCGCGCCCTCCCGCCGGCGGTGCCAGGCCTTGCGGGCCTCGTCCGCCACCAACAGCATCAACCCGAAACCCACGAGCAGGAGCCAGTCGGCCAGGCTGAGCGGCGCGGTGTGGAAGACGCCCTGGAGGAGCGGCACGTAGCTGATCGCCGCCATCAACAACACGCCGAACGCACCGGCGGCGACGAGGAGCGGGTTGGACCACAGCCCGGCACGGAACACGCTCTGGCGATCGGTCCGCACGGTGAAGCTGTTGAAGAACTGGCTGACCACGATGCCGGCCTGCGACATGGTCAACGCCTCCCGGTACACGGGGTTGGCGGCGTCGAAGGCGTCGAAGGGCAGGTGGGCGGAGTGGATCCGCCAGAAGAAGGCGAAGACGACGCCGACCGACTGGATCGACCCGAGGAACAGGAACCGGCGGACCACGGCCCACGAGAACAGCTGCTCGGTCGGGGGTCGCGGCGGGCGGTCCATGGTGTCGGCCTCCGGGGGCTCCGCCCCGAGCGCCAGTGCCGGGAGCACGTCGGAGCCGAGATCGATGGCGAGCACCTGGAGGGCCGACAGCGGGACGAGGGGGAAGCCGACGAACGTCGCAGCCAGGATGGGCGCAAGCTCAGCCAGGTTGTGGCTGAACAGGTAGACGAGGAACCGGCGGATGTTCTGGTAGACGGCCCGGCCCAGCTCGACGGCAGCGGCGATCGACGCGAAGGAGTCGTCGAGGAGGACCACGACGGCCGCGGCCCGGGCCACGTCGGTCCCCCCCTCCCCCATGGCGACACCGACGCTGGCCCGCTTGAGGGCGGGGGCGTCGTTGGCCCCGTCGCCGGTGACCGCCACCACCTCACCCAGCTCCTCGAGCGCGGCCACGATGCGGAGCTTGTGCTCCGGGCGGACCCGGGCGAAGAGCAGCTGGTCCCCGGTCCGGCCCGCTCCCCTCACCAGGTCCGCAAGGGCGGCATCGTCCATGTCGTCGAGCTCCATGCCGGTGACGGTGCGCACGCTCCCCCGCTCAACGATCCCCACCCGGCGGGCGACGGCCTCGGCCGTCAGGCCGTAGTCGCCGGTCACCATGACGATGGCGATCCCGGCGCGCCGGCAGGCAGCGACGGCCTCGGTCACCTCGGGCCGGGGCGGGTCGGACATGGCCACCAGCCCGAGGAAGGTGAGCCCCGACTCGGCGTCGTCCTGCCGGATCCGGGGACTGTCCACGGCGCGGGTGGCGATGGCGAGCACCCGGAGGGCCTGGGAGGCCAGCGCGTCGTTGTCGCGCTCGATCGCAGCCCGGAGATCGGCGTCCAGTGGGACGGTCCCGCCCTCCCACCGAGCGGTCGTGCTGCGGTCGAGCACCGCCTGGGGCGAACCCTTGACGTACGCCTCGACCCCCCCGGGCAGCTGGTGCAGGGTCGTCATCAGCTTCCGGTCCGGATCGAAGGGGAAGACCCCGACGCGGGGAGCACGGCGTGCCTCGGCCTCGAGGTCGATCCCTGCCTTCTCGGCGGCGACCACCACCGCCGCCTCGGTCGTGTCGCCCAGGACCCGCCGGCTCCCCCCCCGCCCCCCGGCCGGCGGCAGCAGCCGGGCATCGCAGCAGAGCGCCCCGGCCCGGAGCAGGTCGACCACGTCCGGCCCGCCCTCGACCTCCCCCTCGGCTCCGTAGCCGACACCGGTGACCGGATGCCGCCGCCCCGACTCGACCACCTGCTGGACGGTCATCTCCGCCCGCGTCAGGGTTCCTGTCTTGTCGGTGCAGATCACGGTGGTCGAACCGAGCGCCTCCACCGCCGCCAGCCGTTTGATGAGCGCCTGGCGCCGGGCCATCCGGCGCACGCCGATGGCGAGGGACACGGACAGCGTGGCCGGGAGCCCTTCGGGCACCAGGGCGACCATCACCCCCAGTGCGAACACGAACGACAGCACCAGCGGGTTGCCGGTGAGGACCCGGGCGACGAACAGGAGGATGCCGGCGGCGATGGCCACCGCTGCCACCCGTCGGGCCATGCGCGACACCTGGCGCTGGAGCGGGCTCTGCTCGGCCGGCAGCCCGGCGGTGAGGCGGTAGATCCTGCCGAACTCGGTCCCCAGGCCGGTGGCGTAGGCGACTGCTTTCGCCGTTCCGGTCATGACCGTGGTCCCCATGAACACGCAGTTGCGCGCATCCATCGGGGACGGGCACTCGACCGCCTCGTCCACCCGCCCGACCGGCTGGCTCTCGCCGCTCAGCGCCGCCATCTCGATCGACAGGTTGTGGGCCTCGACCACCCGGCAGTCGGCGGAGACGGCGTCGCCGGCCTCGAGCGAGACGAGGTCGCCCGGGACCAGTTCGTCGGCCGGCACCTCGCGCAACTCGCCGTCGCGCACGACCCGGGCGGTGATCGGGACCATGGCCTGGAGCGCCTCGGCCGTGCGCTCGGCCGCATGTTCCTGGGCGAAGCCGATCGCCGCGTTCAGGACGACGACGCCCATGATCCCGCAGGCGAGCACCAGGTTGGCCGTGTCCCGGGGCGTCGACAGCGCGTAGATGAGCACGGTCAGGACGGCCGCGATCATCAGCATGACCGCGAACATGTTGGCCAGCTGTGCCGCCACCTCCGAGGCCACGCTCCGGCGCCGGGGTGGGGGAAGCGAGTTCGGGCCGGCCTGGGACAGGCGCGTCGCCGCCTCCTGCTCGCTGAGCCCCCGGCGCGAGGACCGGAGCATGCCGAGGGCGTCCGCCGGACGTGCGCGGGCCACGCCGCAACCGGTGACGTCCGGCCAACCCGTTCGTGGCGACGTCGCTCCGGGCGTCGCTACGGACGGTGATCCGGGCGCTGCTCCGGTAGCGCTTCGGGCTGCTGCCTCAGACGATCCGGCCGGCCCGGCAGCCGACCGGTCGTCGGGATCGTCGCGTCCGTTCACCACCGGCTCCGACCGGCGTCGGGAATTCCGTTCGGCACGGACGCTGCCCACACCGGCGCTCCTCTGGCTCTGACTCCGCCCAGCCCTCCTGCAAGCTTCGGGCCGGCGCACCGCACCGGGCCAGGGTCGAAGGTCCTGGCCGGGGCCACCTCCCGATCAGGCGACCGTCCCGGTGATCAGGCCGTCGGCGACGAGTGGTGGAGCGGGGAGTGGAAGAGCGGGGCGAGGAGGCAGAAGTTGAAGACGCCGGCGGCCAGTGGCACGAGCCCGACGACAGCAAGGATCCACCACAGCCCGCCCAGACCCGCTCCGAGCCCGATGAGCACGAGGCCGACGATCCCCCGTGCGATCCTGCCGATCGGCCGCTCCATGAACCGGACCAGTCCCATGACGAACCTCCATCGCTTCGCACCCGATGCCACCGGGTGGATACCCCTCCGGGTATGCAAAGAGGACAACGCAGATCACAGCGGTGCGCTTCCCGGAGCGGATGATTCGGGACCAATTACCCTGATGGGCTCACCCTGATCGGCTCGCCCCGCTCGGCGTGATCGTGCAGCGCGACCACCCGGCGTGGCCTCCGGTCGGCATGTCCGGGTGCCCGGGCACACGCCTGGGTCAGGAGCCGGGCTTCGTCCCCGCCACCACCGACGCTTCGAGCCTCACCGGTGTGGCCACCACCTCGGTGAACCCCGCCTGGCGGAAGTACCGCTCCCACGTCTCCATGGTGACCGGGCGCTCCTCCATCCGGAACCAGAACCGACCGACGTTCTTCAGGAGGCGCCACCACCCCGCCGGTCCACGCTTGAGCATCACGGCCGCCTTCGAGCCGATGATCGACCGATCGCGGGCGGACGTGCCCCGCCCGAACATCATGTCGCCGATCACCATCCGGCCGCCGGGTCGCAGCCACCGGAGGGCCGAGACCACGAGGGCCTCCTTGTCGCGATCGTGGAGATGGTGCAAGGCGTAGTTGGAGACGATCAGGTCGACGCTTCCTTCGGGGAGGTCCAGCTCCTCGAGGGGCGCAGCCAGTGTGGTGATGCCGTCGATGCCGGCATCCGAGGCCTTGGCCGAAAGGAGGTCGAGCATCGACGGGCTGAGGTCCACGGCGGTCACCTGTGCCCCCCGCTGTGCGAGCGGAAGGCTCACGCTGCCCGTGCCGCAGCCCAGGTCGACCACGACCGAGCCGGGGCGCACGTCCGACGCGTCGAGCACGGCGGCCACGATCTTCTCCAGCCCCGTCGCACCCCCGTGGTCCCACGAGCGGGACCGGCGGTCCCACCACTTCGCCCGTCGCTGCAGGCGGCCGGCACCAGGACCGGGCACTGCCCCCCGCGCGATGGCACTGCCACCGGGTGCGGACGTGCTTGCCGTTGGTTCTCCCTGGTCAGCGGCGCTCACGACGGCACCCCGCCCGTGGCGGAGGAGCGGGCCGGAGACGGCTCGCGGCGAGCCGGACGCACTCCCGATGGTGGTTGCATGGCCCACAGTCTGCCAAACGCACCTTGCCGGACCACGTCACCCCCGTGGCGCCCGTCCACCGGTGGGGGCGGCGGTTACGCTTCGGCCTCGCATGCGCAGTCCTTCCCCCGGCCGGCGGCGCGACCGCAGGCGACGCGCCTGGCAGGCCGCCATCTGGTCCGTTGCCGCCCTCGTCGTGCTGGTCGCCGCCTGGGTCGTGAACAGGGCCGTCGCCACCACGCCGGCCCGCACCTCCGCGCCCACCACCGCTCCAGCCGTCTCCACCGTGCCCTCGACCACCACGACCACGCCGGCAGAGTCGCTCCCCGTCCCCATCGGGACCTATTCGGTCGGGACCTCCAGCCTGACCGTCGCCGTCCCGCCCCAGCCCACCAGCCCCGCTCAGAACATCCCCGTCCAGGTCTGGTACCCGGCGGCGGAGACCCGGAACGGTCCCGTCCCCGACCGCGTCGGCGGCCCCTTCCCGCTGCTCGCCTTCTCGCAGGGCTACGACCTGTCCGTCCAGTCCTACGCCGCCCTGCTCGGCGACTGGGCCTCGGCCGGGTTCGTCGTGGCAGGACCCACCTACCCGCACACCGACCCCGGCGATCCCTCGGGCCTCAACGAGGAGGACATCGTCAACCACCCCGCCGACCTGCGAACGGTCGTCGCTGGCGTGGTCGCCAACGCCAAGCAGGCCGGGTCGCCGCTCCTGGGCATGATCGACGCCACGCGCATCGGGTTGGTGGGTCACTCCGACGGCGGTGACGTCAGCCTGGCCGTGGCGGCCAACACGTGCTGCCGGGACCCGCTGGTGAAGGCGGTCGCCGTGCTGTCGGGTGCCGAGCTGGGCAGCTTCGGCGGGACCTACTTCACCGCACCCACCGTCCCCATCCTCGTGGTCCAGGGCAATGCGGACATCGTGAACGTCCCGGCCTGCAGCACCCAGATCTACAACGCGGCACCGACGCCGAAGTACTACCTGGACCTGTTGGGAGCCGCCCACGAACCCCCCTACATCGATCCAGGCCCCGTCCAGGAGATCGTGGCGGAGACGGTCGCCGCGTTCTTCGAGGCGACACTCAACGGACGCCACTCGGCCGTACCGGCCATGTCCGCAGTGGGCAACGTGGCCGGAACGGCCCAGCTCACGGTGGGTGGAACCGCCCCGCCCGAACCGGGCACCTGCCCCGGAGCGCCGGCGTAGGTCGGGAGCCGACCCGCCGGGGAGCTGGTCCCGGGTCCCCAGGGCTCCCGGACCTCGGGTCTCGGGGCGGGCCTCGGACCTCGGGGCGGGCACCAGGACCTCGGGGCGGGCACCAGGGCCTCGATAAGAAGGCGCTAAAGCTTCTGCCTGGGCCGGCGTGATCTAGGGTCCTGGCAGGTAGTTTGTAGGAGCTTTCTCTCATCTACTCCCGCGTTCCCGGTCAGGACGGCCGATACCGGTCGGCTCGGCGTCCTCCCATCCCGGTCGAACCCACCTCCTGGAGGTCCAGTGCGCATCGGCCGTGAGCAGATCGGTCCCCGGGGCTTCCTGGTCCTCGGCGTCGCCGGGGTCGCCGCCCTCGCCATGGCCGTCACCGGCTACGGGCACGGCGGCGTCGTGTCGGGGAACGGGCTGGTGAGCTCGGTCACCCCGGCGCCCGGCGCCACGGGCACTGCGGGAGCTTCGGGTTCCTCGGGCACGCCGTCCGGGTCCACGGGCTCCTCGACGTCCGGCGGCTCCACGACGACGGCGCCCCCCACGGGTACGACCAAGGGGACGACCAAGGGCACCGCCACGGGCGGCGGCACCACGACCACCACCGCACCGCCGAGCTCGACGCCCGCCCAGACGCTGGGGCCGCCCTTGTCGTCATCCCAGTACGCCCCGTACGCCTACCAGATCTACCCGGGCACGCCTTCGCAACAGGCCCAGGCGGCGCTGTCGGGGATCGACTTCCACGTCACGCCGGGCAAGACGTCGTTCACCATCAGCGTCGGCGTCGCCGGCGGATCGTCACGGTCGTCGACCTTCCCCAACGGCGACAAGGTCTACGTCATCGAGGCCAGCTTCGGCGACGACTCGGGGAGCGCCGACTACAGCTACGGCGACGACAACATCCTCGAGACCAACGCTGCCGGGAGGATCGTCCAGTGAGCCCCAGCCCCGTCCAGAGCGGACGGGCCGGCACCACCGTCCGCCGGGTGGCGGCGGGTGGCCCCGCTGGCCCCACAGCCCCGCCCGCCCCCACGGGTGCCGGGTCCGCGTCGACCCCTCCCGTGGCGGGCCAACCGCAGCCGGGCGATGGCGGCGGCCCGGCACCCGGCACGGTCGCCACGCTCCTCGACCGGGGTGCGGCGTTCGCCGAGGCGTGGGCACCGACGGTGGCCCGGGTGCTCCTGGGGCTGGTGCTGCTGTGGTTCGGCTACCACGAGCTCGTCGATCCACTGCTGTGGACCGGTTACGTCCACGTGCTGCCGGCCACCTCGCACGTAGCGGAGGTGCTGGTCCTCGGCCACGGGTGGTTGCTCGCCATGCTGGCCGTGGCCATCATCGTCGGGATCGCTCCCCGACTGTCGGCGGCTGTCGCCGTCCTCCTCTTGGCCGAGATCGTGATCTCGCTGATCACCACCGGCGGGCTCTCCGACCTTGTCCTGCGGGACGTCGGCGTGCTCGGCCTCGCCATCGCCATCACCGGCTCGAAGCGCCAGCGCCTGCTCCTTAGGAAGTGACGCTGCGGATGCGGGCGGGAGGGGCGGTGGCGGAGGCGCGGGCAGAGTCCGTGCCAGGAGCGATGCTTGCAGCGGATGCATACGGGCTTCATGCTGGCGTCAGCCTCACGTCCTACCATCAGCAACGATGACCGTGCTCCATCGCGACGACCCCACCTCGCCCGAGTCGACCGACACGACCGATCTCAGCCGGATCGGCCGCCGTGCCCGGATGGGCGTGGCCGGCAACTCCCGGCTCACCAGCTCGACGGCGGCCGTCCTCCTGGTGCTGCTGGCGGCGGAAGGTGCCACGTTGCTGCGCATCCACAGCCTGCTGTCCTGGCACGTGTTCATCGGCTTCTTGCTGGTGCCGCCCATCGCGCTGAAGATGGCCAGCACCAGCTACCGGTTCGCCCGCTACTACCTGGGCTCGCCCGCCTACCGCCGCAAGGGTCCGCCCCCGCCACTCCTCCGGCTACTCGGCCCGTTCGTGATCGCGCTCACCGTGATCCTCATCGCCAGCGGGATCGCCCTGGTGTTCGTCGGGCCTTCGCTGCGGGGCGAGGTCCTCTTCGTCCACAAGGCGAGCTTCGTGCTGTGGTTCGGCGCCATGGCCATCCACGTCCTCGGGCACATCCTGGAGACGGCACGCCTGGCACCTCGTGACTGGCTGCGCCACACCCGTGCCAACGTGGCCGGCGCCACCGCCCGGCAGTGGCTGGTGGTCGGCAGCGTCGCTCTCGGCCTGCCCCTCGCCTTCATGTTCGTGGGCCGTGCCGCCAACTGGTGGACGGTGCCGCTGCACTGACCGCCGGCCCCGAGGACCGGGGTGAAGGTCAGCGCTCGGTGTCGAGGGTCAGCGCTCGGTGTCGAGGGTCAGCGCTCGGTGTCGAGGGTCAGGACCCGATCCGGGAGCGGATCACGGCGAGCACATCGTCGGGAGCGTCGATCTGGACGAAGTGGCCGGCCCCCTCGATCCGGTCCAGGGTCGCTCCGGGGATCTCGGACGCCCACTGCTCGGCGGACTGCCACGTGAAGATGGGGTCGGCGTCGCCGAAGGCGAAGTGGATCGGACGGTCGAGCTCACGCAACTGGGCGCGGACACGAGCCTGGATCTCGCCGTCGCCCAGTTCGGGCTCGGCGAAGGGGATCAGGAACGGGAAGCGACGCGCCCCCGCCTTGGACGCCACGGAGACGAAGGGCGCGTCGAAGGCGTCGATGATGGCTGCCGTGTCGTGGCCGGGCCTGGCCAGCGCCATGTTGACGATGCCGCCCGTCGGCATGTCGCCACCCAGCTGATCGGGATCGAGGGCCAGCGAGCGCCACATCCGGATGCCGTCCGAGTACTCATAGCTGCTGTCGTGCAGCCAGGTGTTGAGGATGAAGATCCGGGCCACCCGCTCGATGCGCTCCATGGCGGTGCACAGGCCGATCGGCCCCGCCCAGTCCTGGACCACGAGGTGGACGTCGCGCAGGTCGAGCGTGTCGACCAGGTGACCGAGTGCCTGGCGATGCCGGGCGATCGTGTACCAGCCGTCGTCGGTGGGCTTGTCCGATCTGCCGAAGCCGAAGTGGTCGGGCGCCACGACCCTGAACCCGGCGCCGACCAGGGGCCCGATCCAGTCCCGGTAGAGGTAGGCCCAGGTGGGCTCGCCGTGCAGGAGGAGGAAGGTCCCCCGGACCGGACCGTCGGGCGACTCGTCCACGTAGTGCTGGCGCAGTCCGTCCGGATGGGTGAGGTAGTGGGGTGCGAACGGCCAGTCCAGCCGGTCGAAGCGATCGTCGGGAGTCCGTACGGCGGGAACGGGATCTGTCATCGTCACCTCTCGTCGTGGGTCGGTTTCGGTTCGGTCTCGGGGGCTCGTCCGGGGGGAGGGGGCTCGTTCTCGGGGCTCCGGGAGCCTGGCAGCGCTGGCCGGTGCGTCAGCCCGTGCGGAACTCGAGGCCCTCGAACCGGCCCGACTCCCGCCACTGCTCGATGTAGTCGAAGTAGGCGAGCGGCCCGTCGGGGTAGCCGCTCATGCCCAGCCGGTCCTTCGCGCTGATCGCACGGCCCTCGTTGTTGTAGTAGCCGGGCGTGCACTCGGGATTGCCGAGGAATCCCCGTTCGCTGCTCTGGAGGAGGTCAACCCATGCCGCCTCCGCCGCTGATGTCACCTCCACCTCGGTGGCGCCCACCTCCTCGGCCCGGGCCACGATGGCGGCGATGGTGGTGGCCGCCTCGACCAGGTTGTGGGTGACGTTGGAGACCAGGTTGGCCCCCTGGGCCAGGCCCACGACGAAGGCGTTGGGGAACCCGCGCACGTGGATGCCGTGCAACGACCGCATGCCGTCCGACCAGTGGTCGCTCAGCGTCTCGCCGTCCCGCCCGACGGTCTCGAAGCCGGCACGGCGGGCGTAGGCCGTCCCCACCTCGAACCCCGAGGCGAAGATGAGGCAGTCGAGCTCGACGTGGGTCCCCGCCGCCCACACGCCCCCCTCGTCGATCCGCTCCACCCCCCTGCCGTCCGTGTCGACCAGGTGGCACGTGGGCAGGTTGTAGGACTGCAGGTACTCGTCGTGGAAGCACGGCCGCTTGCACAGCTGCCGGTACCAGGGCTTCAGTGCCGCCGCCGTGGCCGGGTCCTCGACGATGGCGTCCACCCTGGCGCGGATCTCGCACATCTTCTCGTCGTCGCTGTCCTCGTAGGCCCGCTGCATGGTCTCCGGAGTGAGCTCGGCCCCCTGCTCGACCAGCTGGACCACCCGGTCCCGGATGCGTTGGGCGATGTCGGTCCAGCCGTCCTTCACCAGGTCCTCGTCGGCGAACCCGCCGGTCTGCAGCGTGCAGAAGTTGCGCAGCCACTCCCGCTGCCAGCCGGGCCCGAGGGCGGCGAACCACCCCGGATCGATGGGATGGTTGTTGCGGACGTCGATGGACGACGGCGTGCGCTGGAACACGTACAGCTCGCCGGCGGCCCGGGCCAGGTGGGGGATGCACTGGACGGCCGTCGCACCGGTGCCGATGATGCCCACCCGCGTTCCGGCCAGCGCGTCCATGGGCGCTCCCGCCGCGTCCCCGCCCGTGTAGGCGTAGTCCCACCGGCTGGTGTGGAAGGCGTGGCCGCCGAAGGTCTCGATCCCGGGGATGCCCGGCAGCTTGGGTCGGTGAAGGGGCCCCGTGCCCATGGTGACGTAGCGGGCACGGAACTCGTCGCCCCGGTCGGTGCGGACGATCCACCGGCGGGCGGCGCCGTCCCATTCGAGCTGGCGGACCTCGGTCGAGAACAGCGCGTCCCGGGCCAGGTCGAAGGTGCGGGCGATCCGCTGGGCGTGGGCGAAGATCTCCGGCGCGAACGTGTACTTCATCGTCGGCATGTGGCCCGTCTCCTCCAGCAGGGGGAGGTAGACCATGGCCGCCGTGTCGCACATGGCGCCCGGGTAGCGGTTCCAGTACCAGGCGCCGCCCACGTCGCCGCCCCCCTCGACGATGCGCAGGCGGTCGATGCCGGCCTGACGCAGCCGGGCCCCCGTGACGAGCCCGGCGAACCCGCCGCCCACGATGGCCACGTCGACCTCGTCGTGCACTGGCGGCCGCTGCACCCGGGGGGTGTAGGGATCGTCGAGGAGGTGGGCGTAGCGCCCGGTCGGCTGGAGGTACTGGTCGTTGCCGTCGGGCCGCAGGCGCTTGTCCCGTTCCTCGGCGTACCGGGCCCGGAGGGCGGCGTGGTCGATGGGGTCCGGCGGGACGGGGACCGCGTCCGTGGGTCCGTCCGTGATGGTTGGCATCCGAGCCGGTGGTTCGTTCATCGGTCCCCCCGTTCCTTCGGCGACAGGTTGGCAAGCGAACCGCCCCGTGCGCCAACTCGGTCGACTCGCCTCGTCATGGTGGGGCCCTCACCCCCGTGGTCTCTGGCCGGATCGCCGGCCCGACAGCGCCGCCCGGCACCAGACCGGCCGCCTACAGCCCGTCCTCGAAACGTCGCCGGAGCTCGGCCTTGGCCACCTTGCCGGCCGGGGTGAGGGGCACGTCGGACGCCACCACCACGTGGCGGGGCACCTTGTAGTCGGCCAGCCGTTCGGCGCACCACGCCCGTAGCTCGTCGGGGTCCGCCTCGGCCCCCGGGCGGGGCACCACGACGTAGGCGCCGACCTCGCCGTAGACGGGGTCGGGCACACCGAACCCGGCGGCCAGCGCCACCGACGGGTGGGCGGCGAGCACCGCCTCGACGTCGGCCGGGTACACGTTGAACCCGCCCTGGATGTACATCTCCTTCTTGCGGGCCCGTACGGCCAGGTGGCCGTCCGGCTCCGCCTCGACCACGTCGCCGGTGGCCAGCCAGCCACCGGCGAGGAACGTCTCCGCAGTCTCCTCGGGCATGTCCCAGTAGCCCGAGGCCACGCACGCCCCACGGAGCTGGAGCTCCCCGGCGCTCCCCGGCGCCACCGGCTCGCCCGCCGGGTCGACGACCCGCCACTCGAAGCCGCCGATGACGACCCCGATGCTCCGCGTCACCGTGTCAAGGTCGTCGTCGGGAGCCGACAGTACCGCCGCTCCGGAGCTCTCGGACAGGCCGTAGAGGTTGATGAGCCGGGCGTCCGGCCACGTGGCCGCCACCTGCCGGGCCAACGACGGGTCGAGGATGGAGCCGCCCACGATCACCTGGCGAAGGGATCTGGTGTCGACCGGGGTCCCGGCCAGGGCGCCCAGCATCATCAGGAGCATGGTCGGCACCCCCGACAGCACGGTGGTCCGGTGCTCGGCGGTGGCCGCCAGCACCGCGCTGGGGGAGAACGTCGGCTGGAGGACGACGGTGCCGCCCGCGACCAGGAGGGAGAGGATCCCGCACGTCAGGCCGCCGACGTGGTTGAGGGGCAGGGAGCCGACCGTCGACGTGTGCTCGTCCCAGCCGAGGTGCTCGACCTGGGCCCGTGCCGAGGCGAGCAGGCTCCGATGGGTGAGGACCGCTCCCCGGGGCCGGCCGGTGGTGCCCGACGTGTAGAGGATGACGGCGGGGTCGTCGGGGTCCGGTCCGGTCTCGAGGCCCGCCGTGGGCCGGCCGGCGGCACCGGCGGCGACCAGCTCGTCGAAGGTGGACGCGCCCTCGAAGGTGGCGTCCGGGCCCGGCGCATCGAGGAAGACGAAGCGCTCCACCGTCGGCACCTCAGCACGGAAGCCAGCGAAGAAGGCGGCGAAGTCGAACTCGGGGGTGGCGGCCGGGCACAGCAGCAGCCGGGATCCCGACTGGTTGAGCATGGTGCGGAATTCCTGCTCCCGGTAGCGGGGATTGAGGGTCACCAGCGCAGCTCCCAGCCTGGCTGCGCCGAAGAAGAGCCCCAGCCAGGCCAGGCCGTTGGGGGCGGCCACCGCCACCCGGTCCCCCGGGCCGATCCCCCAGGAGGCGAGGCCTGCCGCCACCTGGGTGGCCAGACGGTCGAGGTCTCCGAAGGTGACGTCCCGGCCGTCGACGACCAGGAACACCCGGTCGGTGTCGTGGGCGGCCCGCCAGGCGAGGAGCTCGGGGATGGTGGACGGATCGGCGGTGGATGGTACGGCGTCGGGGGGAGCCGCCGGCGTTCGGTCGTCAGGTGCTGGCATGATCCGATGGTGGTCGTGGCGCCGCCCCGGCGCAAGACCGCACCACCGATGTGCGGAAGACCGCACGACCCGGGCGCACGACCGCACGACCGCCAGGCCGGCGAGACCGAAGGGGGAGACCATGGCCGAGGAGCATCCGGAGCGGGCGCTCGAGCTGCGATCGCTGGTCACCGACGCCGGCACCGTGGAGCTGTCGCTGGTCGAGGTGGACGTGCCGGTGCCGTCGGGCGACGACGTCCTCGTCCGGGTGGAGGCAGCACCCATCAACCCGTCCGACCTGGGCCTGCTGCTGGCCGGTGCCGACGTGGGCGCTTCCCGGGTATCCGGTACGGCGGAGCGACCGGTCGTCACCGCACCGCTCGACGCAGGTGCGGCACGGGCCGCCACGGCGCGCCTCGGCCAGTCGATGCCGGTGGGCAACGAGGGCGCCGGCCGGGTGGTGGCCGCCGGTCCCGGCGACACCGCCCAGGCGCTCGTCGGCCGGACCGTCGCCGTGGCCGGCGGTGGCATGTACACCCAGTACCGCTGCCTCCCGGCCGCCGCCTGCCTCCCGCTGCCCGACGGAACGGGCGCTGTCGACGGGGCGGCCGCCTTCGTCAATCCCATGACGGCGCTGGCCATGGTCGAGACCATGCGCGCCGAGGGCCACACCGGGCTGGTGCACACGGCGGCCGCCTCCAACCTCGGCCAGATGCTCAACCGGATCTGCCTGGAGGACGGGGTGCCGCTGGTCAACATCGTGCGGTCGCCCGCCCAGGTCGAACTGCTGCGGGCCGCCGGCGCCGCCTTCGTGTGCGACTCCAGCAGCGAGACGTTCATGGACGACCTCACCGCCGCCCTGCGGGCGACTTCGGCCACCCTGGCCTTCGACGCGGTGGGCGGGGGGACGCTGGCCAGCCGCATCCTCACCGCCATGGAGGTCGCCCTCACCGCCGGGGCCGAGTTCAGCCGCTACGGGTCGACCACCCACAAGCAGGTCTACCTCTACGGCTCGCTCGACCGGGGCCCGACCGAGCTGCGGCGCAGCTACGGCATGGCCTGGGGCGTGGGCGGGTGGCTGCTCACCCCGTTCCTCGTCGCGGCCGGGTCGGAGCGGGTCGAGGCCATGCGCCAACGGGTGGCCGCCGGCCTGACGACCACGTTCGCCAGCCACTTCTCCGACCAGGTGACGCTGGCCGGCGCCCTCGACCTCGACTCGCTCACGACCTACAGCCGCATGGGGACCGGCAGGAAGTTCCTCGTCACACCGAACGGGTAGGGGGCGCTCGCCAGGTGGCCGCCGACCGGGTGACGCAACTGGAGAGGCCGACTTCGAGCGGCGTCGGGTAGCGTCGCCGGGGAGCGACTGCGGGAGGTGGTGGCCATGGCAGAGATCACCGGCGGGATGCTGCTCGCCCGGGCGCTCGAGGCCGAGGGTGTGTCGGTCGTGTTCGGCCTGCCCTCGCCCGAGCTGGACCCCCTGCTCGCCGCCCTCGACGAGATCGGCATCCGGCTGGTCCCGGTCCGGCACGAAGCGGCCGGCGTCCACATGGCGGAAGGCCTCTACAAGACGACCGGGAAGCTGGCCGCCGTGCTCGGCAATCCCGGCCCCGGAACGGCCAACCTGGTTCCCGGCGTCCTCACCGCCCTCCACGAGGGGGTGGCCGTGGTGGTGGTCACCGCGCAGCACCGGATGGGCATCGTCTACCCCACCCCACCCTCCACCTTCCAGGGGCAGGACCAGCTCGACCTGTTCCGCCCGGTGGTGAAGTGGGGCGGTCCCATCTTCGAGTGGGGGCGCATCCCCGAGGTCGTCCGGCTCGCCTGCCGCGAGATGTGGAACGGCCGCCCCGGTCCCGTCCACCTGGACCTGGAGGTGCCGGCCACCGTCCTGGCCGCCACCGGGGACGAGTCACTGGCGCCCGTGCACCTGCCGGGTGCGTCGCGGGGTACGGGCCCCGAGGCCTCCGACGCGC
Source organism: Actinomycetes bacterium (assembly GCA_021806045.1). Taxonomy (GTDB): domain Bacteria; phylum Actinomycetota; class Acidimicrobiia; order Acidimicrobiales; family RAAP-2; genus JAJZDI01. The sequence continues at coordinate 35,906 of JAJZDI010000014.1, forward strand.
AGCTGGACGAGGCGACCCGGCTGCTGGCCGGGGCGCGCCGGCCGGTGGTCATCGCCGGCACCGGCGTCGACCGGGCCGGCGCCAACGACGCCCTGCTCGAGATCGTCGACCTCCTGGGCTGCCCGGTACTCACCACCACGGCCGGCCGCTCGGCGGTGCGCTCCGACCACCCCAACTACGTGTCGTCGGTGGGGGCGGCTGCCGACGAGGTCCGCCGTGAGGCCGACGTCCTGCTGGTGGCCGGCTCCCGCCTGGGCAACCTCGACCTCCCCTTCGACGGCCACTGGGGTGACCCCGCGGGGCAGCAGCTCATCCAGATCGACGTCGACCCCCGCCACCTGGGAGTGACGCGTCCCCTCGCCCTCGGCATCCTCTCCGATGCACGGCTCGCCCTCGAGGGCATCGCCGCCCGGCTGGCCAAGGTCGAACGGCCCACCTACGACCCCGACCTCCTCGCCCGCTACCGGGCACTCGACCAGGAGGCGGCCATGGCCATGGCCGGTCCGCTCCTGGCCTGGGAGGGACCCGGGATCCACCCGGCACACGCCATGGGGGTGATCGGTGCCGTGTTCGGTTCGGACGCCGTCTACACCGTCGACGGCGGCAACACCGCACTGTGGGCGCACGCTCTGCTGCCACCGACCCGGCCCCGCTCCTACCACTCGATCCTGGAGCTCGGCATGCTCGGCACCGGGATCCCGTCGGCCATCGGAGCGAAGCTCGGCGCGCCGGACCGCACCGTCGTGTGCGTGACGGGCGACGGCGCCGCCGGCTTCAACGTCATGGAGCTGCAGACGGCCGCCCGCGAGGGGGTGGACATCACCGTGGTCGTCTTCGCCGAGGGGGCGTGGACCATGGAGGAGCCGGCCGAGCTCGCCCTCTACGGGCGTACGTTCGGCACCGCGCACGGCGAGGTCCGCTGGGACCTGGTGGCCACCGGGCTCGGCTGCGCCGGCGCCTTCGTCGACCGTATGGAGGACCTCGAGCCGGCGCTGCGCGAGGCCCGGGACACGCCGGGTCCCGCCCTCGTCTGCGTGCGCAGCGACCACGACGCCAATCTGGCCGTCCCGGCTGAAGCGCTCGCCCGGTTCTTCGAGGTCTACACCGGGCCGGCTCCTGGCTGAGCCCGTCCTTCCACGGCAGCCTGGACCGGGAGAGAATGTGGTCGTGTCCGCCGGGCCGGCGGGCGGGGAGGGAACCATGGCGTCGAAGACGGACCACCAGGGCGACAGCAGCTCGGGCGACCGCAACCGGTCGTCGGCTGTGTGGGACGGGCTCGGCACCGCCGTCACCGACCTCCTCGCCATTCCCGGGGCCACCGTGTCCGCCCTCGAGGCGGTCGCGGCCATGCCCGAGCGGGTCGACCGGCTGCTCACCGTGGCCGAGCGGCTGGCCGGGATCCTGGAGCGCACCGAGGGCACCGTCCGCCAGGCGGCCACCGGCGTGGACCTGGCCGGCCGGTCCATCCGCGACGCGCTGGGCGGCGTGGAGCTGGTGGTGGACGTCATGGAGCGCTCGGTCCCCGGACTGACGTCGGGCGCGGAGTCGCTCAACGCCCTCGCCCTCCAGCTGGGCGGGGTGGCCGGCGAGCTGGCCAAGGAGCTGCCCCGGGCCACCAGCCAGCTCGAGGCGGTGGTGCCCGACCTCGACAAGGTCGTCCACACCCTCGACGACCGCCTCCTCCACCTGGACGAGGTCGTCACCGAGATGAGCGGGATCGTGGTGGGCGTCCTCGGCGCCATCCCGGGCGTTCGCCGTGCCGTGCGCAACGTCCGGCCCGAGACCCACTGAGCACACGGGGCGCCGCTGGGCCCCACGGGGTACACGGGCCCCACGGGCCCCACGGGGCACACGGGGCCCCACCACGGGGCGACGTCGTCACGGGCTCGAGGGCAGCGCCAGCCGGCACCAGCTCGCTACCATGCCGCCATGGGGGACCCCTTCGGCCACACACCGCTCCCCGCCCACGGCCAGCCGCCGGCCCAAGTGCTCGACGAGCTGGCCCGGCTGAAGGCGGACGACCGGGACTGGCGCAGCGGCAGGGTCTTCAGCCTGGTCTACTCGGCGGGCGAGGAGCACCACCACCTGCTCGAGCAGGCCCTCGCCATGTACGCGGCAGAGAACGGGCTGAACGTCCTGGCCTTCCCGAGCATCGGCCGGCTCCAGCACGACCTGGTGCGCAACACGGCGTCGCTGCTCGGTGCCGACGATCCCGCCTCGGGGGGTGGCGTCGAGGGCTACCTCACCTCGGGCGGCTCCGAGAGCCTGGTGCAGGCGACGAAGGTGGCGAGGGACGTCGCCCGTGAGCGGGGCATCGCCCGCCCGTCGGTGGTGGCCGCCACCAGCGCCCACGCCGCGTTCACCAAGGGTGCCGACTACTTCGACCTGGAGCTGCGCCGGGTGCCGGTCGGCCCCGACTTCCGGGCCGACCCGGCCGCCATGGAGGCGGCCGTGGACGAGTCAACCATCCTGCTCGTCGGCTCGGCGCCCGCCTACCCGACCGGCGTCGTCGACCCCATCGAGGAGCTGGCCGCCGTCGCCCGCCGTCACGACGTGCTCCTCCACGTCGACGCGTGCATGGGCGGGTACCTGCTGCCGTTCCTCGCCCGCCTGGGGCGCTTCGACGCGCCCTTCGACTTCCGGGTCGACGGCGTCACGTCGATGTCGGCCGACCTCCACAAGTACGGCTACGCGGCCAAGGGGGTGTCCGTCGCCCTCTACCGCACCCACGAGCTGGCACGGCACCAGGTATTCGTCACCACCGACTGGGACGGCGGCTTCTACGCGTCGACCACCGTGGCCGGCAGCAAGCCGGCCGGTCCCATCGCCGCCGCCTGGGCGGCCACGATGCACCTCGGGCTGGATGGCTACCTGCGCCTGACGGCCGAGGCCCACGACGCCGCACTGGCCCTGCGCCGGGGGATCGAGGGCATCGACGGCCTCGTCGTGCGAGGTGACCCGCCGGCCACCGTCCTCGCCTTCGGAGCGGCGGACCCGGCCACCCTCGACATCTTCGCCGTGGGCGATGCGCTGGCCGGGCGCGGCTGGTACCTGGACCGCCAGTCCGGTCCTGACAGCCTGCACGCCACCGTCCACGCCGGCAGCGCCGCGTCGGTCGGGGACCTGGTGGCCGACCTGGGTGAGGTCGTGGCCGAGGTCGGCTCCCGGCGGGCGGCCGACCGCTCCACCACATACGGGTCCGACACCTGAGGCGATCGACGGGTGAGTCCGACCCCTGAGGCTCAGTCCGACGTGGGCGGCAGCAGGCGGTAGCCGGCGCCCCGCACCGTCTGGATCAGCGGGGCCAACCCGGGCAGGTTGATCTTGCGCCGGAGGTAGCCGACATAGACGTCGACGACGTTCGAGCCCGGTTCGAAGCTGTAGCTCCACACGTTGCTCAGGATCTGCGAGCGAGAGAGCACCTGGCGAGGGTGGCGCATGAACAGCTCGAGCATCACCCACTCCCGGGGCGCCAGCTCGATCTGGCGACCGCCGCGCTGCGCCACCTTGGTCAGCAGGTCCAGGCGGAGGTCACCGACGACGAGCTCCGTCTGGGTGGGCTGCCCGGTGCTGCGCCGGACGGCACGGATCCGGGCCAGCAGCTCATCGAAGGCGAACGGCTTGGTGATGTAGTCGTTGGCACCGGCGTCGAGACCGGTCACCTTGTCCCGGAGGTCGTCCCGGGCCGACACGACGATGACCGGCGCAGCGAACCCGCCGGCCCGGAGCCACCGCAACAGGTCGGTGCCGTCCTCGCCCGGCAGCCCGAGGTCCAAGAGGATCAGCTCCAATTCGGGACCGAGCACCGAGAGCCACCGGCGGGCGTCCTCTGCGCTCGATGCCACCGTCACCGCGTGCCCCTCGGCCTCGAGGCCCCGTTCGAGGAACAGGGCGATCTTCGGATCGTCTTCGATCACCATCACCTGCACCCCGTCAGCCCTCCTCGCCAGCGAGTTCGAGGTGCTCGTCGGGTCCGGGGCGGGGGATGGTCAGGACGACCCGGCACCCGCCAAGAGGCGAATCGGTGATGTCCACCGAACCGTGGTGGGCCCGGGCGACCGCGCCCACGATGGCCAGACCGAGACCGGTCCCGGTTCCCCCGGATCCGCCGGGGCGTGCGAACCGACCGAGCACTGCCTGCCGCTGCTCGGGCGGGATCCCGGGGCCCGAATCATCCACCGCGATCTCCACCGTCGGATGGGCGGGGGTGCCCGCTTCACGAGCGGAGAGGCGGATGCTGTCCTCGGGGCCCGTGGCGTGCACGGCGTTCTCGACCAGGTTCAGGATCGCTCCACGGAGCTTGTCGAGATCCGCCACGACGACCACGTCGGGGATGGGTCCGGCCATCCAATTGCGGGGAGCGAGCATCGGGCCGGCGTCAGCGATGTCGAGCAACAGGGCCCGGAGGTCGACCGGCCACGCGTCGGTGAAGTCGGCCTCGAGCGACCGCCCGAGCAGGAGCAGCCGCTCCACCAGCCGCTTCATGTGGTCGATCTCGTCGATCACCGTCGTCACGATCTCGCGGGTGCGGGGATCGTCGCTGAGCTGGTTGCGGCTCATTACGTCGAGGTGGCCACGGGCCACGGTGAGCGGGGTCCGCAACTGGTGGGACACGTCGGCCATCATCTGTCGCTGGAGGGCCACCGACGATTCGATCTTGTCGATCATGGCATTGAAGGTCGCCGCCATCTCGCCCACCTCGTCGCTCGTCTCCTCTCCTTCGAGGCGTACACCCAGCTCGCCCCGCAGGCCGATGTCGGCCGCGGTCCGGGTGAGCCGGCGCACCGAACCGAGGGTCCGACGGAGCAGCACGGTCATGCTGACCACCGCAGCCAGCAGGATGATGAGGCCCTCGCCGACGGCCAGCCGCAGCACCCTGGCGCGCAGCGCCTCGTAGGTGGCGAGGCTTCCTGCGGTCAGGAACGTGCCCACCCGCTTCCCGTGCTGGGTGATCGGCACGGCCAGCACCAGTTCGGCGTGGCCGTTGCCCGACACCTGGGTGAGCACCGACGACGTCGGAGGCGTGTCGGCGAGGCGGCGGACGGATGCGTTGGCCAGCAGCGCGTTCGAGCCCGGCGTGGCCAGGATCTGGCCATCGGAGGGGAGCGAGATGGCCAGCTGGTCGGTGTGCGAGGAGGCATGGGTCGCGAGGTAAGCGTGGCTGAACGCGAGCAGCGACTGGGAGGGCGGCCGGGTGGACGCGGCCCGTGTGAACTGCGTGACGTTCTCGGTCAGATCGCTCACGATGGTCGACCGGTAGCGATTGGCGAACGACTGCGTGAACTGCACGACGACGATGCCGAAGACCGAGGCGATGATGAGGGCGTGGAACGCGGCCAGCCGCCCGACCGTGCCGACCCGGGGGATGCGCCTGGTCCGGCTCCGGGACCGGGTCCGCCGCTCCGATGGACGGGTACGGCGGTCGGGAGCAGGCTCCCACGCGCCCACGCCGCCCACGCCGCCCACGCCTCGGTCCACGCCATCCACGCCGTCCACGCCATCCACGCCGACGTCACCGGGCACGCCCACCGGCACGCTGACGGGCGCGCCGAACGAGGACCCGGTCACCCGGGGCTCCACCGGCTGCTCGGGCATCAGCTGCGAGGGCGCGCCCGTCACCTCCCTTCGCCCGGAGGCGCGGTGCCGCGCTGCAACTCCTGCCGGCGAGCCGGCAGCGTGTGCATTCTCATGAGTCACCCGTCGTCGTAGTGGTTGTCGAGGAGCTCGACGACGTGTCGCTGGAGCTGCTGTCCGAGCTCGACGACGAGCCGTCCGAGCTCGAAGTGGGAATGGTCACGACCGGGCTGTTCGGCGCCACGATCTGGGTGGGCGTCGGGGACGGGGCAGCCGGCGTCGGCGTCGGCGCCGGCGCTGTCGCAGGATGGCTCGTTGACGGTGGAGGTGACCCGCTCGGCGACGCCGCCTGTTGGGGCAGAGCGACCGGCGGGGACGAGACGCCGGACGGGGCACGGGGCGCCGTTCCCTGCGATGCCGACTTCGAGGCCGCAGGTGGCGACCCCGGCCCGCCCGTCGCCCCGCTGGCGATGGTGGTCACGGGCGCTGTGCCCGATCCGGGAGCGGGGACCACCGCCCGCCCGACCGGTGCCGATGCCGGGAGCGACGCTGGGGCGGACGTCCCGAGGCCGATGGACGCGACCGACGCGGCGAGCAGGGCGAAGGCCAGGAATCCCAGGTAGAGGGCGGGGAGACGGAGGGACCGCCGCCGCGAGCGCACCGGCCCCAGCACGGTGACGCCCGGTTCGGCGCTGGGATTGGGGGTCAACGGAACGTCTCCACTTCGGGCGCCGGCGCCATCAGGCAGCTTCGGCGGTGCGTCGGGCCGTCGTCCATCGCAACGGCGTCCAGACCACAGGATAAAAGGAATGAGGTACCCCTCGTCCGACGCCGTACACGGTCAGCCCGGCGCTCCCCCAAACGTCCAGGTCGAGCACCCCGGCGGCGTCGAAGACGACCCGGCCCGCCATGGACTCGGCCGTCTCCATCGGGTCGAGCGCCCGGTACTCGTCGGACGCCACCGTCACCACGATGGCGTCGGCGCCGGACACGGCATCAGCCGGGGTCGGCATGCGGGAACCGGCCGGGAGCCGGGCGTCGACCAGCGGGTCGTACGTGGCCACGTCCGCTCCCGCGGCCACCAGATCCTCCACGATCTGGAGCCCCGGCGAGTCACGGGTGTCGTCGGTACCGTCCTTGAAGGCCAGTCCGAGCACACCGATCCGTCTCCCCGCCAGGCCACCCAGCACCGAGTCGAGCCGCTCGACGACGGAGTGCCGGGCGCGGGTGTTCTGGGCCTCGGCCGCCTCCGCCAGGTCGGTGCAGGTCCCGGCAGCCGCCCCCAGCGACACGAAGCCCGCCACGTCCTTGGGCAGGCACGACCCGCCGTAACCGGGCCCGGGTCGGAGGAACTCACGGCCGATCCGATGGTCGGCGCCCACGCCGGCCAGCACGGCCGCCGCTTCGGTCCCGAGGGCGTCGCACAGTTGGGCGACCTCGTTGGCGAACGAGATCTTGATGGCGAGGAAGGTGTTCGCCGCGTACTTGACCAGCTCGGCTCCCCGCCGGTCGCACACGACGACCGGGCAACCCGACGGGTAGAGATCGGCAACCATCCGGGCCACGCCGGCATCGTCGGCGCCGACGACCACCCGGTCAGGGGCGAGGAAGTCCTCCACCGCCCGGGACTCGCGCAGGAACTCGGGGCTCGACACCACATCAATGGCGACCCCGGGTCGCGCCTCCTCGGCACAGACCAGCTCCAGCGCTTCACACGACCCCGGCGGCACCGTGCTCTTCACCACGACGACGAGGTCCGAGGCGGCGTGCCGGGCCAGCTCCCTGGCGGCGGTGGCCAGGTAGCTCAGGTCGGGCTCGCCGCTCGGTTGGGGTGGGGTACCCACGCACAGGAAGGCCGCGTCGGCCCCGTCCAGTGCTGGAGCGACGTCGGCCGTGAAGCGGAGTCTGCCGGCGGCCCGACCCGAGGTGACCAGCTCGCCCAGGCCCGGCTCGTGGATGGGGATGCCGCCATCCTGAAGGACGGCAAGGCGTCCCGGGTCACGTTCGACACAGGTCACGTCGTGTCCCAGATGAGCGAAGCATGCCGCCGCGGTCAGGCCCACGTACCCGGCTCCGACCACGCACAGCCGGCGGGGTCGGCCGGCAGGCGCCGGCACGGCAGGTTCGGGCACGGCAGGTTCGGGCACGTCAGTCACCGGTTCCCGCCCGGCCCACGACCGAGAGGTGGTGGACGCCCGCTCCCGCGGGCGGGAGGTCGGCGAGGTAGAGGTCCCGGTAGGCAGTGCCCGATCCGAGGAGCTCGTGGTGGGTTCCATCTTCGATGATCCTTCCTCTGGACAGAACGGAGATCCGGTAGCCGTCGGCGACAGCTCCGAGCTGGTGGGTGACGGTCAGGGTGGTGCGCCCCTCGCTCAGCCGGTCGAGGGCCTCCACGACCACCGACCGGGTCGAGGCGTCGAGCCCCGTCGTGGGCTCGTCGAGCAGGAGGATCGGCGTGTCACGGGCCATGGCCCGGGCCAGCGCGATGCATTGGCGCTGGCCGCCCGACAGCTGCGAGCCGGCCTCGCCCACCTCGGTGTCGTAGCCGTCGCGCAGCCCGGCGATCACCTCGTGGACGCCGACCGCCCGGGCCGCCGCTACCGCATCGGCACGGGACGTCCAACGCGAGCCGTAGACGATGTTCTCCCACGCCGTCGGGCGGAGAAGCGCGAGCTCCTGGGGGACCCACGCCACCTGCTGGCGGAGCCAGTCGAGGTCGAACTCCCGCAGGTCGATCCCGTCGAGGCGCACTGCGCCGGCGGTGGGATCGGTGAACCGGGGCACCAGCCGCAGGAGGGTGCTCTTGCCTGATCCCGTGGCCCCCACGAACGCCCGGCGCTCACCCGGCTCGACGTCCAGGAGCACGTCGGAGAGGACAGGGGCTTCGCCCGGATGTGCGAAGGTGACCCTGTCGAAGGTGATGCGGCCGGCGACGACCGCCGAGGTGCGGGCCACGTAGGGGCGGGGCACCTCTTCGTGGGTGCGGAGGATCTCCGTCACCCGCTCGGCCGACGCCTGGCCACGCCCGAGCATGCCGGCCAGTTTGGCCAGCTGCCGCGCCGGTGTGTACATGCCGCGGAAATAGGCGCCGAAGAGCAGGAGGTCGCCAGCGGTGAGCCGGCCGGTCAGCACGTCATGTGCGCCGACCAGGGTGACGAGTGCGGTCGAACACGTCATCACCACCGTCACGAGGGGCGTGAAGCGCGACTGGAGCACCACCGCCCTGCGGTTGGCGTCGAGACCCTCACGGGCGAGCGCACCGTAGCGGTCGACCTCGAGCCCCTCGGTTCCCGACGCCTGGACCACGGGCAGCGCGGTCAGCACCTGCTGGGCCGCCGTCGTCGCCGCGCCCTCGACCCGCCTCGCCCGCCGCTGGGCCTGTTTGATCGCCGCCAGGTAGTGGCGGACGAGGAGCAGGAGCACCGGCAGCAGGCTGAGTGCCAACAGGCTGAATTGCCAGTCGAGGACCAGCATGATGACGACCATGCCGGTCACGGTGAGGGCGTTCTCCACGGCGATCGGGACCACGTTGACCACCACCGTCTGCATGGCCTGGACGTCCCCGCCGAGCCGGGCCAACAGGTCGCCCTGGGTGCGGCGCTGGTGGAACGAACGAGACTGGACCGACAGGTGGGCGAACAGCCGGCACCGCAGTTCGTAGACCACCCGCTGGCCGGCCGACGCCAGGAAGGCGGTCGCTCCGTACGCGGTCAGCCCGAGGAGCACGGCGATGGTCACCATGGCCGCGGTCAGGACGACCAGCCGGGCCATGGGTGTGGCCGGCATCCACGACAGGACCCCGGGCAGCGGGTGGTGGCCGAGCACGCTGTCGAAGACGAGCTTGAGCGGGACGGGAGCGACCCACTGGAGGCACGCTCGCAGAGCGGAGAGGAGCACGCCGGCGCCCACCGCGGCGCGCACGGGCCGCAGGTCGAGACCCCAGGCGCGGGGCAGGCGGAACGGACGGAAGAGCCGGGAGCCACCGCCGGGCCGGCTCATCGTGCCCTCGCTACGGGGAGGGCCGGCACCGCGCCGACCACCCGCCGTGCCACCTCCCGCCAGTCCAGGTGCGCCGATGCCCGATGCCACCCCTCGTGGGCGAGCTGGAGGCGCAGCCCACGGTCGGCGGCCAGGGCGGTGATGGCACCGGCAAGCGCATCCGGATCTCCCGGCGGCACCACTACCCCCGCGCCGCCCAGCAGCTCCCGCACCGGCGGGAAGTCGGATGCGACGACCGGGAGGTAGGACGCCATCGCCTCGGCCACCTTGAGGGGCGAGAAGTAGAACGTGTCGGTCGGCAGGTACGGTGCCGCGGCCAGGTCCATGGCAGCCAGGTACTCCGGCACCTTCCGCGAGGGCACGCCGCCGGTCATGACGCCCACCACCCTGCCCGGCAGCTTCGCCACGGCCCGCTCCACGGACTGGCGCGCCGGACCGTCCCCCACCACCATCAGACCCAGGCGGGCCCGGGCAGAGTCGGAGGCCCGTCCCACCGCATCGACGAGCAGTTCGACGCCGTGCCATGGCTTGAGGCTGCCCGTGAAGCCGACAACGACCACCTCGTCGCCGAAGCCGAGCAGGTGCCGTTGGGCACGCCGAGCCCAGGCCCGTCCCCGGGTCCCCAACGGGTCCAGGATCGCACCGTTGGGCACGATGCAGGTGTGGGCCGCGCCCAGCCGTTCGGCCCACGTAGCCAAGGGAGCGGACACCGCCACCACCGAAGAACCTGCCAGCGCCGCACGCTCGGCTGCGGCGGCCTCTTCTCGCAGTGTCAGCGAGAAGTGGGCCGCCCGCTCGTCAGCCACCGGGGCGTTGACCTCGACGACCCGGGGGAGGCCGAGGCGCGCCGCCATCGCAGTGCCTTCGCCGGCGAACAGGCTCAGGCGTTCGTGGAGCCAATCGGGACGGTCGGCAGACAGTGCGTCCTCCACGGCAGAGAAGAAGCGACCTGCGGCAGCCACGCGGCTGGCGTCCGCACCCGCGCCCGAACGCACCACGCCCACGTCGACCGGCACCACGGTCACGCCGTGCGAACCGGGAGCGCTCAGCGGACCGACCACCCGGGCCGCGTACAGGGTGACGTCGGCGCCCCATCGGCTGAGCGCGCCGCACAGTGCGTCGACGTGGACCGAAGCCCCCTTGGTCCCGCCCACCGGGATCCCGGGATCGGGAAGCAGGTAGGCGACCCTGGATCTGGGGCCGGTCAGCTCGCTCCCCGCCTGGTCGAGGACGGAGCCGGTCATGCCGAGCGCGCCAGTGATCGAGTGCCGTCTCCCGATCGGCCGTCGGGTTGATCGCCCGTTTCGGAATCGCCCGTGCCAGCCCGGCCGGTGGGCGTCTGCTCACCCGCGACATGCCGGGGTCCGGCCTGGTGGGGCGCCGGGTGGCCGGGCGCAGCGAGTACGTCGGCGAACCGGCGGGCCACCGTGGCCACGCACGCCGAACGCGCCAGATGGGACGCCACGTGGGCGCGGGCACCGGCGCCCAGGTGCCGGCGGAGGCCCTCGTCGCCCACCAGTCGCGCCAGCGCCCCGGCGAGCGAGCCGGCATCTCCCGGTTCGACGAGCAGGCCGCTCACACCGTCGTGGACCACCTCGGGGATACCCGCCACAGACGAGGCCACCACCGGCAGGCCGGTGGCCATGGCCTCGAGCACCGCGTTCGGGATCCCGTCCCGGTCACCGTCGTCGGTGACCACGCTGGCCTGGACGAAGACATCGGCCCGGCGGTACTCCTCGACGATCTCCTGCTGGGTGCGCGTTCCCACCAGCGTCACCCGCCCGTCGAGGCCGGCCGCGGACAGGCGCGTCTCGATCTCACCGCGCTCGGCGCCGTCACCGACGATCCGGCACGTGAAGTCCGCGCCGGCCGCGCCGAGGGCCTCGAGCGCCGCGATCAGGACCGGATAGCCCTTCTTCGGAACGAGCCGACCGACGGCCACGATCGACACCGGGTCGGAGGGGACCGTCGCCGACGTCCGGTGCGGTGGCCGGAACCGTTCGGTGTCCACTCCGTGAGGAGCCAGGACCACCTTGGTGACAGCCGCACGCACCGCCGGTTCGGGATGCGCCGACACGATCCGTCGCACCTCGTCGCCAGCCGACTCCGAGCACACGAGCACGAATTCGGCCGCCTCCGCCTTGATGGCCAGGATGCTCGGGCTGGAGAGGTAGAGGTCCTTCGCGTGCGCTGCGAAGCTGAACGTCACCCCGGTGAGGAGCGAAACGAAGTGGGCGACGCTGGCCGGTCCGTGGGCGAAGGCGGCGTGGACGTGCGTGCCGCCGACACGCTCGACTTCGACCGCCATCGCTCCCGCCTCGAGCAGGTGCCGGAAGGTCGAGCGGTGGCGGCGGGCCACCAGTACGTGCCCGACCACCCGGAGCCAGCGCACCGGGTGGTTCCGGGCGATGCGGACGTGGCCGCGGACCGCCCGCGCCACGTCGGCCAGACGGGTGAGCCGGTCGTCACCACGGTGCAGATATCGGACAGGGCTCGCCACCCGGGCCACGTCCGGCTGGACCACCCGTTCACGGGGGTCGGCCAGAGCGAACAGCCGCAGGGGAAGGCCTGCCGCTTCGAGCCCGAGGATCTCGTCGAGGATGAAGGTCTCGGACACCCGGGGGAACCGTTTGGTCAGATAGCAGATGGTCGGCCCGCCCTCCGGCACGTCGGCCATGCCACCCGCCGGTCCCCCTCCACCTTCACCGCCGGAGGGCGCACCGCCGGAGGGCGCACCACTGGCGGGCGCCGTTGATGGTGTCGTCATGCCGGCACCCCCAGTACCTCGTCAGGCAGACCGGAGGTCACCGTCGGCCCTCCTGTCGAGGTCCGGCCGACGACCACGCGGCCATCGACGGTATCCACAGCATCCACGGCATCCACGGCACGGGGTCGCCGGTCGGTCAGCCGGCGGAGCGCCTCGACCATCCGGGCGCTCCCGCCGAGGTCGAGTGGCTCATGGGGACGGGGTGTGCCGCGTGCCGCTCCGGCCACCGCCCGGGTCACCGCCTGGACCAGATCCGGGCCTTCGTGCACCACCTGTACCAGTCCGCGGCGAGCGAAGGTGTCGGCCCGCAGCACCTGCTCCAGGCGGGGCGCTGCCCGGGGGACCACGACCGTCGGGACGCCCAGGCTGACGAGCTCGCACAGGGTGTTGTACCCACCCCGGCTCACCACGCACCTGGCCCCCGCAGCGGCGGCGGCGATATCGGAGAGGTGTTCGAGGATCACCACGCCCGGTGTCGTACCGACGGCACCGCGTAGGTGGGCCCGGTCGGCGGCCGACATGAGCGGACCTGTGCAGAGCACGCTGGCGAGGCCGGCTGCGGCCGCCGCCTTCGCCGTCGCCACCAGCACGTCCACCCCGTCACCGCCTCCACCGACGGTCCCGAGGACATAGTCGGCACCGGGAGCGAGCCCCGGCGGCACGATGGGTGTCACCGGTGTCGCGCTGGTGACGTAGCCGCAGTACTCGAGTCGGGCAGCGACGGCCGGAGGGAGTTGGTAGAGGTGGGCCAGGTCGAACACCGAACGCTCGCCGTAGACGAGGACGGCGTCGTAGACGTGCTCGAGCGTCTCGACCACCCCGTCGGCCTCCCACGCCGCCACCACCCGTTCCGGTTCATCGAGGATGTCGCGCAGTCCGAGGACGATCCGCGTCGACGGGCTGTGACGGCGCAACACGTCGAAGACCGGCAGCAGCTCGCCCTTCATGCCCTGGGGGGCATGATCGACGACCAGGACATCCGGCTTCCACCGGGTCACGACGTCGGACAGGACCGCGCTCCGGGCCCGGCGGACGAGCGAGATGCCGAGCGACGGATCCAACGAGTCGTACTCGCCGGCACCGGTCTTTACCACCGGGGGGAGGGACACGCGCACGAGGCCCTCCGGCAGCGGGACCTGGTCGATGACCGGCGAGCCCGAGGCGAGCACCACCTGAGGCGGCCGGGACGAGGTGAGCAGTTGCCGCGCGAGTGCCAGGTTGCGGCGCAGGTGACCGAGTCCGTAGGTGTCGTGCGAGTACAGGAGCACCCGGTCGAGTGACATCGTCCCGTTCATGCCGACAGCTCCATGGCGCGACCCATGCGGTCACGCAGCCACGACACCTGCCGCTCGTAGCCGGCGGCGAAGGGCACCTCGGGCACGAACCCGAGCAGCTCCCGTGCCCGCGTGAGGTCAGCCGACGTCACCCGGACATCCCCCCGGGCGAAGGGTTGCACGTCGATCAGCAGTTCGGTGCCGACCAACGCCCGGAGCACATCGAACACGTCGAGAAGGCTCACGTCGGCGCCCCCGCCGACGTTGATCGCCATCCCTGATGCCGGCGCATCAGCAGCCGCCTCGGTGGCGGCGGCCACATCGTGCACGTAGGTGAAGTCCCGTCGCTGCGTGCCGTCGCCGAACAAGGTGACGGGCCGGCCGGTGAGCGCCGCCTCGGCGAACAGGCGGAGACCCATGTCCGGTCGCTGGCCGGGGCCGAAGACGGTGAAGTAGCGGAGCGCCACCGTCTCGAGCCCGGTCCCGGCTGCCGCCAGGGTCTGCAGCTCCGCCTCGAGCTTGGTGCGACCGTAGGGGGAGATCGGGTTCGGCGTGGCCGCTTCGCGAAAGGGGGCGTCGCCGTCTCCGTACACCGACGACGACGAGGCGTAGACGACCCGCCGGACCCCTGCCCGGCGAGCCGCATCGAGAACCCGCTCCGTGGCGACCACGTTGTCGTGCACGTAGCGGTCCTCGAGGGCGAAGCTCGGCCGCACCCCAGCCCGACCGGCCAGGTGGAACACCACCTCGGCGCCGTCGAAGATCCGCGCCAGGTCCAGGTCGACCAGGTCACCGACCACGAGCGACGTCCCGGCCACCCGGGCGAGGTTGGCGGCACGGACGACCTTCTCGACCGGGTCGTAGCTGTCGGTGAACGCGTCGATCCCGGTCACTTTCCAGCCGTCGCGGACCAGGCGGGTACTGAGGGTCGATCCGATGAAGCCGGCCGAGCCGGTGACGACACACCGCCGGGCCCAACGCTCGGGTGTGCCTGATGCTGATTCCATGTCGATCCTTCCTCACGAGTTCCCGCTTGCGGTGAGCGGGCCGATCTCGGTCGGCGATCAGCGTGAACGCGCCAGGTGAAGCTCACGTGAGCAATCCATGAGACTCCTCTCATGCGCCCGTCATGGTGGGCTCATGGAGTGCGTCGAGCACGGGAACCCGGGTCACGCGGTGCCGCGAGGGCCAGAGCGCGCGTCGGTGGACCGTTCGGGCGGCCAGGCAGCTCGGTCGGTTCGTCAGCCGGACGGGCTGGCAGCTCCCGCGACGGACCGGCCTCCGGTCAGCCCAGCTTGGCCAGCTCCTCGGCGATCATCGCCTCGTGGGCCTCCTCCTCGCGGCGGGCCTTGCGCGGGTCCCAGAACCCGGCCATGAGGAACATCAGGGGGATGAACACGATCTCACCGGCCACCGCGATCCAGAAGTAGTGCTGCCACTCGTTCTGGGAGCGCTGCTGAGCGGTCTGCACCTTCTGGAGCAGCTCCAGGGTGGACTGCACCTTGGGATCCTGGAGGGGCGTCCCGTACTTGGTGAGGTAGTCGGTGGCCGAGGTCGGCACGGCCGACAACGCCACCAATTGGTTGATGGCGGAGATGACGGGTGCGCCCGTGGTCACCATGAAGGAGAGGTCCTGGGACGGGAGCGACACCAGCGCGTGGACCTGCGCCTGGGCCGCGGCCGCCGACACGTGTGTCGCCGCGGACACCTCACCGGCCGCCTTGGCCAGGGCCGCCGCGTCGGCCGGGTTGGCCAGCAGAGCACGCTGGGTCGCCGGGTCGATGTTGCCGATGGTGGCCACCGGCCCCGGGGAGGCCAGGTAGATCCCCGCGCCCTGCAGCACAGCTGCCTGGTTCGCGCCGGAGATCTCCCCGAGCGCCTTCAGCTCCGCGTTGGTGTCGTTGGGGTTCGCGTTGAGCGCCGCCTGGGTGGCGGGGTCGATCTTGGCTGCGGTGGCCAGCTCGGCCTTGTAGGTGTTGGCCAGCGACTCGACCTTCGTGACGATGCCCGGGTTGGCCACCACCTCCTTGACGATGGCGTTCTGGGCCTTGGTGAGCGACGGGTCCTTGCCGGCGGCGGCCGCCTGGGCGACCGTGCCGTAGTCGGCCACCGTGGTCACCGAGTGGACCACGTAGGGCAGGAGGAAGGTGGAGACGGTAACCACCAGACGAAGCAGCAGCCCCCAGATCGACAGGCCGGTGGCACTCAACGCCGGGTTCCGCCGCTCGACCGTCTCGGTGAACGCCGCCATCCACGGTGCGAAGGTCAGACCGAGGGTGATGGCCAGCACGCTCAGCACGACGGCGAACGCGGTGAAGCTCGTACCCTGGTGCCTCGCCATGTCCATGAACACGAGCGTGGTGATCACTGCGCCGACCGCACCGACCAGCATGAAGGGCTTGCGCACCCGCAGCCGGTCTGACGACCAGCCGATGGCCACCAGGGCGAACGCCTGGAACCCCCACATCCAGTTGCCCAGCGCGTTCGCCTCCGACGTGGAGTAGCCGAAGACCGTCTGGAAGAAGAGCGGGAAGAAGCCGACAGCCGTGTAGTAGATGATGAGGAACACGCTGATGGCCAGGGCCGGGCCGACGATGTCGCCCTTCAGCATCTGTGCGAACGGCCGTTGGAGGGCGCGCTCGACGTCGATGCCCTTGGCCTTCGCCTCGACCAGTGCCCGGTCCCGCTCGCTCACCATGACCTGGTCCCGCAGCTGGGGGGAGAGCTCCCGGAGCCAGATGAGGGAGACCAGGAACACGCAGAACCCGACCACACCCGAGATGACGTACTCGTCCTGCCAGGCGCCCAGGTGGGCGATGGTGTTGGTGATGACGGCGCTGGTGATGAGGCTGCCGGCCACCGGGCCGATCGTCCAGAACCCCATGGCCGACGCCCGACCCATCTGCGGGCTGAAGTCCCGTACCAGGGCCGGGGTCGCTACCAGCACGGTGCCCTCGATGGCACCGAGCAGCGTGTAGAGGATGGCCACCGACCACTTGCCGTGGGCGTAGGGGAACCCGAAAGTGCAGACGACCGCGCACAGGAACACCCCGACGGTCACGATGTTCGCCCGCCCGATCTTGTCGGAGATGCCACCCACCGCCGACGTGATCGCACTGGCCAGTGCGGAGACCACGTTGATGTTGACGAAGAACATGAACGACGCACCGGTGGTGGCGATCACCTGGTCGCTCACGCCGCTGATCACGTAGTACTGGTAATAGAAGAGGATCGTGGTGAGCACCACGATCGACAGGTACGCGACACGTGGTCCGACGGTGGGGTAATGCGGGAGCTCCCGGCGCCACAGCCGGGCGATCCCCTGCGGCTTCGACGACCCGTCGACGGTGGCAGTTGCAGTGACCACGGTGACCCTCCCCTGAGCCGAGCGGTGCTCGCCAGCCGGAGGGTAACCCTAACGTGAACCTGAATCAACTTCGTGTTCTCGGATCCTGCCGGCGTCGATCCGGCGTCGATCCGGCGTCGACCCGACCTCGCTCCGACGTCGCTCTGCCGCTGATCTGCCGCTGATCGGGAGACAGTCGAGGATCCAGCCGGTACCGCCGGAAGGGCCGGTGCAGGTTCTCTGGTCACGCCCCAGCGCAACGAGAGCGAGATTCACCTTCTCGCAGCAGCTGCCGCCCGGTAGGCTCACCTCGATGTCGGGCGAATCCGCCGCCCCAGCCGGCCGGCGCCGCGCACCACAGCAGCAGCGGAGCCGGGTCCGCTTCGACCAGGTGCTCGATGCCACCAGGGACCTGGTGGCGGAGCTGGGCCCCGATCAGGTCACGACGGCGGTCATCGCCGACCGGGCCGGCGTCTCCGTCGCCTGGATCTACCGGTACTTCGAGGATCGGCAGGACATCTTCGACGTCATCGTGCTTGACGCCGTCCATCGTCTGTGGGAGCGCACGCAACAGGCGGCGCGCGCCGCGGTCGGCGAGGACTGGCGCCAGGCCGTACGCCACGTCCTGGCGGCGAACACCGCCTTCTACGTCTCCGAGCCCGCCTTCGTCCGGCTCTGGCGGTCCGAGTTCCGCAGCCACGCCATGCTCGCCGCCAACCAGCTGCACGACGACGACCAGGCGCGCTGGCTCTACGCGACCATGACCACCGTCGGGGTCCTCGCGCCGGGCCCGCTGGCCGAGGCCGCCTGCAGGCTCGTGGTGGCGCTTGCCGACCGTGGCCTGGAGCTGGCGTTCGCCGATGATCCCCTCGGCGACCACGTCGTCATTGACCAGCTCGGCACCGCCCTGATCGCCGTCCTCGAGCCCTACTGCCTCCCATCGCCGTAGGTGGGGGCGGAACATAGACGTCGGCTGTCGGATGACCCACACACGCATCCACGGATCAGTGGGCGGATCGGGATGTGCTCCGGGCCGGGACGCCGACCGGGCCTGCCGACGCTGGCCTCCGAAGGTGCAACTGGCAGTCCCAACGGGGTTCGAACCCGTGTCTCCACCTTGAGAGGGTGGTGTCCTAGGCCTCTAGACGATGGGACCCTGTGCGGCCGCGCCCGGTTCGGTTCCGGGCCGCCGCTGCGCTCGGGGGGAAGGACTCGAACCCTCAATAACTGGACCAGAACCAGTCGTGTTGCCGATTACACCACCCCCGAATGGGCGAGCCTCCAATGTAGCCGACGCGCCCGAGCGCTCACCACGGCCCTGGTCAGCCGTGGTGCCCGCCGGCCCGCTGCCGCCGACAGGCACCTCCGGCGGTCCTGGCCCCGGTCCCGACGTCAGCGCTCGATCTGCTTGGGCAGCAGGAACGCGTACGGACGCCGCCGGACGCCCAGCTGCCAGGCCCGATCCAGGCGCCGGACCCGCAGCATGACCTCCCACAGCCTGGCGTCCGACCGGTAGTACTTCCGGCACTCCTCCTCCGTGATGCGGGGTTCCACCGTGTCGCCGATGGCGTCGATGAACACCGGCATCCATGGGTCCAGGCGCTCCTTGATGAGGTTCGCGCACAGATCGACGAGCACCAGGCGCAGCGTGCGATACCGGTCCAGCAGCCCGGGGACGACGAACCGCTTCACCCCGCCGCGCAGGACCCACGGAAGCGACCTGGTGAGCAGATCGACGTCGACACGCGCTCGCCCGTCCGTCCACATGATCGGCGTCGTGATGTCGAGGTAGCGGAGCCCCTGGTCCACCCACGCCCAATTCGAGATCTGGGAGTCGAGGCCCACGGTCGGTCCGACGGCGGCCACCACCGAGTCGACGACCGCTCCGACCATCGGGTGCCCGACGCTCGGGTCCGCACGTGCCAGCACGTTGACGCCGAGCGTCTCGCCGGCGAGGGCCGGCTGGACGGCGTACGCAGCGATCCCGTCGTGGCGGTCGACCGACCGGACCTCGGTCTCCACCACGTCGACGCCCAGGTCGCGCAACACGTGGACGTAGTCCTCGATGGCCGAGGCGTAGGCCTCGTAGCGACTCCGGTCGGGGAACACGGGCAACCGCTTGCAGGCCACGTCCGGGTCGGCCGGAGGCCACCCGAGCACGAGGGAGATCTCGCCGTAGCCGAGCACGCCGAGCCCGTCATCGGCACCTGACCGCAGGGCGGCATCCACCTGCTCCTCGAGCGTGTGGAGGTCCGCCTGGCTGATGAGCTCGCGTGGCACCACGGTCAGCCGAGTGCCCTTCGCACGAGCGAGATGATCTCGTCGGCCTCGTCGTCGGTGATGGTCAGCGGCGGCAGGAACTGGGTCACCGACTGGTCGTAGAAGGCGAACACGGTGAACACTCCCACGTCGATCAGTGCCGCCGACCCCAGGAACCCACCGAGCGGGTCGTCGAACGCGAGCCCCATGGTCATCCCCGCCCGACGCAACTCGAAGGGCGCGCCTCGCAGGCCTTCTTCGAACCGCTCGCCAAGAGCGTTCACCCGCTCGAGGAAGCCGGGCTCGGTCACGATGTCGAGCACGGTGGTCGCGACGACGCAGCCCAACTCGGCCCCGCCGAACGTCGAGTCGTGGGAGAACGGATGGTCATCGAGGAGGCGGTGGACGTCGCTCGTCATCAGCACCGCGGACATCGGGTACACCCCGCCGCTCAGGCCCTTCCCGGTGATCACCATGTCGGGCTCGGCATCGTGTTGCTGGTAGTGCCAGATGGTGCCCGTGCGCCCCAGGCCCGTCTGGACCTCGTCGAGCACCAATAACGCCCCGCGCGAATGGGCGAGCTCCCCCACCGCTCGCAGGTAGCCGGCCGACGGCAGGGGGAAGCCGAGCGTCGCCGGGATCGACTCGAGGATCACGGCCGCCGTCTCGCCGTCGATCGCCGCGTCGAGCGCAGCCAGGTCGTCGAACGGGACCTGCTCGAAGCCCGGGAGCCTGGATCCGAACAGCTCGTCGAAGTGGGGGTCCCCCGCGGAGCGGGCGTATCCGGTGGAGCCGTGGTAGGCGCCCTGGGCCGAGACGATCGTGGTCCTGCCGGTCACGCCCCGGGCCACCTTCAGCGCGACGTCCACCGCTTCGGCACCCGAGCTGCCGAAGACCGCATGAGGGAGGCGGCCGTCGGTGGTGTCCGCCAGCTGGCGCGCCAGGTGCGCACGCCAGCCGGAGATGAGGTGGTGGTTCCCCACGTCGACGTGGTCGAGCGCCTCC
The DNA here is from genome assembly GCA_021806045.1 of Actinomycetes bacterium. Taxonomy (GTDB): domain Bacteria; phylum Actinomycetota; class Acidimicrobiia; order Acidimicrobiales; family RAAP-2; genus JAJZDI01. The sequence goes on from JAJZDI010000014.1 coordinate 56,130, forward strand.
TTGGTCGCAGCGATGACGCGCTCGTTGCGGTGGCCCAGGTTGAAGACACCGCCGTTGCAGTGGCAGTTCCAGAACCAGCGGCCGTCGTAGGCATCGGCGAATCTGGCACCGGCACGCTCGCCCATCACCACGTCGAAGTCGATGGCCTGGAGCGCCGCCGTCTTGCCCGCGTCGACGTGGTCGGCGAACGCCTGGGACGCCTCCGCCCGGGTCCCGAACGGTTGCCGTCCCCCGTGAGGCTGCCGGCCGTCCATTCCGCACTCCGTTCTCCAGGCGCCCGGTGACGCGGCGCGTGGCCACCCTAGACCTGCTGGATTTCCGGAGCGAAGCCGGCCCGGCGACCGGGGGCATGCGGACGCAGGTCAGCCACTGGCTGCCGATTCAGGGCGTCGACGCCATCGCACACGCGACGCACAGCAGCCCGCCGACGGGCAGCAGGAACGGCCCGATGGTGAGCATGCCGGCCAGGCTGAGCGCCACGGTGATCCCCGCGCACGTCCACGCCACCGGGCCGGCACCCGGGCGTGGCCCTCCTCGGCGGTGCCGCCGCCACATGAGGACAGCCCAGACGACGAGGACCATGACCAGGGGCACGCTCGCCACGATGAGGGCATGGGGGCCGTTCTCACCCACCAGCGTGGTTCCAGGCAGGGTCCGGGTGAAGGCGACGCCGTTGGTGGACCCGACCTCGGTGACGGCGCCGGTCCGCACGGTCAGGGCGGCGACCACCAGCCCCGCGGCCCACAGGGCGGCCACGGCGAGGAGGATGCACACCGATCGCGGCAGGCCCCGGCGGATACCCCATGCCGGTGCACCGTTCACTGGCGGCATGGGAGCTGGCGGCATGGGCAGGAGGGGCGGTGACCAGGGCACGGGTAGCGGCGCGGGTGGCGGCGTGGGCGGTTCAGTCATCAGGACGCCCCTGCGGGGGAAGGACCTGCACCGCCCACCACGAGACCGGCCAGACGGGCCAGCCGGCCGAGCGCGCCGAGGAGGGCCTCCGTCCGGTCGGCTCCGGGGTCCAGCCGGCTGAGGAGCTCCATGCCGACGAACAACGCCACCACCGCGTAGGCCGCTTCGTCCGCCCCGAGCAGCGAATCGAGCACGGCTCCGGGGATGGCCCGCTCCACCGATGCCCGGGCCACGCCGAACCACGGCCGGATGCACGCCGCGACCTGGCGCGCCAGCTCCGGGTCCGAGCCGGCGCCGGCCAGCATCTCGGCGAGGACAGCCACGTTGCCGGACTCGAGGTCGGCTCGGTGGACCTCGCTGGCAGCGGCGACCAGGTCGTCCGGTCCGGCGATGGCGTCGAGGACGGGACCGAAGGCGGCCGCCCGACGCTCGGACACCGTCGCCAATGCCGCCACCAGCAGGTTCTGGACGGAGCCGAAGTGGTAGAAGACGAGCGCCTGGTTGCACCCCGCTGCGCCGGCCACCGCCCGGGCGGTGGCCCCGGCGAAGCCCTCCGTGCGCAGGACGGCGATGGCCCCGTCGATCAGGCGTTCCCGGGTCTCCGCCCCCCGATCCGCCGTCCGATCCGCCGTCCGATCCGATTGTTGAGCATCTGCTTTGAGCATGTGCTCAATACGTTAGCACCGACCTCGACCGCTGCTTGCCCTCGGGGGTCTGTGCTCCTACTCGCTGCTGCGACGCAGGAGGAAGGCGGCCAGCGCCACGAACGCGATCGCACCGGCGAGGAAGATCCCCGCCTCGCCCGCCTGCAGCAGCCAGTAGTGGCTGAGCGGCTGGAAGTTGACGACGAAGTGGAGGTGGGCGGGGTTGGAACAGTCGGAATGCACGGAGAACGACGACCGTGACCCGGACGGCGTGACCACCGGGCACCGGACACCGACGATGTCGGAGCCGGTGGCGGGCCGGAAGGAGCTGTACCAGCTGTGGCCCGGCAGCGGGGTCGTGCGTCCGGCCGGCACCCAGCCGTACCCGAGGATCCACCCGTGTTCCACCGCACTCCCCCCGGGGATCGACGACCAGATGGGCCCGAGGTCGCGGAGCGGAAAATGTGCCGATGTCAGGTGGACCACCGGCGCCAGGTGGGGGCGCACGACGTTGCGCACCACGATGCGGGCGGCGATGGCGGCGATGGCGGCAGAAGCGCCCGCCAGCCCCTCGTTGCGGATGACCGAGCCCGCCAGGACCCCCAGTCCCAGAGAGGCGAGGAAGTAGGCGACCGGCACGACGCCGGAGACGTCGAACGGGTTCGGGTCGATCCGCGGGCCATTTCCGGCAGCGGCCACCCACCAGGTGGCGATCGACGAGATGAGCGCCACGGCGACACTGCCGACGACGGCCACCGGCACCAGCGTGGCGAGCAGCCAGCGGGTCCGGGAGATGCCCTGGGTCCACGCCAGGCGGTTGGTGAAGCGCTCGCGCTCGCGGGCCGTCACGGTCACTCCGACGACGACGCCGGCGGCGACCGGGAGCGCGAACAGCAGGCCCCATGCCAGTGCCTGGACGTCGTGCACCGCCAATGACATCGGAGGCCTGCCGGTGGTCGTCATGGCGACGGCGGCGAGGACGGCCAACGTCCCGATGATCAGCAACTGCGTACGGTGCAACCGCCACGACACCCAGGTCATGCTCGTTCTCCTTCGTCCACGATCACCGGGTCTTCGTCCGCGATCACCAGGTCACGACAGCTGGACCCGCCACGTCCCGCCATCACCGGCTCCTACTCGCTGCTCCGGCGCAGGAGGAACACGGCCAACCCGATCGCCGCTGCCGCTGCCGCGACGAAGATCCCCGCCTCCCCCGCCTGCAGCAGCCAGTAGTGGCTGGGCGGCTGGTAGTTGACGACGAAGTGGAGGCGGGCGGGATCGGCGCAGTCGGAATACACCGAATTCCGGAATCCGGACCCGGTGACCACGGGGCACCGGTAGCCGTTGAACGCCGAAAGAGAGCTGAACCAGGGGTGCCCAGGCAGCGGGGTCGTACGCCCCACCGGCACCCACCCCTGGTTGAGGAGCCACCCCAGTGCCGGCTCACCCCCGCCGGGGACCGTCGACCAGGTGGACCCCGGGCCGTTGAGCACCGGCGCCAGGTGGACCATCGGCGCCAGGTGGGGGCGCACGACCGTGCGCACCACGATGCGTGCCGCGACCGCGCCGATCCCTGCAACCCAGCCGGCGAAGCTCTCAGACCGGAACACGGCCCCGGCGAGAACGCCCAACGCCATGGAACCGAGGAAGTAGCCGACCGGCACGACACCGGAGACGTCGAACAGGTTCGGGTAGATCCGTGGGGCTTGTCCGATAGCGGCCACCCACCAGGAGGCGACCGACGAGATGAGCGCCATGGCGACACTGCCGGCGACGGCCACCGGCACCAGCGTGGCGAGCAGCCAGCGGGTCCGCGAGATGCCCTGGGTCCACGCCAGGCGGTTGGTGAAGCGCTCACGCTCGCGGGCCGTCACGGTCACACCGACGACGACGCCGGAGGCGACCGGGAGCGCGAAGAGCAGGCCCCACACCAGCGCCTGCGCGTCGTGCACCGCCAACGACGACGTCGACGTCGACCGGACGCCGGTCATCGCCATGGCGACGGCGGCGAGGACGGCCAACGTCCCGATGATCAGCAACTGCGTACGGTGCAACCGCCACGACACCCAGGTCATGCCCGTTCTCCCTCGTCCGCGATCACCAGGTCACGCTGGCCGGCCCCGTCGACGCCGTCAGCCCCTCCGGCGCCGACCCCGCCGTCGTCGGCAGGCGTGGTAGCGCTGGCGTGCCGCCTGGTCAGGTGGGCGACGACGATCTCGTCCAGGCTGGGCCGGAGCACCTCGACGTCGGGTCCCTCGCCGGACCCTCCCCCGAGCCCGCCGATGGGCGGTTCGTGCGACCGCACCATCCACCGGACCTGCCGGGCACCCCGCTCCTCCGTGACGACGTCTCCGGGTGGTGATGGCGCATCGCGGCCGGCCACCACCAGGTGGTGACCGGCCCGGACGTCGTCCATCGGCTCGGACAGCACCGCCTGGCCGTCGCGCAGGATGATCAGATAGTCACACACCGGGTCGAGGTCGGAGATCACGTGCGACGACAGCACGACGGTCGTCCCCATCTCGGACACTTCGGCCAGCAGGGCACGCATCAGCATGGTGCGGGCGACCGGATCGAGCGATGCCAACGGCTCATCGAGCAGCATCAGTCGGGGCCGGGTGGCCAGGCAGAGGGTCACCGCCACCTTGGCCTGCTGGCCGACCGACAACCGGCCGACCCGGGCCCGCAGGGGGACCTCGAGCTGGCTGAGTAGGCGCACGGCCATGGCCTGGTCCCACACATCGTTCATCGCCGCCGCCATCCGCAGGTGCTCGTCCACCCGCAACCGGCGGTAGAGGGGGCGCACCTGGTCGACGTAGCCGACGTGGGTGGCCACGGTCCGCCCGGAGACGATCGGCTCCCCCAGCACGTCGATGTCGCCGGACGTGGGCCGGGTGAGCCCGGCCGCGATGCGCAGGAAGGTCGACTTGCCCGCGCCGTTCGGCCCGACCAGCGCAGCCAGGCGGCCCTCCGGCACGCTGAAGGAGCAGTCGACGAGGGCGTCGCCGCGCCAGTAGTGCTTCGTCAGCCCACGGCACTCGACGGCTGGGGCGCCGCCATCCGGCGCGCCCCGGGTTCCGGGGAGTTGCCCGTCCGTCATCGCCGGGCCCTCCTTCCCCCGGCAGCCTTCGCCGCCCCGGCAGCCTCCGCAGCCCCGGCAGCCTCCGCAGCCGCGTTCCCTGCCCTGTCCGGTTCCACCGTTCCCTCCTCCACTCGAACTGCGCTCGTCACCCGACCGTCGCCTTCCACTCGACCCGTGCCCTCCACCCGACCTACGCCGTTCCCGTCGCCGTCGTCGAACCTGTCCGTCGCCGCCGCCAGCAGCGCGTCGATGTCCGCCCGCTCGAGGCCGGCGGCCCGGGCCCGTCCGATCCACGCCACCGCCTCACCCAACAACCGCTCCCGAGCGCCGTCGTCGGCCGTCGGCACCACCCGGTCGGCGACGAAGGTCCCGGACCCGTGGCGCCCTTCCACCAAACCCAGGTGCTCGAGCTCCCGGTAGGCGCGATGGACGGTGTTGGGATTGATGGTCACCTGCTCGACCACCTCCCGCACCGAGGGGAGGCGGTCGCCGGGGGCCAGGTGGCCGAGCCGGATGGCCCGGTCGACCTGGTCGACGAGCTGGCGGTAGGCGGGCACGCCGGAGGCGGGATCCAGCCTGAACAGCAGGAGCGGCTCGCCACCAACCATACGAGTGTACTAATACACTAATACACTTTCGTCAAGCCCCCGCCCTCAGGCGAAGGTGTGGAGCTTGTGCAGGATGCTGTAGCCGAAGATGCGGCCGAGGGCGACCCCGACCGTCTCCTTGGCGAAGTACGGCACGGTCGACCACCCCCGGATGGGCGAGGTCTGCGTCGGCGTGGGCGACGGCGTGAGGCCGACGTCGGTGGCGATGGCCATGGAGCGGTCCTCGTGGAACGGGTCGGTGACGATGAGGACGTCCTTCTGGCCGGCCGGCACCAGCGCCGCCGCCGCATCGGCCAGGTTGGCCCACGAGTCCCGCCCGCCCACCTCGGTGATGTCGGTGGCCGGGATGCCGTCGGCCTCGAGATAGCGCGCCGAGGTGCCGGCTTCCGTATAGACGTCACCGGGCATCTTGGAGCCGGTGACCACGATGTGGCTGGCGAATCCGGCGCGCCAGAGGAGCAGCGCCTCGTCCAGGCGGGCGGCCAGGTCGGGGGACGGGCGGCCGTTGTACTCGGCCGACCCCATGACCACGATGGCCTGGGCCTGGTGGGGGTCATTCTGCCGCGACGTCAGCCACACCTGGACCGCGGTCACGGCCAGGTAGACGACGACGGCCAGTAGGAGGAGCAGGACGATGCGGACCAGCCGGCGCAGGAGGCTGACGCCCGTGAGGAAACCGAGGAGCCCCACCGGTCAGCCAGCCGGTGGGCCCGCCGGTGCCGACCGTGCCAGACGATCCAGCGCCGCATCCAGCCGTGCCAGCACCCGGTCCCTCCCCAGGACGGCCATCGACTCGAACAGCGGCGGTCCCACCCGCCGTCCGGTCAACGCCACCCGGATCGGGCCCTGGGTCTTGGCCAGCTTGCGGCCGACCGACTCGGCGAGCTCCTGGGTGACCCGGTGGAGGGTCTCGGCGTCGAAGGCACTGCCGCTGCCGCCACCCGCACCGCCGCCCTCGAGCGCACCGAACGCGGCCCGGGCTGCCTCCAGGATCTGGGCCGCGCCCTCGTCCCCTTCCACCACCTTCGCCCAGTCACCCGGGTCAACCGGCGGCTCGTCGAGGAACAAGAAGTCGACCATGGCCGGCACCTCGCCGAGGGTAGCCACCCGCTCCTGGACGAGGGGCGCCATGCGGGCGAAGGCGGCGTCGTCGAAGGAGCCGGCCGGCCACGGCGCTGCACCGGCCGCCGGCGTCCCAGTCCCGCCCCCGTGCGCACCGCCGCCCGTCCACGGCCGGCACCGCTCGATGAATTCGTCCACCGGCAGGGCCCGGATGTACTCGCCGTTGATGTGGGTCAGCTTGGCCACGTCGAAGAAGGCCGGGGCGTGATTGACGTCCTCCAGCCGGAACCACTCGATCAGCTCGCCGGCCGTGAAGAGCTCCCGGCCGTCGTGCGGGCTCCACCCGAGCAGGGCCAGGTAGTTCACGAACGCCTCCGGCAGGTACCCCTTGTCGCGGTAGTCCTCGACGGCGACGGGATCGCGGCGCTTGGAGAGCTTCTTGCGCTGCTCGTTCACGAGCAGCGGAAGGTGGGCGAACACCGGCAGCCCCGGGTACCCCCCTCCCGCCTCGGGCTCCCAGCCGGCCGCGCCCAGCGCCTGCCACACCAGGATCCCCCGTGGCGTGGTGGGGAGCAGGTCCTCCCCCCGGATGACGTGGGTGATGGCCATGTCCACGTCGTCGACCACGTTGGCCAGCACGAACAGCGGGGCGCCGGAGGACTTCACCACCACGAAGTCGTCCATGGCCTCGTGGGGGAAGACGACGTCGCCCCGGATGACGTCGGCCACCGTCGTCGTCCCCTCGGGCGGCATGGCGAAGCGCAGTGCCCGGCCGGCGCCGTCCGGGCCCACCCGCTCGAGGCCCCGGTCCCGGCAGTGGCCGTCGTAGCCGGGGGTGGCGATGCCGGCCGCCTTGTTGCGGGCGTCGATCTCGTCGCGGGTGCAGTCGCACGCGTAGAGGTTGCCGGCCGACCACAGCAGGTCGATGGCCTCGGCATAGCGGGCACTGCGGGCCGACTGGCGGTAGGGACCCTCGTCGGCGTCCATCCCCAGCCAGTGGAGGGCGGAGACGATGCCCTCGGCCCACTCCTCCCGGTTGCGCTCGGCGTCGGTGTCCTCGATGCGGAGGATGAACGTGCCGCCCGACTGGCGCGCCACCAGCCAGTTGTAGAGGGCGGCGCGGGCGCTGCCCACGTGGAAGTAGCCCGTCGGCGACGGTGCGAAGCGGACCCGGGGCGCGCTCGCTGCCCCGCCACCCGCCGCTCCTACGCCGCCCGCCGGCGCGTTCGTCTGGGACTCCCCGGCCACGCCGGGGCTACTCGTCCTCGACGATGGTGATGGCGCCCGTCGGGCAGCCGTTAGCCGCCTGGCGCACCTTGTCCCGCAGCTCCTCGCCGGGGTGCTCATCGAGCACGTAGAGGTAGCCGTCGTCACGCACCTCGAACACCTCGGGTGCGATGCCCATGCACACGGCGTTGCTGGCACACACGTCGAAATCGACCACGACCTTCACGGCGACCCTCCGGTCCTCGGCTCCTGTGGCTCTCGCCCACTCCTGGCGACCCTGTGGTGGCGACCCTTCGCGGGTCTGGGTACCCGGCCTACTGTACCGGCCGGGCCGGGACCCCTTCGGACGGGTCAGGGCCGGGTCAGGGCCGGGCCAGGGCCGGGCCGGGACCCGGCCGGACCGGGCCGCTCGCCGGCCGGGCCAGGGCCCGGCCAGTCCGTCAGGGCTTGTCGCTGCCCACCACCCACATGGCGAAGAACTGGGACCCGCCGCCGTACGCGTGGCCGAGGGCACGCCGGGCCCCCTCGACCTGGTGCTCGCCCGCCTGGCCCCTCACCTGCATGGCCGCCTCCAAGAACCGCAGCATGCCCGACGCTCCGATCGGGTTCGACGACAGCACGCCGCCCGACGCGTTCCAGGGGATGTCGCCGTCGAGGGCGGTGGCCCCCGACTCCGTCAGCTTCCACCCCTCCCCCTCCGGGCAGAACCCCAGGTTCTCCAGCCACATCGGCTCGTACCAGCTGAAGGGGACGTACACCTCGGCCATGTCGAGGTCGGCCCGGGGGTCGGTGATGCCGGCCTGCCGGTAGACGTCGGCCGCACAGTCCCGTCCCGCCTGGGGGTTGACCTGGTCCCGGCCGGCGAACATGGTCGGCTCGGAGCGCATGGCCATGCCGTGGACCCACGCCGGCGGGTAGGCGCCCGACACCGCGTCCTCCGCCGCCAGCACCATGGCCGCCGCGCCGTCCGACGACGGACAGGCCTCGAGGTACCGGAGCGGGTCCCACAGCATGATGGACTCCTCGACCATCTTCATGTCGATGTCCTCGAGATGCAGGTGGGCATACGGGTTCTTCAGCGCGTTGCGCCGGTCCTTCACCGCCACCATGCGGCCGATGTGGTCGGGGGCCCCGGACCGGCGCATGTAGGCCCGGATGTGGGGGGCGAAGTAGCCGCCGGCCCCGGCCAGCAACGGCGCCGCGAACGGCTGGGGCACGGACAGGGCCCACATGGCGTCGGAGTCGGACTGCTTCTCGTAGGCGACGGTGAGCACCCGCCGGTGGATGCCCGACGCGATGAGGTGCGCGGCGACCAGGGCGGTCGACCCGCCCACCGAGCCGGCCGTGTGGACACGCATCATGGGCTTGCTCACCGCGCCGAGCGCGGCGGCCAGCGAGAGCTCGGGCATCATGACGCCCTCGAACATGTCGGGGGCCTTGCCGATGACCACCGCGTCGATGTCGGCGAAGGTCAGCTCGGCGTCGGCCAGGGCACGCAGCGCCGCCTCACGCACCAGCCCCGGGATCGACACGTCCTCCCGCTTCGCCCTCAGGTGGGTCTGGCCCACCCCGATCACTGCGCAACGATCAGCCATCACGCACCTTCCCACGCTGCATCGAGCACGCACACCAGGTTCTGCTGCAGGCACGGGCCGGACGTTGCGTGCGCCACGGCCCGGTTGGCGTCACCGGACCAGATCCGGGTGGCCGCCTCGCCGATCCTCGTCAGGCCGGCCGTCATCATCGGGTTGGCGGCCAGCGCGCCACCCGACGGGTTGACCGACAGACCGGCGCCGTTCCCGCCGTTCCCGCCGTTCCCGCCGTTCCCGCCGGCTCCGCCTGCACCGGCCAGCCCGAGCGCCTCCAGCACGATCCCCTCCTGGGAGGCGAACGGGGCGTGCACCTCGGCCAGGTCGACCGGCCCGTCCCCCACCCCGGCCCGCTCGGCCGCCAGCGCGATCGACGGCGACACCGTCAGGTCGCGGGCCCCGGGGGCGTGGGTCTCGATGCGGTGGTCGATGCCGGTGATCCACGCCGGGCGCTCGCACCACCGCCTCGCCGTGTCCCCCGCGGCCAGGACCACGGCCGCGGCCCCGTCCGTGATGGGCGGCAGTGCATGACGCCGCAGGGGCGCCACCACGTACTCCTCGCCCAACAGCTCCTCGACCGATCGGTCGTGTGCCACCTGGGCCTTCGGGTTGGAGAGCGCCGCCTTGCGGTTGCGGGCCGCCACCGAGGCGAAGTCGGCCTCGGTCGCCTTGCCCGCGTCGATGAGGGCCCGGGCCTGCAGGGCGGCCAGGCTCACCGGGTCCGGCCACAGGGGGGCCAGCGTGTACGGGTCGAGCTGCAGGGCCATGACCTCGGCCAGGTTCCCGGGGGACGACCGTCCGAAGGAGTAGACGAGGGCGGCGTCCACCTCGCCCTCCTGGAGGAGCACCCACGCCTCGTACAGCGCCCAGGCACCGTCCATCTCCACGTGGCTCTCGGGCCGTGGGGGCCACACCCCCACCGCGTCGAGGGCGGTGACGAAGCTGAAGGGACCGCCGACCAGGTAGTCGGTCGACCCGGAGCAGATGAAGCCGACGTCGTCCTTGGTGATGCCGATGTTGGCGAACACCTCGGCGACGACGGGCATCAACATCTCGACCTCGTTGCGCTCGTCCTCCCGGCGCACGTTGTGCGCCTGGGCGAACGAGACGACGGCGACGGGCCGGCGGGCCCGGGGTGCGGGGCTCACAGGTACTCCTCGAAGGACTCGTAGGGAGCGTCGGGCCCCCCGGTTGGCTTGAAGTACTTGACCGACGCCAGCGTCGGCCCGAGCTCGTCCGGCTCGACCCACACCGCCTGCACCCGCATGCCCATGCGGACGTCGGTGGCGGGGATCTCCTGGATGAGCCCCATGAACGAGATGTTCGCCCCGTCCAGGAGGACCTGGGCGGCGATGTAGGGGATCTCGATCGCCTGTCCGGCGAAGGGCACGTTGACCACGCAGTAGGTGGTCACGATGCCGGTGTCGGGCAGGGCCACGTCCTCGCCGGTGGGCACGCCGTCCACCGGGCACGACCCCCGGGAGGGGATGTAGACCTTGCCGCACACCGGGCAGCGCTGGCCGACGAAGCGGCCCTCGGCAAGCCCCCGCAGGAAGCGGGACTGGGCGATGCCGGGCGTGAACGTGTACTCCAGGTGGATGGGGGTGTCGAGCATGGTCACCGGACCCGGCTCCCCTCCTCCTTCGGCGCCGCCGGACGTTGCTGCCGCCGTCACGATGCACCCCCTGCTGCGCTGCCGGCCGTGGCTGTCGCGCCCCCGCTGGCTGCTCCGCCGCCGCTGGCTCCCTCGGGCACGAACGCCTCGATGTCGAGGACGTGCCCGATCCGGTCGGCGGCCGGCTTCCAGCGGGGGACGACCCGATCGCCGGTCGCCAGTGCATCAGGCGATCCCGCGTCGACCACGTGGAGCATCGACGTCGTGGCGCCGTCCAGGCGGATGAGGGCGTAGGCGAACGGATGGTCGAGCGGCTGCTTCGGACCGGGGGTCGTCACCCACGCCCAGCTCTCGACGGTACCCGCCGGTCCCACCTCGACGATCTCACCGACGTCCTCGCCGGTCTGCGGGTCGTACTCGGTCGGCGGCACCACCACCCCGCCGGATGGGGTGCGGGCCCCGACGATCCTGCCGTCACGCAGCCCGGTCAGGAAGGCGCCGATCACCGGCCCCACCGAACGCGAATACGGATAGTCGAGCACGTGTGCGGCGATGAGCGCGTCGCCTTCAGCCATGCTGACCTCCCCCGGGCGACGGGCGCCCGTCCTCGATCCGTCCCTCCACCGGAGAGTGTCGGCGCTGCCACATAGGGGCCACCAACAGGCCCGACACCGCAGATCACGTCACCGGTAGGGCCACCATGGTGGTGGCCACGGAAAGTAGAACACATTTCAGTTTTGCCTGCCACCCCTCCCTGTTCCGGTCCGCCGTCTCATCGAGACCAGTCCAGCGTTCTCCCGAGACCTGCCCGGAAGCGCCCAGCGGGCACGGCCCATTCCCCCAGATGCGACCCCCGATGTCGGCCCGGTGCACCTCGGGGCAAACTCACTTCACACCGGGTGACAAATTCACCACGCAGTGCGTACCATGCCCGTATGACTACGAATGGCGGGGTCGGGTCAGGTGGCGGGTCAGGTGGCGGGTCAGGTGGCGGGTCAGGTGGCGTGGGCGACGCTCCCACGTTGATCGGCGTGACGTTGGGTCCAGCGGAACCGGGAGCGCCAGCGGTGACCGGGCTCAGCCTGGTGCCCGGGGAGTACGCCCTCACGCTGCTGGGGCCGGGCCCAACCGATCGCCGCGAGGTTCCGTGGCACGCCATCAGCTCGATGGCGCCGATGCCCGCACGAGTGGGCTCGGACGGCATCGAGCGTTCGGTCGTCCATCTCCACATCGGCGGTCGCGTCCTGGAGCTCACGGCACCGGCTGCGGTTCTGGCGCCCGACGTGGTGTCCTCCATGATCGGACGAGTGCGGGCACACCACCCTGGCAACCATGGGGCGGCGCCCACGGCGCCCACGGCGCCCACGGCGGCAGCGGCGGCAAGCCCGGCACCACTGCCACCGCCCGTCGGATACGCACCTCCCATGGGTCAGCCACCTGACTTCGCCCCGCCCACACCACTGGGCCAGACCGTTGCACAGGCTCCGCGAGCAGCGCGGCCTCCAGCCCCTCCGCTGGTCCCGCCCCTGCCTGCTCATGCCCCAGCGCCCTACCCAGCGCCCTATCCAGCGCCCTACCCGGCGCCCTACGGACAGTCGCAGGCGACGTTCCCAGCTCCACCCGGTGCGTTCATGCCTGCACCTGGACCGTTCGCACCCGCCCCACCCCCCTACGCCGGTTCCCCGTACGCCGGTTCCCCGTACGCCGGGGACCCCTACGCCGGGGACCCCTACCCTGGCGTCTTTGCAGGTGCGCCTCCCGGATCCCAGGCTGCACCAGCCCGAGCAGCAGGCTCGCGTTGGTGGAGCCGACGCCCGAGCATGCCCGTGCTCGCCGCCATCGCCGCCGCGTTGGTACTGATCATCGGCGGCGGTGCCTGGCTGGCGGTCGGGAGCTCCCCGGCCTCCACGACAGCGTCCACGAAGACGTCTGCACCGAGCCGTCCCGGCGACTCGATCGTGCCGACGCCGACCACCAATCCGAGGAACCACGTCGGCGCCCCGTCGAACGGTGGCATCCCTTCGCCCACGACGACCGTCCCGGTGAGCCCGGCCGGTCCAAACGGCTCGGCGACGCAGCCGAGCTCAGGCGGCTCGGGACCAAGCGGCGCGAGCTCCGGTGGGAGCACGAGCGGGGGATCATCAGCCTCCGGTACTCCGTTGTCGGGCATGTCCGCGCCTCAGGCGCTTGCAGCCGTTCAGAGTGCGATGGCAGGTGCCACGTCGGTCTCGTACTCGAACACGACGACGGTCACCGGCCAGGGCACCGCGGCCACCACGGGATCAGCTGGCGCCTCCTCCGGCTACCAGGTCAACCACTTCCTCACAGGAACGCTCTCCGTGCTCGTGTCGAACGGCGACATCTACTGCATGGGCGACGCAGGTTCGCTCCAGAACCAGCTCGGACTGTCTGCACAGGATGCCTCGACCTACGCGGGACGGTGGATCTCGCTTGCGCCGAGCGATCCCCCGGCTGCGACGGTTGGTGCAGGCGTGACGTTGCCGAACGTCGAATCGGAGATCCTGGGCACCTCGGCCAATTCGACGAACACGTCGCCTTCGGGCATCACGCTGAATGCGGAATCGGTGAGCGCGCCCCATGTCGTCAATGGCGTGAACGTCGTGACCATCTCCATCTCCGTCACAATTGCGGGCAGCGCGGCAGGCACTGCGACCGGTGGCCAGGGGTCCGCCCAGCTCGACGTGGCCGCAGAGGCTCCCTACCTGCCGGTGAGCGAATCGATTTCGGCAAGCATCCAAGGGCCGTCAGGCACGGTGACTGCGACATCGACGGTGACCTTGTCCGGTTGGAACGCACCGCTCAGCCTGCCGACACCGACCAACGTCGTCCTGTACGCGTCGATCCCCTCCGCCCAGTGACGCCCCTAGGAGGCTGACCGGCCCCGGGAGCGACCCTGCGGAGGCCGCTTCCCCTGCCGTTCGGTAGTGGGTGCGCTTTCGGTGCCGCGCACCACGGCGGGGCGGTCCGCGCCGCCTCCCTCGACAAACGGTGATCCCGCGGCGACGTCCGGCGCCGACGCGACGAGTGATTCGAAGAATTCCCGATCGTGCAGGAGCGGTACATCGGCCAGGAACATCTTCCCGTACCGCTCGAAGTACATGAGCTGCTTCCCCAAGAGGAACGTCGCCCGGTCGAACTCGGACGCGGTGCCACCCGACTCATCGGCCAGGCGCCGCAGGCGCCGTTGCGCCCTGAACCTCCCGATCAGTGCGAGGAGGGACCGGTTGGTCGCTTCGATGCCCTGTGCCTTCGCCGCCTGGATCTGCGGCGCCTGGATCAGTGCTCCCAGACTGACCTCGCCGAACGGCCGGAGCAGCACCGGTTCGGTCAGGGATCGTACGAATCGGGCCAGCTCGTCGTCCGACAGCCCGAGCCCCTGCTGCATCGCCGGACCGTAGGTGCGGGTCAAGTGGGCCGCAATGTCGCCCCACGCCGATTCGTCGCCGAGCGCCGCCTCGAGCAGCCGGACGAAGAAGTGATGGGACTCGGGGTCGAGGCGCCCGACGATCCCCCAGTCGATGATCCCGAGCCGCCCGTCGCGCAGGAGCAGCATGTTTCCTGCGTGCACATCCCCGTGGAACGCACCCCAGCGGACAGCCGTGAGGAAGAAGGCGCGCACCACCTCCTCGACGAGAGGTGCGGGGTCGATGCCGAAGCGAGCAGCACCGGCCAGGTCATCGATGGCCACGCCGTCGAGATACGACATGGTCAAGACGTTGGGTCCCGAGAGCTCCGGGAACGGCTCCGGAACGACAAGCCGAGGCAGGTCGATCTCGCCCAGCAGGAGGCGGAAGGCCGCCAGTGCCCGAGCTTCGTTTCGAAGGTCCAGCTCCTCGCCGATCTGGACCCGAAAGCCGGCGAACAACTGCAACAGGGTGCCGGCCGCCTGATCGCCCGTCTGGCGAGCGATGAGCTCCAGCAAGGGTTGGAGCAATGCCAGGTCCACAGCGACACCGTGCTCGATCGCTGGGCGGAGGACCTTGACGGCGACGTCCCGACCGTCGTGGAGGGTGGCACGGTGGACGACGGCGATCGACGCCTTCCCGATCGGGACGGGGTCGAAGGACGCGAACGCGTCGTCGAGGGCCATGCCCAGGTCGGCTTCGACCACGTCGCGCACGGTGGCGAACGGCACCGCCGGCCCCGTGTCCAGACAGGCGCGGAACTCCTCGGCGAATGCGTCCCCGAAGATCCCCGGTGACGAGGCAACGAGTTGGCCGAACTTCATGTAGGTGCCGCCGAGCTCTTCGAACATCCGCCGTAATGGCCGGGCCAATGCGTCGATCGGCAACGGCCCGTGCCGGAGATGGCGGGCTTGCCGGAATGCCAGCGGTGCGAAGTACCTCGCCCCGACGCGTGCGATCTGGAGCCCCCGTGCCGTCAGCTCGCGCCTGGTCGGCTCCGGGAGGCGCCGGGCGTGCACCCAGGGAATCCGGGGGTCGTCTCCGGCCGGGTGTGCCATGTCCGGCAGCCTACGGCCCGCACGCGCCGCCGGTGGGCCGGCACATCAGGTCTCGGGGCCTGGGGACCGGGGCCTGGGGACCGGGGTGGATCTGCCATGCCAGGGAATGCACAGCCGGAAGGCGGCACGGCACCAGATGGAACGCAACCATCAGCGCCATCCCCGCGAAGCGAGGCTGCCTGACTCCGGTGGCTACGCTCGCGCCCACGCCGCCAGATACCCAGGGGGGACCATGACGAACGAACCGGGTGCGCCATCGGAAATGCGTTCTTCGACGGACGAGGGGGGGCGGGAGATGCCGGCCACCGGCGAGGCGATGGGCCACGGCGTGAACCAGCGGCGCGCCATCAAGATGGCGCCGGACGAGATCGACTCGTTCCTTCATGAACGCCGGCCGATGACGATGTGCACGATGAACCACGACGGCACGATCCACGCTGTGGCCATGTGGTACGGGTTCATCGACGGGACGATCGCCATCGAGACCAAGGCCAAGTCGCAGAAGGCTCGGAACCTCTCCCGGGATCCGCGTGCCACGCTCTTGTTCGAGGACGGCGACTACTACGAGGAACTGCGTGGCGTGGAACTCGTGTGCCATGCCGAAGCGGTCGACGACCCGGACCAGATGTGGGCGCTGGGCGTCAACCTCTACGAGCGCTACTACGGCACCTACAGCGACGAGCTCCGCCCGTTCGTCGAAGCCATGCTCAACAAGCGGATCGTCACGGTGTTCCATGTCGAGCGCACAGTGTCGTGGGACCACCGGAAGTTGGGCCTTCCATCGACCCGGCCCACAGGTTGACCACTGCGGGCTGGTCCCTATGGGCTGGTCTCTATGGGCTGGGCCGCCGGGGCCCTTCACACCAAGTTCGCCCGATTCGTCACAACGATCCGGCTGGCGTGCCCCACACGCGTTCCAGCGTCGGGCTCGCAGGCGCTACGTCGACTGGACGTCCGCCGCCGGTACGTCGCCCGCCCGAGGCGCCGCCCAGTAGCGATCACGCAGGAGTCGCTTGTAGAGCTTGCCGGTCGGGTGGCGGGGCAGCTCGGCCTCGAAATCGATCGACCGGGGGCACTTGTAGGACGCCAGGGAAGCGCGGCAGAACTCGATGAGCTCCCCCTCGAGTTCGGGCCCCGCCTCGCGCATGTCGACGGGCTGCACGACCGCCTTGACCTCTTCGCCCATCTCCTCACTCGGAACGCCGAAGACGGCGGCGTCCATCACCTTCGGATGCGCAACCAGGAGGTTCTCCGCCTCCTGCGGGTAGATGTTCACTCCACCGGAGATGATCATGTACGCGCGCCGGTCGGTCAGGTAGAGATACCCCTCGTCGTCCACGTGGCCGATGTCACCGAGCGTCGACCAGCCCTCTGCATTCCGGGACGCGGCGGTCTTCTCGGGATCGTTGTGGTACTCGAACTGCCCGCCTCCGGCGAAGTAGACGGTGCCCGTCTCTCCCGGCGGAAGTGACTCCCCATCGTCGCCGACGATGTGGAGCTGGCCGATGACAGCTCGTCCGACGCTCCCCTTGTGGGTCAACCACTCGGCCGAATCGATGGCCGTGAGACCGTTCCCCTCGGTTCCGGCGTAGTACTCGTGGATCACCGGTCCCCACCACTCGATCATCTGCTCCTTGATCGGGATGGGACAGGGAGCGGCAGCGTGCACGACCGCCTGCAGGCTGGACACGTCGAAGGATTCCCGGACCTCCCTGTCGATCTTGAGCATCCGGACGAACATCGTGGGAACGACTTGGGTATGCGTGACCTGGTGGCGCTCGACGAGACGGAGGAAGTCGACGGGATCGAACGCCTCCATCACGACCACCGTCGCCCCTGCCCGCATCCATGACATCGTGAAGCGGAGCGGGGCGGCGTGGTACAGGGGCGCGGGAGACAGGTAGACGCTGTCGGCGGTCAGGCCGTAGAGACCGACCCCGAGCAAGTAGACGCCCGAGGGAGTGCCGATGGGTACGGCCTCGGGCATGGGCACCTTCACCCCTTTGGGCCGGCCTGTCGTGCCTGACGAGTAGAGCATGTCCATGCCCTCGCACTCATCGGACACCGGGCCGGTCTCCTCCGACTCCCACACCGCCTCATAGGACTCGAACCCGGGGACCACTCCGTCACACATCAATCTGGTGGTCACACCGGGCGCCCGCGAGACGGCGTCCGACGCGACGCTGGCCTTGGCGCGCGACGTCACGAGGGCCGAGGCACCGCAGTCGTTGAGGATGTACTCGACCTCGCCTGCCGTCAGCCGCGAGCTGATGGCCGTGTAGTAGAGCCCGGACCGCTGGGCAGCCCACACGACCTCGAAGAACCGGGGATTGTTCTCCATGAACACGGCGACCACGTCGCCACGCCGCAGGCCGCGCTCGCGGAGTAGGTGGGCGAGCTGGTTCGAACGTCGATCGAGCTCCGCATAGGTGACGGCTTCGCCGCTTCCGGCCATCACGTAGGCGACCTTGTCGGGGGTGGACGCTGCGATCGCCCCTGGGTACATGGCGGGAAGCTACCACCGCGCTACCGGCAGGCCGGTGCCGGTGCCGGTGCCGCGGCGCCTGCACGGGCCCCACGGCACCAACCCCATACGGGCGCCGGCAACACCGCCCTCCCATAGTGGAACACGTTTCAACTACGCTCGGACCATGATCCTCGACCGATTCCGAGTGGACGGGAAAGCCGCTGTCGTCACTGGCTCCGGCCGAGGCATCGGGGCGGCCACAGCGATCGCCTTGGCAGAGTCAGGTGCGGACGTCGTCATCTCGGCGCGCACGGAGGGCGACCTCACCGAAGTCGCCGGCCGCATCGAGCAAGCGGGCCGCAGGGCCGTCGTGGTGCCCGCCGACCTCGCCGACCTCGACGCGGTGGGCCACCTGGCTGATGTGGCCAGGGACAGCTTCGGCAGGCTCGACATCGTGGTCAACAACGTGGGCGGCACCATGCCTCAGGCATTTCTCGACACCTCCCCACGGGACCTCGAACGTGCGTTCCACTTCAACGTCTCGACCGCCCATGCCCTGTTGCGTGCAGCGGCACCGATCATGCTCGAGAACGGCGGCGGCGCTGTCGTGAACATCTCGTCGGTCATGGGCCGTGTCGCCGGTCGGGGGTTCCTCGCCTACGGCACGGCCAAGGCAGCGCTCGCCCATTACACCGAGCTTGCTGCAGCCGACCTCGCTCCGACGATCCGGGTCAACGCCATCGCCGTCGGATCGGTCGCCACTTCGGCGCTCGACATCGTCATGCAATCGGACGAGCTGCGGCACACGATGGAGGCGGCGACGCCGCTCGGACGGATAGGGGATCCGGAAGAGATCGCTGCCACGGTGGTGTTCCTCTCGTCCTTGGCAGGGGGCTACGTGACCGGCAAGGTGATCCCGGTCGATGGGGGGCTGCAGGCGCCGAACCTCGACCTGGGCCTGCCCGACCTGTGATGTGCTGGTTTCGAACCACCCCGCTTGGCTCGGCTGGGTTGGGCTGAGCTCGACTGGCCTGCGATGCGTTGCGCCGCCTTGCATGTCGCCGGAGTATGAACGCGCACGAATGCCGAGCAGCAGGCTCGACGGAGGGAGGACACCGTGGCCGGTGACGCCATGAACGACCGCAGGTACCGGGTGGTCGTGTGGGGGACGGGGAACGTGGGCCGGCACGCCATCGCCGGCGTCGACGCCCGTCCCGACCTCGAGCTGGTGGGCGTGTGGGTCTCGAATCCGGCCAAGGTTGGTAAGGACGCGGGCGACCTCGCCGGGCTCGGCAGGCAGTTGGGCGTGGCCGCCACCGGCGATGTCGACGCGATTCTCGCACTCCGGCCCGACGTGATCGTCCACACGGCAATGGCCGACGACCGCCTGTTCGAGGCGCTCGCCGATCTCGAACGCCTGCTCCGGTCTGGGATCAACGTCGTCTCCAGCGGTCCGGTGTTCCTCCAGTACCCCTATGGCGTCATCGACGACTCGCTCTACGCGCCCGTCCTCGACGCCGCCCGAGCGAACGGGGTGACGCTGTTCGTGAACGGCGTCGACCCCGGGTTCGCCAACGATGCACTCCCCCTGGCGCTGACCGGTGTCTGCGAGCGCATCGAGGAGCTCCGCTGCTCGGAGGTCTTGAACTACGCGACCTACGACCAGCCCATGGTCCTGTTCGACATCATGGGGTTCGGCAAACCGTTGGACGAGGTCCCCATGCTCCTCCAACCGTCGGTCCTGACCACGGCGTGGGGCAGCGTCGTGCGCCAGCTCGCTGCCGCCCTGGACGTCGAGCTCGATTCGATCGACGAGTGGTACGAGCGAGAGCCGGCACCGCGGTCGTTCGACATCCCGTCCGGGCACATCGACGAGGGCACGGTCGCCGGGCTCCACTTCGAAGTTCGGGGGATGCGTGACGGCAGGGCGGTGATCGTCCTCGAGCACGTCACCCGGCTCCTCGACGAATTGCGGCCCGACTGGCCACAGCCGGCGGGGAAGGGCGGCTACCGGGTGGAGGTGAAGGGCGAGCCCAACTACACCCTCGACATGCAGATGCTCGGATCGGACGGGGACCACAACACGGCTGGCCTCAAGGCGACGGCGATGCGACTGGTCAATTCGATCCCCGCCGTGGTTGCCGCCGAACCCGGCCTTGCCACCGCTCTCGACCTACCGGTCGTGACCGGCAGGGGCCTGGTGCGCTGACGGTTGCGGGGCCGCCCCCGTGGGCGAGCACGCCCGACCGGATGCCGCCGGCGACGCTGACCGGCGGCTGATCGTAAGCTGACCGGCGGCTGACCGGCTGGACCCGGCCGCCGGTACGCTCGCCCGCATGGGAGCGATGGGTGGCATGCACGGTATGGGGGGGATGAGCGGCCGCGAAATGGGCGGCATGCTCCGGCAGCTGCGGCGGGACGGATCGGTCGTCCAGCAGCGCGTCACCAAGGGCACCGCCCGCCGGATGTTCCGCTTCGCCCGACCGTACCGGAACATCCTGTATTTCTTCCTGGTCGTCATCGTGATCGATGCCGTGATCGGTGTGGCCAACCCACTCATCCTCCGCTCGATCATCAACAGCGGGATCCTCAAGCACAACGCGCACCTCATCGTCGTTCTCGCTCTGGTCGCTGCCGGGCTCGCCGTCGCCAGCAGCGTTCTGTCGATCGCCCAGCGATGGGTCTCCGCCAAGGTCGGCGAAGGACTCATCTTCGACATGCGGGCACAGGTCTTCGCTCACATCAGCCGGATGCCCCTGGCCTTCTTCACGAGGACGCAGACCGGCGCCCTCATCAGTCGCCTCAACAACGACGTGCTCGGTGCGCAGCAGGCGTTCACCGACACGCTCTCATCGGTGGTGTCGAACCTCGTGAGCGTCTCCCTCGTCCTCGTGGCCATGTTCGTACTGTCCTGGAAGATCACCCTGGTGAGCCTGGTGATCCTCCCTGTCTTCGTCGCACCGGCGCGACGCGTCGGTCGCCGACTGTCCACCATCACCCGTGAGGGCTACGAGCTCAACGCACAGATGAACAACATGATGACCGAGCGCTTCAACGTGTCCGGCGCCCTGCTCGTGAAGCTCTTCGGCCGACCGTCCGACGAACGTTCCTCGTTCGAGTCCAAGGCCGGTCGGGTTCGGGACATCGGTGTGACCCAGGCCATGTACGCCCGTTTCTTTATCGCGTCTCTGATGCTCACGGCCTCGCTGGCGACGGCCCTCGTCTACGGCTGGGGAGGCGTCCAGGCGGTCGAAGGCACCCTGACCGTCGGGACCGTCGTTGCCCTGGCCACCTACCTCACCCGCCTCTACGGTCCATTGACAGCGCTCTCCAACGTCCAGATCGACGTCATGACCGCCCTGGTCTCGTTCGACCGCGTGTTCGAGGTTCTCGACCTCGCTCCCATGATCGACGAGAAGCCTGACGCTGTCGACGTACCGCCCGGCCCCGCTCGGATCGAGTTCAACCATGTCGAGTTCCGGTACCCGAAGGCGGAAGAAGTCTCGCTGGCGTCGCTCGAGTCGGTGGCGAACCTCGAGACCACGGCGAGCAACCAGGTCCTCTTCGACGTGTCGTTCGTCGCCGAGCCAGGACAGCTGGTCGCGCTGGTGGGCCCCTCCGGCGCAGGAAAGACGACCATCACCCACCTCGTTTCCCGCCTCTACGACGTGCGTGGTGGGCACGTGCGCATCAACGGGATCGATGTGCGCGACCTGACACTGTCGTCACTCAGTGGGACGGTCGGCGTGGTCACACAGGACGCGCACCTCTTCCACGAGACGATCCGGGAGAACCTCCGCTATGCGAAGCCGGACGCCGGCGACGACGAGCTCGTCGACGCGTTGAAAGCAGCTCAGATCATGAAGTTGATCGACCAGCTCCCCGATGGCCTCGACACCGTGGTCGGCGATCGCGGCTATCGCCTCTCCGGCGGCGAGAAGCAGCGCCTGGCGATCGCCCGCCTTCTCCTGAAGGCACCGGCCATCGTCGTGCTCGACGAGGCGACCGCACACCTCGACTCCGAATCCGAGGCTGCGGTGCAGGCAGCGCTGGCGACAGCCCTGCGGGGAAGGACGTCGCTCGTGATCGCACATCGCCTCTCGACGGTCAGGAACGCCGATCAGATCCTGGTGCTCGATCATGGCAGGATCGTCGAGCGTGGTCGGCACGACGAGCTCCTCGCGGCAGGTGGGACCTACGCCGAGCTCTATCGCATCCAATTCGAACGCCAGGAGGAGTCACTCCGGGCGCCCTGACAGAAGCCGATTGCCGGGATCGGCGCCCCGTGCAATTGCTGCCTGGCTGTGCCCGGCTTGGAGTGGCTGTGCCCGGCTTGGAGTGGCTGTGCCCGGCTTGGAGTGGCTGTGCCCGGCTTGGAGTGGCTGTGCCCGGCTGTCAGGGCGACGTGATGCCGACGGTTGACGACGGGCCGGTTGACGGCTGTGTTCCTGCAAGTGCACCACCGAAGCCGGCACTGCCGAACGAGAACACACCGCCGTCCGCTCCGACCAGCCAGTAGCCGTTGCCGCCAGGCGCGGCAGCCATGCTGACGATGGGTGCGTTCAGGTGCGTTCCGCCCATCGAGCCGTGGAAGTTGGCGCTTCCGAACGAGAACACACCGCCGTCCGCTCCGACCAGCCAGTAGCCGTTGCCGCCTGGCGCGGCAGCCATGCTGACGATGGGTGCGTTCAGGTGCTTGCCGCCCATCGAGCCGTGGAAGTTGGCGCTTCCGAACGAGAACACACCGCCGTCCGCCCCGACCAGCCAGTAGCCGTTGCCGCCAGGCGCGGCAGCCATGCCGACGATGGGTGCGTTCAGGTGCTTGCCGCCCATCGAGCCGTGGAAGCCGGCGCTTCCGAACGAGAACACACCGCCGTCCGCTCCGACCAGCCAGTAGCCGTTGCCGTCAGGAGCGGCGGCCATGCCGACGATGGGTGCGTTCAGGTGCTTGCCGCCCATCGAGCCGTGGAAGCCGGCGCTTCCGAACGAGAACACACCGCCGTCCGCTCCGACCAGCCAGTAGCCGGTGCCGCCACTCGAGGATGCCGCCCCCACCACGGGCGCTGCCAACGAAGCCGGAGCGGAGCCGAGCGCCGTGGATCCTCCACAAGCCTCGACGCGACCCACGCCGTCGATGAGCCGGTACCCACCTGCTGCACGCGTTCCAGCCACCGACACGGATGCCACCGTCGTGCCCGACACAGGATCTTCCGGGATCGCCAGCGACAACGTCCCCGAGCCCCCAGACGGGTGTCCCCACACCCGGGGGAGGGCGAGCGAACCCGAGGCGGTCGACGTCGGCGACAGAGATGCGGGCTCACCGCAGCCCCCGAAGGCGAGAGCCCCGCTGACGTCGGCATGTGCCGTGATCGCCGCGATCGGATCGCCGAGGGAGTCGGTGACGACGGCTCCGGGAGCGAATGCAGCGCCTGGTGCGATGGTCGCCGGCGCCGTGGCGTGGATGGAGAGCGCCGGCGGGATCGCCACCGTCTCCGGCACCACGGTCGGTGCCGGGAGCGAGAGCGTCGAAAGGCTCCAGTCGTTCGCCAACTGTTCCACGGTCAACGACGTGACCGTGACGGACGGGGCGGCCGACGCCGGCAGAACACCGATCCGGACCCCGGTCACCGGTTGGCCCTGCCACCCCATCGGCATCTTGACGACGGTGCGAACGTGTCCGGTGCCGACCAGTGGATAGCCGGATCCGAGATCGCTGCTGTACCACGTGCCGCCCAGCTGGAGCTGGACGTCGACGCTCGACACCCCACTACCGGAGGTGTTCAGGTCCACGATGGCGTACTGCCGGGAATCGCCGGGCTGGGGGGAGAGCGGGTTGGTCGAGATGTCCCCGTACCAGCGGGCGATCTCCTCACCGGTGATCCGGTACGTCCACGGGTTCGCGTCCATGGCCTCCTCCCGGGCCTGTCCGGGCCCGGGAGCGGCAACCAGCGCCTGCTGGAAGCGGAACCCGGTGGTCCCCTCGTCGGAGAAGTCGTTGTTCCCCGTCGCGTCGCGGATGATCGGATGATGACCGTCGAACGCACCGGTGAACGGAACATCCGTCTCCGACGTCGCCCCCAGCGAATCAAGCGCGCCGGTCAGCGGCTCACCGCCGTAGAGATAGGTGGCGTTCGACACGCTCCCGTCGGGCGCCACCGTGAAGCTGATGGCGTTCTCGATGTCCGACAGACGGCCCCACGACCCCGACTCGAGGAACGGCACGAAGCCCGTACCGGCATCTTCATGGCTCCAGATGACGGTGTAGGTCAGCTGCGTCGACCCACCTGACACCGCCTGCGACGACGCATAGGCGATGAGCGGGGTGTCATGAAGCGCGGAGGTCGTCCGCCCGTACATGATCGGGGCGTACGCATACGCGAGGTAGGACGGGTTCGACGGAGCGATGACTTCGAGCTCGCTGTCCACCAGGGTGGCGACGGGGTTCGCCGTCGTCGACGCTGCAGGGCCGCTCGGTGGCTCCACCGTGATGGTGACCTGATGGCTTCCCGTCGTGAGGGGCCCGACGAATCCGGCGTAGGTGAACGTGGACGCGCCGTCGAACAGGACCAGCTGCTGGGGTGTGCCCCCGTCCACGGACACGTCCACCACAACGGAGCTGGGCGTGCCCGGTCCCCACGATGTCCCCGGCGCGGCAAGGGCGAGACGGATGAGGCCCTCGCCCGACACTGGCGTGGCGGGCGGCGCTGACCCTCCCAACGGTCCGGTCGTCGGTCCGGTCACGGCGCCCGGGAGTGTGAGATCGCCGGCGAGCCCGGCGCTGACCGTGAACGTGTCCGGCAGGGCCGGTGTGATGGTGGCAACCGCTCGGGGAGCGAACCGAGCGGAGGGGGCAGTGGTGATGGCAGCCGGGGCGGCGGGAGCAGATGTCGTCTTCGACGCCGGCGTACGCGTGACCGCAGGCAGTTGACATGCGCCAGGAGCGCTGCAGGCCGCTGACGAGAACGACACGTTCTGGATGAGGAGGCTCGGCCCGCCTGCCGGCTGGTACAACGCGAAGATGGCGATCGCACACACGGAGGTCCGGCAATCGACCGGGCCATCGGCTGTGGACAGGATGGCCTGGACGGAAAGCGTCCCCGCGAGAACACCCGAACCGTCGACGAAGAGCACGGAATCATGCCGGTTGTCGCACCCGTCCTCAAGGAGCGTGTACGCCTTCGGCCCGCAGTCGACCGCGACATAGGTCGTCCCCGGCACCAACCCGGTCGCGACGATCGACGTCGCCTGCTTGTCCACGAGCCCCGTCGACGGGGTCACGTGCAGTGCGGCAGCCGTCGCACGCGCCACTGGATGCACCCCCGGAGGCGCCACGGCGCCCGCCGCCGCGGCAGCTCCTCCGCCGATCGTGCCCACCACGACCAGGATCGACATGGAGATCAGCACCGTCACACCCCGTGCGGCATTCGTCCCTTGCCGCATGAGCCCTGTCCGAAACCGGTGACGGGTACAAGGACAACCCCTTGGGTGCGCCGCTCCACGGTCATGCCACCTGCGACGGCTGTCTGTCCGGGCCATCACCACCCCCTCACGCAACGGTCCCCCATCGAGGGTCCATTGCCGCATGTCTACCGCGCCCGGCCCACAGTGTGCGCGTGGAGACTGCGATCCGCGGTCCCCGTGCACCGGGCGCGCCGACTGACCCGCCACACGGTGGTGGTGGGCTCGTCGGCGCTGTGCTCTGGCCCTCAGGCTGCTTCGGGTGGTCCGTGGTCGGGTGGGTCGCCCGTCCCCGGTGTGGGTGGTGGTTGGCCGAAGAGGCGGGTGCGGACGAGGGGGGAGAGCGGGGGAGCGATCGAG
>JAJZDI010000015.1:0-9432 GCA_021806045.1 Actinomycetes bacterium
TAGCGGGGGCACCGCCGGCGCCGCCGGGCTGCTCGGTGGCGCGGGCGGGTCCGGCGGGACCGGAGGGCAGGGTGGAGGCGCGGGCGTCGGAGGCCTGGGCGGCGCCGGTGGGATCGGTGGCGCGGGCGGGAGCGGCACGACCTACGGCAACGGAGGCGCCGGCGGCGCGGGCGGCAACGGCGCGGCCGGTGGTACCAGTCCGACGGGTGCCGGGGGCGCAGGGGGCCTCGGCGGTGCCGGCGGTGTCGGCGGGGCTGGCGGGTCGCTCGCCGGCGACGGAGGTGCCGGTGGGCTCGGCGGGGTCGGGGGTATCGGTGGCACCGGCGCCAATGACGGGGGCGTCGGGGGCACTGGCGGTGCCGGTGGGGCCGGCGGTATCAGTTTCGGCGGGAACGGGGGTACTGGCGGAGCCGGTGGATCGGGCGGGTCCGGCGGCAACGGCACCGGCGCCGGAGGGATCGGCGGCGCCGGAGGGAACGGCGGTGGCGGTGGCAACGGGGGCCCCGTCGTCAATTCCGGGGGAACCGGCGGCTCAGGCGGTCCCGGCGGTGCCGGCGGAAGCGGCGGCACCGGTACCATCAACGGAGCCAACGGAAGCGCGGGGGCGGCCGGTGTGCCCGGTGTGTTGCTCCCTGCCATCGCTCGAGCCTCGTCGCCCGCTCCGGGCGCCGGACGAGCCGGAGGTCACGTGGCTGGCGGCACGACCCGCGTGGCGCCGCACGCTGCCGGCGGCACCGGCGGGGGGATCGACAACGCCGGCACGGCCACCCTCGAAGCGGACATCCTGGCTGACTCGCCGTCGTCCAATTGCGGGGGAGCCGCTCCCACGGACGGCGGGTACAACGTCGCCGACGACAGCACCTGTGCGCTCTCGGCACCGGGTGTATCGGGGAGCCTGTCCGGCCAGACCGACGCGGCGATAGGGCTGGGCCTCCTGGCCTCGAACGGTGGTCCCACCCAGACGCAGGCCATCAGCCCGTCCAGTGTGGCCGCCGGCCTGGTGCCGAAGGCCGCCTGCGGCACCACCGACCAGCGCGGCGTCCCCCGCCTCGAGCCGCCCTCATCGACGACGTGCGACGCGGGCGCCTTCGAGCTGGCACCGCCCGACATCACCGGGCTCGGCCCGTCCCCCGCCGCCACCGGCGCAACGGTGACGCTCAGCGGCTACGGCTTCACCCTCGTCGGCACCGTCGATGTGAGCGGTGCCGCCACGCCGTTCGCCGTGGTCTCCGACACGCAGATCACCTTCGTCGTGCCGAGCGGTTCGGGCACGGTCCCCGTCAAGGTCGTGAACCCCGACGGCACCAGCAATACCGTCACCTTCACCTACGACACCGCGCCGGCCGTCACCGGGCAACCGGCCGGCCAGACGGTCGCCGCCGGCCAGCCCGCCATGTTCACCGTCGCCTGTTCGGGCGCGCCCGCACCGACCATCCAGTGGCAGACCTCCACTGACGGCGGGGCCAGCTGGAGCGACATCGCCGGTGCCACGTCGTCGACCCTGACCATCGCGGCCGTCCCGGCCACCGACAACGGCGATCGCTACCGGGCCGTCTGCACCATCGCCGGCTCCAGCGTGACGAGCAACGCGGCCACCCTCACCGTGCTCGGCCGGTACTGGTTGGTCACCGGCGATGCCGGCGTCTTCACGTTCGGCGGGGCCCGCTCCTACGGGCCGGTCTCCGGTTCGCCCGTGGGCTCCGTGGTCGGCATGGCCGCCACCCCCGACGGCGCGGGGTACTGGATGGCGACCGCTGACGGCGGTGTCTTCGCTTACGGCGACGCTCACGGTTACGGCTCGGCCGCCGGTCTCCACCTGAACCGGCCGGTCGTCGGCATGGCCGCCACCCCCGACGGCGGGGGCTACTGGCTGGTCGGTTCCGACGGCGGCGTCTTCGCCTTCGGGGATGCCACCTTCCACGGCTCGGCCGCAGGTCTCCACCTCGATGCGCCGGTCGTCGGTATTGCCGCCACCCCCGACGGTGGGGGCTACTGGCTGGTGGCGGCGGACGGCGGCGTCTTCGCCTTCGGGGACGCCGCCTTCCACGGGTCGGCCGCCGGGATCCACCTGAACCGGCCGGTGGTCGGCATGGCCGCCACCCCCAACGGCGGGGGCTACTGGCTGGTGGCGGCGGACGGCGGCGTCTTCGCCTTCGGGGATGCCGCCTTCCACGGGTCGGCCGCCGGGTTCCACCTGAACCGGCCGGTGGTCGGCATGGCCGCCACCCCCGGCGGCGGGGGCTACTGGCTGGTGGCCGGTGACGGCGGTGTCTTCACCTTCGGCGACGCGCCCTTCTACGGTTCAGAGGGCGGCACCGCACCGAGCAGGCCGGTGGTCGGCATGGCCGCCAACCCCTGACCTCGGGCCCCACCTGCCGCACTCGCTGACGATTCCCGGCACCCGCGTTCCCAACGTTGCAGTGAACGGATCAGTTATATAACATACAGGTTATGCAGCAAGGGAGTGCGGCGACGCTGACCAGTCTGGACAGGACGTTCGCCGCCCTCGCCCACCCTGCCCGCCGGGCGATCCTCACCCGGCTGGTCGAGGGGCACGCCTCGGCGGGGGAGCTGGGCGCACCGCTGGCCATGAGCCAACCGGCGGTATCCAGGCACCTCAAGGTGCTGGAGGAGGCGGGCCTCATCACCCGGGGCCGGAACGCGCAGTGGCGGCCCTGCGAGCTGCGCACCGAGTCCCTCCAGGAGGTCGACCGGTGGGTGGGGTCCTTCCGCCGCATGTGGGAGGACCGCCTCGACCGGTTCGACGCCTACGTGCGCCACCTGCACCCGCCCGGCACGCCCGGCGGCGACCCGACCACCGGTCCGAGCGACGACCACGACGACAAGGAGGTGGGACGTGACTGAGCCCGCCGGCACCCGGCAGATCACCCTCACCCGCGTCTTCGACGCGCCTCGCGAGGAGGTGTTCGCGTACTGGACCGACGCCGACCACCTGAAGGCGTGGTGGGGCCCCGACGGCATGGACGCGCCCACCGTCGTCTCCGATCCCCGCCCCGGCGGCGAGCTGACCATCGAGATGGTCGGCCACGGCATGTCCGAGACCATGCACGCCGTCTACCGCGAGGTGGTCCCGCCCGAGCGCATTGTCGTCGACGCCAGCGTCCCCGGCCCGGATGGCGAGATCATGCTCCGGTCCTCCCACACCGTCACCTTCTCCGACCTCGGCGGCCGCACGAAGGTGACGGTCGAGGCGCACGCCGACGTGTTCCGGCCCGAGGGGCTGGCCGCCCTCGAGGGGATGGGAGCCGGCTGGAACCAGAGCCTCCAGTGCCTGGACGACGCGCTGACCGGTGCGGTCGACCGCCAGATCCTCCTCATGCGTGCCTATCCGGCCCCACCCGAGGTGGTGTTCCCCCTGTGGGTGACCCGGGAGCACCTCGAAGCGTGGTGGGGACCCGACGGGTTCTCGGTGGAGATCGACGAGCTCGATCCCCGCCCCGGCGGGCGGTGGCGCTTCACCATGCGGGGACCGGACGGTACGGGGTACCCCAACCACGTCACCTACGTCGAGGTCACGCCGAGCGCACGGCTGGTCTTCACCCACGGCGGCCCGGGCGATCCCGGCCCGCACTTCACCACCGTCGTCAGCTTCGACGAGTTCGGCGGCCGCACGGCGCTGTCCCTGCGGCACGTGTTCGCCAGCGCCGAGGACCGGGACCTGGTGGAGGAGCGGTACCACGCGGTCGACGGCGGGAACCAGACGCTGGAACGGCTGGGCGCCCTCCTCGACGAGCTCGCCTGAGGGTGGTCCGGCTGCGGCCCCGTACGCGTGGGGTCCGGCAGACCGGGTGGTCTACCCGTCCGGCTGTGCCTCGAGCATGGCGGTCAGCTCCTGGTAGCGGGGCGGCATCGTCACCGTGGAGCGCATGGCCACCGGGATGGGGTAGCGGACACCGCCCTGGTGGGTGAACGCCAGTCCCTCGACGAGGTCGCCGGCCTGGTCCCAGGGGATCGAGAAGGCCATCTCGGTGTCCTGCGCCATACCGAAGACACGGTCGCCGTTGCACGGTAGGACCACCTTCGGCTCCCCGGTGGCCATGGTCTGGATGACGATGTCGGAGCAGTCCAGGCGCCCGGTGGTGCTGGTCTGGATCCGCCCTCCGTGCTTCGACAGCGCCGCGTTCACCAGCCGCATCACCTGGGCGCTGTTGCCGTAGACGACGACCACGTGGGGCTCGAAGGTCGCCTTGGAGAGCGGGGCGATGCAGACCCGCTCGTACTCGCCCGGGTCGAAGCGCCACACCCCCGCCTCGAGGTTGGCCCCCGCCGCGTCGTCCTGGCAGTACATGCCCACCGCCGCGTACCCGCTGAGATAGGCGTCGTTCGGCCGGCGGAAGCCGAAGGCGATGGCGGCCAGCGGGCAGATGACGTCGTCCCGACCTACGGCGACCCCCCAGCCGAACCGCCGGGCGATGCCGATCGACTGGCAGACGATCCACTGCTCGCCGAGGCTCTCGCTCGGCACCCGCACGCCTTCGGGGACCGGCTCCCCGTGCCGGAGCATCCGCACGGCCAGAGGGAAGGTGTCCGGCCGGACGTAGCGGGCCAGCGCGTCGTCCAGCGTTCGCATGCGATCGGTCACCGCACGTTCTACAGAGCTCTCCACGGCGCGTCACCTCCGACGGCTCGGCCCCCGTCCCCAGGTATGGCGGGCGGGGATGTGCCTCCATTCTGCATCCGGGGACCGGGCCAGGCCCGGGCGGGCCCGCCCTGCCTAGGCTTGCCGAATGATCACCGGACCCCGTCTGCGCCAGGTGGCCCTCGTCGCCGCCGATCGTGACGCCACCGGTGCGCTCCTCCAGGACGCATTCGGCTGGGCCGAGCCGTTCCACGATCCGGGGGTCGGGTTGTTCGGCCTCACCAACTCGGTCTTCGCCGCCGGCGACACGTTCGTCGAGGTGGTGGCGCCGTCCGAACCGGGTACGACGGCCGAGCGCTACCGCGAGCGCCGGGGCGGCGACAGCGGCTACATGGCCATCTTCCAGGTGCCCGACATCGCCGCCGCCCGCGCCCGCATCGCCGGGCTCGGGGTGCGCACCATCTGGTCGGCCGACCTCCCCGACATCGCCGGCACCCACCTGCACCCGAAGGACGTCCCCGGCGCGCTGGTTTCGATCGACTGGGCCGATCCGCCCGAGTCGTGGCGGTGGGCCGGGCCCGGGTGGACGGGGAAGGCGCCGCCCCACGGGAACGGTGGGATCGCCGGCATCACCGTCGAGGTCGACGACCCGCCGGCGGTTGCGTCCCGCTGGGCGGCGGTGCTCGGCCTCACCTCCGCCGCCGGCGGCGCGGTCGCGGCGACGGTCGAACTGCCCGGGGCCGGCCAGGACCTGCGCTTCGTGCCGTCAGCTTCGGGGCACGGCGAGGGGATCGTCGAGGTGCGCCTGGCGGGGATCGACGTCCCGCCCGACACCGAGATCGCCGGTGTGCGCTTCGTGGCCGCCTGATCGCACCGGTCAGCCATCCCCGCCGGCCGGTCCCGTCGGCCGTCCCGCCCGGGTCACCCCAACCCACCCGACCCACGCTGCCGGCCCCCCACCCGCCGCCCGGCTCAGCACGTGATGGCGGTGCCGGCACGCAACGCCGTGTTCCAGGCCGACAGTGTCGCCACCGGGATGGTGCCGAAGCCCGTCACTCCCGGCGCCGGCGGCCACAGCTCCACCGAGCCGGCGTGGTACGTGGTGGCTACGGCCATCGCCGAGCAGTCGACGGGTGCGCCGACCGTCTGGAAGTACACCCCGGGCCGGTCGCTGGTGGCAGTGAGGGCAGCGATCCCGGCGTAGGTCTGGCTGGACCACGTCCCGCTCGGAGCCGTGGCCGACAGGTCGTTGTTGCCGATGATGCAGTCGGGCCCACCGGCAGCCTCGGATCCTGCGCAGGCCCGCATCACCTGGTCGGTGAAGGTCGCCGACGGGCCCGACGGCGTGGACAGGGAGTTGAAAGCGAACGTGATCGGCGTGTGGTTCCACCCGGAGTAGTCAGCCAGTGCGCCGTCGAGGCAGCTCTCCTGGAGCTGGGTGGTCCATCCGGCGGCAGCCAGCGCCTGTCGCGACAGCTTCGCCCCGCTGACCACGAACGGCTCCCCGGTGCTCGATGAACACGAGGAGACGGAGACCTCCCGGACCAGCGGGTTGGTGTCGTAGCGGGCGGCCAGCGCGTGCTGGAAGCTGTCCCACGCCTGGCGGAAGGGCGTCGTCCACCACCGGCCGACGTTCTTGGTGTTGTGCCGGTTCACGATGGTGACGGTGGGCCCCGACGCCGAGACCACCCACGAGGGCGCGCTGTAACCGGCGAAGATGCGGAGTTTCACCCCGAGGGGCGTCGACGGGTGCTGGTCGTTCCACGACTGCACGGCGGCCAGGGACTGGTCAAGCGGTGCCCAGTCCTCCACCCCGGGGGAGGGCTCCAGCTGCGACCACGACTCGTTGACCACGATCCCGGAGAACGCGCCGGCGTACGCGTCGAGGCTGCTCGGGTCGGTGGTCGGGAACGGCTGCCCGTGCTGGTAGGCGTACTGGTTTCCCATGTCGATGAGCCCGGTGAGCGGCGCCTTCACGCCGCCGGTCGTTGCCGGTGCGCCCGGTGACGCGGTGCTCCCGGCCGGCGACGCGGACGGGCCCGGGTGCACGGTGGACACGGTGGTGCCGCTCCCCATGCACGCGGCGGCGAGCGATCCCGAAGCCAGCAGGGCCAGCGCCGGGAGGAGGACGGTTCGCAGGTGGTGGCGTGTCATGGCGCCATGATGCGACCCGGATGTGAGGGAACGGTGATCGCACGGTTGGGGATCGGTCACGGGCGTAACCGCGCGGCTGCACGCCGTGAGTGGCCCCGGTGGAGCGATGGCGGCCGGTTAGGCGGGCGCCGGCCATGACCATCCCGTAGGTTGCACGCAGGGCCGGGCCGCCGCCACGGTCACGGGCGAGAGGAGGCCGAGCAGTGACGAGGGAGCTCGATACCGGGACGGACGACCTGCACGCCGTGATCGACGACGGTGTGGCCGTCCTCACCATGAACCGCCCGGAGCGCCGCAACGCGCTGTCCGATGCCATGCTCGGGGCCCTCGGGCGCGTGCTCGCCGACGTCGAGATGGACGACGACGTCGGCTGCGTCGTCCTCACCGGAGCGGGAGGCGCCTTCTGCGCCGGCGGCGACGTGAAGGCGATGGCGGAGGGCAGCGCCGGTGGGGGCCTCTCGCTCGAGGCAGTCATCCACCGCCAGCGCGTGAACCAGCGGGCCACCAGCGGCCGCCTGTGGGAGATGCCCAAGCCCACCATCGCCGCCATCCCCGGGCCCGCCGCCGGTGCCGGCCTGGCCCTGGCCCTGGCCTGCGACCTCCGCTACGCGGTGGAGGGGGCGGTGCTCACCACCGCCTTCGCCCGGGTGGCCTTCGCCGGCGACTACGGCGGGACGTGGTTCCTCACCCGGCTGGTGGGCAGCGCGAAGGCGAAGGAGCTCTACTACTTCTCCGAACGGCTGGGTGCGGAGGAGGCGGAGCGACTGGGCATCGTGAACGCCGTCTTCCCTCCCGACGCCTTCGACAGCGAGGTGATGGCGCGTGCGCGGCGCCTGGCGTCGGGGCCGAGGATCGCCTACCGCTACATGAAGGAGAACCTGAACCGGGCGGTGGGCGGCGAGCTCGGCGAGTGCATGGACCTCGAGGTGACGCACCACATCCACACCGCCCTCACCCGGGACCACGCCGAGGCGGCCATCGCCTTCGTCGACAAGCGCGAGCCGCGCTTCACCGGGAGCTGACGCCGGGCCGGCGCACACGGGCTCGGCGCCTCCGGGCCGGTGGGCGAGCCCCACGACACCGGGCCGGCCGGCGGGCCCTGTGGTACGGTCCCGTCCAACAGCAACACATCGCGCCACGTTGCAGGGGAAGCCGGTCGAATGCCGGCGCTGGTCCGCAACCGTAGGCAGCGTGCCCCCGTGGACGCTGCGAGCCGGGATACCTGCACGGTGGTCGAGTTCCCATTGTCGAGACACATGGGCGGACTCGGTGGTCGCCCGGTTCGTACGGGTTGCTCCGGGGTTCCGACCCGGGAAGCGAGCACCCATGACCACCTCCCGCCGAACCGACCGAGCGTCGGCTGTGCCAGGCCCCACCCGGCCAGGGAGGTGGAAGCGGGCAGCAGCCGCCGTGGCAGCCGTGCCCCTGGCCATTGCCGCCCTCTCGCTCCCCACCGTTCCCGCAGGTGCAGCGGCGTCGCCGGCGCCGACCACTCTCACCGGCCTCCCCCGGCCGGCTGCCGCCCAGGCGGCGGCCCACTGGCTCGCCGGCCAGATGAACGCCCAGGGCTTCATCCCCACCACGCCGGGCGGCACCACCCCGGACCTGTCCGACACCCTGCAGGCCGACCTCGCCCTGTCCGCCGCCAGCGCCGATCTGGCCCAGGCCCGCCAGGGCCTCGGCGTGCTGGCCGCCAATCTCGGCGCCTACGTGCCGGTGGCCGGTTCCGACGGCCCCGGCCAGCTCGCCCTCCTGATCCTGACAGCCGAGTCGCTGGGGATGGACCCGCGCGCGCTCGGCGGGAGCGACCTGGTGGCACGACTGCTGGCTACGGAACAGGCGACGGGACCGGACGCCGGGCTGTTCGGCACCAGCGCCCAGGTCGCCGATTACGCGGCCGGCGGCTACCAGCAGGGCCTGGCCCTGGCTGCGCTGGCCGCAGCCGGCGTCCGCGGTACCAGCCAGACCGACATGGCCACCGCCTGGCTGGTCGGGGAGCAGTGTCCCGACGGCGGGTGGACCACGCCGGACAACAGCGTCAACGCCTGCGACGGGCTGCCGTCCGCCTACGCGGGGCCAGACACCAACGCCACCGCCCTGGCCGTCGAGGGTCTGGCCGCCCAGGGGGCGCTGAGCGGCACGGTGGCCGCCGCAGCCACCACCTTCCTCGAGAACGGGCAGGATGCCGACGCCGGCTGGTCCTACTACCCGAACACGGTCGCCACCCCGGGCTCCACCGATCCGGACTCCACCGCGCTGGTGCTCCAAGCCCTCGGTGCCCTGGGTCTGACGCCGACCAGCAACGTCCTGGCCCGTGGCTCGGCCACGCCGGCAACCGCGCTCGCCACGTTCCAACTGACGTCGGGCTCGGACGCCGGCGCCTTCTACTTCCCCGGCGCACCGTCCCAGGGCAACCTGATCGCCACCTACCAGGCCGTCCCGGCCCTCGCCGACCTCTCGTTCCCCTGGGGCCCGGCAGGAGGCGGCTACCAGGAGGTGGGCTCGGACGGCGGGGTGTTCGCCTTCGGCGACGCCACCTTCCACGGCTCACTCGGCGCCACCCACCTGAACGCACCCATCGTGGGCGTGGCCCCCACCCCCGACGGGGCCGGCTACTGGCTGGTCGGCTCCGACGGCGGGGTGTTCGCCTTCGGCGACGCCACCTTCCACGGCTCACT
>JAJZDI010000015.1:9442-57549 GCA_021806045.1 Actinomycetes bacterium
TCGGCGCCACCCACCTGAACGCACCCATCGTGGGCGTGGCCCCCACCCCCGACGGGGCCGGCTACTGGCTGGTCGGCTCCGACGGCGGGGTGTTCGCCTTCGGCGACGCCACCTTCCACGGCTCACTCGGCGCCACCCACCTGAACGCACCCATCGTGGGCGTGGCCCCCACCCCCGACGGGGCCGGCTACTGGCTGGTCGGCTCCGACGGCGGGGTGTTCGCCTTCGGCGACGCCACCTTCCACGGCTCACTGGGCGCCACCCACCTGAACGCACCCATCATCGGGATGGCCCGTGGCCAGGCTCGCCCGGTCAGCTGACCTGGCACCGGACGTCCCGGTGCCCCCTCGGTTCCCTCGGTTTCCCCGGTCGGGAGTGGCCCGGCTACCGGCTGCCCTGTCGACAGTCCGGTCGACGGCGCGGTCGACCGTCCGCCTCGCTGCCGCCGGGGCGCTGGTCGGCCTGGGCACCGCCGTGTGGGTGGCGGTGGCCTCGCCGCCGGCCGCCGCCGATCCCATGGCCAGCTGCACGACGACGACCGGGGTGGTCGTCGCCGTCGACTTCAGCCACTGGGGTGGCAACGTGGAGCGAGGGTGCGCGGCGGCTCCGGCCACCGGGTACGACGCCCTCGTCGCCGCCGGCTTCACTCCGGCCGGCGACCAGCAGAGCGGCCCGGCGTTCATCTGCCGGATCGACGACGAGCCGCCGCCGTCGGAGGATCCGTGCGTGACCACCCCGCCGGCCACCGCCTACTGGTCGTACTGGCATGCCGATGCCGGGCAGTCGACGTGGAGCGAGTCGCCGGTGGGGGCCATGAGCTACCAGCCTCCGCCCGGGAGCGTTGACGGCTGGGCCTTCGGCGCCGGCCAGCCGCCCTCCGTCCCACCCAGCGCCGTCCGGGCCACCACGCCCGGCCCCACGCCGACGACCACGACGGCCGCCCCGACGGCGGGATCGCCCCCGCCGTCGTCGTCCGGGAGCGGCACGGCACCGTCACCGACCGGCGCCGGCACCGGCGCTGGCGGGGGGGCGTCCACCGGCACCGCCGGTTCCGGCGGAAGCGCCACCGGGAGCGCCGGCACGCCGCCCCCCGCCCCCTCGGGCCCGTCCCCGGCGCAGGGGCAGGGGCAGGGCGGATCCGTGGGCGGGACGGGAACGCCGCCGAGCTCCGGCCGGTCGGGTGGACCGTCGACCACGTCGTCGACGACCGGTGCGGGTCCCGGTGCTGCTGTACCGCCGGGGGGCACGTCGGCGGGCCATCCCCGGGTCGTCGACGTCAGCCCGGCCTCGAACCGCCCGAAGGCGCCGTCGGGATCGCCGCTTCCCGCCGTCCTCGGGAGCGTGGTCGCCATCGGGCTGGGCGGCACCGGAGGGCTGGTGGCGTGGCGGCGCCGGGCGGGTAGCCAGTGACCGTCGCGCTGCGCCGTCCGCTGGCCGGCAGCGAGCGGCTGCCCCGCTCGCTCCACCCGCTGGCGTGGTGGTTGTGGGCACTGGGACTGGCCACCGCGGCCAGCCGGACCACCAACCCGCTGCTGCTGGCGGCCATCCTCGGGGTGGCCGGCGTGGTGGTCGCCAGCCGCCGCAGCGACGCCCCGTGGGCGCGCGCGTTCCGCTACTACCTGATGATCGCGGCGGTGATCATCGGCATCCGCGTCGTCTTCCAGGCCGTCTTCGGCGGCGTGCCCGGGTCCTCCGGCCATGTGCTCGTCACTCTTCCCCGCATCCCGCTGCCGTCGTGGGCCGCCGGTATCCACCTGGGCGGACCGGTGACCCTCGAGGAGGTCCTGTCGGCCCTCTACGGGGGCCTCCGGCTCGGCACGCTGCTGTGCTGCGTGGGCGCGGCCAACGCGCTGGCCAACCCCAAGCGGGCCCTGCGCCTGCTCCCTGGCGCGCTCTACGAGCTGGGGGTGGCCGTCATCGTCGCCCTCAGCGTGGCGCCCCAGCTGGCGGAGAGCGTCCAGCGGGTCCGCAGGGCACGGCGACTGCGCGGTGCCCCCGCCTCCCGCCGGCGGGGGGTGGTCCGCACCATCGCCGTGCCCGTCCTCGAGGACGCCCTGGACCGGTCGCTGCACCTGGCGGCGGCCATGGACTCGCGCGGCTACGGGCGGACCGGCGCCGTGTCGCGCCGTTCCCGCCGGGTCACCGGGGTGCTCCTGCTGGGCGGCATGGGCGCGCT
This sequence comes from Actinomycetes bacterium, assembly GCA_021806045.1. GTDB lineage: Bacteria > Actinomycetota > Acidimicrobiia > Acidimicrobiales > RAAP-2 > JAJZDI01. The sequence goes on from JAJZDI010000015.1 coordinate 11,619, forward strand.
GTGCCTCGGCACCTACGGGCTGTTCGACAGCGCGGCGTCACCTGCGCTGGGGCTGCCCGTTCTGATGGGTGGGCTGGCCGTCTGCGTCGCCGGGCTGGCCGCCGGTTCGCGCCGGGTGCGGCGCACCCGCTACCGCCCCGACCCGTGGCGGGCGCCCGAGTGGGGGGTCGTCGCCTGTGGCGTCTTCCCCGCCGTGGTGATGTCGGTGACGACGGGCGGCCTCAACCCGTCGACCGACCCGGCGGCGTGGCCGGGTTTGCCGCTGGTGCCCCTGCTGGCCGTGATGGTGGCCGCGGCCGCCGCGTTCGTGGCGCCACCCGTGGTCGCGCGATCGCCGGTCGCACGACCGCCGGCCGCGCCTCCGCAGGTTGCGCACCCGCCTGCTGGCGGGGCCGAGGTGGGGACATGATCGACCTCGAGCACGTCACCGTCACCTACCCCGGCAGCGACCGGCCCGCGTTGCGTGACGTCTGCCTCCACATCGACGAGGGCGAGCTGGCCCTGGTCGTGGGGCCGACCGGTGTCGGCAAGTCCACCCTGCTCGGTCTGGTCAACGGCCTCGTCCCCCACTTCACCGGAGGACGGGTGGCCGGCCGGGTGTCGGTGGCCGGGCGCGACACGCGGACCCATGCGCCCCGCGAGCTGGCCGACGTCGTCGGCGTGGTCGGCCAGGACCCCCTGGCCGGGTTCGTCACCGACACCGTCGAGGAGGAGCTCGCCTACGCCATGGAGCAGCTGGCGCTGCCCTCCCCGGTCATGCGCAAGCGGGTGGAGGAGACGCTCGACCTGCTCGGCATCGCCGACCTGCGCGACCAGCCCCTCCACCGGCTCTCGGGAGGGCAGCAGCAGCGGGTGGCCATCGGCGCGGTGCTCACCGCCCATCCGCAGGTCCTGGTGCTCGACGAGCCCACCTCGGCACTGGACCCGACGGCGGCCGAGGAGGTCCTGGCCAGCATCACCCGTCTGGTCCACGACCTGGGCGTGACCGTGGTCCTGGCCGAGCACCGCCTCGAACGGGTCGTCCAGTACGCCGATCGCGTCGTCGAGGTGCAGGCCGACGGCACCGTCACCGACGGGCTGCCGCCGGCCATGCTGGCCGCCACCGGGGTGGCGCCCCCGGTGGTCGAGCTGGGCAAGCTGGCCGGCTGGCAGCCGATCGCCCTCTCGGTGCGCGACGCCCGCCGGGCCGCGGGCGGCCTGCGCACCCGTCTGGCGGCCGTGCCCGTGCCCGATCGCCGCCCGCCGTCGCGGTCCGGCGTCCCGGCCCTGTCCGCCCGGGGCGTCGTCGTCCGCTACGGGAGCCGGGTGGCGGTGTCCGGCGTCGACCTCGACCTGGCGGCCGGCCAGGTCACCGCGCTGATGGGCCGCAACGGCTCGGGGAAGTCGTCGCTGCTGTGGGCCCTGCAGGGATCGGGGCCCCGCCAGGCGGGCGCCGTCGCCGTCGGCGGAGCCGATCCGGCGTCGCTGCCGCCCGAGCGTGCCCGGGCGCTGGTGGGCCTGGTGCCCCAGACGGCCGCCGACCTTCTGTACTTGCCGACGGTGGGTGACGAGCTGGCCCAGGCCGACCGGGACGCCCGGGAGGCCGGCCATCGCCCACCGATGGCAGCCCGCGCCGTGCTCGACCAGCTGGCCGGGGGCATCGCCGATGACCGCCACCCCCGCGACCTGTCAGAAGGCGAACGCCTGGCGGTGGTGCTGGCCATCCAGCTGGTGGCGGCGCCGGCGGTGGTGCTCCTCGACGAGCCCACCCGCGGCCTCGACTACGGAGCCAAGCGTGCGCTCGGGCGCATGGTGGGCGACATCGCCGCCGGTGGCCGTGCGGTGGTGGTGGCCACCCACGACGTCGAGTTCGTCGCCGCCTTCGCCCACCGGGTGGTCGTGCTGGCCGCCGGCGAGGTGGTGGCCGACGGGCCCACCGCCGAGGTCGTCGTGGCGTCCCCCGCCTTCGCTCCCCAGGTGGCCAAGGTGCTGGCCCCGCTCGACCTGCTCACGGTGGACGAGGTCCGCTCCGCCCTGGAGGCGGTCGGCTGATGGCCCGCGACGCGGTGGCCATCCCCGTCGGCGCCCGCTCCCGCCTGGCCGTCGCCGTCGCGTCGGCCCTCGGCCTGGCCGCGTTCTGCTGGCCGTTCGTGCTGGCGCCGGGCCGGTTCGGCGACACGGCGATGGCGCCGCTCTTCTTCGGCGTCCTCCTCCTCGTGGTCGTGATGGTGGTGATGGCCGAGGTGGCTGACGGCGGGATCGACGCCAAGGCCATCGCCATGCTCGGGGTCCTCTCGGCCGTCGGCGCCGCGCTGCGCCCGCTGGGGGCGGGGACGGCCGGCATCGAGACGGAATTCTTCCTCCTCATCCTGGCCGGCCGGGTGTTCGGCGCCGGGTTCGGCTTCGTCCTCGGGTGCACCACCCTGTTCTCCTCCGCCCTCATCACCGGCGGGGTCGGCCCGTGGATGCCCTACCAGATGTTCGCCAGCGCGTGGGTCGGGATGTTCGCCGGGATGCTCCCCCCCGCGAGGGGCCGGCGCGAGATCCTCCTCCTGGCCGCCTACGGGGCGGTGGCCGCCTACCTGTTCGGGTTCCTCACCAACCTGTCCTTCTGGCCCTTCACCGTCGACCCCCACAGCACCATCTCGTACCTTCCGGGGGCGTCGCTCGTCGTGAACATCCAGCGGTACCTGGCCTTCGACGTGGCCACCTCGCTCGGGTGGGACACCGGCCGGGCGGTGACCAACGTGGCCCTGCTCGTCGCCACCGGTCCCATCGTGCTGGCCACGCTTCGGCGGGCCTCCCGGCGGGCCGCCTTCGACGCGCCGGTGGCGTTCGCACCCGGGGCCGGCGAGCCGGCGCGAGCGTCAGGAACCGTGGTCGAAGACGAGGATGCCCCGGATGTTCCTGCCGGCACGCATGTCGTCGTACCCGTCGTTGATCCCCTCGAGCGGGTAGGTGCGGGTCACCAGCCCGTCGAGGTCAAGCTGCCCCATCGCGTACAGCTCCAGCAGCTCGGGGATGGCCTGGCGGGGGTTGGCCGAACCGAAGAGGGAGCCGACGAGCTGGCGCTCGAAGAGGGTCAGCATGACCGCGGAGAGGTCGATGGACGTCTCGAGGGCCGGGTGCATGTTGGTGACGACGATCCTGGCCCGCTTGCCCCCGAGCTCGCTGGCCGATCCGAGTGCCTTCCCGTCGCCCACACCCATGGCCATGACGACCACGTCGTATCCCCGGTTCCAGGTGGCGTCGGACAGTGACAGCTTGGCGTCGTCGATCGACGCGTAGGCATGGGTGGCGCCCAGGCGGAGCGCCTCGTCCCGCTTGAACTCGACGGGGTCGATGGCGGTGATGACCCGGGCGCCGGCCGCCTCGGCGCCGAGGATGGCGCTGGCCCCGATCCCGCCGATGCCCACGATGGCGACGTAGTCGCCGGGACCGACCTGTCCGGCGTTGACCGCCGAGCCCCACCCGGTGACGACCCCGCAGCCGAGCAGGCAGGCCCGCTCCAGCGGGTGCTGCGGCTCGATCCGGATGCAGCTGGCTTCGTTGACCACGGTGTGGTGGGCGAAGGTCCCGAGCGCGCCGATGGCCAGGGAGAGGTCGACCCCCCGCGCGTGGTGGCGGCTGGTCATGTCCGAGATCTGGTAGCCGAGGACGGCCACGCCGCCCAGGTCGCACAGGTTGGAGTGGCCCGTCGCACAGCTCGGGCACCGGCCGCACGCCGGCACGAACCCGAACACCACGTGATCCCCGGGCGCGACGCTCCGGACCCCCTCGCCGACCTCGAGCACGACGCCGGCACCCTCGTGGCCGCCGACGCAGGGGACCGGTCCGCACAGACCGCGGATGTCACCGGTACGCACGTGCTCGTCGCTGTGGCACATCCCGCTGGCTGCCAGCTCCACCAGCACCTCGCCCGCCTTGGGCGGGTCGAGGTCGATCTCCTCCACGCTCCAGGGGGTGTTCTCCTCCCAGAGGATCGCTGCCTTCGTCTTCACCGTTCTTCACCCTCCTGTCCAATGGCCGCGTGCCCACCGCGAACGCCTGGACGGCTGCGAGCACTGGCGCGTGGCGCACGCTAGCACTTAGTGACTAAAAAGTCACTAAGTAGGGACACCCGTGGCCGCATGCGGCAGGTCGGCCCCGGCGGCCGGTGGAGCCGGCACCCCGTTCAGTCCCGGCGGCCGGTAGCGTACGGCCGTGGCGCTGACGGCCGTCTCGCTCCGTGGGGTGCACAAGCGCTTCGGCGACGTGGCGGCCGTGCGCGGCCTCGACCTCGACCTCGACCCGGGCGAGGTGGTGGCGTTCCTCGGGCCCAACGGTGCCGGCAAGACGACCACCATCGACATGGTCCTCGGGCTGTCGTCGCCGACGGAGGGGACGGTCGAGGTGTTCGGCATCCCGCCCCACCAGGCGGTGCGGAAGGGACTCGTCTCGGCCGTCATGCAGACGGGGGGCCTGCTGCCCGACTTCACCGTGGCCGAGACGGTCGAGTACACCGCCGCCCTCTTCGTCGAGCCCCGGCCGGTGGACGAGGTGCTTGAACGGGCGGGCATCAGCCGGATCGCCACCCGCCGGGTGGGGGCCTGCTCGGGCGGCGAGCAGCAGCGCCTGCGCTTCGCCATGGCCCTCCTGCCCGACCCCGCGCTCCTGATCCTGGACGAGCCCACCCAGGGCATGGACGTGGAGGGCAGGCGGGATTTCTGGCGGGCCATCCGCCACGACGCTGAGAGTGGCCGCACCATCCTGTTCGCCACCCACTACCTGGAGGAGGCCGACGCCTACGCCAGCCGGGTCGTCTTCGTCCGGCGGGGTGAGGTGGTGGCCGACGGGACGGCGGCCGAGGTGCGCAACCTGGCTGCCGGCCGCACCGTTCGGGCCACCCTCCCCGGGGCCGACGTCGACGCACTGGGGGCCCTGCCCGGCACCGTCGCCGTCGAGGTGCGTGGCGACACCGTGCTGGTGCGGTCTACCGACAGCGACACGGTGGCGCGCCACCTCCTCACCGCCACCCCCGCACGCGACCTCGAGGTGACGTCGGCCGGCCTGGAGGAGGCGTTCATCGCCCTCACCGGCGACGGCGGAGGCCAGCAGCTGTCGGCGGCATCGGAGGCCGGGTCGTGACGCCGCCGCTCGACGCCGCCGCCATCGAGCGCCGACCCGTCCCCCCACTCGGCGGGTTCGGCCCGGCCATCGTCCGCCTCGAGGTCCGCCGCCTGCTCCGCAACCGGCGCACGGTGATCTTCACCATGGTGGTGCCCACCATCTTCTTCCTCATCTTCGGGCTGAACGCCTCCTACGGCCCCCACCCCGTCGGCTCGGGCAACGAGTCGGCCGCCATCCTCATCTCGATGGCCGTCTACGGCGCCGTGCTCGCCACCACCACCGGCGGGGCCATGGTGTCGATCGAGCGGGCGGCCGGCTGGAGCCGCCAGCTGCGCATCACCCCGCTGTCGCCCGCCGCCTACGTGGTGGCGAAGATGCTCACCTCCCTCGTCCTCGCCGCCGCCGCCGTCGGCGTCGTCTACGTGGTCGGCAGCGCCACCGGCAAGCCCCACATGCCCGTATCGGTGTGGGTCCTCACCGCGCTCCTGGTGTGGGTCGGGTCGCTGCTGTTCGCCGCGTTCGGCCTGTTCGTCGGCTACCTGCTCCCCTCCGAGAACGTCATGCAGCTGAACGGCTTCGCCCTCATGCTCTTCTCGTTCGGCGGCGGCCTCTTCATCCCGCTCAGCCAGTTCGCGCCGCTCCTGCGGACCCTGGCCGCCGGTACCCCCCTGTGGGGCCTCAACCAGTTGGTCCACTACCCGCTGGCCGGTGGTGCCTTCGAGTGGACGTGGGTGGCCAACATCGTCGTCTGGCTCGCCCTCTTCAGCGCCGGCGCCGCCTGGCGATTCAGCACGGCCACCGCCCGGGTCTGACGCGACCGGGGCGCCATCCGGGGTGGCACAGTCGGGTCACGCCCGGCGGAGGGCGACGGTATGGGTGGCGTCCCCGCCCAGATCGAAGGCGTGGTCCCGCACGGCGATGCGGACGGGCGGCGCGCTGCCGGGCCGGCTGCGCACCGCCACCTCGGTGTGGGTGACGTCAAGCTCGAGGCGGTGCCCCCGGTAGTCGAGGTTGAAGCGGAGGCGGGGCAGCTCGTCGGGGAGGCGGGGGTTGACGTGGAGGGTGTCGTCCCTGGCGTCGAGGTCGACGAAGCACCGCTGGAGCAGGTCGACCGAGCCGGCCATGGCTCCGAGGTGGATCCCCTCGCCGGTGGTGCCCCCCTGGGTGTCGTCGATGTCGGAGGCCAGGGCGTCGAGCAGCAGCTGCCAGGCGGCCCCCCGGTCGCTGCGGGCCAGGACCCAGGCGTGGACGACCTCGCTGAGGGTGGACCCGTTCGAGGTGCGGGCCAGGTAGTGGCGCACGTGGTCGGGGATGGAGGCCGGGTCGAAGCGGTAGCCGAGCCGGTGGAGCACGTCCGTGAGCTCGTCGGCCGTCAGCATGAAGAACAGCATGAGGACGTCGGCCTGCTTGGCCACCTGGTAGCGGTTGGGCGTGTCGCCCTCGGCCTCGAGGATGAGGTCGAGGCGGCCGATGTCGCCGTAGCGGGACCGGTAGGCGTCCCAGTCCAGCTCCTCCAGGTTGTCGTAGCCCTCGAACTGGGCGATGCGCCCGCCGCGGTCGAAGGGGACGGCCAGGTGGGTGCCGACGTGCTCCCACGCGGCCAGCTCCCGCGGGCGCAGGTCGAGCCGCTCGAACAGGCGCCCGCCTCCCCGCCCGGCCACCAGGTCGACCGCCTGCCCGGCCCGCCACAGCGCCCAGGCCGCCATCACGTTCGTGTAGGCGTTGTTGACGAGGCCGGCGCCCGGCCGGTCCGGCGGCCCGTCGTGGAACTCGTCGGGTCCCATCATCCCCCGGACGTCGTAGCGGTCCCGGCCCGGGTCGTACTCGGCGGCGCTGGCCCAGAACCGGGCGATCTCGACCAGCAACTCGGCACCGAAGCGGACCATGAAGTCGAGATCGCCCGTCACCTGGTAGTGGCGCCAGACGTTGGCGGCGACGGCCAGGCTCACGTGCCGCTGGAGATGGGAATGATCGGCCATCCACCGGCCCGAGCGGGGGTTGAAGAAGCGCGTCGGCGTCTCCTCCCGGCCGCTGGTGCCGCTCTGCCACGGGAACATCGCCCCCTCGTAGCCGGCCTGGCGTGCCAGCGCCCGTGCCGTCCCCAGGCGGCGGTACCGGTACCGCAGCAGTGCCCTCGACAGTTCGGGGAACCGGTAGTTGAGGAGGGGCAGGACGAACACCTCGTCCCAGAAGACGTGGCCCCGGTAGGCCTCGCCGTGGAGGCCCCGGGCGGTCACGCCGGCATCGAGCTCGGCCGTGTGGGGGGAGACCGACTGGAGGAGGTGCAACAGGTGGAGGTGGACGATGGCCGGGGTGCGTCCGCCGGTGTCCACCCACAGGTTCGAACGGGCCCACAGGCGTTCCCAGGCGGCGCGGTGGGCGGCGGCGATGTCGACGAAGGACCCGGCCTCCCGGGCCACCCGGGCGGCCGCCCTCGAGCACTCGGAGATGGCGATGTCCCTCGAGGTGGCGATGCCGGCCACCTTCTCCACCGTGATCGGCTCGCCCTTCCGGGCCACGACCGAGAGGTGCTGGTCGACCCGCCCGGTGCGCTGCTCGACCCGTCGGGCGGTCACCTCCCCGTCCGTGACCTGGCATCGGGTGGCCACCGCGATGCGGATGCGGGACTGCACGGTCTCGGCCACCAGGCCGACGGTCTCGTCGTCGAGCACGTCGGTGTGGTGGACGGCCAGGTGCCGGTGCGCGAGCAGCTGGTAGCTGGCCACCCCGCCGTTGGCCACGGTGCCGTCGATGCCTGAGCGCACCTCGGCGGCGCCCGACCAGTTCTCCGGCACCAGCGTGGTCACCATGGCGGACAGGTGCGGCTGGTCCATCGAGGCGAGGCGCCGCTGCGTGACCTCGGTGATCCGCCCGGCCGGGTCGGACACCCGCAGCCGCCGGCCGAGGATGGCGTGGCGGGTGTCGAACGCCTGGTGCTGGTCGAGGACCGTCCACCCCCTGCCGCCGAACCACTCGCCACCGCCGGCCCGGAACGTCAGCGGCAGCCAGTTGGGCGCGTTCACCAGGTCCTCGTGCTCGACCGCCCCGCCCTCGATGGTGGTGGACAGGCGGTTGTAGACGCCGGCCAGGTAGGTGCCGGGGTAGTGGACCCCGTCTGCCGACGACTCGGGTGCCGCCCCCCGGGTGGCGAGGTAGCCGTTCCCCGTCGCGCACAGGGCCTCACGCCGCGCTTCGTCGGCGGGATCGACGCCTTCGAGGAACAGGACCCACCGGTTGGGCCCGTCCGTCTCCGCCTGGCAGCACGACGACGGGGCGCCGAGGCCGATGCGGGCCAGCCCGCCGACCGTCACGTCGGCCCCGGCCGACGCCAGCCCGTCCTCCCGCCCGGCACGCTGCACCCCGATCACGATGCCGGCGCCGGCGGCCCGGCCGGCCGCCACACCGCGCGGCGAACGGGTCACCACCGCGGCCCTGCCGGGCGAGACGACCAGGCGGGCCAGCGCCTCTGACACCAGGTCGGGGGCGGGTGGCAACCGCAACCCGAGGCGTCGGGCCTCGACCCTGTCCACCTGGACCTCGAACAGCTCCTCGATGCCGGCGGCGGCGAGGATGGCCGGCTGGTCGGCGCGGTCCGAGACCACCGCGGTGCGGACGCCGGCAGCCCGCAACGACCGCACCAGGTCGACCGCCTCGGGCACGGCCGTGAGGCCGGGCCCGCCCGGCGCCGGACGTCCCCGGGCCCGACGGTGGTCCCCGCGGCTCGGGCGGAGGCGCTGGCGGGTGGCCACGCCGACCCCGGTCAGCACGCCGAGGGAGAAGACGGCCGCCGCCGTGCGCGACGGATCGATCTCGATGCCGGGCCCGTCCCCGGCGTCGGTCGCCGTCACCGCACCGCCCTCTGGCCCGGCCACCGCGTCCCGCCGGTCAGCCGGCCCCTGCGGTCGCCGGTGCCGGGAGGGGTGCCGGCACCGTTGCTGGAGCTTCCGGACCGAAGGGCTCCCACCGGTCGGTGAGGCGGGCTGCCACCGCGGGCATCGTGGTGTACTCCATGTCGTCGAGCGGCAGACGGTGGGGCTCGAACGGGCCGTGGGCCCGGAAGTAGTCCATGACCTCGTTGGCCCGGGCCCGGGCCCGGTCGAACGACGGATCGGCGAACATGTCGCGGGGCATGCCGAGCTGTCCGTCGTGGACCTGGTAGCCGAGGCAGACGACCCGGGGCGGTCCGTCGAACCGGGTGGGGTGGGCGTCGGCCGCGGCGACCGGCATCATCGGCGCGTGGTGGGAGCCGCGCATGGCGCCGGCCACCGCGTAGGGGAACGAGAACGGCTCGAGGGCCTCGCCGACGGCCGGCAGGCCCGACTGGCAGCGCACGGCCATGACCGGGTCGTCCTTGCCCACGTAGCGCCCGGCGATGAGGGACAGCCGCTGGGTGCTGGTGGCGGCGGCCGTCTCGCCGAGGGTCTTGGAGACGACGCGGTGGACCACGTAGCGGGCGGGCGCACCGATGAAGAGCAACAGGTCGTAGAGCTCAGATGGCAGGTCGAGCACCAGGCGCCGCTCCTCGAAGAGGTCGTAGACCTCGAAGAGGAAGCCGTCGTGCATGTGGGGGTCGATGATGAGGCCGGGGGTGTTGAAGGGGTCGGCGAACATCTTGTAGAGCGGGAGGTTCCACGCCCCAGGCTCGGTCTTGTCGGCCAGGAACACGAGCACCGGCTCGGAGGGCCGTTCGGTGAGGTCCAGCTCCGCGTACCCCGGCCCCATGCCCCGAAGGTTGCCGGAGAACGCGTCGGAGAGGAGGTCCTGGCCGGCACCGTAGAGGCCGAGGTCCCGGGCCACCCCGGTCGTCTGCTGGAAGACGTCCCAGGCGAAGCGGTGGACCGCCTCCGTGTCGCAACCGCGTTCGTGGGTCATGACGAGGGCCAGGTCGTCGCCGCAGCTGGCCACCTGGCCGTCGACCAACAGGTCGCCCCGGGCGCTGTCGACGGCCCGCTGGGCCACCTCGGTCATCCGGGGGTGCACGGACGAGTGCCCGACCCAGCCCCCGGTGTCGGCCTTGATGATGCTGAGGGTCAGCATGGGAACCTCCTTCGCCACCGCTACGACAACGAGACCACGGCCGGATGCCGGGGAGGTAGGGCCGATCGGCCCCCACCTGGTCGCGGCATGCCTGCAGGGAGGTGGTCAGGCCTTCTCCCACAGCTCGCGCAGCTCGGTGGGGAGCACGGCGGCCACGTCGGCCTCTTCGTCGGGCACGAGCGAGCGGAGCTCGCCGATCACCTCCCGGGTGATGGAGACGGCGGCCTCGGGCGGCATCGCCTCGGTGGTGGCGGTGATCCTGCCCACCAGCTGGGCGACGGTGCGGGCCGGCGCCAGGTGGTGCAGGCGGTGCGGCGGCGTGAAGAGCACCCGGACGTCGTCGGGGAGGTGGGCGGCCACCTGGCCCCGCTCCCCGTCGGGGATGCGCTCGGCAACCGCGGCGAGGACGCCCCGGACGACGGCGGGTGCGGCATCGTCGCTGACCCCGGCGGCGTGGGCGGCCGCCACCAGCCGCCGGAACGCGTCGGACGGCTCACGTGCCGCCCGACCGGCCGACGGCCGGGTCTCTCCCCGCGTGAACCCGACGTGCAGGTACGACTCGACGCCGCGCACCCCCGAGATGGCCGCCACCGCGCTCTCGATCTCGTCGATGTCGGACGGTGCGCCCACCTCGCCGTGCAGGAGGACCACATGGTCCTCGGCCATCACGTGGATGCGGGGAAGGTCGAGCCGCTTCTCCAGCGGGCCGAGGGTGGAGCGGACCCGGTCGGCGAGGAGGATTCCCGAGGCCTCGGGATCGGGCTGCCGTCCCCGCAGGCGGTAGCTCACGCCCTGGAGGCGCCCGCCCGCGTAGCGGAGGCGGTGTGCGGCCTCGTCGAGCTGGTGGCGGGCGACCCGGTACGCCTTCGTGCCCGGCCGGAACAGCACGATCCCGCCGATTGCCGCCAGCCCACCCGTGGCGGCCAGGCCCTCTGCCGCTCGTCTCGTCCGTACGTGCATGGCTGCCTCCTTGCATCCGGCCGGCGACCCTGCCGTCGCCGGCGACCGGGCCCGGCGCCCGGCGCGGATCGCCCCTCGTCAGCCACGATCGCCCCTCGGGCCGGTGGCGGCCAGGGCCGATGGTCACGCCCGCCGTTCGGGGGACGCCCGCTGGCGCCTGGCTCGGGCCGGGGGCCGGACCCGGATCCGGCCGCGGGCGCCCCAATCCCGGCCGCGGCCGCGGGCCGCATCCGAACCCGGACCGGGGGGAGGCGATCAGGTGCGCTGGTGACCTTCGGCCGTGGCGCGCCGAGCCGGGCGGGCCCAAGGTGGATGTGAGGCCACGAGATGCGAGAGGGAGCCCACCAGGGCTGAGAGGCCGGTTCCGCCGCCGGCGACCCCAATCACCTGAACCGGGCAATACCGGCGTAGGGAGAACGTCTCGTGGCCCCGTTCGCGGGCGGAGGCAGCCATGACCCTGGGTGACCGGTGTGACGAGATCGTGCGGCTCATCGACGAGGCGCTGGTCGAGCCGGGCGGTCCGCCCGGTCGTGCGACCTCGCCACTGACCGTCGGCCGTGCGTACTCGCCGTCCTCCCCACTCCCTGGCCGCGATGACGCGCTGCTCACCCCGTACCGGTGGCCGGTCCCGGACGGTCGATGGCGCGCCCAGGGGCCCGGCCCTGCCAACCGTGCCGGCTGACGTCTCGGCGGCGCCGCGATCCCCCTAGTCTCGGCCCGTCACTCCGCCACGCCGGTGGCGGCGCCGGATCACTGGGAGGATCACCGCATGCGCACCGTTCGACTCGGGGACCTGACCGTCTCGGCCCAGGGGCTGGGCTGCATGGGGATGAGCGAGTGGTACGGGCCGGCCGACTGGGACGAGTCCGTCGCCACCATCCACCGGGCACTGGAGTTGGGGGTGACCCTGCTCGACACGGCCGACGTCTACGGCCAGGGGCACAACGAGGTGCTGGTGGGCCGGGCCATCGCCGGGCACCGGGACCAGGTGGTGCTGGCCACCAAGTTCGGCATCGACCGGACGATGGGCGACGGTCACCGGGTGCTGCGGGGCGAGGCCGCCTACGTCAAGCGGGCGTGCGACGCGTCGCTGCTGCGGCTGGGCGTCGACGTCATCGACCTCTACTACCTGCACCGCCCACCCCAGACGGCGGAGATCGAGGAGACCGTCGGGGCCATGGCCGAGCTGGTGGCGGCGGGCAAGGTACGCGCCCTCGGCCTGTCGGAGGTCGACGGCGACCTCCTCCGCCGCGCCCATGCCGTCCACCCCATCACCGCCGTCCAGAGCGAGTACTCGCTGTGGTGCCGCGACCCGGAGTCGACCGTCGTCGACGCCATGCGTGAGCTGGGTGTGGGGCTGGTGCCCTACTCGCCGCTCGGCCGGGGGTTCCTGACGGGAACGGTGAACGCGTCGACCTTCGGGCCGAAGGACTTCCGCCGCTACAGCCCGCGCTTCTCCGGCGATGCGCTCGATGCCAACCAGGCCATCGCCGAGGCCGTGCGCTCGGTGGCCGAGGCCAAGGGGGTGGCGCCGGCCCAGGTGGCGCTGGCGTGGGTCTACGCCCAGGAGGAGCGCCTCGGGGTCCCCGTCGCGCCCATTCCCGGCACCAAGCGGGTGGCGTGGCTGGAGCAGAACGTGGCCGCGCTGGACGTCGAGCTCACAGCCGAGGACCTGGCCGTGCTCGACCCGCTGGCCGACCGGGTGGTCGGCGCCCGCTACTGATCGGCCATCGGAGATCGATCGTCGAGCTGATCGTGTGAGCGCCGCCCGTCGGTCAGTGCGCGGTGACCACCGTGGTGGTGTTGCCGTGTTCCGCTGCCAGCTGGGCCGGGGTGTACGCCAGGTTCACCCACTGCTTCTTCGAGTAGAGCTTGGTCATGTTGTCGTACCACGGTGACGTGGGATCGGTGGCCTGCGAGTAGGTGAGGATGCCCTGGGAGATGGGCCCGCTCTTCGTGAGCTCGGTGGTCATCACCAGCGACGAGCCGTCGTTGACGGTGCCGTAGGGGAAGTCGGCCAGCGGACCTCCCTGGCCGTCCGACGCGTAGATGGCGTTGAAACAGCCGGTGTCGCACCCGGGGATGGGGATGGTGGTGCCGTTGCGGGTGACGTGCTGGACCTGGCCGTAGCCGGCGTCGAGGGGGACGTGGTGCTGATCGAGGTTCTCGATGGCGTCGGCCAACGCGGTGAGCATCGCCGGGTTCGACGTGTTGAGATGGGACGGCGTGGTCAGCGGGTGGGCCGGGTCGAAGGCGTCCGACCAGAAGGAGGCGCTCGTGTACGAGGGGGCGTACGCGAACCACTCGGAGAACAGCCAGCCGCCCGACGCGTCCAGGTTGCCCGTCCCGTCGTAGCCGGCCAGGGCGGTGCACGCCGGGGCCAGTTGGACGACGGTGCCGTCGGTGGCGGTCGCCGTCGGCGTGGACCGGCACAGTGACACGAGCGATCCGAGCACCAGCTGGGCCAGGCGGGACGGGTCAGACTCCCACATCTTCTGGAGCGAGGCCAGGGTGAACTTGGGCGGACCGAAGCCGTCGGTGCCGGCGACGCGGGCGGCGATCATCTGGTTGCCCAGCTGGGTCCGCAGCCCCTGCTGGACGTCGATGTTCCCGATGATCGGGGAGTAGGCGGGGAAAGGCGCGCTCGGGTTGGCCAGCCAGTAGGAGCTGTTCGAGTTCTCGACGTAGTCGGTGCGGATGGTGTGCGGCTCGTGGGCGGCGTTGAAGATGCCCGGGACCGGCGTGCCCGGGTCGTTCCTCCAGGCGCACGCCGAGCGCGACCCGTCGAGGGTGACCACGCCGGCCACTTTGAAGACGGTCTGGGCCAGCCCCTGGGGCATGCACGAGGCGATCAGTGAGGCGGGAACGTTGGGCGTGTTGCCGACGTCGCCGTAGTAGGCGTGCCCGGTGTTGTCGGCGGCGATGGTGTTGAAGGTGGGGATGGCCAGGTAGGTGGACTCCACCTGCAGGAGGTTGGCCACCGAGGTGGACTGGCCCATGCGGAAGTACTGGTTGACCGCCCGGAAGGCGTCGTTGGTCATCGAGTCGTCGATGGCGTAGGCGGTGGTGGCCGTCCAGTGGTAGCCGGCCCGGTTCGAGTCGGCCACCGTGCCCCACCTGGTCGTGTAGAAGGTGTGGTGGACGACGCCGTTTCCGGTGTCCACCGACACCGTCTGGGTTCCCATCTTGACCGCCTTGCCGTCGACCAGGTAGCTGGTCGGGTCACCGGGCACCAGCTTCAGCTGGTAGACGGTGAAGCGGAAGCTGGTCGAGACGGTGTGGGTCCAGGCCAGGTCCTTGTTGAAGCCGATCCCGATGAGGGGGAAGCCCATCAGCGTCCCGCCCTCGACGTCGTACTGGCCGGGAACGGTCAGCTGGGCCATCCAGAAGCGCTCCGTCCCCTGCCAGGGGAAGTGCGGGTTGGCCAGGACCATCCCGTCGCCGTTGGCCGTGTCCTGGCTGCCGATCCCGATCCCGTTCGATCCGTTGGTGGTGAGGCCGCTCGACTCGAAGTCGGCGGCCAGGGCGGCCAGTCCGGGCCCGCCCGTGTGGAACGAGGCGGTGGTGGCGGTGGCCGCGCCGGCCTGGGGTGACGCCGGCGGGGTGGCCCGCACCAGTGCGCTGATGAACTGCTCGCTGGAGGCCTCGGTCATGATCTGGTAGCCACGAAGGAACATGTCGTTCATGGTGATGGGGCGCACCCAGGGCTTGCCCGCGCAGGTCGGGTCGTGCAGCTTGCCCGAGGCCAGGTAGGCGTTGTAGCCGGCCACGTAGCCCTTGTAGACGGCGAGGGTCTGGGGGAGCGGCCCGAGCGGGGGCTTCTGGGTGATCTCCCGCTGGAGCATCCCCGAGTCGACGACCGACTTCCAGTAGAGGTCGGAGTCGAGGTTGGTCGTCGACACCCCGGCCGAATAGTTGAGGGACAGGCCCTTCGTTCCGAAGTACTTCGAGCGGTCACCGTTCACGGTGACGAAGTCCTGGGCCAGGGTGCAGAGGTTGTCCTGGGCGAACGCCGTCGCCTCCCCGTAACCGAGGGCGTAGAAGTTCGACGCGGTGATGTGGGGGATTCCGGCGCTGTCGCGCACGATGGTGACCTTGTTCGAGGTCGCGCTGGACGTGCTGTTCGGCGAGCTCGAACACGAGGTCAGCACGGAGCCGGCGGTGGCCACGGCGAGGAGGGCCAGGACGGTGGCCGAGCCGCGGGGTCGGCGGAAGGGGCGCATGCCGGCACCGTAGCCCCACGTGACGGGAGGGGGGATGTTCCCGGGCCTGGTCGGCCCGGTCGGCTGCCCGATCAGGTCGGGTCGGCCACCCTCACCGGCGCCGGTCCCGCCGTCACCGTTCCCGCCGTGGCCACCCCGTGCCACCGGGCCACCTCGCCGGCCAGGTCGAGGGGGTCGACGGGGGCGTCGCGCTCGTAGTCCCCCCACGCCTCGCGGGGGAGCATCCACATGATCTCGAACTCGTTGCCGTCGGGGTCGGCCCCGTACACGCTCTTGGTCGCCCCGTGGCTGGACTCGCCCGTGTAGGCGTGGGCGTCGAGGAGCACCCGCCGGGCGTCGGCCAGCTCGTCGATGGTGTCGACCTGCCAGGCCAGGTGGTAGAGGCCGACGGTACCGCGGCGGCGGGGGCCACCGGCCGGGCCCACCTCGAAGAGGCCGAGGTCGTGGTGGTTGCCCGACCGGGGCAGGCGGAGGAAGGCGGCCGCGGCCCACGGAACGCGGGTGACGACCTCCATGCCGAGGGCGTCCGTGTAGAAGGCCTCGGCCCGTTCCAGGTCGGCGACGAAGAGGACGGCGTGGTTGAGGCGGACGGGGGAGAAGCTCATCGGAGCCTCCGATCGGGGTCGGTGCGGGGGTACGGGGTCGGGGAGTGGGCTGGCGGACGCGGGACCGGCGGGCGCGGGGCGGGTCACCCGGCCCACGACGGCGGGTCGTCGCCTGCCAGCGCGTCCACCACGCTGGCGGCAATGGCGGCCATGGCCGCCAGCTGGTCGGTCGTCAGGCGGTCGATGAACCACCGGCGCACGGCGGCGACGTGGCTCGGCGCCGCGGCCGCCTGGACCGAGCGGCCGTGGGGGGTCAGGGCCACGAACAGGCCCCGGCGGTCGCTCGGGCACCGGCGGCGCTCGATCAGGCCCCGCGCCTCCATGCGGGCCACGTGGTGGGAGACACGGCTCTTCTCCCACCCCAGCTCACGCCCGAGCTCGCCGGCGCGCATGGCGGCATCGGGCTGGTCGCAGAGGACGGCGATGACCTGGTAGTCCTGCATCGACAGCTCGCTGTGGATGGACAGGTCGTGTGCCAGTGCCCCGGTCAGGTGGGCATACATGCGCTGGAAGCCCTTCCAGGCGGCCAGCTCGGGCTCGGTGAGCCACCGGGTTCCGGCATCCGGTGTGGTGTCCATGGTTCCCATCCTTCCGTGCGAGCGGTTCGCAGCGGGTGACCGCACGCCGGTCCTGGCCGGTGCGGCAGGCCGCCTGCGCCGGGCAGGCGGCCTGCCGGCGGGTCAGGCGTTCTTGATGGCCGACACCTCGAACTCGAGGGTGACGTTCTCGCTGACGAGCACGCCGCCTGCTTCGAGGGCGGCGTTCCAGTTGACGCCCCAGTCCTTGCGGTTGACGACGACGGTGCCCTCAAGGCCGATCCGGTGGTTGCCGAAGGGGTCGACGGCGGCGCCGGTGAACTCGAAGTCCACGGTGACGGGCTTGGCCACGCCCTTGATCGTCAGGTCGCCGGTCACCCGGTAGGTGGTGGCATCGACGGCCTCCACCGAGGTGGAGGTGTAGGTGATCTCCGGGTAGGTGTCCATGTCGAAGAAGTCGTTGCTGCGCAGGTGATTGTCGCGGTCCTCGTTGCGGGTGTCGATGCTCTTGGCCTGGATGGTGACCGACAGGCTGGAATTCGAGGGGTCGGAGGCGTCGAAGTGGCCGGTGCCGCTGACGTCGTTGAACGCGCCCCGTACCTTGGTCACCATGGCGTGGCGGGCGACGAAGCCGACGCGGGAGTGGCTGGCGTCGAGGGTGTAGTCACCGGTGAGGTCGGGGGTGGGGGTGGTCGTGGTCACGGTCGTGGCCTCGCTTTCTCAGATGTAGTTGCAGGGACAAGTACAGTGTACCCATTACGGTTGATATGTCAACCAGTTTGTCCACCGGTGATGTTCCGCCTGCATGCGGGCTCCAGCAGGGCCGGACCGCCCATGTTCGACGGGACCATGGGGACCCCCAGGCCGGCACTGCAGCAGGGCCGGCAGGGCGGGCAGGGCAGCGTCAGCCGGGGGACCACTCCGTCAGGAACGCGTACCGATCGCCGCGCACTGCGCTCTGACGCCACTCGACGGGGACGTCGCCGGCCAGTGCCAGCCGCTCGACCAGCAGCACGGCCTGCCCACGCGGCAGCCGCAGCAGGCGGCGCAACTCCTGGTCGGCGATGGCCGGCTGGATCCGCTCCCAGCCGCCGGTCACCCGCAGGCCGCAGCACGAGGCGACCGCGTCGTAGAGGGAGCCGGTGCGCAGGTCCATGTCGACGAGCCCACCCGCCCGTGCCGCCGGGAACCACGACCGGTGGACGCTGATGGGCTCGTCGCCCACATAGCGGAGGCGCTCGACGTGCACGACCTCGTCGTCGGCCGCCAGGCGGAGCGGCTCGGCCGCCGCTCCTGCCGGCTCCACCTGTTGCACGAGCACCTCGCTGCGCTCGTCGAGGCCGAGGTCCTGGGCGGTGCGGGCCAGGCTGTAGAGGGTGTGGAGTGGCTGCTCCAGCACCGATCCGGCCAGCGCGCTGCGCCGCCCCCGCTCCCGGACGATCACCCCCTCGTCCTGGAGGCGCCGGGCCGCCTCGCGCACCGTCTGTCGGCTGACGCTGTAGCGGGCGCGCAGCTCCTCGTCGGTGGGGAAGCCGCCGTCGAACTCGCCGGCGGCCATCCGCCGGCGGAGGTCGGCGAGCACCTGGGCCCACAGCGGCACCGGGCTCCGGCGATCGAGGGGGGAGGCGTCCCCCGGGGTCATCCCGCCAGCCCGACCAGAACGGCGGCGGCCAGCACGGCGACGACGGCCGCGCCGACACCCACGAAGCGCGTGTCGCGCTCGCGGATCCAGCTGCCGACCACCGACAGCACGCCGACGGCGGGGGTGAGGGTGAGCACCAGCATGCCCACGCCCATGATCTTGGTTCCGGCCGGTGCCGTGGAGAGCAGGTGGAACATGCGGACCTGGACGGCCTGGCCGTTCGACGTCGACATCTGGACGATGAGCCCGACGATGAGGAGGGCCAGCGCCATCACCAATCCGGTGCGCAGGACCCACTGGACGAGCGTGTTGGTGCGCGGGTCGGCCGGCCGGCCGAGCTGCTCGTCGGGCACGACGGGGTCAGACATTGGCGATCCCCAGTGCCTTGAGGCCCATCTGCACGGCCACCAGGATCAGCACGCCGGCGAGGATCCTGCCGAGGGTGCGGCCCGAGACCCGCTGCGAGCTCTTCGCCCCGAAGAAGGCGCCGACGGCGATGCCGAGGGCCACGGGTGCAGCAGCGAAGGGCAGGACGTAGCCGCGGGCGAAGTAGACGAACAGGCTGGCGACGGCGGTGACGCCGATCATGAAGTTGGAGGTGGCGGCGGACACCTTGATCGGCACCTTCATCCCGAGGTGCATGGCCGGCACCTTCAAGAACCCGCCCCCCACACCGAGGAGGCCCGACAGCAGGCCGGCGACGAACGACACGGCCCAGCCGATCCATAGCCGGATTGCCCGGTAGGTGACGAGGGCATCGGTGGTGAGGTCGTGGTAGGCGCCGGCCAGACGGCCGCGCTCCTCCCACCCGACCCGCTTGCCCGACGCGACCATGGCGGCGGCACCGGCCCGCTCGCCGCCGGCCGCCTCGGCGCAGGCGAGAACGGGGTCGTCGCTCCCGGCCGCCATGGCCGGGGCGGCATCCGGAACGGTCGGCACCGGCGAAACGGTCTCCGCGTGCGAGTCCGCGTGCGGGTCCCCGTGCGCGCCCACGTCGACGGCGCCGGCCTCGCCGACCACCTCGCCGTGCTCGTCCCTGCCCCGTAGGACGAGGAAGGCGGTCACCAGCATCACCAGCGCGAACAGACCGTCGATGACGGTGGGGGCGATGAGCACGGCGACCACGCCGCCGGCCAGGCCGCCCATGGTGGTGGCGATCTCCAGCGTGAGGGCGAGGCGCATGTTCAGCTGGCCGGACCCGGCGTACGCGCTCCCGGCGGCCGCCGATGTCGCCACTACCGCGACCAGCGACGAGGCCACCGCCACCTTGGTGTCGAAGTGGAAGAGGAGGACCAGGGCGGGGACGATGACGACGCCGCCGCCGATGCCGACGACGGCGCCCAGCCAGCCGGCGAAGATGCCGAGCACGGCCAGCCCGATGGCGTCAGCCGGCGAGATGTGCTGGTGGAGGACCGTGGCCAGGGTCGGTAGGGCAGGAAGAAATGTACGGATATTCGGAGTATAACGACACGGCGCCGGGCCCGCACGGTGACCCGCGGGACGGATGGTGCGGGGATCACGGATGCGCACGCTGCGCCTGCCCGGTCCACGGCCGGTAGGGTCGCCACCGGGCCGGTCACCCGCTCCCACGCTGTGCCGCGTGGTGAGGCCGGCCGGCCATCAGTACGACGAGAGGAGCACCATGGGCGTCACCCGCTTCGGACTGCAGATCCCGAGCTTCACCTTCCCCGGCGTGGAGGACGGGCACCTCTTCGGCCGCATCGCCGAGATCGCCGTGGCCGCAGAGGAGTCGGGCTTCGACTCCGTGTGGGTGATGGACCACTTCTACCAGATCGCCAACGTCGGTCCCCGGACCGACCCGATGCTCGAGGCCTACACGCTGCTCGGCGCGCTGGCCGCCCGCACCACCCGTGCCTCGCTCGGCACCATGGTCACCGGCGTCACCTACCGCAACCCGGCGCTGCTGGCCAAGCAGGTCACCACCCTCGACGTGATCTCCGGCGGCCGGGCCATCCTCGGGATCGGCGCCGCCTGGAACGACGACGAGCACGCCGGCTACGGCTTCGAGTTCCCCGCCGTCGGCGAGCGCATGGACCGCCTGGACGAGGCGCTGGCCGTCTGCCGGGCCATGTTCACCGAGGAGGCTCCGAGCTTCTCCGGCCGCTACTACTCGATCGACGCCGCCCTCAACGTGCCCCGGCCCATCCGGCCCGGTGGCATCCCCATCCTGGTGGGGGGCTCGGGTGAGCGCCGCACCCTCAAGCTGGTGGCGAGGCACGCGGACGCCTGCAACCTCTTCGGCGATGTCGCCACCATCCGCCACAAGCTGGAGGTGCTCGACCGCCACTGCGAGGCCGAGGGGCGGGACCCGTCGACCATCACGAGGACGCGCCTCGGCGGGCTGGTCATCGCCGAGACCACGGCCGAGGCCGAGCGGCGTGGGCGGGCCATGGCCGAGGCCCGGGGCATGGACGAGGAGCGCTTCCGGGGCTACGTCATCGCCGGCGACCCCGACGCGGTGTGCGAGCAGGTCGCCGCCTACCTCGACGCCGGGCTCGACGGCATGGTCCTCAACATGCACGACGCCTACGACCTCGACTCGGTGCAGCTGGCGGGGGACACGCTGTCGGGCGCGTTCGGCTAAACGGCCGGGCCGCCGGGCCGGCGTGCCGGGCAGGGTGGCGCAGCTCAGCGCAGCAGGTGCCCGGCCCGGAACTCGGCCAGCCACCGGTCGAACTCGGTGGCGACGATGCGCTGCCCCGTCACTCCCTCCGCCTCCGCCGATGCCAGGAACACAGCCGGCGGGCCCATGACGCTGGCGGGCAGCAGGCGGGCCCGTAGCTCGTCGGGCAGGCTGTCGGGGATCATGCCGGTGTCGGTGGCCCCACCCGGCAGGACCAGGTTCACGGTCACCCCCGACGACCGGAGGTCCTCGGTCATGATCAGGCTGAGCGCCTCGGCACCGGCCCGGGCCGGACCGTAGGGGACGAAGCCGCGCCGTCGCATGGTCTCGTGGTTCATCGACACGTTGACGATGCGGCCCCGTCCCCGCTCGACGAAGGTGGGGGCGAACGCCCGGGCCACCAGGAAGTAGCCGGTCAGGTTGGTGGCCACCACGTCGGCGAAGCCCTCGGGCTCTACCTCGTAGAAGGGGCGGGGATCGTCGAAGAACCGGGGGTTCACCGTGCGCATGCCGATGCCGGCGTTGTTCACGACCAGGTCGACGTCGCCCATCTCGTCCGCCGCCCGGCGGGCCAGGTCGCCGACCGAGCCCGGGTCGCGCACGTCCACCGGGAGCGCCACCACAGCGAGCCCCCGCTCCCGCCGGGAGGCGACGGTGTCGTCCAGTCGGGGTGTGGGCCGGCTGGCGAAGCCGACGGTGGCCCCCGCCGCCAGCAGGGCGTCGGCCATGGCCTCACCGATCCCGCTGGTCGCCCCGGTCACCACCGCGGTCACGCCATCGAGCTCGGTGCTCGCCGTCATGACGGCAACCTACCGCCCCCCAGCGTCCCGT
The DNA here is from genome assembly GCA_021806045.1 of Actinomycetes bacterium. GTDB lineage: Bacteria > Actinomycetota > Acidimicrobiia > Acidimicrobiales > RAAP-2 > JAJZDI01. The sequence goes on from JAJZDI010000015.1 coordinate 33,185, forward strand.
CCGGTCCGGAGCAGCTGGGTGGTTGCGCCGCCCAGGTGGTGACAGATAGCATGACAAAACTATCGATCGGGGGGTCGGAGCCGCCTCGAGGCTCCGGCGGTGGGCACGGCGCAGCGAGGGCCGTGCGCGCTGCCGGTCCGGGGGAAGCTGATCGAATTCCCACCCGTTCCGGTGTCACCGCCACGTCCGCGTCCACCAGGGAGTGCACGTCATGAAGTTCGGGATCGTCTTCGCCAACACCGGCCCCTGCAACGATCCGGTCCTGGCCGCCGAGTTCGCCCGCGCCGCGGAGGCGGCCGGGTTCGAGTCGCTGTGGACGGTGGAGCACGTGGTGGTGCCGGCCGGCTACCAGTCGTCCTATCCCTACGACCCGTCGGGGCGCATGCCGGGGAAGGACGACTCGCCCGTGCCCGACCCGCTCGTGTGGCTGGCCTACGTGGCCGCCGCCACCTCCACCATCAAGCTCGGCACCGGGGTGCTCATCCTCCCCCAGCGCAACCCGGTGGTGCTGGCCAAGGAGCTGGCCACCCTCGATGTGCTCTCGGCCGGCCGTGCCCTCCTCGGCATCGGTGTCGGCTGGCTGGAGGAGGAGTTCGAGGCGGTGGGCGTGCCCTTCGCCGAGCGGGCGGCCCGGACCGACGAGGCGGTGGAGGCGTTGCGGGTCCTCTGGTCAGAGGAGCGTGCGACGTTCGCCGGCAGGTTCTCCAACTTCCGCGACTGCATCGTCCGGCCCCAGCCGGTGGGCGGGACCATCCCTGTCCACGTCGGCGGCCACAGCGAGGCGGCGGCACGGCGGGCCGGGCAGCTGGGCGACGGCTTCTTCCCCGCCATCGGGGACCACGACCGCCTCCGCCACCTCTTCGACGTGGTGCGCCGCACGGCTGAGGAGGCGGGGCGTGACCCGTCGGCCATCGAGCTGACCACCGGGGGGAAGGGGGCCATCGGCCCCGGTGCCCTCGACGAGGTCGCAGCCCTGGCGGCGATGGGGGTGGAGCGGGTGGTGCTTCCCGGCTTCCTCTTCTGGAAGGAGCCGGCCGAGGCGTTCGCCCGCTACGGCGAGGAGGTCATCGCCAAGGCCCCCTAGGCACGCGGGCCCGGAGCACGGAAGACCGGGCGGAACGACAGCCGCCCGGCACGCACGATGAGGAGCACGACCATGGCAGCACGACCCACCTATTCCTTCGGCGAGCCGGACTGGGACACCGTCACCCGCTGGCTCCACCTGGACGAGGTGGACGACGGGCCGGTCTGGATGCTGAACCTGATGCGCTACCGGCCGGTGGCCGTCTACGCGGACGGCCGCCAGACGACGATCACCGGGCGCGAGGCCGACGACCTGTACTCGCCCGTGGGCCCCCTCGAGGCCATCGGCGCCACCGTCCCCCTGCTGGCCGACGTCACCGTTCAGTCCGGCGCCGAGCCCCCCTGGGACCGGGTCGCCATCGCCCTCTACCCGACCCGCCGGTCGTTCTTCGAGATGCAGCGGCGTGACGACTTCAAGGCCCAGTACGTCCACAAGGAGGCGGGCATGGAGACCACCATCGTCATGGGGTGCGTTCCGGCCACGCTGTCCACCCCCCCGCCCGACGCCGTCGCCGACCTGGTGCTCCGGGTCCGCCGCTTCGTCGAGGGCGAGCGCCCCGGTCCGGACCCGGCCGGTGTGTCGCCGGTGGTGCGCTTCGACGTGGACGGTGTCGTGCTGGGTGACGGGCGGACCTGGGACGAGGCCCGGTTCGACCGGGTGGCGCCAGGAGCCCTCGACGCCCTGAGCCAGGTGGACGGGGTCGCCGAGCAGTTCGTCCTCGTCATCGACCCGCTCATCGAGGACCTGGCCGGCTCGGTGGTGGCCCGGCGCGGCGCCGGGTACTGACCGGAGGGATCACCCCCGGCCAGCCCGGGCCGCAGCACGGGTCGCAACCTATGGGTCACGCGGACCACCGTGACCGGCGGTCCGCCGGGATCACAGGGCCCGCAGCGCGGCGATCACGTCGGCCGGCTCGGCCCGCTTGGTGTAGTCGGGGTGGGCGAAGCGCCAGGCGACGGTGCCGTCGGGAGCGAGCACGTAGGTCGCCGGGACCGGCAGCCGGAAGCTGTCGTCGCCGTTGGAGGCGGGCAGGTCGATCCCGAAGCCGTCGTAGACGGCCCGGAGCGCCTCGGGGATGGTGAAGACCAGTCCGTACTGCTCGGACACCTCGTTGCCGACGTCGGAGAGGACGGTGAAGGCGAGCTCCAGGCGCTCCTTGGTTGACAGCGAATTGTCGGGGAGCTCCGGCGAGATGGCCACGAGGCTCCCGCCGGCCGCCTCGATCTCGGGCAGCGCCGCCTGGAGCGCCCGCAGCTCGAGGTTGCAGTAGGGGCACCACCCGCCGCGGTAGAAGGCGAGGACGACCGGGCCGGCCGCGAGGAGGTCGGCCAACGCCACCTTGGTGCCGCCGACATCGGGGAGGGTGAACTCCGGAGCGCGGGCGCCGACGCCAAGCGCGCTGTCGACCAGGCCGGAGGCGGCCACTTCCTCGGTGGCGGCGTCCATGACGGCGAGGGTGTCGGCCGGGATCCGCTCCCGGGCCCCTGCATTCTGCTCGCTCAGCTGCTGTGCCAGTGACGGCATCGTGTGCTCCTTCGGTCGGGGCCGGCTGGCCACGTATCAGACAGACCGGTCTGGTCGTCTGGTCCACTATACAGACCTGTCTGGTAACGTGGTGCAGTGGCCCGCGTGACCGATCCTCCCGCAACCGAGCCTCCAGCCACGGGGCGGGCCGGTCCCCGCACCGGCGCACGCCAGCGCCTGCTGGAGGTTGCCGCGCGCCTGTTCTATGCGGAGGGCATCCACGCGGTGGGCATCGACCGCATCATCGCCGAGGCCGGGGTGGCCAAGGCCACCCTCTACGCCCACTTCTCCGGCAAGGAGGAGCTGGTGGCCGCCTACCTGAGCGAGCGCAGCGACCGGTGGGCATCTGACGTCGCGGCACGGGTGGAACCGCTCCCGCCCGGGTCGCCCGAGCGGGTGCTCGCCCCCTTCGACCTGTTGGCGGAACGGGTGGCGACGCCCGGCTACCGGGGCTGCCCCTTCATCAACGCCGCGGCTGAGTTCCCCGCCCCCGGTCTGGTGGCTGATCGCATCACCGACCACCGGGAACGTGTGCGCGGCGCCTTCGAGGCGCTGGCCGCCGAGGCCGGCGCCGCTGGTCGGGACGTCGGCACCGATCTCGTCGTGCTCTACGACGGCGCCATGACCGCCGCGCACCTCGACGCCGACCCGTCGGCCGTCACCGGCGCACGCGCCCTGGCCGCGTCGGTGGTCTCGGGCGCGCACGTTCCGGCCGGTACTGCAGGCTGAACGATCGGGCCGGCTGGCGCCGGCCGCCGTACCCGGCCCCGCGGGCGAGACCTTCGACCCTGCCGCCGCCGGGTCCGACCTGGCAGCGTGGGAGGGGACGACGCGAGGAGCCCGCAGTGTCCCGTTCCCCAGGCCAGCTGACGCACGCAGCGGGTCCGCATACACCGGCCGGTACGGGGCCCAACGCGCACCACGGGCTGTCGGCCCACGAGGTCGTGCTCCTGCTCGACACCGACCGGTCCCGTGGCCTCGACGAGAGCGAGGCCCGGCGGCGCCTGGAACGCTACGGGCACAACACGCTCCCCGCTCCGCCCGGCGCCGGGATCATCCGCCGGCTTGCCGGCCAGTTCCACAACCCGTTGATCTACGTCCTGCTGGCCGCCGGCGGGGTGGCCGCCGCCCTTGGGGAGCACGTGGACGCAGCGGTGATCTTCGGCGTGGTCGTCCTCAACGCCGCGGTCGGCTTCGCCCAGGAGTCCAAGGCCACCGCCGCCCTCGAGGCCCTGCGCTCGCTCGTCCGCACCTCGGTACGCGTCGTACGGGGGGGTTCGGTCCACATCCTCCCCTCCGAGGAGCTGGTCCCGGGCGACCTGGTACTGGTGGCAGCCGGCGACAAGGTCGCGGCCGACCTGCGGCTCGTCGAGGAGACCGAGCTGGAGGCGGACGAGTCGGCCCTGACGGGGGAGTCGGAGCCGGTGGCGAAGGACGAGGTCGTGCTACCCGAGGCCACGCCGGTGGCCGACCGGCGCAACATGCTCTACTCCGGCACGCTCGTCACCGCCGGTACCGGGAGCGGGGTTGCCGTGGCCACCGGTGCGGAGACGGAGCTGGGCGAGATCCACCGCCTGGTGGGGACGGCCGACACCCTGGCCACCCCGCTGACCCGCAAGCTCGAGCGGTTCTCCAAGGTGCTGACGGTGGCGATCCTCGCGCTGGCCGGCGTGGCGTTCGCCGTCGGCGTGGCCCGGGGCGAGCGCCCGACCGAGATGTTCACGGCCGCCGTGGCACTCGCCGTGGGGGCCATCCCCGAGGGCCTGCCGGCGGCGGTCACCGTGACCCTCTCGATCGGCGTGGCACGCCTGGCCCGGCGCCGGGCCGTCGTGCGCCACCTGCCGGCGGTCGAGACGTTGGGGAGCACCACCGTGGTGTGCACGGACAAGACCGGCACCCTCACCACCAACCAGATGACGGTCCGGTCGATCTGGACGCGCTATGGCAGCTACGAGGTCCGTGACGCCGGTGGCGGTGGGGAGCGGGCTCTCGTGGATGCCGGTGGACGGCCGGTGGACCCGGCGTCCGACGCGGACCTGCGCTGGTGCCTGGTCGCCGGGGCCCGGTGCAACGACGCTGTCGTGGCCGCCGGTGGCGACGGGCCGAGGATGGAGGGAGACCCGACCGAGGTGGCGTTGGTCGAGGTGGCCTCGGCCGCCGGGCTCGACCTGGACGAGCTCGAGGCCCACCTGCCACGGATCGGCGTCGTGCCGTTCAGCTCGGAGAGCCGGTTCATGGCGACCGTCCACCAGGACCCGGCCGCGCCGGCCACGATCGTCCTGGTCAAGGGGGCGGTGGAGCGCATCCTCGAGCTGGCCCGGACCGACGACAGGGCGGCGGTCACCGCCGCCGCCGAGGCCATGGCCCGACGTGGCCTGCGCGTCCTGGCCTTCGCCGCCGGCCGCGTCCCGGAGCCCGAGCTGCGCCCGGGCGACCTGGCGGGCGACGTGGCGGGCGACGTGGCGGACATGGTGGCGGGCGCCGATCTGACCGTGGTCGGCCTCCAGGGGATGGCCGATCCGCCGCGTCCCGACGCTGCCGGCGCGGTGGCTGCGTGCCGGAGCGCGGGGGTGGCCGTGAAGATGATCACGGGTGACCACGCGGCGACGGCCGGGGCGATCGCCGCAGAGCTCGGCCTCGTGCACCCCAGCGACGGGCATCGGGTCGTCACCGGGGCCGAGCTGGCCGCCCTCCCTGCCGGCGCCCTGGCCGACGTGGTCGAGCACGCCGACGTCTTCGCCCGGGTGTCGCCCGAGCAGAAGCTCCGTCTCGTCCAGGCCCTCCAGTCCCGGGGGGACGTGGTGGCCATGACGGGAGACGGGGTGAACGACGCGCCCGCGCTCCACCAGGCCGACATCGGCATCGCCATGGGGCGGGCCGGTACCGAGGTGGCCAAGGACGCAGCTGACATGGTCCTGACCGACGACTCCTTCGCCACCATCGAGGCGGCGGTGGAGGAGGGCCGCGGCATCTTCGACAACCTGCTGAAGTTCATCGTCTGGACGCTGCCCACCAACCTGGCCGAAGGGCTGGTCATCCTCCTCGCCATCGCCCTCGGGGCCGTGCTTCCCATCCTCCCGGGCCAGATCCTGTGGATCAACATGACGACAGCCGTGGCCCTCGGCCTCACCCTGGCCTTCGAGCCCAAGGAGGAGGGGACCATGGACCGCCCGCCCCGCGACCCGTCGCGCCCCCTCCTCACCGTCGACCTCGCCGTCCGCACCCTCATCGTGGCGGGACTGCTGGTCGCCGGGGTGTGGTGGCTCTTCGAATGGGAGCGCTCGAACGGTGCCGGCCTCGACGCGGCCCGGACGTCGGCCCTCAACGTGATGGTCGTGGTCGAGGCCTTCTACCTGTTCAGCTGCCGGTCGCTGCGTCGCCCGGCCTGGCGGGTGGGCCCCCTCTCCAACCGGTGGCTGTTGGTCGGCCTCGGCGCCCAGGGCGCGGCCCAGGCGGCCATCACCTACCTGCCCGCCCTGAACGGGGTCTTCGGCACGGTGCCGATCAGCGGCGCGGCGTGGCTGCGCATCTTCGCCGTGGCGGCCGTGGTGGCCGTGGTGGTCGCCATCGACAAGGGGGTGCGGCGCCAGCGCTACTGACACCCGGCGCCCGGTCCGATCGTCAGGAGGTGGCGAGCGACTGGCGCCATCACCCCGGTGCCGCCACACTCGACACATGACTGCACGCAGCGCTCTCGTCACCGGCGGCACCACCGGGCTCGGTCTGGCCATCGCCCACCGTCTGGCCGGGATGGGGCTCGGCATCACCATCACTGGTCGTGACCCGTCGAAGCTGGCGGCCGCCGTTGCCGAGCTCGAGGGGGCAGGGGCGTCGGTCCTGGGCGCGGTGGCCGACGCCGCCGACTGGGATGACACGGAGGGGGCCGTCGCCGCCCACGTGGAGCGGCACGGCGGCCTCGACGTGGCCGTCGCCAACGCCGGGTTCACCACCGCTGGCGATCTGGTCGACGGTGACCCCGGAGCGTGGCGGTCGATGGTCCTCACCAACGTGCTGGGTCCCGCGCTGCTCATCAAGGCGGCCGTGCCCCGCCTGCCGGCGCCGGGCGGTCAGATCGTCCTGGTGGGCAGCGTCGCCGGACGGGTGATCCGGCCCGGCAGCCTGTACTCGGTCACCAAGCACGCCGTCGCCTCGCTGGGCGAGAACGCCCGGCTGCAGCTCACGGCATCGGGCATCCGGGTGGCGACGGTCGAGCCGGGCGTGGTCGACACGCCCTTCTGGGACGAGACCGGCATGCCCCCCGTCTCGCTCCACACCGGCGTGATCGCCGATGCGGTGGCGTGGATCGTCGACCAACCGGCCGGGGTCGAGGTGGGCGAGATCGTGGTCCGTCCCACCGGCCAGCTGATCTGACGGGCCGGCTCGGGCCGGCGGCTGCGGTTCCTTCCCTAGGACCGCACCAGCCGGGCGATGGCCTCCGACGCCTCGGCCAGCTTGGCGTCCTTCTCCGGGCCGCCCGCGGCCACCGCGTGGGCGACACAGTGGGACAGGTGGTCGTCGAGGAGCAGGAGGGCCACGCTCTGGAGGGCACGCGTGGCCGCTGAGATCTGCTCGAGCACGTCGATGCAGTAGCGCTCGTCCTCGACCATCCCGGCGATGCCGCGCACCTGGCCCTCGACCCGGCGTAGCCGCTTGAGCACGGCGTCCTTCTCGTCGGAGTAACCCGGAGCGTCCATGTGCGTCACCTCCCGGTCGCAACTCTAGGGACCTGGGAAGCGTGCGCGGTGCGGTGGCGCTGTACCCGTCATGGTGGTGCGCCTGCGCCTGCGCCTGCGACTGCGCCTGCGCCTGCGACTGCGCCCGGCGGACCCGCGGGCCCGCGGGCCCGCGGGCCCCGGTGCCGTCGTGGCCGGGTGGTACCGCGCTACGTCTTCTTCTCCAGCAGCGCCATGCGGCGCTGGAACTCCTCCTCGTCGAGCTCGCCCCGTGCGAACCGCTGGCGCAGCACCTGGACGGCCTCGTCGCCGGGCGGCGAACCACCGGGTGCTGTGCCGGCCGGGCGCCCGAAGTGCCGGACCAGCATCACGATGGCGAACACGACGAGCGACCAGAACACGATCATCGCCACCACCGCGACGATCCACGTCCCGGGACCCCAGCCCTGTTCGTGCCAACCCCAGCCGTAGGCCATGGGAACCTCCTTGGTCGTCGGTTCCATGTTCCGGCCGCCCATCGGGGTGCGCCTAGGGGCGAAGGTCACGGACGCCGACCGGGGTCCGTCCCGGCGGGATGGTCAGAACCCGAGCACGTCCCGCAGGTTGCGGGCGGTGGCGGCACGACCGAGCAGCGGCAGCCCGAGGGCATCCTCCGTCGCGTGCAGGAGCGAGTAGTGGTCGACGGGCGAGGCGGCCACCGTGCCGGGGTGGATGGCCGGGGCGACGACCACGTTCGCCAGGGGGGTGGGCTCGTCGAAGACGACGACGACGAACGTGGTCCCCGACCGGTAGGCGGGGCTGTCGAGGATGCGGGGGACCCACGTGGCCAGCCACCGGTCGCCGGCCGCCACCGGGCAGCTGTGCATGTCGTCGCAGATGTTGGGGGTGATGGACGTGAAGGTCGGTAGCGACCCGGAGGCGAGCGCGGCGTCGAGCGCGCCGAGTTGCAGGTCGTCGGCCCGGCACGCGGCCCGGTCCCCGGGGCCGTCGAAGTAGACGGCCGGGTTGTGCTTGGCCGCGTAGGTGCCGGACGACACCAGGTCGCAGGGCGACGGCATCGACTCGACGAAGCTGCGCTCGGTGCCTCCGGCCGCGCGTACCTGGCGGAAGAGGTTGTCGGCGGCGAAGCTGTGGGCGCCCGGGTCGGCGTCGTCGGTCACCCCCAGCGTCGATCCGGCCGTCGCTCCCAGGTAGTTGGGCAACGACGGCGAGCCCACCGACGACCATGCGGTGTCGGTGCCGCACCGGTGGGCGAGACCGGTCAGGTAGGGGGCACCGGCGTTGCCGATCACGCTCGACCACTGGTGGTTCTCCATCCAGATCCACACGACGTGCCGGTAGCGGGCGGGTGGTGCCGTCGCCGTGCCACACGGCACTGCCGCGGAGGGGGTGGCGGTGGGCGCCGGTGAGGTCGGCGCGGGGGAAGCAGTGGTCGGCGCGGTGGGCGCCGTCGCGTGGGTGGTGGCCGGGGGCAGCGCCGAGCGTCCGTTCCCGCAGGCGGCGAGGAGCGCGGCGACGGAGGCGAGTGCCACCAGGCGGGACAGCGGGGCACCCGGCCATGCCCGGCGTCGCGACCGGGACGGTCCGGGGGCTCGCCGCCGGCGGCGGGGGAGGTGGGCCGGTGCCACCGCACCGTTGTACACGAGCGCCCGGTGGACGTGTGGGCCTCGCCGATGCGGAGCCGAGGGGGACGGGCCTCGCCGATGCGGAGGTTGGCGCCATGGGGCCCGGGAGGGTCGGCGGTCCGACGTCGCAGGGCGCCGATTGCCCGCGCTCAGCACCCTGAGGGACGAGGCGACCACGGCGCGACGTACTGGTTGACCGAAGTGACAAGCGTTCTGCACACTTGCCGTGCGACGGGGCCGGAGCAACGGGGGTAGGGGAGATGGTGGACCTTGCCGGTCTGGTGAGGCGCGCCTCGGCGCGTGTGGCGGCTACGGCGGCGGTGGCAATCGTGGCGATAGTGGCCGTGGTGGGGGCGGTCGGACCGTGGTCGGCCGGGCCGGCCCAGGCGGCCGGATCGTCGCCGGGCGGGCTGCAGTGGTCGGCGCCTGCCGACGTCGGCACCGCCGCGATCTCGTGCCCGGTCGCCGGAACGTGCGTGGCCGTCAGCGCCGCCGGGCAGAGCTGGACCTATACGGGTGGTTCGTGGGCGGCTCCCGTGGCCATCCCCGGCAATGATCCGCAGGCGATCTCGTGCACCAGCGCCTCGTTCTGCGTGGCGGTCGGGTACCAGACGGCGACGCCACCCACCGATGCGGCGTCGCTCAACATCTTCGACGGCACGTCGTGGTCGGCGCCCACGACCTTCACCGAACCGCTGCCCACCGGCGCCACCTTCACCAGCATGGACCTGTGGTCGGTGTCGTGCACCTCGCCGTCGTTCTGCGCCGCGGTCGGCAACCGGGTCGTGACGACCAGCTCGGGCACGGCGACATCCTCCTCGGCCGTCGGCCCATTCGCCGTGACCTACGACGGCACGTCATGGTCGGCGCCGGTCACGATCGCGCCGTCGGGGAGCGTCCAGGACGTGTCGTGCGCGTCGCCGACCTTCTGTGTGGCCGCCAGCTCGACGGGCACCGTCCTGACCTGGGACGGCACCTCCTGGTCGACCACCGCGTCGCTGCCGGTCGGGGTGCTGGGCATCGTCGGCGGGGTGTCGTGCGCGTCGCCGACCTTCTGCGTGGTGGGCGCGGCCGTGGCCGGTTCGTCGCTGGCCAACGGCGAGGTCTTCGTCTTCGACGGGAGGTCGTGGTCGGCCCCCACCACGGTGACCTCGGGCACGGTCGCCATCCTCGACTCGGTCACCTGCCCGTCTGCGACCTTCTGCCTTGCCGGTGCCGACGAGGGCGGCCTGATCGCCTCCTACGACGGCACGTCGTGGTCGGCGTCGTCCATCGACCCGTCATCGACCTCGAATGAGGTGGTGAACGGCGTCTCGTGCGCGTCGTCCACCTTCTGCGGCGTGGCAACCGACCTGGGCGTCTCCATCGGGACGACCCAGCCGCCCGAGGCGCAGCCGGTGGTCACGTCGGTCACGCCGCCGACGGGTCCGGCCGCCGGCGGGGCGGCCGTCACCATCACGGGGACCGGGTTCGCCCCGGGTGCCACCGTGAACTTCTCGGGGATCCCGGCCACCGGGGTCACGGTGGTCGATACCACCACCATCACCGCAACGGCACCAGCCACGGCGGGAACGCCGTTCGCCGGCGGGGGGACCACCTACGTCGAGGTGACCACGGGAGGCGGCTCCTCGGCAACCGGTCCGTGGAGCGAGTACACGTTCGGCTCCGTGCCGACGGTGACCATGCCGGTCGGCGCTGCGGGTGGCCTCCTGCTCGCCGGAGTGTCAGGCGGCGTCCTTGCCGCTCGGAACCGCCGGCGCCGCCGCCGGGCGGTGGCGGGCGCCTGACCGCAAGGGCCGGGACCGTCCGGCAGACAACCGGTCACACGACAGCTTTCCCTTGGTAAGCTGATGTGCGTGGGCGAGCCTGGCCAGCCAGCTCCAGTGGCGGAATCCCTGCCCCGGGCCCCCCGCCCTGGCCGCAGGCGGCCGGGCCGCCCACGTTCCGCCGACGGCCCGGCGGTGACCCGTGACGCCATCGTCGACACCGCACTGCGCGCCACGGCGGCCAACGGCTGCCAGGGTCTCGCACTCCGCCAGGTGGCCCGGGAGCTCGACGTCTCCCTGGCGACGGTCCAGCGGCACTTCGCCACCAAGGACGACCTGTGGCGCGCCTGCATCGACACCGTGATGAGCCAGCCCATCGACATCGACGGCGCCGACGGTCTCGAAGCCGAGCTGCACGGCTACCTCCGGGCCATGATCGACCGGGCGACCCTCTCCCCTGCGGCCACCGCCGCCATGTGGAACGACACGGGACCGGGCTGCGACGAGCGGATCGCCTACCTGGTCGACAAGGTGCGTCCCCGGTATGACGCATACCGCGACGCGTTGGAGGCGGCTATGGCCGCCGGGGACATCCGCACTGTCGAGCCGGGCGTGGTGCTGGCCATGGTCGGGCTCGGGATCACGTCGATGGCCAGCGCGCCGGCCGCACTGCGCCTGCTGTTCGGTATCGACCTCGACGATCAGGGCCAGCGTGACGCACTCGCCTCGTCGTTGGCCGACGTCCTCCTCCACGGCATCCTCCCCAGGCATGCAACAGCGCCGGCAGGCGATGCATCACGGCCGGCACCGCGTGGCTGACGGCTCCGGCGCCGGCTCGCCATCCCCCACGGCGTGCGGCACGGCCGGGCATCGGCCGGAACGCGCCCTCAGGCCTCGCTCGCGTACTCGACGAACGCGGCCAGTGCGCGCGGTCCCCAGACGGTGCCGGGACCGCCGTTCATCGAGATCACCACCCCCATGGCTTCGGCGACCTCGCGCTCGGTGGCTCCGGCCCTGGCCGCGCCCCGGCCGTGGGAGGCCACGCACCCGTCACATTCACGGGTCGCAGCGATGGCCAGGGCGATGAGCTCCTTCACCTTGACCGGGAGCTCACCCTCGGCGAAGGCGGCATGGTGCATGGCTCGGTAACCGTCGAGGACACCGGGGATCTGTTCACGGAGCCGCCGTGCCGGCTCCCGGAGGTCGGCTGCCACCTGGTGCGCACTGTCCATGTTCGGCTCCTCTGCTCTCGCCCGTCCGCCCGGAGGCCGGCCGTCCTGGCGGCCCGGCCGTCCTGGCGGCCGTCCGGCGACGTGTCCACCATAACGTCGCAGGCGGTGCGACCCCCGGCGCGCGATCAGGGAGACCCGATCGTGCAGGCCGGTGTGTTCATCTGTGGAGCGAACCAGGTGGCGCGCACCGCTCCGGCTCGTCCGGGTGGTGCGCTTCAGGCGGCCTGGCTGGCAGTGTTGGCGGGAACGCTGCCAGCCAGGACCTGGCGACCTGGTGGGGACGCGTTCCGCCCCCCCACCAGGACCGGTACGCTTCCCCCGGCGACACGGGACCGGCGCCAGCCCGTGCGGGAGACGGTGGGGAGTTGTGGTGGGCCGAGCGATCGATGACGAGCTGACGCCCGGAAGGACGTTCCTGAGCCGCCGCGGCACCGTCTATGTCGCCTACCGGCTCGCCGCCCGGGCGACGATCGCCGGGACGTTGGGTACGGGCGCCACCCGCAGGCAGCGGGCGCTGCTTGCCGCCGGGACCGCCGCCGACGTGGTCGCCGGATGGGTGTTGGGCCGCCGCCCGGGTACGGGCTTGCGCACCCGCCTCGTGGCCGACGCACTCGAGACCACCTACTGGGGTCGGCAACTCGAGCACGCAGACGCCGCCGCGCTGCTCGGCATGCCGCTCATGTTCGAGGCGGGCCTGCGCATGGACCCCGAGAACTTCGCCGCCACCACTGCCGGCGTCGCCGGCATCGCCGCCGCTCTCGCCGCCAGTCGTCGGACCAGGGGGAGGCCCTCCGGTCTGGCCGCCTTCCGGCATCACAGCTTCGGTGTCATCAGCGGTGTCCTCCACACCCTCTACGAGCGCAGCCGGTTGTCGGCGGCCGTCTCTCTCCACCGGGCCGAGGTGGCCGCTCGCTGCCAGCAGGCCCGCCTGGCCGGGCAGAACGCGGTCGCCATGGGCGCAGACTCGATCGTCGACCTGTTGAGCCGCACCGCGCCGCTCCTCCGCCGGCCCGGGGCCGAGTCGGCGGACCCCTTCGCCCGTCAGCTGGCCGAGTGGAAGCGGTCGTTGGCCGACGAGACGACCGCGTCGGCCACCTACCTCGGGGTGGTCGTGGCTCGCTGGCAACGACGCACCAACGACGCCCACCCGGACCTGGCAGCCGACGTCGTCATCGACGTCGAACCGGGCGACGGGACCGTCGTGCTCAGCGTCGGCCAGGCCGGGCACCTGGTGCGGGCACTCGATGCTCTGGACCTCCGGGGTCGCGTCCGCCTGTCCGTGGAGCCCGACGGGCGCGACGGCCGGCCTGACCGGCCGGTCAACCTCCAGATCGGGGATCGGCGGGTGACCATCCCCCCCGAGCCCGGCGGTCGGTTCGGGCCGATCGATTTAGGCCCCATCGCGTTCATCATCAGCTCGCTGTGGGCACTCGACCGTGCCTCGCCGAGATCGGTGATGATCCGGAAGGACCTCGCCGCTGGCCTCTCGGCGTCGAACGTGGCATTCGCGGCGTGGTCGCACCGGGAGATCGTCCGGCACGGCGCCCGGGCCCGCCCGTCGATCCTGGCCGCGTCCGTCGCCATGGCGGTCGTCGACGCGGTGGTCGTCACCCGGTCCGTGCGCCAACCGGTGAACCCGGACGGTTGGTCCTTCTTCGCCGCTTCCACCTCGGTGGCCACACCGGCCGCGCTCACATCGCACTATTGGCGCGACCTGACCCCGCGCCAACGGCTGGCCGGCATCGTCGGATCGGCCGGCGTCCTGGCGCTCGGGCTCGCCATCGAGCGGTCCCGCCCCGGACTGCGTTCGATCGTCGTCGAATTGGCGTGGCCGTTGGCCTTTGTGGTGTCGGTCGGATCGCTCGAACAGGCGACGGCCCGGGTCGAGGGCGAGGTCGCCCGATCCCTCGAGGCTGAGGACGAGGAACGGATCGCCACCGCGTTCGACGAGGGGCGGGCAGCGGTCATCGATCTTGCCGCCCGGCACTACCAGTGGGTGCGGTCCACGTTCGACGGCGTCCGGGACGAGCTCGATCCCCGCACCCGAACCGAGCTGGAGCGGCGGGTCACCGAGGTCGCCGCCCGATTGGAGGCACTGTGACCGTCTGCCGGGTGGCTGTCATCGACGACGACGACGTCAGCCGGCGCGGCTACGTCGAACTGCTCGGGGAACACCCGGACATCGAGGTCGCCGTCAGCCTCGACCACTCCCAGGCGCTGTCGTGGCCGGGGGAGTGGAGGTCGATCGACGTGGCGCTGGTCGACGCGGCGGACGATCGCAGCCCGGGCGACCAGTTCCCGGGCGTCGCCGTGGTCGAGCGCATCCGGTGCCTCGTCCCACCGGGTCGGCCCGTCATCGTCGTGGTCACCGGGCACTTCTTCGACGACGCCGTCCGAACCCGCATGCGCGAGGCCCGAGCTGACCTCTTCTATCACCGTTCGGAGTTCGCTGACGTCCGCCGCCTGTACCAGGTGGTCCTGCACCCGGAGGCGGAGCGGTCGGACGTCCCGCCTCCTCGCGACGCCGACGCGCTCATCCGGTTGGGGGTGAACTCGGCCACCAACGTCAACAAGTCGGTGCGGTGGGCCGCGGACGAGGCGCTCCTGCCCGAACCGGGATCGCGCCTCCCCCGAGGTCGGGCCCGCTACCGGTTGCGCCGGAACTTCAACCGGGTCGCCCGCCTCAACCCGGTGAACAAGGACGGCACGCCGCCCGACCGCGTGCAGGACGAACCGTCCTTGCCGCAGATCGAGCGGTTCCTGCGGTGGGCGACCCGGTCGAAGGACGACCGGCCATGACTGCCTCCCGGCTGCCCGCGCTCTTCATCGGCCACGGCAGCCCGATGAACACGCTCGAGGTGAACCGCTACACGATGGCGTGGCGGGAGCTCGGGGCCACCCTGCCCCGCCCGCGGGCGGTGCTGGCCATCTCGGCCCACTGGTTCGTGCCGATGACGGCGGTCACCGCCATGGCCCGCCCCCGTACCATCCACGACTTCTTCGGGTTCCCGGCCGAGCTCTTCGCCTTCGACTACCCGGCACCGGGCTCGCCGGAGGTCGCCGCCGAGGTGGCCGAGGTGGCCGGGCCGACCTGGGTCGGGCTCGACGCCGACTCCTGGGGCCTGGACCACGGGACGTGGTCGGTGCTCGCCCATCTGTTCCCGGAGGCCGACGTCCCCGTGGTGCAGCTCTCGGTGCATGCGGGCGAGCCGCTCGCCTACCACGTCGACCTGGGCCGGCGCCTGGCGCCGCTGCGTGAGCGGGGCGTGCTGGTGGTGGCCAGCGGCAACGTCGTCCACAACCTGCGACTGCTCGACCCCTCGCAGGTCGACGCGGGGGCCGACTGGGCCGAGCGGTTCGACGGGGCGGTCCGCCAGGTGATGGGCAGCGCGCCGGCGTCGATCGGCGAGCTCGAACGCCATGCCGACTACCGGCTGGCCGCACCCACCCCCGACCACTTCCTCCCCCTTGCCTACCTCGCCGGCCTGGCGGACGCCGCCGGCCAGGTCGCCCGCACCGCCGTCACCGGCTGTGCCCTCGGGTCGCTGTCGATGACGTCGTTCGTGCTGGAGGGCGACGGGGCCGGATAGCGCTCCGTCGTGCGGAGCGCACGCACGCTGCGAGCGGGAATGGTGATGGCGACGGCCGGCCCGGCGTGCCTCGCTGGGCGGCGTGCCGAGGATGCGGCTTGGCGGCCGCCGGGCACATGCCAGACTGGCGCAGACGCAGACGGTCTCCGGAGGACCCCCTGACCCCCCTGTTCCGGTTCGATGACATCCATGTGCGGTTCGGTGACCGGGAGGTCATCGCCGGCGTCGACCTCGACGTCGAACCTTGCCGGATCACGGTGCTCACCGGCCCGTCCGGATCGGGGAAGACCACCCTGCTCCGCCTGTGCAACCGTCTCGACGTCCCGACCTCGGGGCGCCTCGTGTTCAACGGCGACGACGTCGCCAGCCTGGACCCACTGGCACTCCGGCGCCGGGTGGGGATGGTGTTCCAACGACCGACGCTCTTCGGTGGCACCGTCCGGGACAACCTGGCCGTGGCCCTGCCGGGTGCCACCGAGGAGGCGATGCGCGACGTGCTGGACCGGGTCGGGCTGCCCACCGAGCTGCTCTCCTCCGCCGGCGACACGCTGTCGGGAGGCGAGGCCCAGCGGGTCTGCCTGGCCCGGACGCTGCTGACCGAGCCCGAGGTCCTGTTGATGGACGAGCCCACGTCATCCCTCGACGCCGGTGCCACACGCGTCCTCGAGGACCTGACCGCCGAGCTTGTGGAAGTCGGCCTCAGCGTGCTGTGGGTCAGCCATGACCTGGCGCAGGTGCGCCGGATCGCCTGCGACCGGATCGTGCTGATGGACGGCCGGATCGCCGATTCAGAGCTCGCAGCCGAGTACCTGGGACGGTGAACGTGGACGGTGTCGACATGACCGGTCGTTGCCCGTCCGGCACGCCAGGCCGGTCCCGATGACGGCCGCAGCGCTGACCACCGGCTATGTGGGGTGGGGAGGGCTGGCGGCGTCGCTCGCGTTGGTGGCGGTGGCGGTGGCCATCTCGCTGTGGCAGCGCCTCGACCTGGAGCGGTCGCTCATGTGGGCCTCCGTCCGGGCCATCGTGCAGTTGCTGGCCGTCGGGGCCGTTCTGGCGTTCGTCCTCAGCCCGCACGTTCCCCTGGCCGTCTCGTGGGTATGGGTGGTGTTCATGGTCGCCTTCGCCGCCGAGACGATCCGGCGGAGGGCGCCCGAGGTGCCCGCCGCCCGACCCCTGGCGCTCGCCTCGCTCGGGGTGGCATCGGCGGTGAGCCTGCTCCTCCTGTTCGGGCTGCACATCTTCCCCATGGACGCCCGCACCGTCGTTCCCCTCGCCGGCATGGTGGTGGGGAACTCGATGACGGCCACCGTGGTGGCAGCCCGTCGGGTCGTGGGTGAGCTGTCCGACAAGCGGGCTGAGGTGGAAGCTCGCCTGGCACTGGGTCAGCCGAGCCACGAGGCAGCCCGCCCCTATGTGCGCTCTGCCCTCCGGACCGCCATGATCAGCCAGATCGAGTCGACCAAGGCGGTCGGGCTCGTGTTCCTCCCCGGGGCCATGACCGGTCTGATCCTGGCCGGCGAGCAGCCGGTCCAGGCGGTGCTGGTCCAGGCGGCAGTCATGTTCCTCATCCTCGGTGCCGTCGCCACCACTGCGGCGACGATGGCGCTCGGCCTGGCCCGCCGACTGTTCACGAGCGACCACCGGCTGGTGGTCCCCGTCCGCAGCGCGTAGCTCAGGCGCCGCCGGCAGCCAGGTCTACGGCCGCCAGGGCCAGGACCGACGCCCCGATGGTCAGCGCCTGCTCGTCGATGTCGAAGGTGGGGGTGTGGTGGAGGCCGCTGCGCCCGTCGGTCCGTGCCGCCCCCACGATGAGGTAGCACCCGGGGACCCGCTCGAGGAACACGGCGACGTCGTCGCTCGCCGCCACCGGGCCGGGGAGCTCGATGGCCCCGTCCCCCACCACCTGCCGAGCGGCGGCCAGCGCCGCCCCGGTGACGCCGGCGTCGTTGCGGACGGCGTCGCACGCGTCCGACCGGATGACCTCGATGTCGACCTCGAACTCGGCGCCCGTCTCCGCCACCAGGGCGTCGAGGGCGGCGAGGGCCGCCGACCGCTGGCCGTCGTCGAACGTCCGCAGCGTGGCCTGGACGACCGCCTCGGTTGGGACGACGTTGGGTGCGGTGCCGGCGTGGAACAGTCCTGGACTGCACACACAGGCGGTGCCGTCGGTGGACATGCCGGTCACCACGCCGTCCAGCCGGTCGGCCACCCGGGCGGCGGCGAGGACGACGTTGCCGGCGCGGGGCTGGAGCGCCCCGTGGCCGCCGCTGCCCCGTGCGGTGATCCGCAGGGCGAGGGACCCGGCCATGAGTACGCCCGGCCGGCTCCCCACCAGCCCGGCCGGGGCCATGCTGGCCACGTGGCAGCCGATGGCCACCGCCGGCTCGACGTCCTCGAGCAGCCCGCCGTCGACCATGGCCTGTGCCCCCGAGACCCGCTCCTCGGCCGGTTGGAACACGAAGGCGAACCTCCCGGGGAGGTCGCCGGCCAGCGTGGACAGGGCGTCCGCCACACCGAGGAGCATGGCCGTGTGGGCGTCGTGCCCGCACGCGTGCATCACCCCGCTGGTCTCCGACGCGAACGCCAGACCGGTGGCCTCGGTGACGGGGAGGGCGTCGATGTCCGCGCGGAGCAGCACCGTGCGGCCGGGACGGCCGCCCTCCAGTACCGCCACCGCGCCGGTCGGGGTGGGGCACGGGCGGATGTCGAGGCCGGCCGCCCGGAGGCGCCCGGTCACCTGGGCGCTGGTGCGCCGTTCCTCGAAGGCGAGCTCCGGGTGGCGGTGGAGGTCACGGCGGGTGTCCACCATCTCGTCGGTCCGGGCGGCGACGGCGGCGAGAACGGCCTCAGCATGGTCCATCGGCCCACCCTACCGAGCACCGGGCCCCCCGGCCGGGTGCCGGCGCAGCGCCGGTCCCCCGGCCCGGAGGTCGGGATCGCAGGCGGGGGCACGGTCGGCGGAGGACGGCGCAACCCGTGAACGGGCGTGCTGCCGCCACCGTGCGCGAAGAGGGGGGAGCAGCCTCGCTATCGTCGGCGGCGATGAACGATGAGCGGCGCACCCCGCCACCCCCCGGACGGCCCCGCGCGCACCGCCAGCCCGTCGCCCTCCTCCGCCGGGTGACAGCCGTCGGCGCCGGCGCCCTGCTCCTCGCCGGGTGCGGCCTCTTCGCCCAGCCCACGCCCAACCCGCCGCCCGGCCCGGTCCTGGCCCCTCCCGGGACGCTGGCCTACGTCGTCTGCGCCGGCGCAGTCACCCCGGTCGAGTTGGCCACCAGCACGCCGGAGGCGGCCATCTCCCTCCACCTCCCGGGGACGCCGGCGCTGGGCGACTACGCCATCGCCGTCGGGCCGGGGGGCCGGATGGCCTACGTGGACACCTCCCCCCTCGTCAACGGCACGCCACGGGACGAAGTGGTGCCGGTCGACCTCGTGACCCAGCGAGCCGGCACCCCCATCGGGCTCCCCGGCACCGGCGGCACCCACGCCATCGTCGTCAGCCCTGACGGCACCACCGTGTGGGCGGCCTCGGGCGGCTCCATCGTGCCGGTGGACGTCGGCACCGGTCATGTCGGCACACCGGTCCGGGTCCCGTCGGCCGGGACCGTCTCCGCACTCGTCTTCGACCCGTCGGGCTCGACCCTCTATGTCCTCGGCAACGCCTCGGTCGTGCCCGTCTCGGTGGCCAGCCACTCGGCGGGCCCCGCCATCGCCACCTCGCTCACGGTCAGCTCGACCGACTCCCCCCACGGCATGACGCTGGATCCGGCCGGCAGGCAGTTGGTCGTGGTGGGGCAGGGGGGCTCCAACTTCGGCGGCCGGATCCTCACCGTGCCGCTACCGTCGGGCCCGGCGACGGCGCCGGCAAGCTTCGACGTGTTCGGATCGGTCGCGTCGCCCTCCGCCGTCGCCGTCACCCCCGACGGCAAGCTGGCCCTGGTGGCCGACGGACCCAACAACTGGGTCGTGCCCGTGAAGATGGGCACGACCCTCACGCCCGACCCACCCCTGCGCATGCCGGTCCAGTCGGGCGCGGGCGGGGGCCTGTCCACCCAGCACCCGACCGACCTGGTCCTCGACCCGGGGGGCAGCACGGCCTGGATCGTGACCGGCTTCGACGCCCTGCTCCCCCTCAACGTCTCGTCGCTCACCTACGGCTCGCCGGTGCCCGTGTGCGCGGGCGCCGCGTCGGTGGCTCTGGCACCGTCGCCCGCCTCGGGCTGACGGCCGGCCGGGCCCGCCCGGCCGTGGGCCCCCTGGCTCCTCCGCGGCCCCGGGCCGGAGCCTCAGGCCCGCTCGGCGCCGCCGGCCCGGGCCGCGTCGAGCGCCTCGTCCGACTGGTAGGTGGCGGGCTCCAGGCCGGCCGCTTCGAGCAGCTCGTCGAGTGCCAGGGGGATGTCCGCCGCCAGCTGCCACGCCCGGGGCACCGTCTCCGGGCAGGCGACGATGCCCCAGTAGAGGACACCCCGGTAGCTCATGATGGTCACGTTCATCCCCATGCCGTCCATGATCGGCCCCAGGGGGAACCCGGCCACCAGCTGGGCACCCGCCAGGTAGAGGGGGAAGTCCGGCCCGGGGACATTGGAGATCACCAAGTTGGCGATGGGGCGGTGGCGGTCGGCCAGGCGCATCCGGCTGTAGAGGCGGGCCGCGCTGGCGAAGACGGCCGGGCTGGCGTGCTCGGCCCAGTCGAGGAGGGTGCGCGCTCCCAGCGCGTGGTGCTCCTCCTTCGCTCCCCGGGTGCCGAGCTGGATGGCGCGCAACCGGGCCAGGGGGTCGGCCAGGTTGGTGGGGAGGTTCACGAACATCGACGACACCTTGTTGGTGCCGGCCATCTCCCCCTCGGGGCGGACGGAGACGGGCACCACGGCCACCAGGGGCCGGTCGGGGAGCTCGTCGCCGTCGAGCAGGAACCGTCGCAGGGCGCCGGTGCACACGGCCAGCACCACGTCGTTCACGGTGGTGCCCTCGGCGTTCTTCAGCCGCTTGACGTCGTCGAGCCCGATGGCGGCAAGCGCCACCGACCGTCGCCAGGTGATGGCCACGTTGAAGGAGGTGCGGGGGGCCGACAGCGGCAGCGCGGCCTTGTGGACGTCCGGTCTCGACTCGGCCAGCTGGCGCAGCCGGCGGACGTCGAGGACCCGGCGGCCGGTGGAGATGGCGTCGCGGGCGATCTCGAAGGGCCGCAACGCGGCCGACACGAGGGCCTGGGTGGTGAGCTCGACGGGGGAGGGGAGGCGGGCCGCACCGTCCGTCGCCGGCTCCGGCACGGCCCGGGGCGCCGGTTCGGGCTCGAGATCGAAGAGGATCGACAGGAGCTCGGCCCCGGAGACG
The DNA here is from genome assembly GCA_021806045.1 of Actinomycetes bacterium. Taxonomy (GTDB): domain Bacteria; phylum Actinomycetota; class Acidimicrobiia; order Acidimicrobiales; family RAAP-2; genus JAJZDI01. Next base: position 54,016 of record JAJZDI010000015.1, read on the forward strand.
CCGTCCACCGTGCAGTGGTGCATCTTCGTGATGAACCCGATGCGCCCGCCGGCCAGCCCCTCGACGACCCACATCTCCCACAGCGGCTTGGAGCGGTCGAGCGGTCGCCCGACGATGTCGCCGGCGAGGTCGGCGAACTGCTTCAGCCCGCCCGGACGGGGCACGGCGGCCAGCCGCACGTGGTAGTCGAGGTCGAAGGTGGGGTCGTCGGTCCACACCGGGTGGGCGAGGCGGAAGGGCACCTCCACCAGGCGGCGCCCGAAGACGGGTGCCAGGGGAAGGCGCTCGGCGATGCGCTCCTTCAGCCGGTCGAAGGAGTAGCCGCCCGGCACGGTGGACGGGTCGAAGATGGTCGCCATGGCCACGTGCATGTGGAGGCTCGGCGTCTCCAGGTAGAGGAAGCTGGCGTCGAGCCCGCTGAGTCGGTCCACTCCTGCCCCCCCTTCGTGGACGGTTCCGGTTCGCGCCCGGTCCGCTGACGGTGTTTGATGGTGCGATGCCCTGGGTGCTGTTCGCAGTCAGCTTGGTCGGTATAGCCCTGCTGGTCAACGCCTATGCGCCGATGCGCCACGGTCTGCTGGCCGTGGTGAGCTTCACCCTGGGCTGGCTGATCGGCGAGCTGCCGCTGCAGACCATCGCCGCCGAACTGGTTGCGACCGGGCTGTTCGCGTGGGCGCACGGGTTCGCCGCCTGGCCGGGCTGGGCCGGCCTCGGCCTCGGGATCGTGCAGTGGACGGGTCTCGTCTCCCTTGCCGTGAGCGGTCAGCGGGCGGGCCGCGTCGTCGACGAGGCGCTGGCCGGGGCGTCGGGCGGTCCCATCGGCGCACCGGATGGCGACCGCCGGCCGGTGTGGAACCGCTGGTGGCGCCTGGCCCTGGCCGTCCCGCTCCGGTTCCGCTCCGTCGAGCGCGTCCGGAACATCGACTACTGGGGGGACGGCAATTACCGGCACAAGCTGGACGTGATCCGGTCCCGCCGGGACCGGCCGACCTCGGGTCCCGTGCTCGTGTACATCCACGGCGGGGCGTGGATGATCGGTGACAAGCGCGAGCAGGGGATCCCCATGATGCACGAGCTGGCCCGGCGGGGCTGGGTGTGCGTGGCCATCAACTACCGGCTGAGCCCCCGCGCCACCTGGCCCGCCCACGTGGTCGACTGCAAGCGGGCCCTGGCCTGGGTGCGGGAGCACATCGCCGACTACGGGGGTGACCCCGGGTTCGTGGCCGTGTCGGGAGGCTCGGCCGGGGGGCACCTGGCCGCCCTCGTGGCCCTCACAGCTGGCGATCCCGAGTGGCAGCCGGGGTTCGAGGACGGGGACACCCGCGTGGACGCCTGCGTCCCCTTCTACGGCGTCTACGACCTGACCGGCCGCAACTCGGGCCCGGACCACTACAGCCGCGAGCTGCGCGAGATGTTGGAGGAGCGGGTGGTGAAGGTCCACCGGGCCGACGACCCCGACACCTACGAACGTGCCTCGCCCACGTCGCGCGTGCACGCCGCCGCCCCACCCATGTTCGTCCTCCACGGCCGGAACGACACCCTGGTCCCGGTGGAGGTGGCCCGGATCTTCGTCGACGCCCTGCGGTCCACGTCGCGGGCGCCGGTCGCCTACGCGGAGCTGCCGCTGGCCCAGCACGCCTTCGACGTGCTCGCCTCCCTCCGGTGCCGCCACACCACCCTGGGAGCGGTCCGGTTCCTCGAGGCGACGCGTGCCGGTGTGGCGGGCCCGGAGCGGTCCGGCGAGGCGCCGCACGCCGGCGGCACGGTGGGCGGCACACCGCACGCTGACGGGTAGCGTGGGGGCGCCCGCACGGGCTGCAGCAGGGGGACCCACCGACCGCACCGGCGATCGGCGGCAGGGGAAGGGAGCGGCGCGATGGTCCGACGGTTCTCGAGGTCGGCGGTCATCGCCGTCATGGCGGTCGCCGGTGCCGTGGTTCCAGTGGGTGGTGGGGCCAGTGCAGCCGCCGCACCCGTGCCTGATCTGGGCGTGGTGCAGGTCCTCGCGTCGTCGGCGGCACCGGGGTCCTCCGCCGTCTACTCCCTCACGTTCACACTGCCGTCGGACGGGCCGTCGCCGTCCCTGGTCGCCATCGCCATGCCCGGCGCGACGTTCCCGGTGACGTCCGATGCCCTGTCGCCCAACGCGTTCCACCAGGCGACCTGCGCTTCGCCGGCCGGCCAGCCGGCGTGCACGGTGGACGACTCCCTGTGGGGAACCGTGCAGACCGGTGTGTCGGGTCTGGTGCTGAACCTGGCCGGACCGGGGGGCACGCTGGGCGCCGGTGACACGATCACCCTCACCATCGGCCGTACCGGCTACGGAGCCGGCTACGAGGTGACCAATCCCTCCGGGTCCGGTACCTTCCCGGTCTCCGTCGCGTGGGAGAGCGCACCCGGCGTGCTCCTCGCCCAGGGGTCCACCGCCGTCACCGTGGGCGGCAGCGCCCTCGCGACTCTGGGGGTCGGCGCCGCTGGCGCCGACCCCAACTCGGCCGGCTACCCCGATGCGTCCTGGACGGTGCCGGTGAGCGGCCTGTCCGTGGCCTCGGGAGCGACAGCGGCCATCGAGATCGCTGCGCCGGGCGCCGCCTTCCCCCTCGGAAATGCCGCCTACTCGGTGACCGGCGTCTCGTGCTCGCCGGCGTGCAGCTCGGTCGGGCTGTCGGTCGACACGGCGCGGTCGTCGGGCGCGGCCGGCCTGCCGGCCGTCCTGGACGTGACCCCGGTGGGCGGCACCCTCGCCTCCCTCACGCTGGTCGTGTCGGGGGTGACGAACCCGGCAGGGCCGGCAGCAGGCAGTGTCGACGTGACGGTGTCGAGCGGTCCACGAGGTGGCCCGGTCGGCGGGATCGGCACCGCTCCACTGCCGCTGTCGTTCGTCGCCTCGCCCTTCGTCGGCCTCGCCTCCAACCACACGCCGGTCTTCCCGTCGGCCACTCGGGACGGTGTTCCCACCCTTTTCGGCGTCAACGTGTCGAACACGTCCGATCACGTCTGGCCTGCCGGTTCGGCCGGCCTCGGGTTCGTGTTCTCGGGCATCCCCGCCCTCGGTCCCGGCGATGTCACGCTCCGGTGTGTCTCTGAGTCGAACGGCTCCTCTTTCAGCCCGCAGGTGGTGGCCGGGACAGCACCTGGCACCCTGGAGACCATCGTGGAGCCCATCGCCGTCGGCACAGGGGTCGCCGCCGAGCTGGACTGCACGCTGACCGTGGTGCCCGGGTCGGCGTCGGGCACGCTCGACGTCGGTGCCGTGCTCACCGATCTGACCCGGGGCCCGAGCGCACCGATCCAGCTGTCCCGCTCGGACGCCTCCCTCCAGGTGGTGCCGGGACCGATGCTCGGCTACTGGCTCGCCGGGGCCGGCGGGGTGGTCACGCCCTTCGGCTCGGCCACGTACCACGGCTCGATGGGCGGCAAGCCGCTGGACGCCCCCATCGTGGGCATGGCGGCCGATCCGGCCGGCACCGGCTACTGGCTGGTGGCCGCGGACGGCGGCGTGTTCGCCTTCGGCTCGGCCACGTACCACGGCTC
>JAJZDI010000015.1:57559-81455 GCA_021806045.1 Actinomycetes bacterium
CGATGGGCGGCAAGCCGCTGGACGCCCCCATCGTGGGCATGGCGGCCGATCCGGCCGGCACCGGCTACTGGCTGGTGGCCGCGGACGGCGGCGTGTTCGCCTTCGGCTCGGCCACGTACCACGGCTCGATGGGCGGCAAGCCGCTGGACGCCCCCATCGTGGGCATGGCGGCCGATCCGGCCGGCACCGGCTACTGGCTGGTGGCCGCGGACGGCGGCGTGTTCGCCTTCGGCTCGGCCACGTACCACGGCTCCATGGGCGGCAAGCCGCTGGACGCCCCCATCGTGGGCATGGCGGCCGATCCGGCCGGCACCGGCTACTGGCTGGTGGCCGCGGACGGCGGCGTGTTCGCCTTCGGCTCGGCCACGTACCACGGCTCCATGGGCGGCAAGCCGCTGGACGCCCCCATCGTGGGCATGGCGGCCGATCCGGCCGGCACCGGCTACTGGCTGGTGGCCGCGGACGGCGGCGTGTTCGCCTTCGGCACCGCCACCTTCGAGGGTTCGGAGGGGGCCGGCCCGGTGGCGGCACCGGTGGTGGGCATAGCCACCTGGGATCTCCCGGTGACGTGACGCAGCGAACCGGCCCGGCGGACCCACGGGGCCGGTGGGGCGCCGTGCGTGACGTCCCCGCCCGTTTCTGACATAGTGTCAACTCGTCGTGCCGGACCGTCCCCGGCCCGGCCGGCGCCTGATGGGGAGGGAGATGGAACGGATCCGGTACCGCAGCGGTGCGGGGCGAGTCCCCCGGCCTGGCGCGGCTGCTGGTCGTGCCGCTGTCGGGCACGGCTGGCCTAGCATCGGCAGCCGGCGGGTGGTCGCACCCATCGCCGGTGGAGGCGCCGAGTGAGCCAGTTCCTGGAGTTCACCGTCCTCGGGCTCATCCTGGGGTCCGTCTACGCCATCTCCGCCACCGGCCTGGTGGTGACGTACACGACGTCGGGGGTGTTCAACTTCGCCCACGGTGCCGTCGGCATGATCGCCGCCTACGGCTACTGGGAGCTCGTCACCCACCATGTGCCCGCCGCGTTGGCCATGGTCCTCATCATCCTCGTCGGCGCCCCCCTCCTCGGCGTGATCATCGAGTGGCTGCTCATGCGGCGGCTGCTCGGCGACACCGGTGAGCGCCCCATCATGGTCACCCTCGGGCTCCTGTCCATCCTCATCGGCATGGCGCTCGTCGTCTTCGGCGAGAACCGGGGCGACACCCTCAACCCCCTGGTGGGCGGGACCTTCCGGATCCTCGGGGTCGGGGTGACCTCGCAGGATCTGGTGATCGCCGGTGCCGCCGCCGCCATCGCCGTCGCCCTGCGCGTCCTCTTCCACAGCTTCCGCCTGGGGGTCGCGCTGCGGGCCGTGGTCGACGACCCCGAGCTGCTGGCCACCTCCGGCGCGTCGCCGGTGGCCATGAGCCGGACCGGCTGGGTGCTGGGCTCGGTCCTCGCCGCACTGGCCGGTGTGCTCCTGGCCCAGCAGCAGCAGACGTCGCTCGACACCTACACCCTCGCCCTGCTGGTCGTGAGCGGGTTCGCCGCTGCCGTCTTCGGCCGCCTGCGGAGCGTGCCCCTCACTTACGCCGGTGGGCTGGTGCTCGGCCTGGCCGTCATCTACTTCGGGAGCTACGCCCAGCCCCACCTGGGCAGCTGGGGACCCGACCTGTCCGCCGCACTGCCCATGATCTTCCTGTTCGGGGTGCTGATCGCCCTCCCGTCCGTCCGCCTGCGGGCCGTGGGGAAGTTGACCACCCTGCGTCCGCCCCGGGTGGCCTCCGGTTGGGAGTCGCTCGTCGCCGCGGCCGCCTTCTTCCTGGTGGCGGTGGCGTGCTCGCTCACGCTGTCGGGCACGGTGGTCGGGGGCAACTCGTCCTTCGGGGTCGTCCTCGACCACACCATGGCCTACGGCATCGTGGGCCTCTCGCTCGTCCTCCTCATCGGCTACGCCGGCCAGGTCTCGCTGTGCCAGTTCGCCTTCATGGGCATCGGCGCCTTCCTCATGGGCAAGGTGGCCGGCGGCGGCTCGCTGCTCGGGCTGCTGCTCGCCGTGGTGGTGTGCGCGGCCATCGGCGCGCTGATCGCCCTGCCCACCGTGCGGCTCCGGGGCCTCTACTTCGCCCTGGCCACCTTCGCCTTCGCCGATGCCGCCTACACCGGGATCTTCCCCGACACCCGCGTGCTCGGCCAGGGTCTGAACGTCGGCCAGATCGTCCTGCCCGGGCTCTCCTTCGGCGGCAACCGTGCCGTGTTCCTCCTCCTGGCCGGCGCGTTCGTGCTCTCGGCCCTGCTGGTCCTCGCCATCCGCCGCAGCCTCTTCGGCCGCCGCCTCGTCGCCCTCCAGGACTCGCCGGCCGCCTACGCGACGGTGGGGCTGAACGCGGCGTTCACCAAGGTCGCCGTGTTCGCCATCGCCGCCGGACTGGCCGGCCTGGCCGGCGCCCTCTACGGCACGGCGGCCGGCATCGTGGGCACCTCCGACTTCGACATCTTCACCGGCGTGATCTTCGTCCTCTTCGTCGTCGTCTGGGGCGTTCGCACCGTCAGCGGCGCCTTCCTCGCCGCCCTGTCCTTCGCCGTGCTCACCCACGTGTGGACCAACGGCGTCGGCCTCTTCGCCGGCGCCGGGATCGTGCTCATCGGGTGGGCGCCGAACGGGATCATCGGCATGACCTGGCTGTCGCGCCTCGTCCCCCACCGGCCGGGCGCCGGGCGCCGGGCGTCCACGCACGACGCCGCGTCGCTGGTCGGCGTGGTCGACACCCGGGAGGGGGACATCCGTGCCGCCGGCTGACGCGCTGGCACCCGAGCGGACCGGAGGCGGTGGATCCGACCCGGTCCTCGAGGTCCGGGGCGTCACCGTCCACTTCGGAGGTGTCTCCGCCCTCACCGACGTCACGCTGTCGGTGGACCGGGGATCGGTCACGGGCCTGATCGGGCCCAACGGTGCCGGCAAGACGACCCTCTTCAACGTCATCAGCGGCCTCCAGGTGCCCAACAGCGGGGTCGTCGTCTTCGAGGGGCGCGACCTGGCACGCGTCCGGCCCCACCGCCGGGCCCGTCTCGGCATCGCCCGCACCTTCCAGCGCCTGGAGCTGTTCGGCTCGCTCACCGCCGAGGACAACGTGCGGGTCGGCCTCGAGTCGTCGATCCGCTGGTGGCAGTGGCACCGGCTGCGTGCGTCGTTCCCCTGGGCCCGCGACGAGGCGGGCGACGGTGCCCGGGCGACCGGTTCCCGGGTGGTGGGGCTGGCCGACCGGCTGCTGGCCGGTGTGGGACTGGCCGGCCACGAGAGCGAGCAGTCGAGTGCCATGCCCACGGGCAGCGCCCGCATGGTCGAGCTGGCCAGGGCGCTGGCCATGCAACCGAAGCTGGTGCTGCTGGACGAGCCGGGCTCCGGTCTCGACGAGCACGAATCGGAGGCGCTCGGTTCCCTCCTCCAGCGGCTCGCCGCCGATGGCATGGCCGTCCTCCTGGTCGAGCACGACATGGAGCTGGTCATGCGGGTGTGCGACCGCGTCCACGTGCTCGACTTCGGCCACATCATCGCCTCGGGCACCCCCGACGAGGTCCGGGCCGACCCGAGGGTCCAGAAGGCCTACCTCGGGGCATCGGCAGGGAGCGCCCCTGCGGCCGGGGGGGACGTATGAGCCACGTGCGGCTGCCGGCGGCCCCGCCCATCTCCGTCGCCGGCCTGCGGGCCGGTTACGGGCGCATCGAGGTCCTCCACGGGATCGACCTCCACGTGCCGGCCGGCAGCGTCTTCGCCCTCCTCGGCACGAACGGCGCCGGCAAGTCGACCCTCCTGAAGGTGATCGCCGGCCACGTGCGGGCCACGGCCGGCGACGTCCGCATCGGCGACGTGCCGGTGGGCTCCCGCTCGGTCGAGCACCTGGCCCGCCAGGGGGTGTGCCTGGTGCCCGAGGGGCGGGGCATCTTCCCCAACCTGACCGTGCGGGAGAACCTGCGCATCTGGACGTACGCGTCCTCGATCCCGTTGCCCGAGGTGGAGGAGCGGACCTACGCCGCCTTCCCCCGGCTGTCCGAGCGGCGCCAGCAGGCGGCCGGAACCCTCTCGGGGGGCGAGCAGCAGATGCTGGCCATCTCGAGGGCGCTGGTGTCCGACCCCTCCGTCCTCCTCATCGACGAGCTGTCCATGGGGTTGGCGCCGCTGATCGTCGCCGAGCTCTACCAGATGGTGGCGAAGCTGGCCGAGGGTGGCATGACCGTGCTCCTCGTCGAGCAGTTCGTCACCACCGCCCTGGCCGTGGCCAGCCGGGCCGCCATCATGGCCAACGGCCGCATCACCGGGGAGGGCACGCCGGCCGAGATGGCCGACGCCGCCCTGTCCGCCTACCTGTCCTGACCGACCCGGCGGGCGGGAGCGCTCGCCCCGGCCCGCCTCACTCCTCGGCCAGCACCACGTCCACCGACTGGTCGGTCCCCTCCACGACGACGAGGTCGGTGATCCCGCCGGCGTCACGCAGGTCGGAGGCGGCTGCCGCCAGGTGTGCGGCCAGGGCCGCGTCCCCCGTCACCGTGCACGTGTCCACCGCCGCACGCATCGACCGCTTGGCCGACGTCTTCGCCCGGCGCACGGCTGCCAGCACCCCGGCCACCGTGTCGAGCACGGCCGGGTCCCCACCGGCCGCCACCTCGGCCACGGTGGGCCACGGTGAGCGGTGGACGGAGCCCGTGCGCCACCACGACCACACCTCCTCGGTCACGAACGGGAGGAACGGCGCGAACAGTCGGAGCTGGACGGACAGGGCCAGGGTGAGGGCGGCCCGGGCCGAGGCGGTGCCGGGAGCGTCGGCATCGCCGTAGGCGCGGCCCTTCACCAGCTCCAGGTAGTCGTCGCAGAAGGACCAGAAGAACGCCTCGGTCCGCTCCAGGGCACGGGCGTAGTCGAAGCCGTCGAAGGCGGCCGTCGCCTCGTCGACCACGGTGGCCAGGCGGGCCAGCATGGCCCGGTCCAGCGGTTCGGTCACCGCGACCAGGTCGGGGTCGGGGACGGCGGCGCCGGGCTCGGACACCCTGCCGAGGGCGAAGCGCGATGCGTTGAGGATCTTGATGGCCAGGCGGCGCCCCACCTTCATCTGGCCCTCGTCGACCGCGGTGTCGGTCCCCGGCCGGCCACTCGCCGCCCAGTAGCGCACGGCGTCGGCGCCGTGCCGCTCGAGGAGGGGGAGCGGGGTCACCACGTTGCCCTTCGACTTCGACATCTTCTTGCGGTCGGGGTCGAGCACCCAGCCGGAGATGGCCGCGTCGGTCCACGGCAGCGAGCCGTGCTCCAGCTCGGCCCGCACCACCGTGGAGAACAGCCACGTGCGGATGATGTCGTGCGCCTGGGGTCGCAGGTCCATGGGGAAGACCCGGGCGAACAGGTCGGGGTCGTCCTCCCACCCGCCGGCGATCTGGGGGGTGAGGGAGGAGGTGGCCCACGTGTCCATCACGTCGGGGTCGCCGATGAAGCCGCCGGGCCGGCCCCGCTGGGACTCGTCGAAGCCGTCGGGAGCGTCCACCGACGGGTCCACCGGCAGCCTCGACTCCGCCGGGGTGAGGGGGTGGTCGTAGTCGACGTCGCCGTCGTCCCCCACCGGGTACCACACGGGGAAGGGGACGCCGAAGAAGCGCTGGCGGCTGATGTTCCAGTCGCCGGCCAGGCCCTCGACCCAGGCCCGGTAGCGGTGGGCCATGTAGGGGGGGTGCCACGAGAGCTGGTCGCCCAGCTCGAGGAGCCGCTCACGCAGCGGCTGGGTGCGGACGAACCACTGGCGGGACGAGACGATCTCGAGCGGCCGCTCGCCCTTCTCGAAGAACTTGACCGGGTGGGTGATGGGGCGGGGCTCGCCGATCAGCGCTCCCGACTCGGCCAGGAGCTCGACGATGCGGGTCTGGGCCTGGCGGACGGTGCGGCCGGCCAGCTCGTCGTAGGCGGCCGCGGCTGCGGCGGGATCGGCGCTGGGCCACCCGTCGCGCCCCCAGGGGACCGGCTCGAGGCGCCCGTCGCGCCCGACGATGGTCCGGGTGGGGAGGTCGAGCTCCCGCCACCAGACGACGTCGGTGGTGTCGCCGAAGGTGCACACCATGGCGATGCCCGATCCCTTGTCCGGCTCGGCCAGGGGATGGGCGACGACGGGGACCGGCACCCCGAAGAGGGGGGTGGCCACCGAGGTGCCGAACAGGTGGGCGTAGCGCTCGTCGTCGGGGTGGGCCACGAGGGCGACACAGGCGGGCAGCAGCTCGGGCCGGGTCGTCTCGATGTCCACGTGGGCGTCGCCGGCCGGGCGCCCGTCCCCGTCCAGGCAGGCGAACCGCAGCCGGTGGTACGCGCCGGGACGCTCCCGGTCCTCCAGCTCGGCCTGGGAGACGGCGGTGGCGAAGTCGACGTCCCACAGGGTCGGCGCCGTGTGCTGGTAGGCGTGGCCGCCGGCCAGCAGCCGCAGGAACGCCCGCTGGCTGGCCCGCTGGGCCCGGTCACCGATGGTCGTGTACGTGTGGTGCCAGTCGACCGACAGCCCGAGCGTGCGCCACAGGTGCTCGAAGGCCCGCTCGTCCTCGGCGGTGAGGGCCAGGCACAGCTCGACGAAGTCGGGCCGGGACACGGGGACGGGCTGGGAGCCGGGCTCGGCCGGCGGCCGGAACGACGGGTCGCGGGGCAGGGCCGGGTCGCAGCGGACCCCGTAGTAGTTCTGGACCCGGCGCTCGGTGGGCAGGCCGTTGTCGTCCCACCCCATGGGGTAGAAGACGGCCTTGCCCGCCATGCGCTGGTAGCGGGCCACCGCGTCGGTGTGGGTGTAGGAGAAGACGTGGCCGACGTGGAGCGACCCCGACACCGTGGGGGGCGGCGTGTCGATGGAGAAGACCCGCTCCCTCGGTGCGGTGGCGTCGAAGGCGTAGGTGCCCTCCGCCTCCCACCGGGCCGCCCACGCCGCCTCCAGCCCCTCGAGGGCGGGCTTGTCCGGCACCCCGGTCGGGCGCGTCGGTGTCGCGTCGGCGTCCATGATCGGGTTACCGTACCCTGCGTGCTCCGCCTGTACGACACGGCCACCGGTGAGGTCACCGAGGTAGGCCTGCGCGCGCCGGGCCGGGCCTCCCTCTACGTGTGCGGGCCGACCGTCTACGACGCGCCCCACCTCGGGCACGGGCGCTTCTCGCTCGTCTTCGACGTGCTGCGCCGCTACCTCCTCTTCACCGGCCTGGACGTCACCTACGTCTCCAACATCACCGACATCGACGACAAGGTGATCGAGCGGGCGGCGTCGGCGGGCACCACCCCCTCCGAGCTCACCGCCCACTACGAGCAGGTGTGGTGGGAGGCCATGGACGCCCTCGGCGTGCTGCGGCCCGACGAGGTCCCCCACGCCACCGCGTACGTGGCCCGGATGGTCGACGCGGTGGCCGAGCTGGTCGACCGGGGCGTGGCCTACGAGACCTCCGACGGCGTCTACCTGTCGGTGGCCGACGTCCCCGGGTACGGCCTCCTGGCCCGCCAGCCGCTCGAGTCGCTCCGGGCCGGCGCCCGGGTGGAGGCGGGGGAGGAGAAGCGCTCGCCCCTCGACTTCGTGCTGTGGAAGAAGGCGAAGCCGGGCGAGCCGACGTGGCCGTCGCCGTGGGGCCCGGGCCGGCCCGGGTGGCACACCGAGTGCGTGGTCATGTCCCTCGACCTGTTGGGCGACGGCTTCGACGTCCACGGCGGGGCCATCGACCTGATCTTCCCCCACCACGAGAACGAGCGGGCCCAGGCCGTCGCCCTCGGGCGGGACTTCGCCCACCACTGGGTGCACAACGGGTGGGTGACGGTCGACGGCGAGAAGATGTCGAAGTCGCTCGGGAACTTCACCTCCCTCGACGACCTCCTGTCCCGCTCCGACGCCCGCGCCTACCGGCTGCTCGTGCTGCGGGCCCACTACCGCTCGCCCATCGAGATCACCCCGGACACGGTCGCCCAGGCCGAGGCCCAGCTGGCCCGCCTGGACGAGCTGGCCCGGCGCTTCGAGCTCGCCGACCCACTGGAGGCCGCAGCTTTCGTGGTGGACGCTGGGCCGACCGGTGTGGAGGAGCGGGACGAGGCGGTGGCCCGGTTCCGGGCGGCGATGGACGACGACCTCGACACCCCGGGCGCCCTGGCAGCCGTCTTCGAGCTGGTGCGACGGGCCAACACCGTGGCCGACGCGTCGGGCGCCGAGGCGGCCCGGCCGCTGGCCGAGGCGGTGGCCGAGGTGTGCGCGGCGATGGGGCTCCGCCTCCGGCGTGCGTCAGAGGAGCTCGACGACGAGACGGCCGCGTTGGCGGCGGCCCGCGACGCGGCCCGGGCAGCCCGGGACTTCGCCCGGGCCGATTCGCTGCGGGACGAGCTGACCGGCCGGGGCTGGCTGGTGGAGGACACGCCGGAGGGCACCCGCGTCCGCCGTCCGTGACCCGGTGCCGTCCGCCCGTGGTGGCAAGGGTGCGATCGGCGCCCCGATCTACGCCGTCGTGTCGCGAGGCTGCTAGCGTTACCGGCCGAGAAGGTCCGAAGACGAACCGCGGCGATCCCCGTCCACTTCACAATGGTCGGGTCCGTGTACCTCCGAGGCGGTCCTCTCTGCAACGCATCCTGTGCAGGAAAGGGGAATGCCACCGTGGCATCCGGAACAGTCAAGTGGTTCAACGCCGAGAAGGGCTTCGGCTTCATCTCGCAGCCGAGCGGAGGTCCTGATGTGTTCGTGCATCACACGGCCATCCAGATGAACGGCTTCCGCGCCCTCGAGGAGGGCCAGGCGGTCGAGTTCGAGGTCCAGGAGGGCCCGAAGGGCCTGCAGGCAGTGGACGTGCGTCCCGCCTGACCGCTCACCGTTCCCGGTGCCCGGCGGCTCTGCCGGCGGGTTCCCCGGGTCGGATCGTCGGAGCCGGCAGCTCGTCGGCGATGGCGCACACGGGCACCGCTTCTCGGCGGTGCCCGTGGCGCGTCCGGACGCCGACCGGCGGTGGGCGGCCGGCGCTCTCCGCGTACTGGCGTAGGAGCCCGACTACGGTTACCATTCGGTAACATGCACCCCGGACCGGGGTGGGTGACCCGCGAGGTTGGCGACGGTGCCTGCCGGCGGTGCAACGAGCGGCCCGCTCCGGGCCGGAAGGGAGAAGGGGCCCGATGGCCGAATTCTCGCTGGACTTGAACGAGGACCAGCTCCAGATCCAGAAGTGGGTGCACGACTTCGCCGAGACGGTGATCCGCCCCGCTGGCCACGAATGGGACGAGCGCGAAGAGACGCCGTGGCCCATCATCGAGGAGGCGGCCAAGATCGGCCTGTACTCCTTCGACTTCATCAGCCAGGCCTTCTTCGACGAGTCCGGCCTGCTGCTGGCCATCGCCGCCGAGGAGCTGGCCTGGGGTGACGCCGGCATCGGTCTGGCCATCCTCGGCAGCACGCTCGGCCTCGCCGGCATCGCCTCCAACGGCACCCCCGAGCAGCTGATCGAGTGGGGGCCCCAGTGCTTCGGCACCCCCGACAAGGTCCAGCTGGCCGCGTTCGCCGTCTCCGAGCCCGACGCCGGATCCGACGTCTCGTCGCTGCGCACCCGGGCCGTCTACGACGAGGCCAAGGACGAGTGGGTGCTGAACGGCACCAAGACGTGGATCACCAACGGCGGCATCGCCGACATCCACGTGGTGGTGGCCTCGGTCGAGCCCGACCTCGGGTCGAGGGGCCAGGCCAGCTTCATCATCCCCCCCGGCACCCCCGGCCTGTCCCAGGGGCAGAAGTTCCAGAAGATGGGCATCCGGGCCTCGCACACGGCCGAGGTCGTCCTCGACGACGTGCGGGTCCCCGGGAGGCTTCTGCTCGGCGGCAAGGAGAAGCTCGACGAGCGCATCGCCCGGGCCAAGGAGGGCAAGCGCACCTCGTCCCAGGCGGCCATGGCCACCTTCGAGGCGTCCCGGCCTGCCGTCGGCGCCCAGGCCCTCGGCATCGCCCGGGCCGCCTACGAGTACGCCCTCGACTACGCCAAGGAGCGCAAGGCGTTCGGTCGGGCCATCATCGAGAACCAGGCCATCGCCTTCAAGCTGGCCGACATGAAGACCCGCATCGACGCCAGCCGGCTGCTGGTGTGGCGGGCGTCGTGGATGGCCCGCAACGGCAAGCAGTTCACGTCGGGTGAGGGCTCGATGTCGAAGCTGTTCGCCGGCGAGACGGCCGTGCACGTGACCGAGGAGGCCATCCAGATCATGGGCGGCTACGGCTACATCCGTGAGCACCCGGTGGAGCGTTGGCACCGCGACTCGAAGATCTTCACCATCTTCGAGGGCACGTCCGAGATCCAGCGCCTGGTGATCGCCCGGGCCATCTCGGGGGTCCACGTCAAGTAGCGCCTGTCCCGGCACGGCCGGGAGCAGATCGTCCGGCGAGCGGCCGGGGTGCGGGTACCCGCCCCCGGCCGCCGTCGCGCCCGGGCCGGGCGGGTCACCGGGCCGGGCGGGTCAGACGTTGCGGCGGTAGACGCCGCCCACGTCGAACAGCGTCCGGGTAATCTCCCCCAGCGACGCGTGCCGCACCGTCTCCATCAGGGTGGCGAACACGTTGCCCCCCGACAGGGCCGTCTCGCGCAGTGCGGCCAGGGCTCCGTCACGGTCGGCCTGGTGCGCCTGGTGGAACTCGGCCAGCCGCCGGATCTGGCCCTCCTTCTCGCCTTCGGTGGCCCGGGCCAGCTCCAGGTGGTCGGGGGCGGCCGCCGAGGTGTCGGTGGTGAAGGTGTTGACGCCCACGATGGGGAGCGTGCCGGCGTGCTTCGCCTCCTCGTAGGTGAGGCTGTCGTCCTGGATGCGGCCCCGCTGGTAGCCGGTCTCCATCGCCCCCAGCACGCCCCCCCGCTCGGCGATCCGATCCAGCTCGGCCAGGACGGCCTCCTCCACCAGGTCGGTCAGCTCCTCGACGACGAAGCTGCCCTGGAGGGGGTTCTCGTTCTTCGCCAGCCCCCACTCGCGGTTGATGACCAGCTGGATGGCGAGCGCCCGGCGGACCGACTCGTCGGTGGGGGTGGTGACGGCCTCGTCGTAGGCGTTGGTGTGGAGGCTGTTGGCGTTGTCGTAGATGGCGCACAGGGCCTGGAGGGTGGTGCGGATGTCGTTGAACGCCATCTCCTGGGCGTGCAACGACCGGCCGGAGGTCTGGACGTGGTACTTGAGCTTCTGCGCCCGTTCGCCGGCCCCGTAGCGGTCGCGCATGGCGACGGCCCAGATGCGCCTGGCCACCCGGCCGATCACCGTGTACTCGGGGTCCATGCCGTTCGAGAAGAAGAAGGACAGGTTGGGGGCGAAGTCGTCGACGGCCATCCCCCGGGCCAGGTACGACTCGACGTAGGTGAACCCGTTGGCCAGGGTGAAGGCCAGCTGGGTGATGGGGTTGGCTCCCGCCTCGGCGATGTGGTAGCCGGAGATCGACACCGAGTAGAAGTTCCGCACCCCGTGGTCGACGAAGTACTGCTGGATGTCCCCCATGACGGCCAGGGAGAACTCGGTGGAGAAGATGCACGTGTTCTGCCCCTGGTCCTCCTTCAGGATGTCCGCCTGGACGGTGCCCCGGACCGTGCGCAACGTGCGCTCGCGCACCTCGGCCGCCTCGGCCCCGGTCGCCGGTCGGCCGTGGTCAGCCTCGAACCGCTCCAGCTGCTGGTCGATGGCCACGTTCAGGAACATGGCGAGGATGGTGGGTGCCGGCCCGTTGATGGTCATCGACACCGACGTCGACGGATCGCACAGGTCGAAGCCGGCGTAGAGGGCCCGCATGTCCTCCAGGGTGGCGATCGACACCCCCGACGTCCCCACCTTGCCGTAGACGTCGGGCCGGGTGTCGGGGTCGCGCCCGTAGAGGGTGACCGAGTCGAAGGCGGTCGACAGCCGGGTGGCCGGCTGGCCGGCGGCCAACAGGTGGAAGCGGCGGTTGGTGCGCGACGCGTCGCCCTCGCCGGCGAACATGCGGGCCGGCTCCTCGTCGTCCCGCTTGAAGGGGAAGACGCCGGCGGTGAAGGGGAAGTGGCCGGGGAGGTGCTCGGCCCGCAACCACGCCAGCAGGTCGGCTTCGTCGGTGGCGCGGGGGAGGGCGACCCGGGGCACCCGGGTGCCCGACAGGGACTGGCGCCACAGCGGGGTCCTGCGCTCGCCGGCGCCGGTGGTGACCACCAGCTCGTCGCCGGACAGGTCGTCGCGCAGCTGCGCCAGTCCGTCGAGGAGGGCCCGCGCCGACGGGTCGACCTCGGCGGCCAGCTCCCCGGCCAGGGCGGCCATGGCCGGTGCGGCGGCGTCCCCCCGCTCGGCGGCGATGGCCGCCGCCGCCGCTGTCTGGCTGGCCCGCCGGACGGCGGCGACCTGGCGGCCGGTCTCGGCGTGGTAGTCGCGCACGGTCCCGGCGATGTCGGCCAGGTACCGGGTCCGTTCGGTGGGGATGATGGGTGACGCCGCTGTCGAGGCGCGCACGGACAGCGCCGGCAGCTGGGGTTCGCCCACCGGCAGCCCGTCGCCGGCCAGGAGGTCCCGGAGGTGCTGGTACAGGGCGGTGGTGCCCTCGTCGCGGAACCGGGACGCCACCGTGCCGAAGACGGGGGTGGCCTCGGGGTCGGCTCCCGACCCCGGGTGGCTCCGGGCCCACTGGCGGCGGACGGAGCGGAGGGCGTCCTCGCCCCCCCGCCGGTCGAACTTGTTGATGGCGACCACATCGGCCAGGTCCAGCATGTCGATCTTCTCGAGCTGGGAGGCGGCGCCGAACTCCGGCGTCATCACGTACAGGGAGACGTCGGCCACGTCGGTGACGGCGGCGTCGCCCTGACCGATCCCCGGAGTCTCGACGATCACCAGGTCGAACCCGGCGGCCCGGCAGGCGTCGATGGCGCCGGGGACGGGCGTGGGGATCTCCGACGTGCTCTGCCGGGTGGCAAGCGAGCGGAACATGACCTGGGGGGTGTCGATGGCGTTCATGCGGATCCGGTCGCCGAGCAGCGCGCCGCCGCCCCGCCGCTTGGTCGGGTCGACGGCCAGCACGGCGATGCGGAGCTTGTCGCCCTGGTCGAGACGGAACCGCCGGATGAGCTCGTCGGTGAGCGACGACTTGCCCGCCCCCCCGGTACCGGTGACGCCGAGCACGGGGACCTGCCGGCGCCGGGCGGCGGCGCTGATGGCGCCAGAGAGATCGGGGCGCAGGGCGCCCGCCTCGATGGCGGTGATGACCCGGGCCAGGGCCCGCACGTCCCCGACAAGCAGCCCGTCGGCATCGGCGGGCTGGTCGGCGGCCAGGTCGCGGTCCGACTCCTCGATGATGATGTTGACCATGCGCTCGAGGCCGAGGCGCTGGCCGTCGGCGGGGGAGAAGATGCGCCGCACGCCGGCCTGCTCGAGGAGGGCGATCTCGGAGGGGATGATGACGCCCCCCCCGCCGCCGTAGACGGCGATGTCGGGCCGGCCCTCGGCGGCCAGGCGCTCGACCAGGTAGGTGAAGTACTCGACGTGGCCGCCCTGGTAGGAGCTGATGGCCACCGCCTGGACGTCCTCGGCGACCGCTGCCGACACCACCTCGTCCACCGACCGGTTGTGGCCGAGGTGCACAACCTCGGCCCCCTGGGCCTGGAGGAGGCGCCGCATGATGTTGATGGCGGCATCGTGCCCGTCGAAGAGGCTGGCGGCGGTGACGACCCGCACGGGATGGCGAGGGCGGTGTAGCTGGTCGTCGCCCATCGTCGTCCCCTCCGTGCCGCGTGTTCCGAGGTCGCCGCACCATCCGGGTGCCGGCCCACGCCATACTAGTTGGATGTCAAAGTATCTGCAGGTCGGGTCCCGTCCCGGCGGCGGTGGCAGTGCGGCAGGCCCGTCCTCCGGCACGGGGCGGGTCGGCGCGGGGCGGGTCGGCGCGGGGCGGGTCGGCGCGGGGCGGGTCGGCACGGGGCGGGTCGGCACGGGGCGGGTCGGGTGAGCGGCCCGGGAGCGCTGCCGTTCGACCCCATCGCCGAGGCCCGCCGCCAGTGGGAGGGGCACGGGTGGGAGGACGCAGCCGACGGCATGGCCCTCGTCACCTCGGTCATCCGGGTCCAGCAGCTCTACCTGGCCCGCATCGACGCCGCCCTGCGTCCCTTCGGGCTGTCCTTCGCCCGCTACGAGCTCCTCACCCTGCTCTCCTTCACCCGCACCGGCGCCCTCCCCCTGTCCAAGGCGGGGAGGCGCCTTCAGGTCCATCCGGCGTCCGTCACCAACGTGGTCGACCGCCTCGAGGCCGACGGCCTGGTGCGGCGGGTCCCGCACCCCACCGACGGCAGGACCACCCTGGTGGAGCTGCTGCCAGCCGGGCGTGACCTGCTGGCCGGTGCGACGGCCGCGCTCAACGCCCAGGTCTTCACCCAGCCAGGTGTGGCCGCTCCCGACGCCCGCAGACTGGTCGAGCTGCTGCGGCACATCCGTGCCAGCGCCGGTGACTTCGACATAGACGCCATCCCGCTACCGTGAGGCCGTGCCCGAGCTCGAAGCCGCTGGAATCGACGTGCCCGGGCCACTCGTCGTGACCCTGTGCACCGGGAACGCGGCCCGCTCGGTCATGGCCGGGGCCATGCTGGCCGGCGCCGGGGTCCGGGTGGCCACGGCGGGCACCCATGTGGTGGAGGGCCAGCCGATGAGCAGGCGCACCCGCGACGCGCTCGACGCCGTCGGTGTGCGGGCCGACGGCCACCGGAGCCACCAGGTGACACCGGACGACCTCGAGCGGGCCGACGTGGTGGTGGCCATGGCGACCGAACACGTCGCCTTCGTCCGCCGACGGCACCCGGAGGCGGCCCCCCGCACCGCCACCATCCGCCGGCTGGTGCGGGACCTCCCGTCCGGGCCCGGCACGCTGGCCGACCGGTTGGCCGCCCTGGACCTGGCGGCGGTGGAACTGGAGCCGTGGGAGGACGTGGCCGACCCCGCCGGGGGCGAGGACGAGCACTACGTCGCCTGCGCCACCACCCTCTTCGGACTCACCACCGCGCTGGTTCCCCTCCTCGGGTGACGAGCGCGGGTCTCCCGCTGGCGCTCAGGCCGCCCGGGTGGAGGCCAGCTCCGGGTGGCGGAGGGTGATGTCCGCGCACGACTCGCACACCTCGGCGGGGACGATGCCGGCCCGCATGAGGAAGCCGAACGTCTTGCACCCCAGGCACAGCCCGAAGGCCGCCTCGAGGAAGGCCGCCGCCGCCAGGGCCGCCAGCACGGCGCCCCCCGCGATGGTCAGCCCGAAGCCCACCCACAGGATGGCGGCCGTGGTGGAGAAGACGACGCCCACGCCCTGGGCGAAGCGCTTGGGCGGGCCGGCCACCAACCGCGGTGCGACGGGGAGGCGGGGAGCGATCACGCGGGTGGCCAGCTGGCCGAGCGGGCTCAGTTTCGGGCCGGTGAGGACCCGGGCCCAGAACCCGAGGCAGATGACCACGGCCAGCCACGGCTGATCGAGGGAGACGGCTGCGACGCACATGACCACCACGCCGGTCGCCACCGTGCGGGCGGCGTACTCGTTCACCGGGTTGGGGAAGGTGAACAGCGATCGTGTGGCGGCCATGGCTCCTCCTTGCTGGCACCCACCGCCGGTTGCGGCCGGTGCCGTCCCGGACCGAATCCTTACCAGATCGGTCAGGTAAGTACCTTACCAATCCGGTCGGGTTTTGGCCAGGGGCTCGGGGAGCCGCCGCTCAGGCCGCCCGCCGCACCGTGCCGCCGGGCCCGGCGCCGGCACCGATGGGGGCGGTGGCGCCGGCGCCGGAGCCGATCTGTGAGGGGCCATCCGGCACGGTGGGGACACCCGGCACGGAGGAGATGCCCGGAACGGTGGCGGCGCCGGTGGCGGTGGCGAGCAGGTTGAGTCCCGCCAGGCCGGGCAGGCGGTCGACGTGCCGGTCGATCCGGGCCGCCGCCAGGGCTCCCTCGGGCCCGTCGAAGAGGTAGCGGGCGAGGAACCGGACCTCCTCGGCGGGCATCACGCCGCTGCCGACCGGTGCCCACCAGCGCCGCAGGGCCCACCGGGTCAGGCGACGGGCGGCGGGCGAGGCCTCCAGGCGGTCCCTGGCCCGCGACGAGTAGAAGTCGATGTGGCGCCCCTCCTGGCGCATGATCCGGCGCAGGAGCTCGGTGAGGACGGGGTGGTCGGCCTTGGCTGCCAGCCGGGCGTAGGCGGCCTGGGTCGTCCATTCGTTCACCGCGCCCCACGTCATGTGGACCGCCACCACGTGTGGCGTGAGCGCCGAGGCGACCTGGAAGGCGAGCGGCCGCAGTCCGTCCCGGCGGGGCAGCTGGGAGCGCGTTGCCGCGATCCGTGGTGCGCCCGACTGCTCGTCGTGGGCGTCGAGCACGCGGGCGATGGCTTCGCCGTGCCAGTGCTCCTCGTAGTTCCAGAAGGTGAGGAACGCCGTCAGCTCCGGGTCGCGGTGGGCCCGGGTGACGAGGACGTCACGCAGGTAGCAGACGGTGTGGCTCTCCACGTCGTGCATGTAGCGGAGGCACCGGAGCGCGTCGGGGGGGAGCGGTGCATCGCGGAACGAGTCGAAGTCGATGCCGTCGCAGTCGAGCCGTGCCGAGCGCCGGGCGAAGGTGTCGAGGTCGGTGTGCATGCCTGGTGTTCGGAGCGACCGGCCCTGGCGGATGAGCGGGCTGCCGGTGATCTGCCGGTGGGTGGCACGCGCGCCACGGCCGGCCCCGCGCGGGCCGGCCGTGGCGTTGTGCCCGGTTGTCCGGGAACGGTGGGGCTCAGCCCGTCAGGTCACTGACGGGCCGGGCGCCGGTGGTGGGGCTGAAGGCGTTGGGCACCGGGTACTGCCCGAGGGCGAACAGCAGGATGGCCGAGTGCTGCAGCTCCACCGGTTGGATGCTGGCCGCCACCTTCACGGCCGCCGGTGACGAGATGGCGCCGATCCCCGCCTGGTAGGTGGCGGCGGCGACGTCCTCGAGGGACAGGGCCAGCTTGGCCAGTCCGGCGACGTCGGTCACCTGGCCGAGCTGCTGGGTGATCATCGGGCCGAGGACCGGGTCCACGGTGGTGACCGTCTTGTGGCCGGCCGCCTTCAGGATCGAGTTCCACGCCTGGGCGTGCTGGGCGTGCTGGCCCATCGCCGTGGTGGCGAACGTCACCACCGCGGGCGGGACGGTGCCGAGCTTGCCCGCCTTGGCCGCGCTGATGCCGGCGTTGTAGGCGTTGACGGCCAGGTTCTCGAGGCTGGCTGCCAGCCCGGCGACGGCCAGGTCGCCGGTGAGGGCGCCCGAGGACGCGGCCCCGCCGGTGGTCGCCTTGGCGGCACCGGACGCACCCGTGGCCCCCGAGGAGCAGGCGGCCAGGAGCGCACCCCCGGCGACGGCGCCGGCACCGACCAGGAACCCCCGCCGGCTGGTGCGCACGTGCTCGGTCCATTCGCCCACGGCCTCGGTGAGGCGGGGCAGCGAGACCTCGTTGTGGATGGCCTCGAGGTCCCTCGTCATGGCGGCCAGCTCGGACTCCGAGCCGGCGAGGGACGCGTTTGCGGTGGTGCGGCGGAATCTCATGACCGTGCTCCTTCGGTGGCGGGACGTGCCTGGTCGGTGGGGAAGAAGGCCGCGGGGAAACCGACGGAGCCGGCAGCGGCCGGTAGCTGGGCCACGTTCCCCGGGGCGAGGGTGATCAGCTGGGGTGCATTGGCCGAGAGGAGGGCCTGGACGGCCCGCAGGATGGCCGCGTGCTGGGCTTCCACGCCCATGATCGACGCGGTGGTCTTCTTTGCGTTGGCGTCGTGGAGGGCGGCCACGTTGGCCACGTAGGTCTCGGCCGCGCCCTGCTCGAGCTCGAGGGCGAGGGCGACCACGGGGCCGGGGGAGGTGAGGCCCGGGACCGCGGCCTGGACCACCTTGGCCAGTGCCGGATCAGGGCTGTTCTGGGGGGCACCCCCGAGGGTGGTGATGGCCGCGTTGAACGCCTGGGCGTGCTGCTGGTGCTGCTGCATGGTGGTGGTGACGAACGCCTTGACCACCCCGTTGGCCGACGAGCCGCCGATGAACGGCAGAGTCAGGGCGGTCTTGTAGGTGCCCACCGCCAGCACCTCGATCGACGCCGCCGTCTGGAGGATCTGGACGTCGGTCGGCGCGGCGGCGAACGCCGGGGCGGACAGGGCCGCCTGCATCGCGGCACCGATGCCGGCCGCCGCGAGCAGACCGCCGCCGAGGGCGGCGCCGCTCAGGGCGGGGGAACGACGGCGGGCGACGGCTGCCTGCTCGTCCGGATCGCGGTCCGCCATGCGCTCGGCCGACGTCTCGACCAGCTCGTCGAGGGCGCCGGCTGTCGTCCGCATGGCATCCGCGTGCAGGTCCTGGGACTCCTCGAGCAATTGGCGCATCGCTCGCTCGTCGACGTCGACGGGCGGTGCCGCGCCGGGGGGGACGGGTGTGGACATGGTGCTCCTCCTTCGGGTTTCCTCGGTTGGCTTGTGGTTGCTTGGGGTGGGGCGGTCGGTGGGCCCGGCGGGCGACGGCCAGGTGCCGGGCGTGCAGGAACAGCGATGGCCCTGGACGGGGGCGGCGATGGGCTGGCGCCGGGGGCGGGACCGGTGGGCGTGAGCGGGCGCCGCCGGGGTGCCGGGCGTCGTCAGCCGGCGACGACGAGGGTCCCGGACATGTACTGGTGGACGCTGCAGAAGTACGGGTAGGTGCCATCCGCACTGGGGGCGATGATGGTGACCGACTGGCCGGGCTGGATCAGGCCGGTGTCGAACATCCCGGACCTCGCGGTGAGCGTGTGGGCCACCTTGTCGGTGTTGGTCACCGTGACGTGGGCTCCGGGGTGCACGGTCAGCGTCGCCGGGTGGTAGGCGAAGTTCGAGATGGTGATGGTCGGCCCCGCCGACGTACCCGCCGCATGTCCGGCCGATGCTGACGACGAGCAGGCGGCGACGAGGACCCCGGCGGCGGCCAGCGCGACGGCGGCTACCGCCCGGCGCCCGGCACGGCGTCGCCGGGAGCGGGGGGCGTGATGGTCGGTGGGTGCGGTACGGGCTGGGGTGGGCGCTGCGGTTTCCATGCCCCGTGTTCGGAGCCGGCGCTGATCCGGATGACCGCCCGGCCGGATGGCCTCCCGCCAGGGCTGGCTACACCACGTTCAGCAACTCCACGGCCGGCGCCCCACGGCCGGCTCCCCCTCGGACGGCGCCAGCCATGCGGGGTCGACGGGCGGGCCGGCGGTACCGTGGGGCATGGCCGGGAACGACGACGGTCGAGGCCCGGTGCCGGCTTCGTCATCCGAAACCGGCCCCGGTTCCGAACGAACGGGCATGGAACCGGATCTGCAACAGGTGAGCGACGCAGCGCTCGTCGTGTCGATCGGCCGGTGGAACGAGGCGGCGCTGGCCGAGGCCTACCGGCGGCACGGCGGCGCCGTCCTGGCACTGGCCCGGCGGGTCATCCGCAGCCAGCAGGCGGCGGAGGAGATCGCCCAAGAGGTCTTCGTCGACCTGTGGCGCAACCCCGAGCGCTTCGACGCACAGCGGGGGACCCTCCGCTCCTTCCTGCTGGCCCGTACCCACGGGAAGTCGGTGGACCTGGTCCGGTCCGAGACGTCCCGGCGCGCCCGCGAGGACCGCACGGCACGGGAGACGGCCACCGCCGGCTACGACCTGGAGCACCAGGTGTGGGACCTGGCCGTCGCCGGCGCCGTGCGTGACGCCCTCGACGAGCTGCCGGCCGATGTACGCCGGCCCATCGAGCTGGCGTACTTCGGCGGTCACACGTACAAAGAGGTGGCAGTGATGCTCGACACCCCCGAGGGAACCGTGAAGAGCCGGATCAGATCCGGCCTGGGCCGTCTCCGTGCCGTCCTGGCCGAGCGGGGGGTCGAGGCCGCCGGGGTGGACCGGTGAGCCCGGTCAGCGACGGTCCGGTGCCGTCCCGCACCCACGAGGAGCTCCAGGAGCTCCTCGGTGTCTACGTGCTCGACGCATTGGAGCCCGACGAGGCGGCCGAGGTGGAGGCACACCTGGCACAGTGCCCACGCTGCGCCGCCGAGGTCGACGCCCACCGTGAGGTGGCCGGCCTGATCGGCAACGGCGGGGCCGAGGCTCCCGCCGAGCTGTGGGACCGGATCGCCGAGCGCCTGCCCGCCGGCCGGCCCGGCGCGGACTCCCCCGGCCCGGGCTGGGAGGCCCTGGCCGGCCGGCTGGAGCGGCCCGCCGCACCGGCCGCGACGGGGGCGGCGACCGGCACCGGGCGCACATCTGCCGGCGAACCTGCGGGAGGTTCCGTGGTCCCGCTGACCAGGCGGAACGGGCGAGCGTGGGTGCGTGCGGCCACCGCGGTGGCGGCCGTCGCCGCCGTGCTGGCCACCGTGCTCGGGGTCCAGGTGGCCCGCCTCGACCACCGGGTCGGGCAGCTCCAGGCCAGCGCGGCCCGCCCGGCCCTGTCCCAGGCGGTGGCGGCCGCCCTCGAGGACCCGACGTCGGAGCGGGTGCGGCTGACGCCGCCCACCGGGTCGTCGGGCGCCGGTGCCAGCGTCACCCTGGTGCTCACCTCTTCGGGGACGGGCTACCTGGTGGCCCACGGCCTGGCGCCGCTGGCCGCCGACCGCACCTACCAGCTGTGGGCCGTGCTCCCGACCGGCCCGGTGTCGCTCGGGCTGCTCGGCCCGAGCCCGTCCGAGTCGGCCTTCGGGGCCGATCCCGGTGTGGCGGTGCCCACCTACGCCATCACCGCTGAGCACGCCGGGGGTGCCGTCCAGCCGACCAGCCGGCCGGTGGTGGAGGGATCGGTCAGCGCCTGAGGTGCCCCGCCGCCTCCCGGCGCCGGGCTCAGACCCGGTGGACCTGGCGCAGGCCGGCCCAGGCCAGGTCGGCCAGCCGCACCGCCATGCGCTCGGCCTCGGCGTGGCGTGAGGCGGCCCGGGCATCGTCGTCGAGGATGTCCCCGCCCTCCGCGTAGTGGAACTGGCGGGAGTCGATCCACCGGCGGCAGGCACCCTCGGCCATGCCCACCACCGCGTGGGCCAGGGTGAGGCGGTGCTCGGGGTCGAGCCCGGCATCGATCAGCGGGTCGATGGCCTCGGCGATGGCGTCCTCCACCCGCCGCAGGGCCTTGCCCACTTCGGGGTCGTCGGGCACGTCGCGTCCCCACAGGAACCGGAACGCAGCCTCGTCGTCGGCGACCAGGGAGAAGAAGGCGGCGAACCCGAGCTCGACCTGCTGGCGGGGACCGGCCGCCACCGCCGTCGCCTCGGCCACCTGGGCGATGATGCGCTGGGAGATCGCCTCGCACAGCTCCAGGTACAGGGCGCGCTTGGAGTCGAAGTGCTGGTAGAGGAGGGGCTTGGTCACCCCCGCCGCCTCGGCGATGTCGTCCATGGTCGTCGCCGAGTAACCCCGCTCGGCGAAGAGGACCAGCGCCACGTCGAACAACTGGCTGCGGCGCTGCTCGGCGGGGAGCCGGCGACTGGTGCCGGCGGGCCGGGATGCGCGGTCCTGCTCGGGCTCGGCAAGACGGGGATCGACCATCCGGCAATGGTAATCGGCGCCCGGCCGGCGCAGGCCGGTGACGGGGCCGGGGCGCTCAGAGGGGGGGCAGTACCCGGGCCAGGCGCTCGGGCAGGTCACGCTGGGCGAAGTGTGCGTCGGCCACGGCCAGGTTGTGCTCGAGCAGCCGGCCGTCGGGACGTGCCAGCCACCGGCCGAGGTCGTCCAGGTCGTCGAGGCCGAACCACTCGAACCCCCGGGCGGCCAGCTCGTCCGCCACCGGGTAGGGGCCGATGACCAGGGGTCGCCGCTGGACGGCGGACTCCACCGCCGGATTGCCGAACCCCTCCCAGGTGGAGGGGAGGGCGACGGCGTCGCACGCGCCGTAGGCGTCGTCGATGCCGACGGGGTGGCCGTCCGGTGCCTTCCCCACCACCACCGGCGCCGGTGACGACCGGACCAGGCGCTCGAGCTCGGGCCCGTAGCCGTCCTCGGCCGGGCCGAGGAGCCAGTAGGTGGCACCGAGCTCGGCGGCGGCCGCCATGCCGGCGGCCACGTTCTTGCGGGCCAGGGCCCGGGTGGGCTGGAGGATGAGGCGGTCTGTGTCCCCGATCCCGAGGGCGGAACGCACCGAGGCCGCCGCCGCATCACGTTCCCACGCCGGTGGACGGGGGCGGTCGGTGTCGAAGGTGTTGGGCACGCACACCGCCCCGATGCCCCGCCGGGCGAGCTCGGCCCGGCTCAGCTCGTTGATGGTCACATGGCGCCACCGGGGGTCGTCCGGCACCGGCGTGTCGGGAGGGAACTGCGGGCGCTGCCAGGGGAGGTCGTGGTGGTGGAGGACGGCCGCCCGACCGGCGAGCACCCGGGACAGCACCTCGCCGGCGGCCGGGTTGAGGGGCAGGGAGCAGACGTTCTCCACCACCACCAGGTCGGCGGCGCCCAGGGCGTCCTCCAGCTCGGCCCGGTCCGGTGGCGCCGGCGCGTCGATGGCCAGGCCGGGGACCACGGTGTCGACGGGTCCCTCGCCGGCCACCGTCACCACCCGGTGGCCGAGGACCTCGAGGGCGGCGGCCCACTTGGCCGCCTCGACGGCGACGCCGTCGGACCCGCCGAGGCGGAAGGAGCACAGGGCGACGGTGGCGATGGGGCCACGGTAGCGGTGCGCGGTGGCCCCGCCGAACGGATGGCACCCAGCCGAACGGGTAGCGTCGTGCGGTGACCGACGCGCCCGCTCCCCACGCTGACCTGGCTGTCGTCCTCGACGGGCCGGTGCTCACCTGCACGATCGACCGCCCGGAACGGCGGAACGCCATGACGTGGGACGTGATCGCCGGCCTGTCGGAGGCGGTCACCCGGGCCAAGGACGATCCGGACGTCCGTGTCGTCGTCCTGGCCGGCGCGGGCGACAAGGCCTTCTGCGCCGGTGCCGATCTGTCGGGCATGGCCCCCGAGGGCACGGCGGGCACCGATGCCTTCACCGACCTCCACCGCGCCCGTGGGCGGCTGGCCGCCCTGTTCGAGCAGCTGTGGTCCCTGGGCAAGCCCACGATCGCCCGGGTCCAGGGCTGGGCCATGGCCGGCGGGATGGGCCTCGCCCTGGCGTGCGACCTGGTGGTGGCGTCGGAGCGGGCCCGCTTCGGCGCCCCCGAGCTCGACGTCGGCCTGTGGCCCTACATGGTGACGGTGCCCCTGGTGCGCTCCATGGCACCGAAGAAGGCGTTGGAGCTGATGATGACGGGTCGGGTGGTGGACGCGGCCGAGGCCGACCGCCTCGGCTTCGTCACCCGGGTGGTCCCCCACGACGAGCTCGATGCGGCGGTGGCCGAGCTGGCCGCCACCCTGGCCACCAAACCGCCCGAGGCGATGAGGGCGGGCCGGGATTCGTTCTACGCTGTGTGGGACGCCGCCGCCGAGCAGGCGTTGCCATACCTCCACGCCATGCTCACCGTCACCAGCCAGGGCGCCGAGGCGGCCGAGGGCATCGCCGCCTTCGCCGAGAAGCGCCCACCGTCGTGGCGGTCGGCCCCCCCGGGCCGGCCGGGCTGACGCCGGCCCCGCACCCCATCCGACCGAGCCGTCCACACCCAGCACCCACGAGGAGCATCCACCGATGTCGAAGCGAGCACTGATCACCGGCGTGACCGGTCAGGACGGTTCCTACCTGGCCGAGTTCCTCCTCGACCAGGGGTACGAGGTGATCGGCATGGTCCGCCGGTCGTCGACGGTGAACTTCGAGCGGATCGCCCACATCCAGGACCGCATCGAGCTGGTGGCCGGCGACCTCCTCGACGAGGTGTCGATGATCGGGATCCTCCGGGACCACCGCCCGACCGAGGTCTACAACCTGGCCGCCCAGTCCTTCGTCCAGACCTCGTGGAACCAGCCGGTCCTCACCGGCGAGACCACCGCCCTCGGCGTGACCCGCGTCCTCGACGCCATCCGCACCGTCGACCCCGAGATCCGCTA
>JAJZDI010000016.1 GCA_021806045.1 Actinomycetes bacterium
GGTTCTTCGGATCTCAGCGGGGTGAGACCGTTCCGAGCAGGCTCCAGTTCGGCTTGCCGGCGTAGAGGAGCGCGCGGATCCGGTAGTTCCGGAACGACACCAGCCCGAACGCGACGCGCTTGATCCGCTTGATGAGGTTGTTCATCGACTCGGTGGGTCCGTTCGTGACCTTCGCCCGGTGCCAGGCGACGATCGCATGCCGCCAGCGCATGAGCGTGCGTCCGAGGGAGCGGGCCTCGACCGGGTAGTCGGCGTCTTGGAGGTCGTCGGCGAGCTGGGTCACCCACTCGAGGGCGATGGGCTCATCGGCGTGGGAGTAGATCTCCCGGACGGCCTCCTTCGCGGTGTACAGGGTGCCGACATCGCCCCTCGGATCTCCCGCCCGCAGCAACCCGGCGAGCTTCTCGGCACCCTGCTCGTCGAGGCGCTCCTTCGCCTTGGTGAGGAGTCGACGGCACCGGTAGAGGGGGTCGTCCTTCCTCCCTCTGTGGCCGAGCACGTCCTGCTGGGTCCGTCTGCGGCACTCGTCGAGCTTCGTGTTGGCGAGTTTCGTGACGTGAAACGGGTCGGCGACCAGGGTGGCGTGGGGTAGCTGCTCCTCGGCGACCTTGCGATAGGGGCCGGAGAGGTCGATCGTGACGTAGTCGATCGCTGCACAGAACTCGTCACCCTGGGACGCCAGCCAGGCGGTCGCACCGTTGGAGTCCCGACCAGGGACGACGTCGAGGAGCCGGCCAGCACGGACGTCGACGAGCTGCGTGGTGAAGCGCTGGGTCCGATACGTGCCGACGCGGACCATGAGGGTCTCGTCGAGCCCGAGGGCGCTCACGGTGCCGATCCGCTCCGTGTCCGCGGACAGGAGCGCCTCCCCATAGGCGACCACGGCGTCGTTCACGGTGTGCCAGTCGCAACCGAGCTCGCCGGCGACCTCTGAGACGCTCCTCCCATGCCTGCCGACCTGCTCGGTGGCCCACCGGGCCGCCCGGGAGGTGAGGACCTGGCGGGCAGCCGCGATCGCCTCGTCGCACTCGGTCCACGAGCCCCGGGGACAGTCGGGATCCGGACAGAACCAGCGACGCTTGCGCCAGACCGTCCGGGCCCGGCGTCCGAAGAGCGGGAGGTCGACGAGCGTGACGTCGTGGCGATCCTTGGACCGGGCCACGGTTCCGCAGTCTCGGCACCCCTCCCGGTCGGCCGCCGTCTCGATGACGATGACGGCTTCCCCGGCCGGTCCGTCTTCGCAGCCGAGGAAGCGGACCTCGCCGAGTCCGATCATCCACTCGATCGCGCGCGTAGGGTCTGTGATCACGGGGGTCCTCCAGTTCTGAAGTCGTCGAACAACCTCAGATTGGTGGACCCCCGCTACGCGATCGCGGATCTCCAGCTCACCGGCACACCCCGCTCAGATCCGGAGTGCCCCATATGCCCTCCTCTCCGTCCTGGCCGTTGCTCCATTCGCGATAGCCAGTTGGTGGGTGGTCGAGAAGCATGCCCTTCGCCTCAAGTCAATGCGTTGGAACCGAACACCCGTGCGTCCGACTGCTGCCCCGCCGATGACCGCGCCGTAGTGATCGCTGAGCCCACCGGTCACCACCGCCTCGCCAGGTCCCGCGAGCTCCGCGACACCCCCGGTGTCGGCTCCCGAGGGGGTACAGCCAGGGGGCAGCCAGGGACAGAGGAACCGCCGCCCGCTCCCGATGCGCCAGGCTGTTCGAAGGGCATCGCGTGGGGATCGACGACCGGTACCACCACGCCTCATCCGCCGCCAGCCAGGCCGTCAATGCCGACGTGCGCCCGCGGCTGCCGCACCTACATGACAGCGGGAGGACCTCGCGACACAGGCACGTCGGAACGGGATCCTGCTGTGACCTCCGACGACGGCGCCAGGTAGCCACCCAACGGGTCCGGACCATGGCCTGTTCCACGTCGCGCAGGTCGCCGGCGCCGCCAGTACCACACCACGACGGAGGCTCCCAGCACGATCGACGCCGTCAAGCTCACCATCCAACCCATCCGGAAGCTGCTCGGGTCGTATGTGAACACGACGCGGTCGGTTCCGGCATGCACGCTCACTCCGCGCAGCAGATAATCCACGCGCCGGATGGGCTCGAGCCGCCCATTGACTGTCACCTTCCATCCGGGATAGTACGTATCAGAGAGAACGAGCAGCGAATCCCGATCCGTCTGAACGCTGATCGCCACCCGCTCAGCCGTGTAGTCGGTTATGCGAGCGCTACCGGGGATGCCGGGAACTGCCTGTGACGTCGACAACCCGGGCAACCGGTGCTCAGTGATCACTTCTCGTCGTGCATCGAATCCCGCCGCCCCCAGTGCGGTCAGCGCTTGGCCACCACTGGTCACGACTCTCTGTCCGGCCACTACCCATGCCCGCGGCAATGCACCCGGATTGGCGTAAATAGTCGCGTCAGGACCGCTGTACACCACGGGCAGTTTCGGCTCGTTCAGCGGCTCATTCTTCTGTTCAAGGATGTCACGTACTCCGTACAAGGACAGCACCCTCATCGTGCTGGGTGACAATCCCGCTTCGATGGTGAGAGGAACCGACGGCGTGTTTTCAGGCAGAAGAGGGATCGGCGGAGACACGTAGCGCCTCCACAGGTTGGAAAACCGGGTCACCACTGGGAGGTCGTAGCCGCGAAGATCGTACAGGCCATAGCGGAGGTTCACATCTGGCGGAAGCGGGTTCACCTTGTCGTACGGTGTCACCGCCACAAAACGGGCTGGTCGCTGCCGTTGAAGGAAACGGATCGCTCCGGTCACTGGTTGCACCGCATGAGAAGTGGGGATCGCAGGGTTATAACCCATACCCGCTTGGAAGAGATCCATCGCCACCAGAGCGAGACAAAGGAAAGCAAAAACTCCGCGTGGGATCTTTCCCCGGGAGCGGAACGCCAACAGGAGTACCGCGGCCCCCGCCACGGTGAGCCAGACGATCAAGGCGGCCAGGCGATCGATCGGTATCTCGTGTGGCGCATTGTGCAGGGGAGCGCGACCGAACAGCCAGGCGATGTCGACCGCCCGGCCGAGATAACGAAGGGACGTGCCGCTGGTAGCGGCAACGACCACGACGGGTAGGGCAAGAAGGCCCAGGGCCATCATTCCCATCTTCCGTGTCTGCCGCCGGTCTGGTCGTCGACGCAGAAGGTCGTCGAGGCCCCATCCAGCCAGGAGCGCGATACAGAGAAGATAGATGATGGTCAGGCGGGTGAGGTAGGTCAGGTCGAGGACGGGCGTCTTACCCGCGATGCCGAAGAACGGCTGGATCCCGAGAACCACGAGCACACTCAGGATGCCAACAACTGCGACGACGATCCGCTCGACCCGACGGCGGAAGAGTGCGACGATCCCCAAGAAGAGCGGTAGAACGCCTGCATAGAACGCGCTGACGATCACAAAACTACCGGGAAAGTAATTTGGCAAGAAGGCGGCGAATATGTACTGGGTCTGTACGTGCACTGCGGCCCGCGGACGGGCAGCAAGGTCATTTGAATGCCGGAGGAGCTCGAGGAAGGGCAGTATGGTGACCGCTGCGATTGCAGTTCCGATACTCAGGGAAATAATGAGTGCAATCACTGGTCGCGTCGCGGCGGATGTCACTGCCGTGAATCGGGTTCTCCATCCACGGCCTGCCGATCTCGCAGCAGCGACGACACCACCACCTTCACCCTGCATCAAGCGAAGGACAAAATACCCACCGACGGCTGCAATCGCGTAGACGCTCGACTCGGGCTCTCCCCCGAAGAACTGCAACGCCACGAGACTGGCCAGTGCTGCTCCCGGCAGAATACCTGGCTTGCGGACCAGCCGCTCGGTGGCCAGAAGCATCCAAGGGATGAGAGGGAATACATCGGTGAGGGGCCAGGGAATCCACGCAATCATGAACAGCCCGAACCCAAACACGAGACCGGCAAGAAATGCACCCGCGATGCCCATCTTGAGGGCACGACCGAGCAGGTATGATCCGGTTGCTGCTACCACTACCTTGAGTAACGCGATGACGCCCAGTGACCACCAGAATGGCAGAATGTATGCAGGGAGGTTGAATGGCGAGAAGATGGCGGACTGCATGTCGCCCAGGTAGGGCATCCCGCCCATGATGTAGGGATTCCAAAGTGGGATATGCGGCAGTTGGGATCTAGTGTATTGAAGGTAGGGCTCGAACACCGTAATGCCGTCCACCAACTGCGGGTTGGACCCCCGCACTATTGGGGACATGCTGTAGGTCGGTACGCCATGAGGTATGGCCGTGTTCCACGGTGCCGCATTCCAAAGGTAGTCAGCCGCAGAGACAGTGTGTCCTGGGAGTAGGCCCGGCCAAAAAAAGACCACTCCGAGCAACACGTACGCCATGAAGACGGTGAGGCTTGCATGCCTCCGCACCCACGCGAGGAGCGACGACTCCCCGCCTCTGCCACCGGTCGGGACGTCTCCGGTCGGTTCACGCGGCAGCGGCGTCGACCCGGCGTCCTGGCGCATAGGCAGGTGATCTTAACCCTTCACCTCAATGCGGTCAGGGCCCGCGGGGAGTACGCGGAGGGCGGGATGCTCGACGCGGGCCGGGCGCGCGCACTCCACACAATGCGGGCGTGCGAGGCCGCTCCGGACGGTGACGCCCGCTCCCCCGAGCGGCAGTGCCCATCCCCCCGACCGCCGGCCTCGTCGAAGAGGGGGCTTCCATGTCAGCTGCATCTGATGTGATGTCCACGCCGTCCCCCGAGCAATCCCTGTGCCCGAAGGCGTTCTGCCGGGAGCGAGCGGCACTGGTCATCGTCCAGAAGCTCACCATCGGGAATGTCGACCGGGAGCTCGCTGCCGGCCCGCCTCCGCCACGGAAACGGAAGGGTTGCCGGTCGAGGCCGCAGGCGGAGCCGCTGAGGTTCCCATCACGGCGTGCGACGCCTGCCTGACCCGCTCGGCTGACGCTTCCGACGCCGACCGGTCCGAGGCCCTGCTCGACATCTGGATGCGCAGGATCGACGCCGAGCTCGACCACGCCTACGGCAGACCCCGGATGACCGGTGAGCTGCAGGATCGGGTCGCCTGTGCCAACCATGGCCGTGGAGGCCCCCGATCCCACCACGCCCGGGAGCTCATGCATGCGAGACGTCCGATGGTGCGGTTCGTTCGTCACGGGGCAAGGGCACGGCACGTGGCTGACGGCACCACCTGCCGCGGTACTGTCTCGCCATGGAACGCCTCGCCTATGCGGAGATGTACGAGCAGGAGGACGTCCACTGGTGGTTTCGAGGTCGGCGCGCGATCATCTGGGCGCTGCTCAACCGCATCCAACTGCCGCCGGCACCCCACATTCTCGATGCCGGATGTGGCACCGGCCGCAACCTGGTCGAGTTCGGTGCCCTCGGCCCCGCTGCGGGTGTCGACCCCTCCGCCGATGCCGTCGCCTTCTGTCAGGCGCGAGGCTTGAGCGACGTACGCCGAGCCGGGCTCGAGATGCTCCCGTTCGACACGGGACGATTCGACCTCGTGTTGGCCTGTGACGTTCTGGAGCATGTGGAAGATGACGCTCGAGCGCTGCAGGAGCTCCGGAGGGTAGCCGCGCCCGATGCCACGCTGGTCCTCACGGTGCCCGCATACCAATGGCTGTGGACCGACCACGACGTACAACTGCGCCACTTCCGGCGCTATACGCTCCCATCACTTCGCCGACGGGTGCTCGGGGCAGGATGGCAGCCGGTGCATGCGACGTACTTCAACTCGATCATGCTTCCCCTGGTGGCCCCGGCACGACTCGCCTCCAGGCTGTCGTCGCGCCGGCGCGGCCGCACGGATCTCGACCGGACGCCAGCGTTCTTGAACCGCATCTTGGAACAGCCCTTGCGGCTGGAGGCAAGCATCATCAGGCGAGGCGGTCGCCTGCCGGCCGGTGTGTCGGTCGGCATGGTGTGCCGCCTCGCTTCAATGGGAACTGGGAAATGACGCAGCCGACACGCAGTCCGGCACCGCGTCACGCGATGGGCCCCGGAAGCGCCCAGCTGCCGTACAGCGGACGAAGTCCTGGGGGGAGATCGCCCTTCGGGCTCCAGGAGATCGCACGTCCGACCAGACCCAGGCACCGGCCCGGTACTGCGGTGGTCGGCCGACAGCGAGCGTGAAGAACCCGAGTGCCCAAGCGGTACCGGCGTCGCGGTCCGCATGCGGGACCAGCACCGCCGGATCCGGTATCACCACGTAGGTCACTCCCCAACCGCGGAGTGCGTCCCTCACGGCCACCACGTTCCTCCGCGTCGCGGGCATCAGGGTCGGGAAGGCGGAAGCCGCCGCCGTGATCACGGCCTGGCCCGCTCGCTCGCTACCCGCACGCTGGGGGATGCTCTCGGGTCCCGAGCCGGTGGCCAACGCGAAGTGGAGGGAATCCACGGCCTGCCACGTCATGGCCGAGGCTCCGGTGATCGGCGGCGGAAAGGTCAGGACCACTTGGTGGGGAGGGAGGTGCGGGCCCACCTCGATGAACCATTGAGGAAGGGTGACCGCTTCGGTGGTGAGAGGCACATTGCCAGCAATGGCCGTCGCCATCGGCACCGCCGCCACGGCGG
The DNA here is from genome assembly GCA_021806045.1 of Actinomycetes bacterium. Lineage (GTDB taxonomy): Bacteria > Actinomycetota > Acidimicrobiia > Acidimicrobiales > RAAP-2 > JAJZDI01. Next base: position 6,576 of record JAJZDI010000016.1, read on the forward strand.
CCACCACCAGCGCCGTCGATGCAGCCAGCACGTTGCCGACGCCGATCGCGCCTCCCCGCATCCCGGCAAGCCACCGGGCTCTGTGCGCAGCCAGGCGATCGACCCACGCCAGGACTGCGTCGCGAGTCCGATCGATCACGATCGCCAACATGACCGCGAAGCACAGCAACGTGATCGTCAGGATCCGGCCTGTCAAGACGTTCTGGACAATGGGGACGCCGACCAACAACCGCCACGGGGTCCAATAACTCTGGACGCCGAGCGACAGGATCACCGCCACTACCCCGAGACTGCCGAAGAACCACAGCCGGCGATCGCGCCACCAGATCGAGACGCCGATCGCCAGTACCACCAGGAACCCGGGGCCGAGGTAGCTGAGCTCAGGCAGCGCCGGACCTTGGTACCCGGCGAACAGGCTCAGGGCATGGGCATTCAGGAACGTCAGGTGCCAGAGGTCGCTCAGCGCGAGGTTCCCTGAACCCGGCCTGATCGCCGGCCAGACAAGGCCAGACAGGTGGGCCGGTCCGGCAAGGGTGAACCACAGCGGGTATCCGAGCAGAACGACCGCAACACCAGCAGCAGCCCCGAGGCCGCGCACGGCATGGGGCGCACGTCTGGCGATTTCTCGAGGGCATGTCAGTGCACAGTGGGCCACCAGCAGCACGACCCCGATCATGCCCACCAGCACCACCACCACCAACACCTCGGTGCTCACGAAGAACTGCAATGCCACAAGCAGGCCGAGGGCGACTCCCGTTGCGGCGGGTCGCCGGCGCTGGCGCACCAACAACTCGTCGAGGCACGCCACGATCAACGGCACCAGCGCCAGAAAGCCCAGCATCAGATGGGAGACCGCCAGGTTCACGATGACGAACGGGGAGAACCCGAACACCAGGCCACCGACGAACGCGGCAGGCAGCCAGTGCACCCACCGCCGGAGCAGCCAGCACATGGCCAGGGCCGACAAGGCAGGTGCGAGGGTGGACGCCACGTTCAAGGTGGCGACCGGTCCGAACAGCCAGGTGATCGGAGCGAGGGGGACACCGATGGCGAGCACGCTCGTGTTCGCAAGAAGATTGATCCCAGCCGGGTGGAACAATGCAGTCGAGTAGAAGAGACTGTGCCCGTGGGTCAGGGCATAGGCGGGCCACTCGAGGAACCACACAAAGAGCGAGGGATCGTTACAGCCGCACATGGCGACAGAGGTCGGGTGCGTCGACCACACATGCCACCAAAGCAGAACCGATAGGGCGAGGTAGACGGCGAACGCCGACCCCAGAAGGGCCACGGGCGACCTCCGGAAGCGCCCCGCCTCACGCGGACCGTCGTCCTGGCTCATGCTGAACGGCGAGACGCCGCGATCACGCAGTCAGGCACCCGCAATGGGGAGGTGCGAGCGGACAGCCCTGGGAGAGTGCAGCCCGTGAAGGCCGCCGCCGAGATGGAGCGAGGTGGCGCGAGCGTGCGAACGTGCCCCCAAACCCAGGCGCCAGCGGTGTACTGCGGTCGTCGACCGACCGCGACGGTGAGCAGCCCGACCGCAGCGGCAGGGCTCGTGACGCGCTCATAACGGGGGACGAAGGCAGGGTCGGGAATGACCACGTCCGTGACGCCCCAACCTGCGAGGGCATCTCGAAGGGCACGGATGTTCGCAGCAGTCGGCATCGGTGGCCCATCGAATGAGAACGAAGCAGCACTGATCACCTGCTGACCTGCCCGCTCCCTACCCGCTCGTTCAAGGACGCTGCCAGGCCCTGATCCGCCCACCAATGCAAACCGCATGGAATCGACGGCCTGCCAGCCCTCCGCCGACTGGTCCAAGGTGAAGGGTGCGGGAATCACCAGCACGACCTGGCCCGGCGGAAGATGAGGAGCCACGTCGGTGAACCAACCGGGGCTGGTGACGGCGGTGGTTGTGAGTGGAACATTTCCGACAATGGCCGTCGCCATCGAACCCACTGCCAGGGCAGCGACGCCGAGCGTCGCCGGTAGGGCGGCGGCGCGCCAGGCGCTCGACTTCGCCCGGCTGTACACGCGGTCGAGAACCACGCCGAACATCGCCGCGACACAGAACGTTGTGATGGCGGCAAACCGGCCGGGTATGACGTTCTGGAGCAGCGGAACGTGTACAAGCATGCGCCACGGAGTCCAGAATGACTGCAGGCCCAAGGACAGGATGACAGCCACGACCCCGAGCGCGCCAAAGAACCACAGCCGGCGATCTCGTCGCCAGATGACGCCACCGACTGCCAACACAAGGAGTATCCCGGCGCCCACGAATTCGGGCCGGGGCAGGGCCGGCCCCTGGTAGCCGCCCGTCGCCCGCATCCAATTGGCCAGGCTTGTCATGAAGTGCAGGTCCCAGAGATCTCCGAGTGAGATGCCGCCAGATCCCGGCTCGATCGTTGGCCACACGAGCCCGGACAGATGCGCCGGGCCGCGGAGCGCGAACCAGACCGGATAGGCGAGCAACGCCGTCGCGACGGCGGCTGCGATCCCAAGGCCACGGAGAGCATGGGAGGCCCGATCGGCGATCTCGTGGCGACGGCCGAACGCCCCGTAGGCGATCAGCAACGTCACGCCGGCGGCGCCCATGACCGTCACCATGACCAGCACCTCGGTGCTCACGAAGAACTGCAACGACACGAGCAGGCCGAGGGCGACTCCCGTTGCGGCGGGTCGCCGGCGCTGGCGCACCAACAACTCGTCGAAGCACGCCACGATCAACGGCACCAGCGCCAGAAAGCCCAGCATCAGATGGGAGCCCGCCACGTTCTCGAAGGCGAACGGGGAGAACCCGAAGACGAGGCCACCCAGGAATGCCGCTGGCATCCAGCGCACCCACCTCAGGAGCAGCCAGCACATTGCCAGGGCCGACAAGGCAGGTGCGAGGGTGGACGCCACGTTCAAGGTGGCGACCGGTCCGAACAGCCAGGTGATCGGAGCGAGGGGGACGCCGATAGCGAGCACGCTCGTGTTCGCAAGAAGATTGATGCCAGCCGGGTGGAACAACGCAGTCGAGTAGAAGAGACTGTGCCCATGGGCCAGGGCATAGGCGGGCCACTCGAGGAACCATAAGAAGAGGGACGTGTCGCCGCATCCGCACGTGGCGGTCGAGGTCGGATGCGTCGACCAGACGTTCCACCACATGACGATCGAGATGGCCAGGTAAGCGACAAACACGACGCCGAGGGTCCGGAGGCGCGTTCTCCGTTGGGCGCCATGCTCGCTCCGTTGGGCGACACGCTCGGGTTCGCTTCGCGCGACCTCGAGGGCACTCATCCCTGCACGCTATCCGGGCTCACGGCGAGAACAGCGAGCTCGCCTGCTCCATTTCCCGGCGATACCAGGCAATGGTCGGCTCCAATCCGACGGCGAGTGGGCGGAACGGCGGGAGACCCAGACGCTGGCGGGCCTTGGTGACATCGCTGCGCATCGCCCAGATCTCGGTGGGGCGATCAGGAAGTGCGCCGAACTCAGGCTCGATGGGATTCCCCATGAGATCGAGGATCGTCTGAGCCAGTTCACGCATCGAGTACTCCTCACCGCCACCGATGTTGAACACTTCACCCTCGATGTCCGGCACCGTAGCGGCGCGGATGAACCCGTCGACGAGGTCATCTACATAATTGAACTCCCGGGTCTGGCGCCCCTGCGTCATCAACAGCCGCTCTTTGCGTAGCCCTTTCATAATGATCTCTGGGACGATTCGATCTGGGCTTTGAGCCGGACCGTATGCATTGAAGGGCCGCACGATCACGATGGGCCACCCGCGGCCACGCTGCAGCATGTGGCAGAACTGCTCCCCGGCATACTTGCTGACCGAGTACGGAGACAGCGGCTGCGCCGCCGCGTCCTCGGCAAACGGAACAGCGATGTCGCCGTACACCTCGCTGGTGCTCGTGTAGACGAAACGCTCGTAGTCCGTGCGAGCCAACGCTTGGAGAAGTGTCACGCTGCCGTGCACGTTCGTCTGGATGCACTCATCGATCCGGTCCCACGACTTGCCGACATGGGTGTAGGCACCGAGGTGGAACACCACGTTGGGGCGGGCGTGTTCGACCAGCGCCTCCATGGCGCCGCTGTCGTTGAGGTTCCCCCAATGGAGGGTGATCCGGTCACGGAGATCGATCAGGCGAACCGGGTAGACCGACGAGACCGTACTGGTCAGGGCATGGACACGCGCCCCTAGGTCGATGAGCCGCCGGGTGAGATGCGATCCGATGAAGCCAGTAGCTCCTGTGACGAGGACTCGGCGTCCGGCAAGATCGTCCACGGTCCATCTCCTTTCCGGCAGTAGGCGCTCAACTCGAGCGCATCCTTGTATGTATCCATCGAGCGCCAGAATCCGCTGTGCCGGTAGGCATAGAGCTCACCGGCCGCTGCCAGTGCCGGCAGCACGTCTCGTTCGAGATCCTCGCCCTTCCAAAGGTCCAACGCCCGCTGCTCGATCACGAAGAAGCCCGCGTTGATCCAATGGTCGTGCAGCCTCGGCTTCTCTTGGAACCGCAGGACACGACCGTTGGCGTCCCACTCGAGCGTGCCGTAGGGCGACGGCAGCGGCACGGCGGTGACCGTCATTGCACCTCCGTGTGCGTGGTGAAAGGCGAGGAGCCCCTTGATGTCCACGGCGCCAAGACCATCACCATACGTGGCCATGAACGTGGAGTCGATGGAGGAGGCGCAGCCGAGCACGCGCCCGGCGGTCCCCGTGTCCGCACCGGTATCGACCACCTCGACACTCCACGCACTCGGCAGGTCGTGGGCAAACGTGCGGATGAGATCGGCCCGATACCCCGCCGAGAGGACGAAGTCCGTGAACCCCTGACGGGCGTAGATCTCCATCACGTGACGGAGAACGGGCCGGTCACCCACGTCCAAGAGTGGTTTGGGCACCTCGAGCGTGTGCGGATAGGCCCGGGTCCCCTTGCCTCCGCAAAGGATCAGGGTTTTCATGCGATGTTGACCACTACGACCACGTTCGCTCCGTCTACCGGGGTCAACCTCGCCACTGGTCCCGACAGCGGCGCAACCCTACCCGCGGCCATCCGGGTCCGCCAGGTTCGGCCGGAACTCCGCAGTCGGCAGGTACACGGAGGTCCCAGAATGTGGCGCTGCGCTGGGCAAATGGCCGAGACAAGCCGGGGCGCTGGTACCACGGAGCGGCCTCGCGACCTGGGATTCGGCGCGGGGCTCGGGAAGGGTGACGTGCCGGACGGTGGCCGGCTCGTGCGCCTCGAGCCTGGCGCAGGCCCCCTGCCGGGCCTCGTCTGTGACGGCGCGCTTGTCGACCCGCAGTTCCCACTCGGCGGCTCGCCGGAGGAGGCGGTCAAGACCGTGCGCGATGCGCACCTCCCGCGGGCACATGCTGTCACCGCGGGCCTGCAAGCCGGTTGAAGCGGTGGATTGGTGCGCATGCAGCATCAGGAAGAGCTCGGGCGCTGTCGCGTCTCGCACCACGGGCGCTGTCGCGTCTCCCCGCGTATGCCTGCAGCTGCCGCTGCCCGGTCACACCAGGGACGGTGTCGCTCCGAACCCCCGACTATGCCCGCGCACTCCGGAACCGCCGACAGGCGGTGCCGGGATCGCATGCCCGGGCGACCAGGGACACGTCCACGACAGTGACGCCGCCAGGTCCGGCACCGGCGCGATCAGGTCCCTTGCGTCACGACGCGGAGTGGGTGCGTTCGCCCTCGACCGGGGCAGCTGCCATGGTCTGGCGGACATTGCGCCGTGCCTTCGTGAGCTCTCCGAGTACTGGCAACAGGCTGTGACGAATGGAAAGCCGCGAGTCGGGTCGATTGTTCCATTCGATGCCGATCTCGGTCACCGAATAGCCCATGCGCTGCGCGATGGCAAGAGCCTCGGCGTCGAAGACCCAACCGTCGAGCTGCACCTTGCCGAAGACCGCCTGGGCGCAGTCCCCCTGCCAGAGCTTGAACCCGCAGTAGATGTCCCGGGGGAGTGTTCCGAGAACCGCCCGGGTCAGCGCGATGAAGCCAGCGCCGACGATGCGCCTGCGGACCGGTTGCTGCCGCGTGACGTGTGCGCCGGCGCTCGATCGGGAACCGACGACGACATGAGCATCGCTGGCCATGCGCTCCATGGCGGGGAGCGAGCGCAGCGAGGCAACGCAGTCGGCATCGCACATGAGGCGCAGGTCGCCGCTTGCGTCGAGCATGCCCCTCCGGATCGAGAACCCCTTTCCCTGGTTGACCTCGTTCCTCAGCAGGCGGACTCGCCGCCCGTCGATGTAGGGCGCTGCGCGTTCAAGGGTGCGATCAGTGCTCGCGTTGTCGACAATCACGATTTCCCAGTCGCCACCCCGCTCCTCCAGGTGGGCGATCGCGCCCCCGAGGATCACGGCGATTTCGTCTTCTTCGTTCAGGACGGGTATGACGATCGACAGGGACGGGGGTTGCTGCATCCGAAGAGTGTACGACAATGACCGGACCGTGCCTGCAGGATCCTGGGTGTGCACGCGGCGCTCCCCTGCGAAAGCACCGTCTCCTTCGCCCCGAGTGACGTGGGCGGCACGTTCGAGCCTGCCGACGTCCCGGGCGCCGGAGGCGGGCGGCGGGCCGGACGGCTGCCCGCCGCCGGTGGCCACGGTCACACCTGCAGGTACGCCCGCAGCACGCTCGTCTTCGAGTGCGCTGGATCGCCGTTGTTCGCCTGGAGGCTGACGTCGACGACCGAGTACCCGCCCATGATGCTCGATGACACCGAGTACTCACCCCGGCCCGACGGCGACAGCACACCCATCGGCAACATCTTCTGGGTGGCCGGGTCGAGCAGCCACACTTCGTAGAAGGACTGGGGTCCCGGTCCGGGCAGGTTGCGCGCGTCGACGGCGAGGGAACGGGTCGATCCGGAGGCGTACACGGCGACGGAGCCCGTCGCTGACGCAGGGGCCTCCAGCGGACGCAGCGCAGCGCTCGCCACCGGTGCAGGCGCCGGGCCGTGGCGTGAGGCGACCACGCCGAGCGTCGTGCCCACGACGACGAGGATGGCGGCGGCGGCGCCCGTCGCTCCTCGCCACATCCGGCGACGGCGACGGCCGGCGGCGAGCGCCCCGTCGGCCGATCCCTCGGACCGCACGGCGTCACGCAGGGGCGGCAACCCGGCGTGGTCGGCAGGGACGTCGCCGCCCGTGCCGCCGGCGAGTGCCCGTCCTGCCGGAACCGGTCCCCCGCCCGCCCACGTCCCACCTTGCGACCGCCCGCCGAGGAGGCGGGTGACCCGCGCCGACGAGCGGAGGGCGCCGTGGGCCACGATCACGTCGATGAGCTCACCCATACAGCCGGCGCACCCGCGCAGGTGGCGGGCGGTCGCGAGCGTCTCGTCGCGGCCGAGCTCGCCGGCGACCAGTCCGGCCAGGTCCGGGGGCTCGTGGTCGTGCCCGCCCGGGTCGTGCGAGTCGTTCCCGGACATACGGTCAGCAGTCATGCGTGTGCCCCTTCAGTTGCCAACACGTCGGCCAGTCGGCGCATGCCGCGAGCCATACGCGCCTTGACGGTGCCGATCGGCGCGCCCAGCCGGTCGGCGATCTCGGCCTGGGTGAGGCCGACGAAATAGGACAATTCGATTGCCTCCCGTTGCTCGGCCGGCAGGCAGGACAGTCCTGCCTGCAGCTCGGCGCTCCAGGCCACCCGCTCGGCGAAGTCCTCGCCGTCCGGGCCCACCAGCTCCCGCACCGTCTCCACCGGGACGACGTCGTGGGTCCGCCGCCGCAGCTGGTCGATGGCCCGTTTGCGGGCGATCCCGAACAGCCAGCCCTCGAACGGCCTGGACGGATCGATCCGGGACCGAGACCTCCAGACCTCAAGGAAGACCGCCTGGAGCACGTCGTCCACTTCGCCGGCGGGCAGGAAGCGGCGGAGGTAGGCGCGCACTGCCGAACCGTAGGTGCGGTAGCTCTCCTCCAGCGCGCCGTGGTCGGCCTGCGAGATGCGACCCCCGAGGGAGGTCGTCTGTGCTGCGTCGATCACGGCGGCCCGCACCCCGGGCCGGCGGCGGACCCCCTGGTCACGACGCTGGCGGGAGCAGGACGCCGTTGATGACGTGGATCACGCCGTTGGAAGCGGCGATGTTGGCCTGCGTCACCTGCACGGTCCCGCCCTTGCCGTCGGTGATGTGCACCGAGCCACCGCTCGCTCCCACGGTGACGGTGGCGCCATTGACCGTCTTCACCGTCCCGGTCGGCAGGTTCGACGACGTGTAGGCGCCGGCGACCACGTGGTACGTGAGGATGGCGGCGAGCTCGGCCTTGTTGGCCGGCTGGAGGAGCGTCTGCAGCGTCCCCGCAGGTAGGGCGGCGAAGGCCTGGTTGGTGGGGGCGAAGACGGTGAAGGGGCCTGGTCCCTCCAGCGTCTGGACCAGTCCGGCCGCCTTGATCGCCGTGACCAGCGTGGACAGGTCCGGGTTCGACTCGGCCAGCTGCACGATGTTCTCGGACGCCGCCTTCGACCCCTTGGTCGTCGTCTGCTGCATGGTGTTGGTGGTCGCCATGGTCGTGGTCGGTGCGCTCGACGTGCTGCTGCTGCACGCTGTCGCCCCGACCCCACCGATCAACAGCGATGCGGCGAGTGTGACCGCCCTGGTGTTCATGCTCCGTCCTCCCTCGTGCTCGGTCGCGGTGTCGACCGGTTCACCGATGCATTCGTGCGGACCGGCACTCCGGTTGCATGCGATCCGGCGGGTTCGGGAGGGATGGGGAGGTCGCGGACCCCGAGGTCGTCGACAACCGCCGCGGCGGCACGCCGCCCCGACATCAGCGCCCCCTCGATGGAGGGCGTGTCCCGGTGGTCGCCGCACACGTACCGGCCGGGCCCGAAGCGAACGGCCCGGCGCAATGGCCGGCCCGGTGGCAGCGGCGGGAGCGCGTCGTCGATCTGGTGGGCGGCCACCACCTCCCAGCCGTCGGTGGGGACCCCGTAGAGCACGGCCAGCCGGTCGCGCACGGCCCGCTCGGTGGCGCCGTCCCCGCGCCGGCCGAGGACGGAGGTCGCCACCAGCGCACCTGCCCGGTCACGTCCCATCTCGGGCAGGTAGTCGGGGCTGGCGTTGCTCACCACCACGCTGTTGGCGACCAGGCGCTCCTCGCCGTCGAGCACGAGGAGGGGTGCACCGAGGGGCGGGGCCGGCGCCCGGTGCCAGAACGTGGTGACCGACCGCATGGACCCGGGGGCGACCCCGCTGCCGGGGACCAGCCGGCCGGCGGTGACCGGGTCCGTCGCCACCACGATCGCCCGGGCATCGACGGTGCCGCCGCCCTCCAGCGCGGCCCGCCACGTGCCGGCTCGCCCGCTGTTGCCAGGACCGGCGCCCAGGGAGGTGACCCGGGTGGCCAGGCGGAGGGCGCCGGCCGGCAACCGGGCGGCCAGCTGGGCCGGGATCGCACCCATGCCCCGTGCCGGCACCGCGATCCGGCCCCGAGCGAAGCCGCGCACCAGCAGGGCGGCGAAGCGCGCCGAGGTGGCGGAGAGATCGCCGTCGAGGAGCACGCCGGAGAGGAAGGGGCGGAGGAACGACGATCCGACCGGGTCCAGGTGGAGCCGGTGCACCAGCTCGGCGACGGCGACGTCGCGGCGCGCCGTCGCCCGCAGCGCAGTGCGGACGGCACCCTCGGGTGCGGCGGCGGCCAGCCCGGCGGCGAGGCCGAAGGCCACCTTGTCGGGCCAGCGTCCCACCGGAGCGGCCAGGGCCGTGCGCCATTGCCGCGGCCGGCGGACCGGGTTGATCACCGGGTGGAGCCGTCCGTCGCGGAAGAGCGCGGCACCGGGGGTGAACTCGCGGAGCGACAGGGCGCCGAGGTCGAGGATGCGGGCCGCTTCCCGGTAGGAGGTGTTGATGACCTGGAAACCCCGATCGACGCGGTACCCGTCGACGATGTCGGTGGCCACCCGCCCACCCACTCGGTCGGACGCCTCCACCACGGTCACGTCGAGCCCATGGGCCGCGCACCCGAGGGCGCAGGCCAGGCCGGCCAGGCCGGCCCCGACCACGAGGACGTCGGTCTCCTCCATCATGGGATGGGAGGTTACCGGGTTGTGACATTATTTACTACTAAATCTTCTACACTGGCGTCCGTGCGTGATCCCCACCTCCCGGTCCGGAACCACCTCGGTCGGGCGGTCCGGACGTGAGCCGGACCGTCCTCGTCACCGGTGCCACCGGCTACGTCGGGGGGCGCCTCGTCCCAGCCCTGCTCGCCACCGGCGACGTCACCGTGCGGTGCCTCGCCCGGACGCCGGAGAAGTTGGACGCCGCGCCGTGGCGCTCTGCGGTCGAGGTGGTGCGGGGCAGTGTCGGCGGCGACCTCACCGACGCGCTCGACGGCGTCGACACCCTCGTCTACCTGGTCCATTCGATCGGCCAGGGGGAGGGGTGGGAGGCCCGGGAGCTCGACCACGCACGGAACGTGGCCGACCATGCACGGCGGGCCGGGGTCCGCCGCATCGTCTTCCTCGGGGGCCTCGGGCGGGACGGGGACGACCTGTCCGTCCACCTGCGCAGCCGACACGAGGTCGGGCGGCTGCTGGCCGGCAGCGGCGTCCCGACGGTCGAGCTGCGCGCCGGCGTCATCATCGGATCGGGGTCCGCCAGCTTCGAGATGCTCCGGTACCTGGTCGAGATGCTTTCTGTCATGGTCACCCCACGCTGGGTGTCCACCCGCTGCCAACCGATCGCCATCGCCGACGTCGTGGCCACCCTGGTCCGGGCCGTGACCCTGGCCGACGTCCCCTCCGGCGTGTACGAGATCGGCGGGCCGGACGTCGTCTCCTACGCCGAGATGATGGACGCCTACGCCCGGGCCGCCGGCCTGCCCAGGCGACGGGTGATCTCCGTCCCGTTCCTTTCCCCCGGGCTGTCGTCGCACTGGGTCGGCCTGGTCACGCCGGTCCCGGTGCCGCTGGCCCGCGAGCTGGTGGAGAGCCTGGTGAACGAGGTCGTGGTCGACGACGACCGGGCGGCACGGACCTTCGGCGTCGACGCCATGGGCCTGGGTGAGGCGATCGAGCGGGCCCTCGCCGCCGTCGAACGGGGCAACGTGCCCACCGCGTGGTCCGACGCCGACCTCGTCCACTTCGCGCCGGTGGCTACCGACCCGGCGTGGTCGGGCGGAACCATCGTCGAAGACGTGCGCCGGGCGACGACGGCGGCGTCACCCGAAGCCGTCTACCGGACCATCGCCGCCATCGGCGGCGACCGCGGCTGGTACAGCGGGGAGCTCCTGTGGCGGATCCGGGGCATCCTCGACAAGCTCATCGGCGGGCCCGGGCTGCGCACCGGCCGGAAGGCGACCATCGCCGTGGGCGACGCCATCGACTTCTGGCGGGTCGAGGAGCTGGTCTCGGACCGGAGGATCCGCCTGCGGGCCGAGATGGTGCTGCCCGGCCAGGCCTGGCTCACGTGGGACCTCGAACCGTCGGACGGTGGGACCGTGGTGACCCAGTCGGCCACCTTCCGCCCGAAGGGCCTGTGGGGCCGCGCCTACTGGTACGGGGTGGCGCCCTTCCACCGCTTCGTCTTCCCCGGCATGCTGGCCGGGATCCTGGCCGACGCTGCCGGCCGGGCGCCGTCACCTCCGGATCCGGGCTGACGCCGGGCCGGGTGGCACCAGGTAGCAGTTCTGCTACCGTGGCAAACGTGGCAGACATCCCACAGAAGGAGCTGCGAAACCGCGTGAGCGAGGTGCTCCGCCGGGCCGAGGCCGGCGAGACCCTCACCGTGACGGTCGCCGGTCGTGCGGTCGCCGAGCTCGGCCCGACGCACCGCCGCCGCTGGGTCAGCGGTGCGGCGCTCGCAGGCATCTGGCGCGGAACGGCACCGCGGGGCCTCGATGCCGACCTGGAGCGATTCCCGGCGAGCCTCGTAGACCCATACGGACCGTGAGGGTCCTACTCGACACGTCGGTCCTCATCGCAGAGGTCCCGCCGCCCGACGACGTCGAGGCCGCCATCAGTGTGGTCTCGGTGACGGAGCTGCACTTCGGTGTTCTTGTCGCCGACGACGATGACGAGCGGGCGCGTCGTACCGCCCGGCTCGCGGCTGTGGAGGCGACGTTCGACCCGCTACCGGTGACGGTCGAGGTCGCCCGCGTCTGGGGCCAACTTGCCGCCGCGGTGGCCCGACGCGGCGGCAACCCGAGACGGCGCCAGATCGATCTCGCCATCGCCGCCACCGCACACGTGGAGGGCGTGCCGCTTCTGACAGAGGACGTCGGCGACTTCCGCATCATCAACGACCTGGTCGACGCCCGCAGGCTGTCCGATCGGTAGCCCGAAGCGCTACTCCGATCGCGGAGCGGTGCCGGCACCCGGTCATGGCAGGTCAGGCCCTCTGCCGGTCTCGTGGGTGACCACGCCCACCGGAGCTGAGGGGCGATGCCCCCGGCTCCTCCGCGCCCGACCGGGCCACGTCACGGGTGGCAGTCGACGAGCACCCGGTGGGTACCGGGCGGGCGGGGCACGTGGTCGTAGACCCGCACCACCGTCACCCCGGGCCCGGGCCGCACCTCCGCGCCTTCAGCCCGAGGTGAACCCCAGGGCTGCGGCCGCCTCAGCCGTGATCATGGCCGGGCTCCAGGGCGGATCCCACACCAGGTCCACCCGGACGTCGGTCCCTGGCAACGCCGCTTCCACCGCCATCCGGGCCATCACCGGCAGGCTCTCGCTGGCCGGGCACCCCGGTGTGGTGAGGGTCATGGTCACCTCGACGGCGCCATTCTCGTTGTGGACGTCGTACACCAGGCCGAGTGCGACGAGGTCGAGTCCCAGCTCGGGGTCGCACACGGTTGCCAGCGCATCCCACGCCGCGGCCGCCGGCCCGCCGGCCGCCCGGCCCGGTGCCACGACCGCCGTTTCCGGGGCAGCCGCGGCACCCGACGGCGCCTGGAAGCGCTCCCGGCGGCGGATGTGCGCCAACGGGATCACGACTGCCTCCGGAACGTGACCTGCCAGTCGCCACCACCCAGCTCCACCGCCTCGTAGGAGAAGCCCTGCTCCGACAGGAGCCCCTCGAGCGGTACCGGCTCGAACGGGGCCAGCACGACCAGGTCCTCCTTGTCACCCAGGCCGTCGAGTGCAGTCATGATCATCCCGAACGGCTCGTCACCTGCTGCCAGGACGGGCCGTGCATCGACGGTCGCCATCGGACCACCTCCTCGCTCGTGGCCGGCGGGTGCCGGTCTCGATTGTTCTTCTACTTTTTACTAGAGTTATATCATGCACGATCGTGGAGGTCACGACCCCGGCGGCACCACAGCAGCCACCCCGGCACCCGTCTCTCCCCCTACCCCGGCACCAGCCCCGCCACCCACATCGGCACTGTGGGTGGGGCGCCCCCCCGGGGTCCCCGGCACCGTGCCCCCGCCGGCCGTTCCATTGGCGTTCCTCGGGGCAGCCGCCGCCGGCCTCGTCGCCTGCGGGATCACCCTGGCCTGGGCCAGCGGGGCGTCGAGCGTCGACCCGACGGCCGATCCCGTGGTTGCCGCCGCCCACTTCGGCATGTTGGCCACGCTCTCCATGGGTGTCCTCGGCGCCCTCTTCCAGTTCACGCCGGTGGTGACCCGGCGCCCGCTCCGCTCCCTCCGCCTGGCGTGGATCACGTTCGCCACGTGGCTGCCGGCGTCGTGGCTCCTCCCCCTCGGGTTCGCCACCCGCCACGAAGTACTGGTCGAAGCGGGCGGCGCCCTGGCCGCCCTGGCCGTGGCCGCCGCCGTCGCCACCTTGTCCGCGCCCCTGGCCGGAGCAGGCGGGGACGTCGTGGCTGCGGGCATCCGGGCTGCCGTGGCCGGGTTCGTGGTCACCGCCTGCTTCGGCGTCGTCTACGTCGCCGACCGGCGAGCTGCCTGGTTCGACCTGCCCGGCCACGTCGTGATGGCCCATGCCTCCGTGGGACTGCTGGCCTGGCTGGGCCTCACCTACGTGAGCGTCGCCGAGAAGTTGTGGCCGATGTTCTTCCTCGCACACGTCCCCGGCCGGCGCCGTGCCGGTCGCATCGCGGTGACCGCGGTGCCCACCGGCGTGGTGCTGCTCTCCCCCGGCCTGTTGACCAACACGGCCTGGCTGGCCTGGACCGGTGCCGCGGTGGTGGCCGTCGGCCTGGCAGCCCACCTCACGTCGCTGGTCGTCACCCTCCGGCACCGGCGCCGGTCGATCGACCTCCACGCCGCCTTCGTCGTCACCGCAGCGCTCTCGCTCATGGCCGGGGTGGGGCTGGCGCTGGCCGGAGCGGTGGTCCTCCGCTCCGACCACCACGCGGGCGTCGCCCTGGTGGCCGCCTCGGTCGCCGCCGTGGGCGGCTGGCTGCTCGAGGCGCTGGTCGGCCACGTCCACAAGGTGGTCCCCTTCGTCGAGTGGTCCTCCTTGCGTGCCCGGGGCGTGTCGTATGGCCCCACGGGCCGGCAGATCATGTTCGCCGACCTCTACCGCCACAGCTGGGCCGCCGCCACCTACGTCCTGGTCACCGTTGGCATCACCACCGTGACGGCCGGGCTGGCCACCTCCGAGGCGGCCATCGTGGCCGCCGGTGGCTGGGTCCTCGCCGCCACCGGGATCGTGACCGCGGCCAACTTCTGGACGACGGCCCGCCGGCTCGGCCGGTCGGCACCGCCGGTGGGCACCGATCGGCCGGCGGCTGCGCCGGTGACGGGGCAGCCGGCCTGAAGGGCAGCAGCGGCACCGCCTGGCGCCCGGAGGTGCCCTCAGGCGCCCGGAGGTCAGACTGCGGCGGTGGCCACCGACCTGCTGATGTGCACCCGCCACTCGGTGGGGCCGGCCAGGTCGTACGACCAGGTGAAGGTGCCGGGGTGCTCGGCCTCGAGCTGGTAACGGAGCGGGCGGGGGTCGTGGTCGTTCACCAGCACGAACCCCTGACCGGGCGTCAGCGCATCGAAGGCGGCGAAGATCGTCTCATGGCGGGCCGCCGGCACCAGGGAGCGGACGTCGAGGACGAGGTCGCCCTCGCTCCGGTCGTCGCCCCCACTCCCGTCCCCGTTCTCGCTCCCGCCGTTCCGGGTCCGGAACGCCACCGGCTCAGAGGAGGCGAGGCGGACCAGCCGGTGGAGGGCGGGACCGACCCGGGCGGCCAGCTCCGGCGAGGGGGCGCGCAGCACCGACCACGCCGCTGCCGCCAACCGGCAGGCCTGATCACCCCGGCCGGCCCGGGCCAGGTCGGTGGTCGCCTCGAGGAGGAGCCGGAGGAGTACCGGCGCCGGATCGGACCCGGAACCGGCTGTTCCCTCGGCACGACCACCGGAACCGTCTGCTTCCCCCACGTCTTCGGCGGCGGCACTCGCCCCCCGGATCTCCTCGATCTCGTCGTGCATCGCCCCGAGCAGGGTGGCGAGCGAGGCCCCGCTGTCGGCGACCAGGGCGGGCAGCACGATCTCGTTCTCGGCTCGGACGTGGGCACGGAACAGGTCGGCCACATCGGTGGCGGCCGCAGCGGCGCGGGGCCCGTCGGTCGCCTGGGCCAGCGAGTCGACGAGGGCCGCCAGTGTGCCGTGCTCGACGGTCATGGCCGCCACCGTCTCCGCCAGCTCGGCGCGCTGGGCCGCCGCACGGTAGAGGGTGTGCTCCTCGGCACGGGCGTGCGGGAGCACCTCGTCGGCCACGTACCCGACCAGGTCGGCCACGGCCACCTCCCACTGCCCGCCACGCTCCACCGCACCGGCCACCGCGCCGGCCCTGCGGGCCACCTGATCGTCGAGCTCGCGATGGTGGGCGACGATGGCCGCCTCGGCCCGCAGCTCCTCGTCCGCTCCCTGCACCGTGCCGACCTGGGATCCGTCCGTCGTCATCCTGCCTCCTCACACCACCGGTCAGTATCTTTGTTCTAGTGTTAACTAGATTAATACTGCCGCACGGCGCGGTCCAGTGCCGGTGGGCGGGGACCGGGTCACGGGCCGCTTCAACCCGGCACACCCGGAGATCCACATGGGGGCCCGGCCACGGCCGCCCTGGCACCACGTGCCGGCCGGGCAGGGTAGGTCCGGGGGGACCCCCGGATCGGTTCAGGTCGCCGGGGTGGGACCGGCTTCCGGCACCCGGTGCACGACCAGCCGGCAGCCGGCGCGCCGGGCGTCGCGTGCGGCCAACCGGTCCACCTCGATCCCGCCCAGACCCTCGGCCATGCCTTCGGCCAGCCCGAGGTGGAGCTGGCACACGGTATCGGGGTCCACCGAGGCGACGTCGGCGAACGGGCACCGTCCGAGGACGAAGTCGACCCGCCGACCGCGCACCATCCGTTCCGGGCGGAACCCCCGCTCGGCCAATTCGTCCTCGAGCACGTCCACCGGATCGCGCCCGTCCTCCACCGCAACCGCCCGTCGCCGGCCGTCGCGGCGCCCGACCTCCCGGGCGCCGACGCCATCGCGGACCGACTCGCTCAGCAGCCGGGCCAGCCACGCATAGGCCCCGGGCGTCCCCCAGCTTCCCGCCACCTCGGGGTGGAGGCGGTAGAGGAGGCGCGGCCGGCCCGGTCGCGACCGGACCTCGGGCTCCTCCACCACCAGCCCTGCGTCACGCAGTACGGCCAGGTGCTGGCGGACGGCGTTGTGGTTGAGCCCGACCAGGTCGGTCAGCTCCTGGACCCCCACCGGACGCCCGGCGTCCACGATGTAGCGGAACAGGCGGTGACGGGTCGGGTCGCCGAGGGCGCGGCCCTGCTGGCGCACCTCGTCGTTCTCGGCGGTCGCCCCGCCGGCGCCCGACCGGTGTGCGGCGATCCCGTTGCTCCCATCCTGAGAAGGGGTCATCAACTTCTAGTCTATGGCTGAATTACGCCAGCAATGGGCACGCCGGCCACACCCGGCACCGCCTCGGAGGTGGCACGGCCATCACCCGGGGGATGGCGCACCCGCCGGTACGATCCGCTGCGGGGCGCCGTGACACCCCCTCCCTACCGTTCGGTCATGACCTACCTCCCCCTGCCCCCACTCCCCGATCACCCCGACGTCGTCCTGCGGGCCAGCTCCCGCCGGAAGAAGACAGCAGGCGCCCACTGGGACGGCGACCGGCTGGTCGTCACCTTCCCCGTGCGCCACGATCCGGCCGACCGTGCCCGGCTCGTCGACTACTTCGTCACCCGCATGTCCCGTCACCGCCCGCACCTCCACACCTCGGACGCCGACCTGTGGGAGCGTGCCTGCCGGCTCGGCGACCGCTACTTCGACGGCCTGCGGGCACAGAGTGTCCGGTGGTCCGACCGCCAGCACTCCCTGTGGGGCTCGTGCACGATGGTCACCCGGGAGATCCGGATCTCCTCCCGGCTGCGGGTGGCGCCCTCGTGGGTGGTCGATGCCGTGGTCGTCCACGAGCTCGCCCACCTGCTCGAAGCGGGGCACACGGCGAGGTTCCGTCAACTCGAGGAGCGCTACCCCCGCCGGCGTGAGGCCGACGTCTTCCTCGCCGGCTACGCGCTGGGGCTCGGTTGCGACCGCACCGGCGACGGTGGCGCATCGGGGGACGAGGGCTGCGACGAGGCTGCAGCGGTCGACGCCGGCCGGGCCGGCGCCAGCCTGGCCGGCGGCACCTCGGGACGCTCCTACCCGTCGGACCTCACCCGCTGACGAGCGGACGAGGCGGTCACGGCGGACCGCACGGCGCGTGCGGGGGCCTCCCCCTCAGTCGGCCAGGAAGGCGGTGATCGTCGCCACCGTCCACTCCGGCACCTCCAGCATGGGCACGTGCCCCACGCCCGGTGCCACCTCGAGGGTCCAGTCCGGATGGTCCCGGAGGGCCTGCCTGGCCACGGCCACCGGGACGAGGACGTCTCGCTCGCCGTGGAGGAGCAGGGTGGGGGCGGCGATGCGACCGAGAGAGCGCCGCAGCGTGGCCGGACGCACCAGGGCGGCCGTCAGCGACCGGGCCGAAGCCAGGTAGGCGGTGTCCGCCGCCGCCCGGTCGATGGAGGCCGTCAGTGCCACGTGGGCGTCGACCACCGCGGGATCCACCCGCCCTGGGTCGGAGCAGCACATCCGCAGCACGCGCCGGACGCTCTGCTCGGGCGTGGTGCGCCGGCGACGTTCGGCCAGGAACCGCTCGCCGAGCCCGGGCACCGCACATGCCACGAAGTTGGCGACGATGCGCGGGTGAGGGATGGCCGGCATGGCCGCCGGCAGCGCCGGGTCGACCAGGACCAGTCGATCGACCAGCTCGGGGCGTTCCGATGCGACCAGCGCCGCCACCAGGCCGCCCATCGAATTGCCCACCAACATCACCGGGCCGGCACCCAGCGCGTCGAGCACGCCGGTGACCACGGCCACGTGTCCGGCCAGGTCGGGCAGGCGGCCGGCGGCCGGCGTCCGTCCGTGGCCGACCAGGTCGACCGCCACCACCCGCCCCAGCTCGGCCAGGCCGGGAGCGACCGCCAGCCAGTTCAGGTGCGAGCCGCCCAGCCCGTGGAGGCAGACGATGGTCGGCCCGTCCCTGCCCCCGGGCCCGCCCAGGTCGGCGACGTGCACGGGACCCCCGACGTCGACCATGGTCGAGGTGACCGTTGGGAGCTCTCGGCTGATCGGCACGTGCCGAACCTACCGGTCCTGGCCGCCCCGCACGCCGTTGCCCGGCGGCAGTGCCAGGAGCGCCAACAACCGGTCCGGATCGCCTCCCTCCACGTCGAGGACCTTCGTACGCGCCGTGGCGCCCGAGCGCAGGGTCACCTGGGCACGGGGCACGCCGAAGGCGGCCGCCACTGCGTCCACCACCGCCCGAGTGGCCCGGCCGTCCGCAGCGGGCGCAGCAACCCGCACGGTCAGCACCGGGGGTTCGCCGTCACCGAACCTGCCGCCCACCGCGGTGGTGCGTGCCCCGGGATGGACCCGCACCGTCACCCGCACGATCGGTTCCCCCAGCCTCGGTGCACCGGCACGGTCCCGCGCCCCACGACCCAGATCGGCACCGCCCTCATCAGCGCAGCCCCGCTCAGCGTCGGCGGACGGCCACCGGTGCGCCGACCGCTCCCGGCCACACGGAGCGGCGTGCGGCGCCCAGCGCCTCGGCCACGCCGAGGACGGCATCGCCCACCTCGACGCGCACCGCAGCGAGGAGCTCCACCGTCACCATGCAGTCGCCCAGTGCACTGTGGTGATCCCCCCACGTGAGCCCGTAGCGGTCACAGCAGTCGGGGAGGGTGGCCCGGCCATAGAGGCTGAGGTGGTCCCTCGCCACCTGGAGGGTGTCGATGGTGACGAGGTCGGCAACCGGAACGTTGGCACCGGCCCGAGCCGCTTCGGCGGCGAGGAAGGGCAGGTCGAATCGGACGATGTTGTGACCCACCACGACACGCCCGCTGAACAGGTGGGCCAGATAGGGATGGACGTCCGCGTACGTCGGCGCACCCGACACCATCGCCTCGGTGATCCCGTGGACGTGGGTCGGGCCCGGGTCGCGGGCCGGGTCCAGCAGGGTGGCGAACTCGGTCTCGACGGCGCCCGAGCCGTCGACGAGGACGACTGCGACCTCGACCACCCGGTCCCGCTGCGGCGAGAACCCGGTCGTCTCCACGTCGACGACGGCGAACCCACCCCCCGTGGTCGCACCTGTGGCTGGTGCTGGCTGCCCGGTCACCTCGGGCCCGGCCGCCCCTGACTCCGCCTGTGATGGCGTCGCCTCGTCCGACATCGGAAGTGCGGTGGGGTCCACCAGCCCACCTTACGGCGCACGGCCGCAGCCCGCAGGCCGCAGCCCGCAGGCCGCGGGTCAACGCTGGCGGCACGGCGGGCGGTCGGCCATGCTGGCGCCCGTCCCGGCACGGCCCCGACCTCGGAGGTCCACGTGGCCAATTGGCTCCTCATCCACGAACTGCGGGCACCCGACGGGACGACACCCCGCGACGACCTCTACCGGGCCGCCCTCGATATGACCGCCTGGGCCGAAGGCGCCGGCTGCCCCCGGGTGGTGCTCTCCGAGCACCACGGCGCCGACGACGGCTACCTCCCCTCGCCGTTCGTCTTCGGCGCGGCGGTGGCGGCGCGTACCGAGCGCATCCGGATCATGATCTCGGCCCTGGTGCTGCCCCTGCGGGACCCGTTCTCGGTGGCCGAGGACGTCGCCGTCCTCGACGTGGTGAGCGGGGGCCGGGTGGAGCTCACCGTCGTGGCCGGGTACGTCCCCGACGAGTTCGCCATGTTCGGGGTGCCGTTCGCGTCGCGGGGCACCGAACTGGAGGAACGCCTCGCCGCCCTGGTCGATGCCCTCGAGGGCCGGCCGGCCACCTTCCGGGGCCGCACCGCGGCCGTCACCCCCCGCCCCCTCCAACGCCCCCGGCCGTTCCTGGTGGTGGGTGGGCGGGCGCCCCGCCGGGCCGCCCGTTTCGGCGACGCGTTCCTCCCGCCGGTGGCCGACGAGCGCCTGGCTGACGCCTACCGGGCCGAGTGTCGACGCCTGGGAAAGGGTGACGGCATCCTGCTGTGGCCGGGCGGCCCGTCGTGGGTGTTCGTGGCTGACGATCCCGAGGCCGCATGGGCCACCCTGCGCCCCCACGTGGAGGCCGAGGCCCGTTCGTACGCGACGTGGGCCGCCGCCTCGACCGGCTCGAGCCCGTGGGAGGGCCACGCCGACGCGGCGTCGGTGCGGGCGTCGGGGCAGGTGGCGGTGGTCACGCCCGACGGGTGCGTATCCCTCGCCCGGTCACTCGGCCCGTTGGCGGCCCTCAACCTCAAGCCGCTGGTGGGCGGGCTCGACCCCGCCGTGGGCTGGCGGTCGCTGGAGCTGTTCGTGGACCGGGTGCTGCCTCACCTGGACGGCGGGGCCGGCGCTGCCACTGACGGGCCGACCGACGTGTCCGCCGGCACCGGTACGGGGATCGGTACCGCCTCCGGCGTTCCGGCCTCGTCCGACTGACCGGGCCCAGCCCGCCACCGTCCAGATGACCGGGGCGGGCCGGGTGGCCGGCAGCCAGGTACTACGCGTTCGCCTTCTCCAACTTGGCCAGGGCGGCCTCGACGTCGGCACGGTGCTGACGGGCGTCCTCGTGGGCCTTGCCCGGGCTCCACCGTCCCTTGGTCAGGAAGATCGTCGGGATGAAGAGGATCATGCCGCCGATGCACACCCAGAACCAGTGCTGCCACTGGTGGGGCGAGTTGTTCACGCCGTTCTGGAGGGCGACGAGCTCGCTCTGGTGGGCGGCCAGGTAGTTGAGCTCCGCCGAGTACGGGACCACCAGGGTGGTGAGCTGCTTCTGGTACTTGACCAGCTCGCCGAAGACGGTCGGGCCGAGCTGCTTCTGGGCGGCGGCGATGTTGGCCGGCGTGAGCGCCTTGGACAGCGCGCTGACCACCGGGACGTTCTGTGGCTCGTTCAGGGTCTTCAGCAGCGATGAATGGGCCACGGCGAACGCCACCGACTGCGGGTGGTCCGTCTGGAAGGCCAGCACGTTGGTGTTGGTGCCGGGGATGGTGGCGGTGGCGATCGGCTGGTTGTCCACCACCGGGTTGACGCTGGAGATCACCATCGGCAGGAAGATGAACGAGATGCCCACCACCAGGCGGAGCAGCCATCCCCACAGGGCGAGGCCCGTGGCTACCAGCGCCGGGTTCTTCTCCTCCACCGTCTCGGTGTAGGCGGCCATCCACGGTGCGTAGGTGAAGGAAAGGAACGCGGCCAGGAAGATCCCGATCACCACCAGCGTGTAGTAGCCGGTGTGCGAGTGGCTGGCCTGGGCCAGGAACACGATCAGCATCGCGATGGAACCGAGTGCGCCGAGGAACATGAACGGCTTGCGCACCCGGAGCTTGTCGGAGAGGTAGCCGCCGATGACCAGCGCCACCGCGTCCGCCCCCCAGAACCAGGTGTTGAGGCCGTTGGCCTGTGCCACGGAGAAGTACGAATGGTCGGCGTTCTGGAACGTCGTCGACCAGTAGATGGTGAAGAAGCCCGAGGCGGCGTAGTAGATGAGCAGGAACACGGCGATGCCGAGGGCCGAGAAGATGAGGTCGGGCTTGGCGATCTGGCGCCAGGGCTTGGCCGTGGCCTCGGCCAGCTCCTTCTCGGTGATGCCCCGGGCTCGGGCCTCGATGAGGGCCTGGTCACGGGCGGAGACCATCAGCTGGTCCCGCAGGCGGGACGACAGGTCCTTCATGAACAGGAGGGCCAGGACGAACAGGCCGATCGACGACAGACCGGAGATGACGAACTGGCTCTGCCAGCCGCTGCCGTCGGGGTGGATGAAGTGGCTGAGCGTGTGGTTGGCCACGATGCTGGTGATGAGGCTGCCCGCCACCGGTCCGATGGTCCAGAACCCCATGGCCGAGGCTCTACCCAGCTGGGGACTGAAGTCCCGAACCAGTGCCGGTGTCGCCACCAGAATGGCCCCCTCCACCAGGCCGATGGCGGAGATGACGATGGCGAAGCCCCACTTGGTCGACACGTTGGGCACCCCGATCGCCACCAGGAGCCCCACGATGAGCAGGCCGTAGATGACGACGTTGGCACGTCCCAACCGGTCGGTCTGGCTGGCCGGGAGCGAGGCGAAGGCGCCGATCAGGTTGGAGATGATGACGATCCACACGTAGAAGCTGAACGACATGTGGAACGACCGCAGGATGTTCGGCGTGACACCGGTCTGCGTGTAGTACGTGTAGTAGAGGACGATGGTGGCCGCCACGGCGAGCGCCAGGTACCCGGTGCGCTTGCCGGTCGACGGGTACTCGTCGATCTCGTGCTGGAAGAGGAAGCGGAACAGCGGGCTTCGTTCCCGCTTGCCGGTGGTGGTCGGCGCCTTGGCTCGCGGCGTGCTCGCCTTCTCGCCATTGCCGCCCTCGTCACCGGCCGACGGAGCGTCCGCTGCGCTCTTCTCGTCCGCGTCTCCGGTCGGCTTGTCGTCGGAACTCATGCGTCCCCCCAGCGTGGTCGTGTCGGACAGGTACCTGCCCCGGGGTGTGACCGTAGTGCAACCGCAGGACCTGCGTGGGGAACGCCACCGTGTCGGACGCGTCCGAGCGTGGAGTGGGCCAGTGACGAGCGCTCCGGGCGCGCCGCCCAGCCCGTCAGCCGCCCAGCCCGTCAGCCGCCCAGCCCGTCAGCCGCCCAGCCCGTCAGCCGCCCAGCACCGCGACCGCCACCCGCTCCTCGCAGGCCCGCGTGTCCCACCACGACAGTTGGAGCGCCTTGGCCCGCCGGAAGTAGAGCTGGATGTCGAATTCGAGGGTGAAGCCGATGCCGCCGAAGATCTGCTGGGCGGTCGCCGTCACGTCGCGGAACGTCTGGCAGGCGAACATCTTGGCCATGGGGGCCAGCTTCGCCACGTCGTGGCCGGCCGCCCGGGCCCACGCAGCCTCGTGCACGAGGACCTCGGCGCCGTCGACGGCGGTGGCCGCATCG
The DNA here is from genome assembly GCA_021806045.1 of Actinomycetes bacterium. Classification (GTDB taxonomy): domain Bacteria; phylum Actinomycetota; class Acidimicrobiia; order Acidimicrobiales; family RAAP-2; genus JAJZDI01. The sequence goes on from JAJZDI010000016.1 coordinate 29,906, forward strand.
GCCAGGTAGTGGGCCAGGGCCTGGAAGGCTCCCAGCGGCTTGTCGAACTGCCGGCGGTCCTTCGCGTACTGGACGGTGATCTCGAGCGCGTACCGGGCGCCGCCCACCGCCTGGGCCGCGGCCAGGATGGCCCCGTCGGCCATCACCGCCTCCCATGTCGCCCACCCCGTGCCGGCATCACCGATCCGGGCCGAGGCGTCGACCCGCACGTCGTCCAGCACCACCTCGTACTGGGTGTCCGAGGCGACGGAGAACTGCTGGGTGAGGGTGACCCCCGGCGCCGCCGGGTCGACCAGGAACAGGTCGACGGCCCCGGGCGCGTCGCCCGTGCGGGCCAACACCACCAGGCGGGTGGCGGCGCCGGCGAAGGGCACATGGCGCTTGGTCCCCGACAGCACGAACCCGTCCCCGTCGGCGGTCGCCGTCACCGTCACGCCCATCGGTGAGTACCCCCCCTCGGGCTCCAGCCACGCCGGGGTGAGGATGGCCTCACCCGAGCTGATGCGGGGCAGCCACGCCGCACGCTGGTCGTCGCTGCCCGAGCGGGCCAGGGCACCGGCGGCCAGCACGCAGCTGGCGAAGTGCGGTGTCGGCACGAGGGCACGGCCCAGCTCCTCGTAGAGGACGACGCCCTCGAGGGCGGTCATCCCCGACCCCCCGTGCTCCTCGGGAACGAGGAGGCCGAGCAGGTCGAGCTCGGCCAGCTGCTTCCACAGGTCGACCGGGTAGCCCACCGGATCGTCCTCCAGGTCGCGCACGACCGAGAGGGGCGCGCTGGAGGCGAACAGGGACCGCACCGTGTCACGCAGCATCTCCTGCTCGGGTCCGAATTCGAGGTCCAGCATGGTCAGTGCTCCAGTCGGTGGTCGGGGGCCGATCGGGCCGTCATTGCAAGGCGGGCCGTAAGGGCTGTGCGGGCTGGCGTCACGGTTGCCACCGGTCGCCACGGCGCTCCCACGGGTTGTCGTCAGGTGTCGCCGGCACCGCCACCCGGACCCGGCACCCGGTCTTCAGGTCGCCGTCGACGGACAGGGTGACCTCGAGGGTGACCCAGCCGCATCCGGCGTCGTCCGTCGCCACGTCGACCACGTCACCCCGGAACACCATGGTGTCGCCTGGGAAGATCGATCCCTTCATGGTGAACGTCATCCGCCCCAACCGCCCGAGGGGACCGGTCCAGTCCGTGACGAACCGCTCGAACCAGGCGGCCTGATTGGGGGTGTTGAGGAAGATGTCGCGCACGCCGTTGCGCTGCTGGGCGAAGTCCCGGTCGTGGTGCATGGGACGCCAGTCCCGGGTGGCCAGGCTGCCCAGCACCACGGTGGTGGCGGTGACGTCGACGGCCAGCTCCGACAGGTGGTCGCCGGCCCGCACGTCGCCGAGGAGGCGGGGGGGCGCCGGTGCGGTCGCGCTCATCGTGCACCCCCTGCCATCTCGGCGCGGGCAGGCACACCGTCGCCCGCGGCACCACCGTCCGCCTCCGGCCGCCGGTAGCCGAAACCGGTGTAGCTCTCCACCCCGACGAGGTCGCCGTGCTGGTTGCGGTATTCGACGTCGATGACCCAGAACCGCCCCGTGCCGAGCTTGGTCGTCTTCGGCCCGCTGACCGAGCGCAGCACCTGGCAGGTGGTCAACCGGTCCCCGGGGCGCACCGGCTCGTGGAAGACGATGGTGTTCTCGCTCATGATCGCCTCGGGGAGCCCGAGGCCCTCCTTCAGGTCGAAGTGGACCTGGAGGGGCAGAGCCTGGGTGGTGCGTCCCGGCGCCCAGTGGTGGGGGCGGAACCACACCGAGATCATGGTGGGGGGCGCGATGGGCCCGCCGGTGACCGCCTCGGCCACCTCGTCGTCCCAGAACAGGGGGTTGCCGTTCTCCACCGACGCGCACGATGTCCAGATGTAGCCGCGCTCGACGGGGAACTCCCCTTCCTCCTCGTAGCAGCGGACGCCGATCCGGCTCTCGATGTCGGCCTCGGTGATGGCGCTCACGACACCACTCCTTCCTCGAGCAGGGCGGCGATGCGCCCCTCGTCCAACCCGGCTCCGGCCAGTAGCGCCGTCGCGTCGGTGACCGACGCGTCGCGCACGGCGACAGTGCCCTCCGGCCGTGCCATGCCGGCCAGGACCGGCCCCACCTGCCGGAACGACGGGCCGGGCCGACCCGTGCCGTCGTCGACCACCGCCGCGTCCACGAACGCCCCCCGGGCGGCCAGGTGCTCGTCGCCCGCCAGCTCGGCCACCCGCAGGACGGGGGCCACGCAGGTGTCCTCGCCCGAGAGCAGGGCGACCCAGTCGTCGCGCCCCCGGGTTGCGAAGGCGGCGGCCACATCGGCCCGGATGGCGGCCTGGGCGTCGTCATCGAACTGGTGGTCGGCCCACTGCGGGCACCCGAGCAGGCGGCACAGGTTGGCGAAGAACTTCGGCTCGATGGCCCCCACGGCCAGCCAGCCGCCGTCGGCCGCCCGGTAGGTGTCGTAGCAGGCGTAGCGACCGGTCAACAGGTCGTGGCCCGGGCCGGGCTCCGTGCCGGTGGCCAGGTGCTCGTCTATGGCCAGCGACTCCAGCCACAGCACGCCGTCGGCGATGGCCACGTCGAGGTGGGTGCCCCGGCCGGTCGACGCCCGTCCCACCAGCGCGGTCACGACGGCCAGGGCCGCGTGCATCCCGCCGGCGGCAGCATCGGCCACCGTGGCCCCGGGGAGCGGCGGGCCACCGTCGGCCCGGGGCGTGCTGGTGGCCAGGTACCCGCCGACGGCCAGGTAGTCGATGTCGTGCCCGGCCCAGCCGGCCCGGGGACCGTGCTGGCCGAACCCGGTGGTGGAGCACAGGATCACCCGGGAGTTGATCGCGACGAGGGCCTCGTAGTCGAGGCCGAGGCGGGCCATCACGCCCGGCCGGAAGCTTTCGATGACCACGTCCGCGCCCGCCACCAGTGCCAGGAAGGCGTCGCGGCCCCCGTCCGACCTGAGGTCGATGTTGATCCGCCGGAGGTGGCGGTGCCCGCTGTACGCGTAGGCCGGCGGGACGATGCCCCCGGCCACGCCGGCCGGGGCCCCCACCTTCACCACGGTGGCGCCGTAGTCGGCCAGCAGGCGCGTGCACCGGGCGGCCGGCCCCACCGCGGCGAGGTCGAGGACGGTCACGCCGTTCAGCGGTCCGGGCGGCAACGGGGGTGCCGGCGGGTGGGCCGGCGACGGGGCGGCGGTTCCGGCGGCGGTGGCCGGGGTGGGCGGCACGGGACGGGAGCCTCAGAAGTTCTTGGGGAGGCCGAGGCCGCGCCTGGCGATGATGTTCTTCTGGATCTCGGAGGCGCCGCCGCCGATGGTGTCGATCACCGTGTAGCGGTAGGTCGACTCGGCCCGCCCGGCCATGGGTGCGTCTTCCGTGCGCACCCGGAGCTGGCTGCCCGGGCCGGCCAGGTCCATCGACGCGTCAGCAAGCCGGCGGGAGAACTCGGTGGTGTAGAGCTTGTACTCCGACGCCTGCGTGGTGGGGGGAGCGCCGCCCGTGGACGAGTCGAAGACGAACTTGAGGCCGAGGACACGGGCCACCTCGGCCTGGGTGTGGAGCTGGGCGATCCGCTGGCGGACGACCGGGTCTGCGGCCAACGGCTGGCCGTCGCGCCGGGCGGTGCGCACGTACTCGGTGAGGAGCTCGAGGCGCTGGGCCACCGGCGAGTAGGTGAACAGGGTGAAGCGCTCGAGGTCGAGCGCTTCGGAGATGTACTGGAAGCCCTTGTTGATCTCGCCCACCACGTAGTCGTCGGGGACCCACACGTCGTCCAGGTAGACCTCGTTGGTCCGCTCGTCGCCCATCGTCCAGATGGGCTTGACCGTGATCCCGGGGTGGTCCATCGGCACGAGGAACAGGGAGATGCCGAAGTGCTTGGGCGCTTCGGGATCGGTCCGGGCGCCGACCCAGTACCAGTCGGCGAAGTGGGCCGACGTGGTCCACGTCTTCTGACCGTTCAGCATCCACCCGTCGCCGTCACGAACCGCCTTCAGTTGCATGGAGGCTGCGTCGGACCCGGCGTTGGGCTCGGAGTAGCCCACCGCGAACTCCACCTCGTTGCGGAGGATCTTGGGGAGGAACTCGGCCTTCAACTTCTCGCTGCCGTGGGCGATGATCGTCTTGCCGATGATGCCCACGCCCTTGCCGATCTGGGGGCCGCCCCGGGCGGCCAGCGCCTCGTTCAGGAGGTACTCGTAGAGGCCCTCCCCCTCGCTCCCCCCGTGCTCCTTGGGCCAGGTGATGCCCAGCCAGCCACGGGCGCCCACCTCGGCCATGAACTCCCGGCGCTTGGGGGTGTCGACGATCTGGGCCATGTTCTCCCGGGTCAGGTCGAAGATCTCGGGGTCGTCGTGCTCGTCCAGGAACCGTTCCACCTCGGCCACGAAGTCGAGCTGTTCGGGGGTGAACTCGAAGTCCATCGGTGGGCCTCCCTGCGCCAGCCGTGGCCGGTCTCGCCGAGCGTGTCGCGGTCAATTCCTGACAGTCCGTCAGATCGTGTGGCCACTATAGGGCACGGCGCCGCCACCGGGCACCGCCACCGGGCGCACCGCCACTACATCCCCATCCACCAGGACCGCCGCCGGGACCCGTCCGATCGTCCCCTGCCTGACGTTCCGCCTCCCGGTGACTCGTTCGGGTCCCCACCGCCCCGGAACCGACGGTGCGTCAGCAGGTTGGGCCGGTTCCAGCCTGCGCTCGCCGGACCAGGCTGCCGCCAACGGCTCGGGCCGGACCGTTCCCGGCCATCGAGGCCACCGCGTCCCACACCCGCCCCCGGGCCTTCTCCGCCGACCGCCGTGCCGCCGTGCCGGCGGCCACCCGCCGCCGGGGTTCTTTCCTGACAGTCCGTCAGATAAGGTGTGCCCCGTACGATGACCGCTGGAACGGAGCGGCCGCCTGCCGTGTGCCCACCCGTCCCCGTCGTCGGGGTGAGGGGCACCCGGCGAGGGTCACCGTCTGCATACCGGCGGACCGAACCCCACGGATCGAAGGGACCGTCTGAGAGCATGCGAGGGATCGTCAGCATCGCCGGCTACGTGCCTCGTCACCGGTTGGAGCGCGCCGAGGTGGCCGCCTTCCTCGGGTCCGGCGGCGGTTCCGGCACCCGTGCGGTGGCCGCCCACGACGAGGACACCACCACCATGGGGGTCGAGTCGGCCCGCCTGGCCCTGCGATCGGTCCCCGGCGTGCGGCCGTCGACGCTGTGGTTCGCCACCGCCACCCCCGCCTACCTGGACAAGACCAACGCGGCGACGGTCCACGCCGCCCTCGGGCTGCCCGCCACCACCGGCGCCTACGACTTCGGCGGCGCCCTCCGGTCGGCCACCGGCGCCCTGGCAGCCGCCCTCGACGGCGGCGGGACGGTGGCGGTGGTGGCAGCCGACGTGCGCGACGGGCTCCCGTCGTCTGCCGACGAGGCGGGCGGGGGGGACGGAGCCGCCACCGTGGTGGTGGGAGACGGCAGCGACGGCGCTCCCGTGGTGGCCGCGCTGATCGGCCGGGCGTCGGTGACCGACGAGTTCGTCGACCGCTGGCGGACGCCGGGCGACCGGCGGTCGCGCACGTGGGAGGAGCGGTTCGGCGAGACCCGCTACGTGCCCCTCGGGGCCGAGGCGTTCACCACCGCCCTGGGCTCGGCCGGCCTCGAGGCGGGCGACGTCACCCGGGTGGCGGTGACGGGGATGCACGCACGCGCCGCACGCGCCCTCGGCCGCCGGCTCGGGGTGGGCGAGGCGGCGATGGCGGACGACCTTGCCCGGACGGTCGGCCAGGCGGGCACTGCCCACCCCCTCCTCGTGCTGGCCGCCCAGGTGGAGGAGGCGCAGCCGGGTGACGTGATCGCCGTCGTCCATCTGGCCGACGGAGCCGACGCCTTCGTCTTCCGGGTCACCGATGCCCGGACCGGATGGCGGCCCGACCGGCCCGTCGCCGACCAGGTCGCCGCTGGTGCTCCCCTCCCTTACGGCCGCTTCCTCGCCTGGCGGGGGATGCTGACGCCGGAGCCGCCCCGGCGCCCGGAGCCCGCCCGGGTGTCGGCCAGCGCGGCGTGGCGCTCCGAGGCGTGGAAGTTCCGCTTCGTCGGCTCCGAGGACCGCGCCAGCGGCGCCATCCACCTGCCGCCGGCCCGGGTGTCGATGGAGGGGGGCGCCGTCGACGACATGGTCCCCGTCGAGCGATCCGACACCCTGGCCACCGTGGCCACCTACACGGTCGACCGGCTGGCCTACTCGCCCAGCCCCCCCATCGTCTTCGCCGTCCTCGACTTCGACGGCGGAGGCCGGTTCCCGGTGGAGCTGACCGACGTGGACGCCGACGCGGTGCGGATCGGCGACCGGGTGGAGATGACGTTCCGGCGGCTGTTCACCGCCGACGGGATCCACGACTACTTCTGGAAGGCGACGCCCGTGCGAGCGCGGGCGGCCGGCTGAGCTGAACCCCGGCCACGGGACGAGGGATCGAGGAGAACGCACTGATGGCATCGCACGGGATCAAGGACAAGGTGGCGATCGTCGGCATGGGGTGCACCCGGTTCGCCGAGCACTGGGACAAGGGGCTCGACGACCTGATCGTCGACGCCGCCACCGAGACCTTCGCGTCGGCCGGCGTCACCAAGGACGACGTCGACGCCTACTGGTTCGGCACCGCCCAGTCGGGCATGAGCGGGATCACCCTGGCCCGCCCCCTCCAGCTCCAGGGCAAGCCGGTGACCCGGGTGGAGAACTACTGCACCACCGGGTCCGAGGCGCTGCGGGCCGCCGCCTACGCGGTGGCGTCGGGTGCCTACGACGTGGCCATGGCCGTCGGCGCCGAGAAGGTGAAGGACTCCGGTTACCAGGGGCTGAACGCCTTCCCCATCCCCAACGACGGCACGGCGCGCACCCTCACCGCGGCGGCGATGTTCTCGATGGTGGCCCCCGCGTACGCGGCCAAGTACGGCATCGACGAGGACGAGTTGGCCCAGGTGCTGGCCCGGATCTCGTGGAAGAACCACCAGAACGGATCGAAGAACCCGAGGGCGCAGTTCACCAAGCCCGTCAGCATGGAGACCATCTGCGCCTCACCCCGGGTGGCGGGGAAGCTCGGGGTGTTCGACTGTGCGGGCGTGGCCGACGGCGCCGCCGCCGCCATCGTGGTGCGGGCCGAGGACGCCCACCGCTACACGGACCGCCCCCTCTACATCAAGGCGCTGTCGTTCGCCGCGGGGAGCGGTTCGGGCCTCATCGACCCGGGCTACGACTACACGCACTTCCCCGAGTGCGCAACAGCCGCGGCCGACGCCTATGCCCAGGCCGGCGTGACCGACCCGCTCCACGAACTGGCGATGGCCGAGGTGCACGACTGCTTCACCCCGACCGAGCTGGTGCTCATGGAGGACCTCGGGTTCGCCGAACGGGGGACCGCCTACAAGGAGGTGGCCGCCGGCACGTTCGACCTCGACGGCACCCTGCCCGTCAACCCCGACGGTGGCCTGAAGAGCTTCGGCCACCCGGTTGGCGCGTCGGGACTGCGCATGCTGTTCGAGGCGTGGCTGCAGCTCCGGGGCGAGGCCACGCCCGAGCGTCAGATCAGCTCGACGTCGAGGCTGGCCCTCACCCACAACCTCGGCGGCTACCCGGGCGAGATGGTCTCGTTCGTGTCGATCGTGGGTACCGAGCTCGGCTGACCCACCGGGGGCCGGTCCCCGCCCCGCCCCGCCGGGCGTCGGGAGTCGGGAACGGCGCGATCAGCCGAAGCCGATGCCGCCCTCGAGCGGGACCACGGTCATGGTGGGCAGGTCCGCTTCAGGGAACGTGATCGTGTCGACCACAAACCGGCCGTAGTCACGTTCCGGTCCGAGTGCCTCCTCCAGCGCGTCCTGGATGGCACCGTCGTGGAGCAGCGCGTCGCACACCGCGCATCCGTTCGCCCACACGCCCTGGGTGCTGCCGGCCGCGGCGTCCTCGGGCGACATGCGGTAGGTGATGGCCCCGGCACCCACCAACCGGTACCAGTCGGGCGAGAGGACGGCGGAGAGGCGCATGGCCACGAAGTGCAGCGGGATGTAGCGCCAGCGGGGCTCGTCCTCCTGGCGGCGCCGGCGCCGGCGCCCCTCGTCGGACCGCTCGATCCCGATCCCACAGATGACGGTGGTCTCCTCGCCGCAGCGGTAGCAGCGCTTCCGCATGCCGATCACCGCCACCGGTACACGCGGGCCGGGCGAGGCCTCGGGCCGGGCCACCGGCTGGGCGGTGGGCGGATAGTCCAGGTGACGTGCGGTGTGCGCCAGCGAGTCGTCCCAGTCCTCGTCGTCCGGCGTGATCCCCTGGCCGAACGGGTTGAACTCCTCGGACGTGACCCGCTGCACGTCGCCCTCGATGGGCGGCACCGGCGGTGGAGGTGCAGTGGCAGCCTCGTCCACCGGAGGCGGGGTCGGTGCGGCCGGCGCGATCGGCGTGGCCGAGTACGCCGGCTCGGGCATGGGGGCCGCCGGTGGTGGTGGCGGCGGGGCTGCCGCCGGCTCGGTCTGGGCGGCCGGCTCGGGCTGGGCCGGCATGAGTGGCGGCTCGTCCAGGGGCGGCGCCGGGGGCGGAGGTGGCACTGCTGCTGGCTCGGCAGCGGCCGGTGTCGCCGGGGGGGGCGGCCCTGGGTCGGACACCGGAACCTCCGCCTGCGATGTGGCCGGCTCGGGTGGCACCGGGGGCGGGGGAACGGCGCCCAGCTGGGCTGCCTGTGGCTCCGGGGCAACCTCGACGGGCGGGGGGAGCGGCTCGGATGCCGGCTCCGGGCTGGCTGCGACCACCGGCTCGGTCTCCGTCACCGGTGCCGCCTCGGGGATCACGGCCTGGGCTGCCTCGGGTGCCACCTCGGGGGTCGGCGCAGGTGACTCGCTGCCGGCCACCCCGACCTCGTCCACCACCGGCACGAGTGGCGGCTCCGGCTCGAGGTCGAGCTCCGGTTCAGCGAACAGGTCCTCGTCGGCCATGCCGAGGATGGCGAGCTCGTTGAGCGACCGGGGCATGTCGTCCAGGTCGTCGTCGAGGTCATCGAAGTCGAAGCCCATTGCTGCCTCGTCGCCGGCTGGCGTGAGGTCAGGGGCATCCGGCGCCGCAATTGCCTCAGGCTCGGCAATCACAGCCACTGCCTCCGGCGGAGCGACCACGGCCTCCGGCGGGGCGGCTGCGGGAGCAGCCGTCGCGTCATGGACGGGCACGTCAGGCGCAACCGGCGGGGCGACGTTCGCGGGCGCCGCTTCTACCGGCGCGGGCGGAACCTCGACGACTTGCGACGGTGCGACTGCAGGCGGGGGTGCGACCGGCGCAGCGCTCGCGGGCGGGGAGATGGGTGCGGGCGCCGGGGCTGCGGGCGCCGGGGCGGTAGGCGCCGCAGCGGCGGGCGCCGGGGCGGACACAGGGGCCGGTGGCGCGACAGGGGTGGAAGCCGCTGCCGGCGGGGAGATGGGGGTGGGCGCCGCAGTGCCGGGTGCCGGGGGGGCGGGCGCCGTGGGGGACACAGGTGCAGGAGTCGGCGTGGCAACAACGGGAGCGGGATCGACGACCGGCGCCAGGCCTTGGGATGCCGGCGCCTGGGCGAGTGGGGACGACGGATCGGTGAAGCGCTCGCGGTCCTCGCCACCCACGACCGGCGGCTTGCCCGGGACGAAGGTGGGCAGGTCGGCGAACGCCTCCTCCGGGAAGCGCCACCTCCCACCGTGGGGCTCAGCCGTCTCCGTCCCCAACTTCATGGTCGTCTCGGGTGGTGGGCCGGTCACCAGATCGACCGGCTCGGGCGGTGGCGTCGTCCGGTTCGGCTCCTCTGGTGCGGCGTCCGCACCGCTGTCCGCCACCGACGGTGCCGGAGCGGGCGGCGTGGCGACCACCCAACGGCTGAACCGATCGAGGGACTCCCCGGCAGGGACGCACCAGGCCCCAGAGGCGTCGTCCCAGATCCCCCCCAACGCTTTGACCAGGGGGTACTCCGCTTCGGGTACAGCCAGGAACGTCAGGTCAGTCGGCATGGTCAGTCATCACCCCGGTCAAGGCTACGCCTGGCACCCGATCGTGACAAGCACAGCGAGTGGTAGCTCGGTCACGCAGACTGCGCAACGCCCGTTCGACCGGCTGGCGCCGGGCGAGGGACGGCCTGGTGTGCGACGCGGTCATCGGTCGCCGGTCACCCTGCGTCCCCGAGGCGCCTGGCCAGTCCGTCGATCGACGCCTGGAGGCGTTGCTGGAGCACCGTGGTGGTCACGTCCGAGCGGCTGCGCTCGAGCACGGCCCGCAGGGCGTCGGTCGCTCGCCGCAACCCGCCGGTGACGGCATCGGGGAAGTCGATGGTCACGAGCACGTCGTAGCAGTCGCCCATGGCTTCCACCAGGGCGACTGCCTCATCGGTCCTCCCCACGCGCAACTGGTCGAGAAGGTGGCGCCGGAGCTCGGATGCGGCTTCGGCCATACCGTTCAGCCATGCTGCCACCGACACATCCAGGTCATCAGGGCCGGGAACGGCGCCGCCGGCGACCAGTGACGCCGTCAGGTGCGCCTCCGCGTACTCCTTCTCGGCGTCGTGCAAGAAGCCGGCCGCGGCCAGCCGGGGGAACGGCGCCATCGCCGCCTGCGCCGCTCGCAGCGCCTTTCCGGCCTCGTCCCGGAGCCGGGACGCACCGGCAGGGTCGTGGCGGTGCACGGCACGGATGGCCGAGCCGCACGTACGGATGACCTCACGGCACGCCCGCAGGGCCGCCTCTCGTCCCTCGTGCGCGGCGGCCAGATGACCGCGGGCCGACGCCCCGAGCTCGTCAAGCTGCTGAGCCAACACCGACGGGGCCGGCGCGTGCTGGACGTCTCCCCCGTCGGCCATCGGTCCGGCGCCGCTCAGCGAGCGGCCCGGGCCGGGTGGGAGAGGCGCGACGCCCACAGCTCGCCGACGTCGACGCCGTCATAGCCCACGGCGATCTCGTCGTCGCCGGACTCGTCCCACTCGCTGCAGTCGGTGGCGACACGCCTGGTACGGGCACGCTCGTCGTTGTACCCGTACCCGGCGACCTGCGGCCCGTACCGGTCGGCACCGTGCTCCAGGTAGCGGAGCTTGCGCTCCCGCTCGTCCGCCCGGGCATGCAGGTTGACCAGCATCCAGACGTAGGCGACGGCCGACAGCCCGGCGACCAGTGCCAGGATCCACGCACCGCCGAGGCCCAGGGCGCCGGCGATCATCGAAAGGACCGTCACGACCAGGAGGATGGCCAGCGTGTCGCGCCGGCGCTGGCGGACAAGCCGGCGCACCTCGTGCTCACGCCTCGGCTGCTGCCGGTGCTCGGCCGGCACTGGCCGGGCGTCCTCCAGGCCGTGGCCGGGCAGGCCGTGACCCTCCAGGACGTGGTCGGGCCCGGCGACACGGTCGTCCTCCCTACCCGCCGGCCGGTTGCCCGGGTCCTTGCCGAGGAAGGCCAGCGCCGGCGCCGGCAACGGCTCACCGTTCACCAACTGGAGCACGGGCTTCGCCCGCAGCGCCGGAGCGGAGGGCGCGGAGTTGGCACTGCCCCGCAGCCGGTAGGCGGGGGGGACGAGCGGCGGGGACGCGTGCTCGAGGATACGGAGCTCGCGGTGGAAGGTCCCGACCGACTCGACCTCGGTCTCGCGCCGGTCCCGCACCCGTCGCAGCACGCTGGGCCCCAGGACCACCAGCCAGACGACCACGAGGAACAGCAGAACCACCGGCGTCAACTCCTCGACCTACCTTCCTTGCCGGAGAACCCTAACGACGGGAAATTCGGACATGGTGGATGGTCGGGGAACGAAGCGCCGACACCGATCGCGGGTACGACCGCAACGACGCTCCCCTGCTCGTGTGCACGACGTTGTACACGCCCCGGCCAGCCCGATCAACTGGCGGGCGTCGCCCCAGGCAGCAGTGCCGCCCACGGGCCGGAACTGCACGGGCCGGAGCCGTTCAGCGCCGGGTGGACGGGGTCCGGCCCGTGCGCGGCCCGGCCGGCGGGGCCCGTCACCGGCGGGTGGCCCGGGCCCACCAACGACCCCCGGCCCGGCCGACCTCGACGGCGAGCCCGAAGCACTCGCTCATCGGCCCGGCCTCGAGGACCTCGCCGGCGTCGCCGGCGGCGACAATCCGCCCGCCGCGGACCAGGGCGGCATGGGTGATGCCCGGGGGGATCTCCTCCGCGTGGTGGGTGACGAGCACCATGGGCGGGACCGACGGATCGGCCGCCAGGTCGTCCAGGTGCGCCACCAGCCGTTCGCGCGCTCCGAGGTCCAGCCCGGCGGCCGGCTCGTCGAACAGCAGCAGGTCGGCCCGCCCCATGCGGGCACGGGCGATGAGGACCTGCTGGCGCTCGCCCTCGGAGAGGAGCCCGAACGGCCGGTCTCTCAGCGCGCCCGCACCTGCCGCCTCCAGGAGGGCGGTCGCCTCCGCCACGTCGGTGTCGTCGTACTCGTGCCACCAGGTCTCGAGGGCGGCGTGCCGGCCGGTCAGGACGACGTCGAGGGCGCCGAGGGTGGGCCGGATGGCCCGGCTCACCGACGCGCTGACCAGACCGATCCGCTCCCGCAGCGCCCGCAGGTCGACGGTGCCGAGGCGGTGGCCCAGCACGTCGACGGCGCCGCTGGTCGGCCACAATGCGGCACCGGCCACCCGCAGCAGGGTCGTCTTGCCCGATCCGTTGGGACCGAGGACGGCCCACCGCTCGCCGGGACCGACCTCGAGGTCGCACCGGTCGAGCAGCACGTTCCCGTCGCGCACGACCGAGACGCCGGCCAGCCGGACGGCGGGCGAGGTCCCGCGGCTGCCGGCGAGCGGCCGGGGATCGTCCGGTGGGCTCATACGTTGAAGCGGAACTCGACGACATCGCCGTCCCGCATCACGTAGTCGCGGCCCTCGATGCGCGCCTTGCCCGCGGCCCGCACGGCAGCGATCGAGCCGGCGGCCACCAGATCGTCGTAGGAGACCACTTCGGCCTTCACGAACCCCCGCTCGAAGTCGGTGTGGATCGTTCCCGCCGCCCGCGGCGCGGTGTCGCCGGCGTGGATGGTCCACGCCCGTGCCTCCTTCGGACCGGCGGTGAGGAACGTCTGGAGGCCGAGGACGGCGAACCCGACCCGGACCAGTTGGGCGAGCCCCGACTCGGTCTGGCCGTAACCGGCCAGCAGCTCGGTCGCGTCAGCCGGGTCCATGCCTGCCAGCTCCGCCTCGATCTGGGCGCACAGCACGATCGCCGGAGCCGGTACGACCGACGCGACCAGCTCGGCCCGCCTCGCCTCGTCGACCAGCCCGGCCTCGTCGACGTTGAAGACGTAGATGAACGGCTTGGCGCTGAGCAGGTGGAGGTCGGCCAGGAGCTCGGCGTCGAGCTCACCGGCGGCCACCGCCTCGGCGACGGTCCGGCCGGCGTCGAGGACCTCCCGGGCCTGGTGGGTCATGGCCAGGCGGGGAGCCAGCGACGGATCACGCTTGGCCTCCTTCGCCAGGCGCTCCAGGCGGTGGTCGACCGTCTGCAGGTCGGCCAGGATCAGTTCGGTGTTCACGGTGGCGATGTCGCCGACGGGGTCGACACGGCCGTCGACATGGATCACGTCACCATCGTCGAAGGCCCGTACCACCTGGCAGATGGCGTCGCTCTCACGGATGGCCGCCAGGAACTTGTTGCCCAGCCCCTCACCGGTGGAGGCACCGCGCACGATCCCGGCGATGTCGACGAACGTGACCGTGGCCGGCACGATCTCCTTGCTGTCGAACAGCTGGCCCAGGCGGTCGAGCCGGGGATCGGGCACGGGGACCACCCCGACGTTGGGGTCGATGGTGGCGAAGGGGTAGTTGGCCGCCAGGACCTCGTTCGCGGTCAGGGCGTTGAACAGCGTCGACTTCCCCACGTTCGGGAGGCCGACGATGCCGATGGAGAGACCCACGTGCGGCTCCTCGTCGATCCGTCGGTTCGGGTAGCGCCGGCGACCCGGCGGTCCGCACCGATCGTAGGTGGTGGGCCGGGCCCAGCCGGCACAGCACCGGTGCCGAGAGCCGGCTCGTGGCCACCTGGGCCGCGGCGGGCCAGCTCCCTAGCGCACGGCCAGCAGGCGCCGCCCCACCCGTCCGGCCAGCTCGCCGGCGAAGGTTGACCAGCTCTGCGACCCGCTCAGCCACTCGCCGACCGACCGGCCCGACGCGATCACCAGCTCGACGAAGTCCTCACGGCTGCACCCGAGCGGCTCCAGTGCCGGGCGCCACTGCGCCCACAGCCACACGCCGACGCAGGTGCCGTCGCCCAATCCCTCCCGCCAGTCGGCGCCGGAGGCCAACGCGTCGCGCATGGCGACCCGCAGGTCCACCGGTTCGTGCGGGATCTCGAGGAACATGCCGCCGGGGAGCTCCACCGCCTCCACCCGGGTCATGGTACCGGCGGGCCGCGACGCGGAGACGCCGGTTGGGCGTCCGGTGTGTTGCCCGGCACCGGCGTGCCCAGGACCTGCATACCCGGCACCGGCGTGCCCAGCCGCGGCGTGGCCGCCAGCGCCCGACGGCCGCGTCACGATGCGTGCAGGCCGCACTCCGTCTTGTCGGAACCGGCCCATCGACCGGCGCGCGGATCCTCACCGGGTGCCGTCGGCCTGGTGGTCGGTGCGCAGCCGATCGAACGGTAGCCCCGGTCGAAGAGGGGGTGGCGAGGCAGCCCGTGGTCGAGCTCGTAGCAGGCGATGTCGTCGTCGGTCCACGTCGCCAGGGGGTTCACCTTCACGAGCCCCCAGGCAGCATCGAACGACACCACCGGGGCCAGTGCCCGCGTGGGGGCGTCGACCCGCTTGAGCCCGGTGAGCCAGGCCGACCGGCCCGCAAGCGCGCCACGGAGGGGCGCCACCTTGCGGAGCTCGCAGCAGCGCTCGGTCCCGCACGGCCACGCATCGGCGTCCGGACCCGGGGTCGTCACCGTGAGCTGGAGCCCGTAGCGGTCCCGGACCGCCTCCACGTAGGCCAGCGTCTCGTCGAAGTGGGCACCCGTGTCGAGGAAGACGACCTCTATGCCGGGGGCCACCTGCACGGCGAGGTCGATGACCACCGCGTCCTGGAATGAGCACGCCAGGGCGACGTCGCCCCTGAAGCGTTGCCATGCCCAGGCGATGACCTCGGTCGGCGACGCCGTCTCCAGTCGTGCCGCCGCGTCGGCCAGCTCGGCGGCATCGGGTCCGGAATCGGGACGGGCGTCGGGTCCGGGTCCGCCCCCAGGGCGTCCGGGGGCGGTCGGTTGAGTGGTGGATCGATCGGTCATCGTGCTCCTCGGCGCTCGGGAACCGTGCCCCGTGCCTTGCGGACCGTGGCACCCGGGACTATACATGACTAAATCGATCATATTTTGTGACAATCTGGGTGCGAGGGCGCCTGACGGCCGCCGTGACGGGCCGGCGCCCGCTCGGAACCGTCCGACCAGCCACCAACCGACCAGACCATGACGAACCGACGCCGCCCCGCACCCGATGGCCTCTGGCCCAGGGCAGCAGCGGCGAGGAGATGAGAGGAAACCCACGGATGACGTCGACACTCGACCGCACCGACTCGGACCCGGCCGGGTCGGTCGCTGAGGCCGGAACCGTCGAGCACCTCGACCTGCTCGAGGCCCATGCAGTCTTTGTCATGCGTGAGGTGGCGGCCGAGTGCGAGCGACCCGCCCTGCTCTTCTCCGGCGGCAAGGATTCGGCCGTCCTCCTCCGCCTGGCTGAGAAGGCGTTCCGGCCCGGTCGGTTCCCGTTCCCGATCGTCCACATCGACACGGGCCACAACTTCCCCGAGGTGCTCGAGTTCCGCGACCGGCGCGTGGCCGAGCTGGGTGAGCGCCTCGAGGTCGCATCGGTGCAGGCCGCCATCGACGCCGGCCTGGTGGCCGACCCCGGGCCGGGGGGATCACGCAACCGCCTCCAGACGACCGCCCTGCTCGAGGCGATCCGGGGCCACCGCTTCGACGCCTGCATCGGCGGGGCACGCCGCGACGAGGACAAGGCTCGGGCGAAGGAGCGGATCCTCTCGTTCCGGGACACCTTCGGCCAGTGGGACCCCAAGCGCCAGCGCCCCGAGCTCTGGCAGCTCTACTCGGGAACGGTGGCCGACGGCGAGCACCTGCGAGCCTTCCCCCTCTCGGACTGGACCGAGCTCGATGTGTGGCAGTACATCGCCCGTGAGCGGATCGAGCTCCCGTCCATCTACTACGCCCACCGACGTGCGGTGGTCGAGCGCGACGGCATGCTCCTCGCCGTCTCCGACTGGGTCCGCCCCACCGAAGGCGAGGCCGTCACCGACCAGACCGTCCGGTTCCGGACCGTCGGTGACGCCACCTGCACCGGCGCCGTCCGCTCCACGGCCACGACGGTGGAGCAGATCGTGGCCGAGGTCGCCGCGTCTCGGGTCTCGGAGCGGGGAGCGACGAGAGCCGACGACCGCTTCTCCGAGACGGCCATGGAGGATCGCAAGCGGGAGGGGTACTTCTGATGACCACCCTGGCCACGACGGCGCAGAGCGCGCCGGGCGCCGCCTCGATGGACCTGCTCCGGTTCGCCGCGGTCGGATCGGTGGACGACGGCAAGTCGACCCTGATCGGCCGCCTCCTGCACGACACCAAGCAGCTCTTCGACGACCAGCTCGCCGCCATCAACGCCGCCTCCGAGCGGCGCGGCGTGGGCGGCGTTGACCTCTCGTTCGTCACCGACGGTCTCCGTGCCGAACGTGAGCAGGGCATCACCATCGACGTCGCCTACCGCTACGCGGCCACGCCGGCCCGCAAGTTCATCATCGCCGACTGCCCCGGGCACGTGCAGTACACGCGCAACATGGCGACCGGCGCCTCGACCGCCGACCTCGCCCTGGTGGTGATCGACGCCAGCCAGGGGCTGCGGGAGCAGACCAGGCGTCACGTCTGCATCGCCGCACTGCTCGGCGTGCGCCAACTGGTGGTGACGGCCAACAAGATGGACCTGACCGACTGGGACACCGGCGCGTTCGCCCGCGTCGAGGCCGAGATCCGGGCGCTGGCCCGACGCCTCCTCGTCCCCGCGTGCACGGTGATCCCCGTGTCCGCCCTGCACGGCGACAACGTAGCCACCCGCTCGGCCGCGGCACCCTGGTACGACGGCCCCACCGTCCTCGAGGCCCTCGAGCAGGCACCGGCCGGCGGGTGGGCCGGCGCCAACGGTGCGCACGAGGGGTCCGGCGCCCGCCTCCCCGTCCAGTGGATCCTCCGCCAGCCCGGTGGCGGTCGCACCTACGCGGGCATGGTCAACGGCGGCTCCCTGCGCAACGGGGACGAGGTGGTGATCGTCCCCTCCGGTCGCCGGACGAGGATCACCTCGCTGTCCACGCCGGATGGCGCCCGGACCGACGCGCCCGTCGGCCTGTCCGTCTCCATCGGCCTGGCTGACGACATCGACGTCAGCAGGGGCGACCTGATCGCAGCCGCCGACGACGTGCCCGAGGTGGCGACCGAGCTCGACGCCACCGTGTGCTGGTTCGCCGAGCGCCCGCTCGAGCACGGATCGCGCCTACGGGTCAAGCACACCACCCGGGTCACCCCCGGGCAGGTCGCAGCGGTCACCGGTCGGCTCGACGTGAACGACCTCACCGTGTCGGCGACGGAGACGCTCGGGGAGAACGACATCGGCACGGTCCGCCTGTCCACGGCCGCGCCGCTGGCCGTCGACCCCTACCGCCGGAACCGGATCACCGGGAGCTTCATCCTGATCGATCCGGTCACCCACGCCACGGTGGCCGCGGGCATGGTCGGTCTCCCCCACCTCGCCCCCGACGAGGACCGGTAGGCGGGAGTGGACGCCGGCACGTCCCTCTACCCCGTCGCTCTCTCCGTCGACGGGGTGCGCTGCCTGGTCGTGGGCGGTGGACGGATCGCCGCCCGCAAGGTCGCCGGCCTCCGGGCCTGTGGGGCGGACGTCGTCGTCGTCGCCCCGGAGGTCGTCCCCGAGCTGGCCCGGACCGACGATCCCGGCGTGACCGTCCTCCGCCGGCCCTACCGGGCCGGCGAGGCAGCCGGTTATCGACTGGTGATCACCGCCACCGGCGATCGCGACGTCGACGGGGCCGTATCGTCCGACGCACAGGCCGCCGGGACCTGGGTCAACAGCGCCGACGACATCGGCAACTGCACCTTCATCCTGCCGGCCGTCCACCGCGACGGGCCGGTGACGGTGGCCGTGTCCACGTCCGGCACCAGCCCGGCGCTCGCCGGCTGGCTGCGAGACCAGGTGGCCGCCGCGCTGACGCCCGCGCTCGGCTCGCTGTCGCGGCTCCTCGCCGAGGCACGGTCCGAGCTGCACGCCGTCGGCACGTCGACGGAGGCGGTCAACTGGCGCACCATCCTCGACGGGCCCGTCCCGGAGCTGGTCGCCGCAGGCGACACCGACGCCGCCCGGGAACGGCTCCGACGCGACCTGGGGCTGGCCGGCTGACCACCGGGCCGGCCCGGCGACTCAGCGGGCCCGGCCGCTCAGGGCTTGGCCACCATCAGCACCGCGGCGGCGACCACCAGCACGATGACCGTCACTGACGCCACCGTGACCCGGAGGGCCGGACCCCGTCGGTCCCCGCCCGGTGCCCCGTCGCCCGGATCGCCGGCCGCACCGGTCCCATCGGCACCACTCCCGCCTGCGGCCGCCACCAAGCTCGCCAGCGCGGCCTCGCCCGGCCACAGGATCGCCTCGCCGATGCCGACGGCCGCCACCCACATCGCCACCCCGGCCACCACCCACGCGTCCGAGAACGACCACACCCCGTGGCTCATGGCGACGAGGACGACGCCGAGGACCGGAACCCCGTAGAGGGTACGGCCGGCCAGGTCGGGGCCCGCCCTGAAGTACCGGGCTGCGTCCACGGGAAGGGGCCCGGGCAGCCGGACGCGCCACGCCGCCACCCCGGAGGCCGCTGTCGCACCCGTCCCCACCAGCGCGCACAGGACGTGGGCGAGGAGGAGCAGGTCGTAGGCGGCGCTCCGGTTGAAGGACGCCCCCACCGCCGAGCCGAGCACGTGGGCGGTGCGGGCGACGTGGGTCATCCGGGGGTCCGGCCGGCCGGGCCGGGCCCATGGGCCGGGCTGGGACACCGGGCCGGTGCCGGACGACGGGGGCAGGTCGCCAGGGACCCGGGACGAGCGGTGGGCGGCGCGGTCCGTGCGATGGCCGACACCGTACCCGCAGCCGGATCGCTCCTGTTCGCGGGGGTGATCACCCACGTTGCGCAGTATTGCTACCTTGGAGTAACCACAACGGTGCGGCCGGTGGCCCGGCACACGGCGGACCCGCCCCTTCAGGAACCGGCCGGTGCAGGTCGATGAGAGAGAAGAGAAGGGTCGCCGGGATCGGAGCCGGCGCAGCCGAAGGAGCAGACGGACCGCACATGAACCAGTTGCGCCTCGATCCGATGACCGGACGGTGGGTGGTGGTCAGCACCGACCGGGCGCAGCGACCGCGGGCGTTCACGCCGCGGACCGCCCCCATCCAGGCCGACACCGACCGACCCTGCCCGTTCTGTCCCGGTCACGAGGAGGCCACACCGCCGGCCCTCGAGACCTACGGCCCCGAAGGCCACTGGCTCGTGCGGGTGGTGCCGAACCTGTACCCCGCCTTCGAGGGCGACGACCCCTTCGTCGTCGAGAACCGCGGTCCCGTCTTCACCCAGGCCACCGCGGGCGGCATCCACGAGGTGCTCGTCCTCTCGCCGGACCACACCGACTCGTGGTCGATGCTCAGTGAGGACCAGACCTCCCTCGTCATGGCGGCCATCCGGGACCGGATCGAGGAGCACGCCAGCGTGACGGGGCTGCGCTACACCCAGGTCATCGTGAACGCGGGACGGGAGGCGGGCGCCTCCCTCGAGCACCCGCACGCCCAGCTCCTCGGGATGTCCTTCGTCCCCCGCGAACTGGTCGAGGAGCAGGCCGGCTTCGCCCGCTTCGCCGGGAGGTGCCTGTTGTGCACCACCGTCGACGCCGAGGAGGACGTCGACCACCGGGTCGTCTACGCCGACGAGCGGGTGCTCGTCATCAACCCGTTCTGGAGCGGCGCCCCGTACGAAATGCTCGTCATCCCCCGCGACCACAACCCCCACCTCCACCGCAGCCCCGAAGCCGACCTCAGCGCGGTGGGCAAGGCGATCCGCCACGCGCTTGGCCGCCTGCGCGACGTGGTGGGCGACGTCGCCTACAACCTGGTCATCCACTCCGCCCCCTACCGGGCACCCGAGCCCTACCACTGGCACGTCCACCTCATCCCCAAGCTGACGACGGTGGCCGGCTTCGAGCTCGGCACCGGGGTGCTGATCAACATCGTCAACCCCGAGCAGGCCACCGAGGAGCTCCGCCAACGGGTGCCGGCGACCGCCGAGCACTGACCGCTGCGCTCCCTGAACTGCCCGGGGCCCGGGCAGCCGGGCTCCCCGGGCCGACGACCCTCGCCCTCAGCCCAGGTAGGCGGCGGCGACGTCGTCCAGCAGGTGCCGGTCCACCGTCTTCGGCGTGCCCCTCGCCTCGGACAGCGGCAGCCGCTCGATCTGGCCGGCGACCAACGCCACCATCACGCCCGAGTCGCCGTCGTGCAGGGCGGCGAGAGCCTCGGCGCCGAACCGGGTGGCGAGCACGCGGTCGTACGCGGTGGGCGTGCCGCCGCGCTGGATGTGCCCGAGGACGGTCGCCCTCGTCTCGAACCCGGTGCGACGCTCGATCTCGAAGGCCAGGAAGTTGCCGATCCCGCCCAGGCGGGCATGGCCGAACTGGTCGGTGCCGGCGGCCGGCGAGCGGGCGGCCTGGGCGGCCACCAGGTCCTCGCCGTCCTCGGGAAGCGCACCCTCGGCCACCACGACGGTGGAGAAGTACCGGCCACGCTGGTGCCGGCGCCGTAGGCGCTCGCACACCTCGTCGATGGAGAAGGGGACCTCGGGCACCAGGATCTCCGCGGCGCCACCGGCGATCCCGGCGTGGGTGGCGATGTGGCCCACGTTGCGTCCCATCACCTCGCACACCATGACCCGGTGGTGGGACTCGGCGGTGGTCTGCAGGCGGTCGATGGCGTCGGTCACGATCTGCACCGCGGTGTCGAAGCCGAAGGTGACCTCGGTACCCGGCAGGTCGTTGTCGATCGTCTTCGGTACCCCCACCACGGCGAGACCCCGGTCGGCCAGCCCGGCGGCCACCCCCAGGGTGTCGTCGCCACCGATGGCCACCACCGCGTCGAGGGAGAGGTCCTCGATGGTGGCCATCACCCGGTCAGGACCGTCGGGGGTGGCGAACGGGTTGGTCCGCGACGACCCGAGGATGGTCCCGCCCCTCGACAAGATGCCCCGGCACCGGTCGGGGTCGAGCTCGATCGTGCGCCCCTCGATGGCGCCCAGCCAGCCGTCGAGGAAGCCGACGCAACGGTCGCCGTAGCGGACGTCGCCCGCCACCACCACCGCCCGGATCACCGCGTTCAGCCCGGGGCAATCGCCACCACCGGTGAGCAGTCCGATCCGCACCTGGTTGATCGTACCGGCCGACGGGCCGGCGCGGGCAGGGCCGACTGTCCCTCATCGCTCCGGGACCGAGCCACCGGCCGGCGGCAGGGCGGCACAGGGGGTGTGCCGGTCAGCCCCGCCTGGACAGCGCCCGGGCCGTGCTCAGCTCCGCCCCCGCTCCGCCGTCAGGCGTGCAGTGCCCGCTTGGCCGCAGTGCGCTCGAGCTCGAAGGCGGCGGCCAGGTTGCGTGCCAGGCCCCGTGCCGGGGGGACCAGCCCGCGGATCCCCGGCGTCGCCAGGTAGCCCGAGAGGAAGGCCCGCCGGTTGCGCACCTCCCACAGGCGGGCGAGCGAGGCCAGCCCCAGCCGCCCGGTCGGGTCCCGCTCCGCCGCCGCCGTGTCGGCCACGTGGCGGAACGACCACAGCATGTCGGCTACGTCGGCCAGGGGCGACCGGTAGACGGGTCCGGCCGCGTCCGCGCCCGCCCGCAGCCCGGGCGGTACCGTTCCCGCACCGAACACCGGCGTGCCCCCCGGCGAGAAGTCGAAGACGAACCAGCCCAGGTCGGTGCGCTCGACCCGGCCCAGGTGGAAGTCGCCATGGGTGCGGATGGCCGGGCAGGGCACCGCCACCGACCGCAATGTGGTCAGCAGGTCCGCCACCTCCGGGTCCCCGAGCAGCTCCGGGGCCACCGGCGCCACCGACCGCTCCACCGCGTCCACCCAGGCGGCCACGTCACCCGACCGGCGCCCGAACGCGGCGTCGAGGCCGAGGTGCAGGCGGGCCGTCATCCGGCCCAACCGCCGGGCCTCCGGCCCGAAGTCAGCGCCCGCACGTTCCGGTGGTCCCCCCGACGCGTACAGGTCGCGCAGCGAGGTCAGGGCCAGGGCCCACCCACCGGCCGCACCCGGCTCGTACTCGTGGACCACGCCGAGGTCCCACTGGCCCCGACGCCACCGGGCGATGGGTGCGGCCACGTGGTTGAAGCCCGCCTCGTCCAGGGCCAGGTACATCTCGAGCCCCGGGTGGGGGGCCGGCTCGGGGGGAAGGCGCCCGTAGACGGCGAGGGCGACACGGTCGTCGTAGGCGATGGCCGTCGACTCGTCGCTCATCCACGCCCGCCGGACCCGGTCGATGTCGCCGTCCTCGCCGAGCAACGCGCCGAGCAACGCCTGGCACAGCTGGGCGTCGGTCAGCGCGTCGGACACGACGGCCAGCCCGTCGTCCAGGTCGAGGATGCCCACCGGTGCCTCGTCCGCGTCGGGCAGGGGGAACGTCTCGGCCCCTGGCGGCCGCAGCCCCAGCACGGCGTGGACCGTCCTCCCCCTGACGGTGGCGACGACGCTGACGACGCCGGGCCGGCCCGGCACCACGACGTCGGCGGCCCGCACCGTCACGTCGCCGGCCAGGACGGTGGAGCCCGCGCCGAGGGCCATGACCGGCTCGTTCACCGTCCCCGGGGCGGCAGCCAGGTCGATGGGCGGCACGGTCGGCGGCACCGGCACGCCGCCGGGCAGCACCGGGAGGAGCCACTCCGGATGCCGGGCCGCCAACGTGGCCAGCGCCTCGGCGAGCGCCGGGTAGGCGCCCTCCGGCAACGCATGGCCCGACGTCTCCACCGTCCGCACCGGGCTCACGCCGACCCCCCGTCCGCCGGCGCCGGCGTGACCGCCGGCGGTGCCCCGTCCGCCAGCACCGCTGCGACCGCCGGCGGTGTGTCCGCCAGCAGGGGTGCCGGCTCGGTCAGCTCGAACCACCAGAACCCGTAGGGGGCCAGGGTCACCGGGTACGGGTCGCTCCCCACGAGGGGAAACGGTACCCGCCCAAGCAGCTCGACCGGCTGTCGAGCCGTCCACGGGCCCAGGTAGAGGTCGGCGGGTTGCCCGAACCGGGACAGGTTGTGGACGCAGAGCATCGACGTCCCGTCCGGCTCGGCTCCGGTGCGCACGTAGGCCAGGACCGACGGGTTGGAGCACGGCACCACCTCGAAGGCGCCCGTGCCGAACACGGGGAACTGTCGGCGGAGGTGGAGCATGCGGCGGAGCCAGTGGAGGAACGAGCTCGGGTTGCGCTGCTGGGCCTCGACGTTCACCGCCGCGAAGCCATAGACGGGGTCCATCAGCGGCGGCAGGTACAGGCTGGCGAAGTCGGCCCGGGAGAAGCCCCCGTTGCGGTCCGGCGTCCACTGCATCGGCGTGCGGACCGAGTCCCGGTCCCCCAGGTACAGGTTGTCGCCCATCTGCACCTCGTCGCCGTAGTAGAGGACGGGGCTCCCGGGCAGGGACAGCAGGAGCGAGTACAACAGCTCGGTCAGGCGCCGGTCCCGGTCGAGCAGCGGGGCCAGGCGCCGGCCGATCCCCATGTGGCGCTTCATCCGCGGGTCCTTGGCGTACTCGGCGAAGAGGTAGTCGCGCTCCTCCTCGGTCACCATCTCGAGGGTGAGCTCGTCGTGGTTGCGGAGGAAGATGGCCCACTGCGCCCCCTCGGGGGCGTCGGGCGTCTGGGCCAGGATCTCGGTGATGGGGTAGCGCTGCTCGCGGCGGACGGCCATGAAGAGCCGGGGCATCAGCGGGAAGTGGAAGCACAGGTGGCACTCGTCGCCGTCGCCGAAGTAGTCGGCCACGTCTGCCGGCCAGCCGTTCGCCTCGGCCAGCAGGATCCGGCCCGGGTAGTCGGCGTCGATCACCGACCGAAGCCTGCGGATGAACGCGTGGGTCTCGGGGAGGTTCTCGCCGCTCGTGCCGTCCCGTTGGTAGAGGAAGGGCACCGCGTCGAGCCGGAAGCCGTCGAGGCCCAGGTCGAGCCAGTAGCGGACCACCTCGAGCATGGCCTCGACCACCTCGGGGTTGTCGTAGTTGAGGTCGGGCTGGTGGGCGTAGAAGCGGTGCCAGTAGTACTGCTCCCGCTGGGGATCGAAGGCCCAGTTGGACTTCTCGGTGTCGACGAAGACGACACGTGCCTCGGGCCAGCGCTGGTCGTCGTCGTTCCACACGTACCAGTCGGCCTTCGGGTTGTCACGGCTCTGGCGCGACTCGACGAACCACGGGTGGGCGTCGCTGGTGTGGTTGATGACGAGGTCGGCGATGACCCGGATGCCGCGCCGGTGGGCCTCGCCCAGCAGCTGGCGCAGGTCGTCGACCGACCCGTAGTCGGGATGGACCTCCCGGTAGTCGGCGATGTCGTAGCCGCCGTCTCGCATGGGTGACGGGTAGAAGGGCAGGAGCCAGAGACAGTCGACACCCAGCCACTGCAGGTAGTCGAGCTTGGCCGTGAGCCCCCGCAGGTCGCCGATCCCGTCGTCGTCCGAGTCGAAGAAGCCCCGGACGAACACCTCGTAGAAGACGGCCCGCTGGAACCAGCCCGGATCGTCCTCGGCCGGCGGCAGGGGCACGCCCACCGGCGTGGGGGACGCCGCCGGCGCGGGGACGCCTGGCGACTGGAGGAGCGAGGGCTCGCCGGTCGACGTCATCGTGCGCTCAGGCGCCCGGGCCCGTTCTGCTCCATGCCTGGAAAGGTACCCGACGCCGCCGGCCCCGCCGCACCCGTGGCACCCGTCGGGAGGCCGGACGCCACGAAGCACCCGGATCGCCGTCACAGGTCGGGAGGACCCGACCGGACCAGCGGTAGGTCAGCCGCCGTCTCCCGCCCCACTCCCGGCAGGCGGCGGGGCGGGCGGCTCCAGACCGGCCAGCAGGCTGTCGGCCGCCTCGTAGGGGTCGATGTCGTGTGAGGCCAGCTTGGCGGCGATGTGCGCGTACCCGTCCCGGCGCTGCAGCTCCCCCACCCGGTCGGCGACCCGGGCGGCCAGGATCCGGTCGAACTCCCGCTCCAGGCGCTCACGGCGCAAGGCGGCCAGGAGCCCCTTCGAGCGCAGATGGTCGCGGTGGGCGCCGATGGCCTCCCACAGGTCGGCCACCCCCGCCCCGGTGGCCGCCACCGTATCGACGATCGGCGGCCGCCAGTCGCCCAGGGACGTGAGGTCGAGCATCAGCTCGAGGTCCCGGCGGGTCTCGCGCGCTCCGGGCCGGTCCGACTTGTTGATGACGAAGAGGTCGGCGATCTCGAGCAGGCCGGCCTTGTTGGCCTGGATGCCGTCCCCCCAGCCCGGGTTCACGACCACCACGGTGGTGTCGGTGGCCGAGGCCACCTCGACCTCGACCTGGCCCACACCGACCGTCTCCACCAGCACCAGGGGCAGTCCGGCCGCGGCCAGGACCCGGACCGCATCGGGCACGGCGAGCGTCAGCCCGCCCAGGTGGCCCCGGGTGGCCATCGATCGGATGAACACCCCCTCGTCCAGGGCGTGGCTCTGCATGCGCACCCGGTCGCCCAGGATGGCGCCACCGGTGAAGGGCGACGACGGGTCGACCGCCAGCACGGCCACCGATGCCGCTGCGTCAGGCGAGACGTCGGTGCCGGCCGCCTCCGGCACCCACGGGTGGGAACGGGCCTCGGCGATCAGACGGTCCGTCAGGGTGGACTTGCCGGCACCCGGCGCACCGGTGATGCCGACGGTGTAGGCCTCCGATCCCGAGCGGTAGGCGATCCCGGCCACCGTCCGTGCCTGGGGACCGCCCCGCTCCACCAGCGAGAGCAGGCGGGCCAGCGCCACCCGGTCACCGGACCTGGCCGCGGCGAAGAGCTCGTCGGGCGCGGCGTTCCGGGAGCGGGACATCGGACGGAGAGCGTAGTGCGGACGGCTCAGGCGGTCCGACGGACGGCGGCACCCAGTGCGGCCAGGCGCTCGGCAAACCCCTCGTAGCCGCGATCGACGTGGGCGGCACCGGCCACCACCGTCTCGCCGTCGGCCACCAGGCCGGCCAGCACGAGGGCGGCACCGGCCCGGATGTCCGGGGCCCGGACGGGCGCACCCGAGAGGTGCGGGACCCCACGCACGACGGCGTGGTGCCCCTCGGTGCGGATGTCCGCGCCCATCCGTCGGAGCTCGTCGACGTAGCGGAACCGGCCGCTGAAGAGGTTCTCGGTCACGATCCCGACCCCGTCGGCCACGGTGAGCAGGGTGACCAGGAGCGGCTTGTAGTCGGTGGCCACCCCCGGGTAGGGCAAGGTGGCTACGTCGACAGCCGCCGGGCGGGCGCCCGGGTCGCGGGCGGCCCGCAGGCCGTCGGGCACGAGCTCCACCGACAGTCCGGTGGACGCCAGCTTGGTCACCAGCATCTCCATGTGGTCCGGACGGGCGTCCTCCACCACCACCTCGCCACCGGCCAGCCCGGCGGCGACCAGATAGGTGGCGGCCACCACCCGGTCGGGGATGACAACGTGGTCGGCCGGGTGGAGGGCCTCGACACCTTCGATCTCGATGGTGGCGGTCCCCGCCCCCCGGATGCGTGCACCCATGGCGCACAGGAAGTCGGCCAGGTCCCGCACCTCGGGCTCCCGTGCCGCGTTCTCCACCACGGTGGTGCCCTTGGCCAACACCGCTGCCATGAGGACGTTGTCCGTGGCCGTGTGGCTGGGATAGTCGAGGACGACCCTCGTCCCCACCAGCCGGGGCCGTCCGGCGACGGTGGGCACCACCGTGCCCTCCACGTCGCCGTGGGCGGCGGTGAACGTCGCCCCCATGGCGCCCAACGCGCCCAGGTGCATGTCGATGGGCCGGTGGCCGAAGTCGTCGCCCCCGGGCATCGACACCGTCGCCCGGCCCATCCGGGCCAGGAGCGGCCCGAGCACGACGATCGACGCCCGCATCTTCTCCACCAGGGCGTAGGGGGCTTCGGGCACGAGATCGGCGGGCGTGTCGATCACCAGCTGGTGGCGTCCCCGGCGCTCGACGGTCACGCCCATGGCCCGGAGCACCTCGGCCATGATGGCCACGTCGGTGATGTCGGGGACGTTCGAGAGCACGAACCTCCCTTCGGCCAGCAGGCAGGCGGCCATCAGCTTCAGCACCGAGTTCTTCGCCCCCCCGGCCCGCACCGTGCCCGACAACGGGGGCCCCGGGGACACGACGAAAGCGGCACCGTCCGGGCCGGCGACCGGAGGCGTGGGGGGGGCAGGCTCCACCGGACCAGTATGGACCGCTGCCGGGACCCACCCGCACACAATTCCCGACTGCGGGCCGGCACCGGCACGGCCGGGCCGGTGAGCTGCACGGCGGCCCGAGTCGGCGCGCCTCCCGCCACACATGGTGGCCGCCACCGGCCCACGGCGTTGCGACCAACTATCGTCACCACGGTGAGCACGACGTCACAGGCACCCGACCGCAACCTGGCCATGGAGCTCGTCAGAGTGACCGAGGCAGCCGCCCTGGCCGCGTCCCGTTGGGTCGGGCGCGGCGACAAGGAGGGGGCGGACGGGGCCGCCGTCGAGGCCATGCGGGTCGTCCTCGCATCCGTGGCGATGGACGGCGTGGTCGTCATCGGCGAGGGCGAGAAGGACCACGCTCCCATGCTCTTCAACGGCGAGCGCATCGGGGACGGCACGCCGCCCGAGACCGACATTGCCGTGGACCCGATCGACGGCACCACCCCGACGGCCATGGGCCGGGGAGGGGCGCTGGCCGTGATCGCCGTCTCCGAGCGGGGCACCATGTTCAACCCGGGGCCGTGCGTCTACATGGAGAAGCTGGCCGTGGGGCCGGCTGCCGCCGGGTCGATCGACATCCGCCAGTCGGTGACCGACAACCTGCTGGCGGTGGCCAAGGCCAAGGGCACCTCCGTGCGTGACGTCACCGCCACCGTTCTCGACCGCCCCCGCCATGCCGAGACCATCGCCGAGATCCGCGACACGGGGGCCCGTATCCGCCTCATCACCGACGGCGACGTTGCCGCCGCCATCGCCACCGCGTGGCCCGACTCCGGCGTCGACATCCTCTTCGGCGTGGGCGGCACGCCCGAGGGCGTCATCGCCGCCGCCGCGCTGAAGGCCATGGGAGGCGAGATCCAGGGGCGCCTGTGGCCACGTGACGACGCCGAGCGGCAGGCCGCGTTGGACGCGGGTTACGACCTCGATGCCGTCCTCACCACCAACGACCTGGTTGCCGGGGACAACAGCTTCTTCGCCGCAACCGGTGTCACCGACGGCGAGCTCCTCCACGGTGTGCGCTACGACCAGTTCGGTGCGTCGACCCAGTCGCTGGTGATGCGCTCCCGCTCGGGCACGGTGCGCCTGGTCGACGCCCACCACAAGCTGGAGAAGCTGGCCGAGTTCAGCTCGATCTCGTTCAGCTGAGCTCGATCCCGTTCTGCTGACCCGGGTCCCCCCGATCCGGGATGGACCGCACTGCGCCCGCGGCGGACCTCGCCGGCCGGCGTACAGCCCCGGCCGGTCTCAGTCGCTGACGCCGGCCACGTCGAGGCGGACCCGGGCCCGCTCGACGGCCGCCTGGGCCTCGACCAGCTCGGGGTCGACCGTGCCCTCGCCCTCGGCGCCGTGCGGTGCGGCCGGCGTGCCGCCCAGCTCGGCCACCCGGGCTTCGGCTGCGGCCAGCGCCGCCTGGGCCCGGGCCACGTCGATCTCGTCTGCCGGCTCGGCCACCGGCGACAGGATCGTCACCCGGGTCCCCTCCTCGGCGTCCTTCTCCACCTGGACAAAGCCGCCGTGGACGGCGAACGTGCGCTCGACGCCCTCGTCGTCGGTGATGCGCACCGCGCCGGGGACGGTGGCGCCCACCAGGGGCGTGTGGCCGTCGAGGAAGGTGGCGTCGCCCTCGGCGGTGCGCAGCACGACCTGGGTGGCCTGGCCCTCGACCAGGACCCGCTCGGGCGTGACCAGCGCGACCGCGTAGCCGGTACCGTCAGCCACGTCCGGTCACCTCCCCGAGCGCCGTCGGCGCCGGACGACGCCCGCTCACTGGTTCTCCAGGGCGTGGGCCTTGGCCAGCACCGACTCGGCACCGCCCACGTTGAGGAACGCCTGCTCGGGCACTTCGTCGAGCTCACCGTTCACCAGGGCCTCGAACGACTCCACCGTCTCCTCGATGGGGACGGTCACGCCCTTCAGGCCGGTGAACACCTCGCCCACGTTGAAGGGCTGCGACAGGAACCGCTGGATCTTGCGGGCGCGGGACACCGTCACCCGGTCCTCCTCGGACAGCTCGTCGAGCCCGAGGATGGCGATGATGTCCTGGAGCTCCTTGTAGCGCTGGAGGACGCCCTGGACCCGGCGGGCCACCGAGTAGTGGCGCTCGCCCACGATCTCGGGAGCGAGGATGTTCGACGTGGAGGCGAGCGGGTCCACCGCCGGGTAGATGCCGAGCGAGGCGATGTCGCGGGACAGCTCGGTCGTCGCGTCGAGGTGGGTGAAGGTGGTGAAGGGCGCCGGGTCCGTGTAGTCGTCGGCCGGCACGTAGACGGCCTGCAGCGAGGTGATGGACCGGCCCCGGGTCGAGGTGATGCGCTCCTGGAGCTCGCCCATCTCGTCGGCCAGGGTGGGCTGGTAGCCCACGGCGGACGGCATGCGGCCGAGCAGGGTGGAGACCTCCGAGCCGGCCTGGACGAAGCGGAAGATGTTGTCCACGAACAGGAGCACGTCCTGGTTCTTCACGTCCCGGAAGTACTCGGCCATGGTGAGGGCGGCCAGTGCGACACGGAGGCGGACGCCCGGCGGCTCGTCCATCTGGCCGTAGACGAGGGCGGCCTTCTCGATGACGCCGGACTCCTGCATCTCCAGCCACAGGTCGGTGCCCTCACGGGTGCGCTCCCCCACCCCGGCGAACACGGACACGCCGCCGTGGTTGATGGCCACCCGGTTGATCATCTCCTGGATGAGGACCGTCTTGCCCACGCCGGCCCCGCCGAACAGGCCGATCTTGCCGCCCTGCACGTACGGCTCGAGCAGGTCGATGACCTTGATGCCCGTCTCGAACATGACGGCACGGGGCTCGAGTGTGTCGAACGCCGGCGCGTCACGGTGGATCTCCCAGTGGTCCTCGGGCGTGCCGATCGAGTCGGTGTCGAGGGGCAGGCCGAGCACGTTGAAGACGTGGCCGAGCACGGCGTCGCCCACCGGCACCTGGAGCCCGTGACCCAGGTTGCGCACGGGCGCGCCCCGCACCAGGCCGTCGGTCGGCTTCAGGCAGATGCAGCGGACGCGGCCGTCGCCGATCTGCTGGGCCACCTCGGCGGTGACGGTGTTCTTCTTCCCGTCGAGCTCGATGTCGACCTCGAGGGCGGTGTTGATCTCGGGGAGGGCGTGGGGCGGGAACTCCACGTCGATGACCGGCCCGGCGATGGCCACGACCCGACCGGGCAGCAGCGGGGCCGGGGAGGTGGCGGTGGGCTCGGGGGCGGTGGTGGTCATGGTCAGCGTGCTCCTGTGGCTTGCGTGGTCTGCGATGGGTTCCGGTGCGGTGCGGTCGTCGGTGCGGTCGGCAGCGTGATCGTTGCGGTCGTGATCGCGTGGGGCATGGTCGGGCTCGTCCGGTCAGGCCTCGAGGGCGATGGCCAGGCCGGCGTTCTCGCCGGCGGACGCGGCCCGCAGCGCCTCGGCACCGCCGACGATCTCCATGATCTCGGTGGTGATGGTGTCCTGGCGGGCCCGGTTCATGATCCGCGAGTACTTCTTGATGAGCTCCTCGGCGTTGTCGGTGGCCGCGGCCATGGCCCGCTGGCGGGCCGTCACCTCGGAGGCGGAGGCCTCGAGGAGGGCGCCGAAGATCTCCGTCTCGGCGGCCACCGGGGCCAGGGTCTCGAGCAGGGTGGCGGCGTCGGGCTCGAACTCGGTGAACCCGGCCCGGGCCTCCTCCGGCGCGCCGGCCGCCCCCTCGCCCTGGTCGCCGTCGTGGCCGGCACGGGGATCGACGAGGGGTAGGAGCTGGCGGACCTCGACCACCTGGGAGCCGGCCGACACGAACCGGGTCGATACCAGGCGGACCCGGTCCACCTCGCCGGCCACGAACGGCGTGACCGCCGCGGCGGCGACGGTACGGGCGTCGGCGAACGTCGGCCGCTCGCTGAATCCCATGAACGAGCGCTCCACCGCCTGGCGGCGGAAGTTGAAGTAGCTCTGGGCCTTCTTCCCCACGGCCACCAGGCGCTGCTCCACCCCGGTGGCACGGCCTTCGGCCAGCAGTCGCTCGGCTGCGCGCAGCACCGACGTGTTGTAGCCGCCGCACAGGCCGCGGTCGGCCACGATCACGACCAGCAGCTCCCGGGTGACCTCGTCGGGCTCGCCCAGCAGGCGGCCGGCCGCGGTGGGGTCGCCGATGGCCGTCTCGAGGACGACGCGGGCCATGCCCGCCCGGTACGGGCGCGAGGCGGCGATGCGGCCCTGGGCCTTGACGATCTGCGACGCGGCGATGAGCTCCATCGCCTTCGTGATCTTCTTCGTCGACTGGATGCTCCGGATCCTGCGGCGGAGCAGCCGTTCCTTGCCGCCTGCCATGGGTCAGTCCGCCCCGGTGTCGAAGCTCTCGGTGAAGGCCGCCATCGCCTTCTCCAGGGCGTCGCCCTCGGGGAGCTTGCCCGTCGAGCGGATGGTCTCCAGCAGGTCGGCGTGGTTGGCCCGGAAGTGCTCACGCAGCTCGGACTCGTAGCGCTGGACCTCGGCGACGGGCACGCTGTCGACGTAGCCGCGCGACCCGGCGAAGATGACGATGACCTGCTCCTCGACCGGGACGGGGGCGTTCAGGCCCTGCTTGAGGAGCTCGGTGAGCCGGTAGCCGCGGTCCAGCTGGGCCTGGGACACCTTGTCCAGCTCGGACCCGAAGGTGGCGAACGCCTCCAGCTCGCGGAACTGGGCCAGGTCGAGCTTCAGGGTGCCCGAGACCTCCTTCATGGCCTTGATCTGGGCCGAGCTGCCCACCCGGCTCACGGAGATGCCCACGTTGATGGCGGGGCGGATGCCGGCGTAGAAGAGCTCGCTCTCCAGGAACACCTGGCCGTCGGTGATGGAGATCACGTTGGTCGGGATGTACGCGGAGACGTCGTTGGCCTTGGTCTCGATGATGGGCAGTGCGGTCAGCGACCCGCCGCCGCGCCCGTCGGAGAGCTTGGCCGCACGCTCGAGGAGTCGGCTGTGGAGGTAGAAGACGTCGCCCGGGTAGGCCTCGCGGCCCGGCGGCCGGCGAAGGAGCAGCGACAGCTGGCGGTAGGCCTCGGCCTGCTTGGACAGGTCGTCGTAGACGATGAGGGCGTGCTCGCCGTTCTCCATCCAGTGCTGCCCGATGGCGCACCCGGCGTAGGGGGCCAGGTACTTGAACGGCGCCGGGTCCGACGCGGCGGCCAGGACGACCACCGTGTACTCCATGGCCCCGTGGGCGGCCAGGGTGGCCACCGTCTGGGACACCGACGAGCCCTTCAGCCCGACGGCCACGTAGATGCACTTCACACCCTGGCCGCGCTGGTTGATGATCGTGTCGATGGCGACGGTGGTCTTGCCCGTCTTGCGGTCGCCGATGATCAGCTCCCGCTGGCCGCGGCCGATGGGGGTCATGGAGTCGATGGCCTTGATGCCCGTCTGGAGGGGCTCGCCGACCGGCTGGCGGTCGACGATGCCGGGCGCCTGGACCTCCATGCGGCGGCTGTGCTCGGTGACGATGGGGCCCTTGCCGTCGATCGGCTCACCCAGCGCGTTCACCACCCGGCCGAGCAGTGCGTCGCCCACCGGCATGGAGAGGATGTTGCCCGTCGCCCGGACGAGCTGCTCCTCCTCCAGGTGGGTGTCCTCCCCCAGGATGACGGCGCCGATCGACTCCTCGTCCAGGTTGAGGGCGAGGCCGACGGTGCCGTCCTCGAACTCGAGGATCTCGTTCACCGCCGCGCCCGGGAGCCCGGTGACTCGGGCGATGCCGTCGCCCACTTCGACGATGCGGCCGACCTGCTCGGCGCCGACCTCGGGGGTGTACTCCTCGACGTGGCGGCGGAGGGCCGCGGTGATCTCGTCGGCGGAGATGGTCAGCTCTGCCATCAGTCCTCTTCCCTTTCGTGCGGGACGAACGTCGACGCCTGGGTGGCGAGGACGTGCTCTCTCAGCTCTTCGATGCGATGACGGGCGCTCCCGTCGATGAACAGGTCGCCGATCTCGACGACCACGCCGGCCAGCAGCGACGGCTCGGAGGTCACCTGCAGCTCGACCGGAGCGCCGGCCAGGCGGGTGAGGGCGTCGACCAGCGCCGTCCGGCGGGCGTCGTCGATGCCGTCGGCCGAGCGCACCCGGGCCACCCGCCAGCCACGGGCCCGGGCCACCTCCTCGACCAGCATGTCGAGGGTGCCCACGATGTCCCTGGCCCGCCCGCCCCGGACCGTGTAGCGGACCAGGCGGCCGGTGGCGGTGCTGCTCCTGCCACCCAGCAGGTCGTCGACCACGCCCAGTCGGACGCCGACCGGCAGGTCCCGGTCGCCCAGTGCGACGCGCAGGTCGCGGTGGGACTCGACGGTGCGGGCGAAGCGGAAGAGCTCGTCCTCGATCTCGGACAGTTCGTCGGTGGACACCTCGGCCAGCACGGCGGCCGCGTACCCGGCGACCCGGTGCCGTGAGGCCATGAGCCCGAGGACCTCCTCGGCCACGGGATGGGCCGCCTGCTCGGCACCGTGCTCGGCCACCAGCCGGAGCTGGGTGGCCAGCCAGTGCAGGGCGGTGGTCAGCTCGGCCGCCGGCAGCACGGCCGACGCCCTGGTGACGAGGTCGGCCACCTCGGGGCGGACCTTGCCGGCCAGCAGGTCGGCCAGCACCCCGCGGCGGGCGGCGGCCGGCACGCTGGTGTCGGAGATCACCCGCATGAGCTCGGCGTGGGACTCGACCGACTCGGCCACCGCCTCGAGCTCGTCGGCCGCGTCGGTGAGGACGCCGGCCTCGGCCAGCTGCTCACCCACCGCGGCCAGGTACCCCTGCAGGGCTGGGTTCACCGGCCCTGCCCTGCTGCCCCGGCAGCCGCCTCGTCGGAGCCGGCACCGGCGCGGACGGCTGCCACCGCCTCGTCGATGAGGTCCTGGTGGTCGCTGGCACGGATCTCCCTGCCCACCACCCGCTCGGCGGCGGCGACCACGATGGCGCCGACCTGGGCGGTGACCTGCTCGACAGCTGCCTGGCGGGCGACGGACACCTCGGCGTCGGCCGCCTGGACGATCCGCTCGTACTCGGCCTGGGCCCGGGCCTGGGCCGCCGTCGTCACCTGGTCGGCCGTGCGGTTGGCCTGGTCGACGATCTCCCGGGCCTGGCGGCGGGCCGCCTCGAGCACCGACCGCCGCTCGGCGTCAGCCGCGTCGGCGTCGGCCTTTGCCGCGTCGGCCGCGGCCAGCTCCGAGCGGATCTGCTCCTGGCGCTCGGTCATCATCGCGTTGAGCACGGGCAGCACCCACTTGGCGATGACACCGAGCACGATCAGGAAGGCGATCAGCTCGACGATGAGCGTCCCGTTGGGGACGAGGAAGTTGCTGGTGGCGATGGTCATGCGCGGGTTCCTCGCAGGATCGGTCTCACAGGTCGGTACACGTCGTCCCGCTGCCGGGCGGCAGCGGTCTCCTACTTCTTGTAGAGGGAGAAGACGAACAGTGCGGTGAAGGCCAGGTTGATGAAGTACATGGCCTCCACCAGGCCGACGGTGAGGAACATGATGGTGAACAGGCGGCCCTGGGCCTCCGGCTGGCGGGCCACACCGGCGATCGTCTGGCTACCGGCCAGGCCGTCGCCCACGCCGGCACCGACGGCGCCGCCGCCGAGGGCCAGACCGCCTCCGACCATGGCGCCGGCCAGCTTCACGGCGTTGGCCATTGCATCGGTGCTTGCCATGTTGGTCCTTCTCCTTTGTGTGTTCGCAGGTGCGAGGTGTCGGTGGGTACGTCGATCAGTGGGCGTCGCTCATGGCGACGTCGAAGTAGAGGATGGTGAGCAGGGCGAAGATGAACGCCTGGATCAGGCCGATGAGGACGTCGAAGAGCTTCCACACCGGGTTGAAGACGAGGGCGAGGATGCCGCCCACGGGGATGACGCCGATCTTCCACACGACCAGGTAGGCGAGCAGCGACAGCATCAGGCCGCCCGACAGCAGGTTGCCGAAGAGTCGCAGGGCGAGGGTGATCGGCTTGGCCAGCTCCTCCACCACGTTGATGAACAGGTTGAAGGGCATGAGGAAGATGGGGAACGGCTGGGTCAGGTAGTGCTTGACGTAGCCGCCGATGCCCCGGGAGCGGATCGAGGCGACGTGCACCAGGACGATCACGAACAGCGACATGGCCAGGGGCAGGTTGATGTCGGCCGTGGGTGGCAGGAGGAAGTCGTAGGTGGCCCCCAGGCCGACCACCCCGAACAGGTTGCAGACGAGGATGAAGACGAACAGGGTGACGGCCAGCGGGACGATCCGCTTGCCCCGGGGGCCGATCGACCCGTCGACCTGGGTGTGGACCGCGCTCAGCGCCGTCTCCCACGCCAGCTGGAACTTGCCCGGCACGCCGCTCGTCGCGCTGCGGCGCAGCATGAGCCCGAGGGCGATGGTGACGATGCCGGCGGCGGCCGTGGCCCAGATGGTGTCGAGGTTGAGCTGCAGGCCCCCGACCGTCCGCTGGATGTGGTCGCCGACCGAGATGTCGGCCAGCAGCGACGTGGCCAGCGGGTGGGCGGAGGAGAGGACGGCTCCCATCGGTCAGGCGCTCCTTCGGAACGGGTCGGTCGGCCGGGTGGTGGGCGTGCCCCCGCCGGCGGGGGGCGTGGAGGCGGCAGCGTCGTCGGACTCGACGGCGTCGGCGTCGATGACCGGCAGGTCGGCCGGGTTGGTCATGGGGCCGAACTTGGTCATGGCCCGGGCCACGTTGGCCAGCAGCATGATCTGGAAGAGGGCCACCCCACCGAGCACGCCGAAGCCCAGCGGCGCCGACAGGAAGAACAGGCCGAAGGCGATCACCGTGACCACGCCCATGCGGAAGAGGGTGTTCATGGCGATGGGACGCTTGGTGTTCTCACTCCCGCTGGCGCTCACCTTGATCACGGCCGCGCCGGCCATGTGGAAGTTCAGGGCGCCGAGCCCGATCCCGATGGCGCCCCCCAGGCCGAGGAGCCAGTTGCCCAGGCTGAAGCCGGCGACGACGGCCGCCACGGCCAGGACGAGCGCGGCCGTGGTGGTGCGGCGGGCGACGGTGCCGAGGTCGGGCAGGGCGAAGTGGGCGAACACCGGATCAGACCTCCGTCCCGGCCGGCGTGCCCGCAGGCGCCCCGACCGTCGTCCCCGCCGGCACGTTCACAGGTTGCGCCGGACCTTGGCCACGGTGAGCAGCACCGCACTGGCGATCCCGAAGGCCAGACCGACGAACGTGAAGAGCGGCGACGTGCCGAGCGCCCCGTCGAGCAGGTACCCGCCCCCCGCAGCCAGCACCACGCACAGGGCCACGCCCAGACCCAGCGACAGGAAGTCGAAGAGCCTCGGTCCCTCCGGCTCGGGCTCGCCGGATGTCCCCGGCGGTGCGTCGCGGTCGTCGTTCGTCATGGGGCGTACGGGCCGCGGCAGGCGAAGTGGCGGGGGGTTGCGTCACGGGGATGCTCCGGGCTCACGCAGCGGGCGATGAGGTCGCGCCTGGGTGCCGGACCCCCGAGGAGGCAACGCTGACCCGGGCGCGATCGCTGCGATTCACGGGCGACATCATCGCACCTGGGACACGTCCCGGCAAAACGGCGGAAACACCCCGTTCACGGGCCGGCACGCCCCGGACGGCACCCGGCCCGCTCCGCCGTCAGGCCACCCCTTCGCCCGGGTCCCCCCGCCCCATCCGGGCCGCCCGCCCCACCCGTGCCGACCGCCGCGCCCGGGCGGCCACCGGTGCCGGTACCTCGAGGGGCGCCTCGTCGTCCCGGTGGCGCAGGGACGGGTGGAACAGGGTGAAGAGGACCACGGCCAGGGCCAGGGCGCCGAAGGGGATGAAGGCGTTGACGCTGGAGACGTAGAGGGGGAAGAGCACGAACCCCGAGAGGACGGCGGTCCACGCCCACAGGATCAGCACGCTCCGGCGGTGTCCGTGCCCCAGACGCAGCAGCCGGTGGTGCAGGTGGTTCTTGTCCGGTGTGGAGAAGCCGGTCCGGCTGGCCGTGCGGCGCACGAAGGCGAAGGCCATGTCCACCAGGGGGACGCCCAGGATGAAGAACGGGATGAACAGGGGGGCGAAGAAGAAGTAGGTCTCACCACTCCGACCGCCGGTCGAGCCGGCCGACCGCCCCCCAATGAGCATGGTGGCGGCCGCCATGAGCAGGCCGAGCAGGAGGGCCCCGGCGTCGCCCATGAAGATCTTGGCCGGGTGGAAGTTGTGGGGCAGGAACCCCAGGCAGATCCCGCAGGTGATGACGGCCACCAGCGGGCCGAGGGTGTCGGTCGGCAGGTTGCCGAAGTGCTGGAGGTGGAGGCCGTAGACGGCCAGCGCCCCCGAGGCGATGGCCACCACGCCTGCGGCCAGCCCGTCGAGGCCGTCGATGAGGTTGACCGCGTTGGTGATGGCGATGACCCACACCGCGGTCAGGAGGGGGGTGACGTCCGGCGACAGGACGACGAACCCGGCCAGGGGGACCTTGAACTGGAACCACGTGACCCCGAGGAAGTAGAGGACGGAGGCGGCCAGCACCTGGCCGGCCATCTTCGCCGGGGCGGACATGTCCCGCAGGTCGTCGATCACCCCCACGATGAAGATGGCGGCCGCTCCGAGCACCAGCCCGAGCGGCTCCGAGGTCCCGGCGAACTGGCGGTCGAGGGCGGGGATCATGGCCGCCAGGCACACCGCCACCAGGAACCCGAGGAACATGGCCACCCCGCCGGCCTCCGGGGTGACCCGCTGGTGCACCTTGCGGACGTCGGGCTGGGCCACGTAGCCCACCCGACCCGCCAGTGCGCGTACCGGGAACGTCAGCCCCCAGGTGGACAGGGCGGCGACAGCCAGCACCACGCCGTACCAGCCATAGGGGATGCCGGCCGACGACACGGGGCCGGCCGGATCAGGACCGGCTGAGCGCCGCGTACGGCGGGAACCCCGCGCACAGCTCGCGCACCTCGGCCCGCACGGCGGCGATCGTCGCCTCGTCGTCCCGGCCCCGCAGGGTGCGGCCGATCAGCGACCCGATCAGGCGGAACTCGTCCGTGCCCATGCCGGCCGTGGTCTGGGCGGCCGAGCCCAGCCGCAGGCCCGACGTGATGAACGGCGACCGGGGGTCGTCGGGGATGGTGTTGCGGTTGCAGGTGATGCCCGCCCGGTCCAGCACCTCCTGGGCCACCTTGCCGGTGAGCTCCTCGTCGAACGTGCGCAGGTCGAGGAGCACCTGGTGGTTCTCCGTGCCCCCCGACACCAGCCGGAACCCCTCCTCGGCCAGCGACGCGGCGAGGGCACCGGCGTTCGCCACCACCGCCGACGCGTACTGGGCGAACTCCGGCCGTGACGCCTCGGCGAAGGCGACCGCCTTGGCCGCGATCACGTGCTCCAGCGGGCCGCCCTGCAGGCCGGGGAAGACGGCGCTGTCGATGGCCTTGGCGTGGGCCTCGTTGCACACGATGGCACCGCCCCGGGGACCCCGGAGGGTCTTGTGGGTGGTGAAGGTGACCACGTCGGCGATCCCCACCGGGGAGGGGTGGGCGCCACCCGCGATGAGGCCGGCC
Organism: Actinomycetes bacterium; assembly: GCA_021806045.1. Classification (GTDB taxonomy): domain Bacteria; phylum Actinomycetota; class Acidimicrobiia; order Acidimicrobiales; family RAAP-2; genus JAJZDI01. The sequence continues at coordinate 68,897 of JAJZDI010000016.1, forward strand.
GGGTGGGCCGCGTCGAACAGGAACAGCGCCCCCACCTCGTCGGCGATCTGGCGGAACGGCAGGGGGTCGATGATCCGTGCGTAGGCGGTGGAGCCGGCCACGATCAGGGCCGGCCGCTCCCGCCTGGCCAGGTCGGCGAGGTTGTCGAAGTCGATGACCTCGCCCGGCTTGTCGGGATCGTCGGTGGCGGCCGACACGCCGTAGGAGACGAACCGCCACACCTTGGAGGTGATCGACGCCGGCGAGCCGTGGGTGAGGTGGCCGCCGTGGTCGAGCCGCATGGCCAGGATGGTGTCCCCCGGCTGGAGGAGGGCCTGGTAGACGGCCAGGTTGGCGTTGGCCCCGGCGTGGGGCTGCACGTTGGCGTGGTCGGCGCCGAAGAGGGCGGTGCACCGGGCCCGGGCCAGGTCCTCCACCTCGTCGATGACCTGGTTCCCCCCGTAGTAGCGCCGGCCCGGGTAGCCCTCGGCGTACTTGTTGGTGAGGATGGAGCCCGACGCGGCCAGCACCGCCGGCGACGTGAAGTTCTCCGAGGCGATGAGCTGCAGGGTGGTCGACTGGCGGTCGGCCTCCTCGCCCAGCAGCCGTGCGACCTCGGGGTCGCCGGCCAGCCACTCGTCGAAGGGGGAGGCGGCGTGGACGGTGGTCATGACCGGGTGGGTGGCCTTTCTTCGGAGTCTGCGGAGTCGAGCCTGGCCAGCTCGTCGATGCGCCGGACGTGCCTGCCCCCTTCGAAGGAGGCGGCCAGGAAGGCGTCGATGGCGTCGGTGGCCGTCTGGGAGCCGGTGGTCCGGCCGCCCATGCACACGACGTTGGCGTCGTTGTGCTCACGGGCCAGGCGCGCCGTGGTGACGTCGTGGACCACGGCGGCGCGGATGCCGGCCACCTTGTTGGCCGCCATGGCGATGCCCATGCCCGTGCCGCACACGCACACCCCCACGTCCGCCCGCCCGTCGGCGACGGCCGAGCCGACCGCCTCCCCGTACTCCGGGTAGTCGACGGAACGCTCGGGGCCGTCGGTGCCCAGGTCCTCGACGTCGTGGCCTGCATCGGCGAGATGGGCGGCCAGGAGCTCCTTCAGCTCGTAGCCGGCGTGGTCCGACCCGACGGCGATGCGCATCCCCCGAGTCTACCGGTGCGCCGGGAGGGCCCGGGAGCCGTCACCGCCGCCCGTCACCGCCCGTCACCGCACGAGTCGACGGTCCCGCCCGCGGGACGGTCCCGCCTTGAAACGCCCGCCCGCGTCGACGGCCCGCCCTGGCGCCTCAGGGCCCGCCCAGCAGGCCGAGGGCGGCGATCCCCGGGTCGAGGAAGGCCATCGACAGGTCCACCACTGACTCCATGGCCACCTCCTCGTGGTCGATCCACCAGTTGGCCAGGGCCTCGAGGGCGCCGTTGGCCATGGTGGCCAGGGCGGTGGCCGGGTCCGGGATGCCCGGGAGGTCGCCCACCTCGGACACGAACAGCTCGGCGACGATCTCGGCCTGGCGGCGGCGGGCCGCCACCATGTCGGCGGTGGCCGGCCCCGCGCCCTGGGCCACCAGCCGGCGCCACACGGCCCGGTGGTCGTCGACGAAGGCGAAGAAGGCGACCACGCCGGCCCGCATCCGCCCGTCGGGTGGAGCGGCGGCGACAGCCATGGTCACCCGTTCGGCCAGCTCGGCCGTCCTGCGGGTCATGGCCAGCCGGAAGAGCTGGTCCTTCGAGCCGACCAGGTCGTACACGACGGGCTTGGACACCCCGACGATGCGGGCCACCTCGTCCATCGACACCCGGTCGTAGCCGTGCTCGCCGAACAGCGACTCGGCCGCCTCGACCACCTCGACCAGACGCTCGTCACGGCCCGCCCGGCGTCGGGTGGGCGCAGCGTGCGGCGGGGCCTCGTCGCCTCCTGGGTCGGCCGGCACGCCAGAAGCGTACCGCTGCACGACGGGGGCCCCACGGCCCGCGGGGAACGCCGCCCCAACCGGTAGCCTGGTGGACCGTGAGCGATGGCACCCCCACCCGACTGACCAGCGAGACGCACGAGCGCCTGATGGCCGAGCTCGAGGACCTCACCACCCGTGGCCGGGTGGAGATCGCGGCCGCCATCGAGGCGGCCCGGGCCCTCGGGGACCTGTCCGAGAACGGCGACTACCACGCAGCGAAGGACACCCAAGGGAAGATGGAGGCCCGCATCCGGCAGCTCCAGGCCCTGTTGAAGAACGCCGAGATCGTCGAAGGGGGCGCCTCGTCGGATGGCACCATCGCGGCGGGCACCGTCGTGACCCTGCGCTACGAGGGCGACGACGAGGACGACACCCAGCAGTTCTTCGTCGGCTCCATCGAGGAGAAGCCCGGCGACCTCACCGTCGTCTCCCCCGGCTCCCCCCTCGGCCAGGCCCTGCTCGGCCGATCGGCCGGCGACACGGTGGAGTACGCCGCTCCCGGGGGGACGTTGCGGGTGGACGTCGTCGCCGTGGGAAGCTGAGCGCCGTGACTGCACCCCGAACCCTCTCGGAGAAGGTCTGGGATCGCCACGTCGTCCACTCGGGCGACGGCGGGGAGCCGGACCTGTTGTTCATCGACCTCCACCTCGTCCACGAGGTGACCTCCCCCCAGGCGTTCGACGGCCTGCGCCTGGCCGGGCGGACCGTCCACCGCCCGGACCTCACGGTGGCCACCGCCGACCACAACGTCCCCACCACCGACGTGGACAAGCCGGTGGCGGACCCCGTCTCCGCCCGCCAGCTCGAGGTGCTCGCGGCCAACTGTGCCGAGTTCGGCATCACCTGCTACCCCATGGGTCACGCCAACCAGGGCATCGTCCACATCATCGGGCCGGAGCAGGGCCTGACCCAGCCGGGCATGACCATCGTCTGCGGCGACTCCCACACCTCCACCCACGGCGCGTTCGGGGCGCTGGCGTTCGGTATCGGCACCAGCGAGGTCGAGCACGTGCTGGCCACCCAGACCCTCCCCCAGCGCCGCCCGGCGACCATGTCGGTGACGGTGGACGGGACCCTGCCCCCGGGGGTGACGGCGAAGGACGTCGTCCTGGCCGTGATCGGCCGCATCGGCACCGGCGGCGGCGTGGGGCACGTCATCGAGTACCGGGGCTCGGCCATCACCGGGCTCTCGATGGAAGGCCGGATGACCGTCTGCAACATGTCGATCGAGGCCGGGGCCCGCGCCGGCATGATCGCCCCCGACGACACCACCTTCGCCTACCTCGAGGGCCGCGACCACGCCCCGAAGGGTGCGGCCTGGGACGAGGCGGTGGCCGACTGGCGCAGCCTGGCCACCGACCCGGGGGCCACGTTCGACACGTCGGTCGAGCTCGACGCCTCCGCCCTCGTGCCCCACGTCACCTGGGGCACCAACCCGGGCCAGGTCCTCCCCATCGACGGCTCGATCCCCGACCCCGACACCTTCGACGATCCCGTCCAGCGCGAGGCGGCGGCCCGCGCCCTCGAGTACATGGCCCTCACCCCGGGCACACCGCTCCGAGACGTGGCCGTCGACACCGTCTTCATCGGCTCGTGCACCAACGGGCGCATCGAGGACCTGCGGGCCGCGGCCGACGTGCTGCGCGGCCGGCGGGTGCACGCGGGCATGCGCGCCCTGGCCGTCCCCGGCTCCCACCGGGTGAAGGCCCAGGCCGAGGCCGAGGGCCTGGACGAGATCTTCCGTGGCGCCGGCTTCGAGTGGCGGGAGCCCGGCTGCTCGATGTGCCTGGCCATGAACCCCGACAAGCTGGCGCCCGGCGAGCGGGCGGCGTCCACCTCGAACCGCAACTTCGAGGGGCGCCAGGGCCGGGGCGGTCGCACCCACCTGGTCTCGCCCGCCGTCGCCGCGGCGACAGCCGTCGCGGGCACCTTCGCCCGACCGGAGGACCTGGACCGATGAAGCCCGTGCGTGTGATCACCGGCCGAGCCGTCCCCCTGGACCGCTCGGATGTCGACACCGACCAGATCATCCCCTCCGACTGGCTGAAGCGGGTCGAGCGCACCGGGTTCGGTGCCGGGTTGTTCTCCGAGTGGCGTGACGACCGCGACTTCGTGCTCAACCGGGAGGAGTTCGCCGGTGCCACCATCCTGGTGGCCGGGCCGAACTTCGGCACCGGCTCGTCCCGGGAGCACGCAGTGTGGGCCCTCCAGGACTACGGGTTCGAAGCCGTCGTCTCGGCCCGCTTCGGCGACATCTTCCGCAACAACTGCACCAAGGCCGGGCTGGTGCCCGTCCAGGTCACCCCGGAGGTGGGCAGGGCTCTCCTCGACGCCATCGAGGCCGACCCGGCCCTGGAGTTGACCGTCGACGTCGAGCGGGGCACGGTCGAAGCACCGGGAGCGGGCATCGCTGCCACCTTCCCCCTCGACGACTTCACCCGAATGCGCCTGGTCAACGGGTGGGACGACATCGGCCTCACTCTCCGCCACGAGGACGAGATCACCGCCTACGAGGCCCGCCGTCCGGCCTGGCTCCCCTCCACGTCGGCCACCGGCGCCTGAGCGCCCGCCACCGCGGGCTCCCATCCGTCACGATCGCTGGCGGCGGCTCCCCCAGGAGCCCCGGGTCCTGACGCCCGACCGCCTCAGCCCCCGGATGCCTCGCCGTGGTCGCCGTGGCCGTGGTCGCGCTCGGCCCGCTCGCCACCATCGCCGACCTCGCCCGAAGCACCGGGGTCGACCGGCCGCTCACCGGCACGGAGCATCGACACGTCGTCGTGGTAGGTGAGCAGATCGGGGCGGATGGGCCAGCCGATGAGCCCCTGCAGGTACTGGCCGGCGAGATCGGCACCTGCCGCCACCGCCAGCGGGAAGGCGCTGGAGTAGCCCGGGTCGATGCCCGTCAGTACCACGCCCCCGCCAGGATCGATCCTGCCCGTGACGGTGGCCGGCCCCTTCAGGCCGACGGCGGCCAGCGCCGCCGACACCAGGTTGGGGATGGCCGGCTCGTGGAACGTCGCGCCCACCACTGGCAGGCCGTCCCTGCCCACCGGCCGCCACGACGAGACGGCGCCGACCAGGACGCCTGACCGGTCGACGAGGGCGTCGACGGCGAAGGCCCGACCACCGGCGGCCACGATCCCCGCATCGAGATCGCCAGCGCCACCGAGCAGATCGGCCGCGCCGAAGTCCGAGGGGACGCCCACCGCGGCCATGATGCGGGCCGCCGTTGCCCGATCGCGGGTGACGGCGGCGGCGTGCGGTTCGGGGAACCACGTCGCCGCCCCCCGCCTCGTCAACGGTCCGCCGGTGACCGCCAACACCCGCAGGGTGTCGGCGTCCACGCACACGACGGCGGCCGCCGGCATGCGGTCGACGAGCTGGCACAGGATGTCGACGAACGACGGGTGGCTGGGGTGGGGGGTGACGATCGACCCGGCGGCGATCCGCAGACCGTCGGCGAACGGATCGGGATCGGTGGCCAGCACGTGGTGGCCGGCGACCTGGAGGGCCTGGACGATCCCGAGACCTGCCGGACCCCCGACGCCGACCACCACGAGGGGCAGGGGGGCGGACGGCGACGGGGGGCCCGGAACTGTTGCCGCCGGGGGCTGTGTGTCCCCCGGGTACGCGACGGCGAAGTTGTAGGGGACGAACGTGCCGACGAGACTGTCCGCCTCGACGTCACGGTCGACCTCTCCATAGGGTACCTGGGGCACCGTCACTTGACTACCCGTTACCGCTGGTTGCGCCGTTTTTTTGCTCCCGGAGTGCGCCGTCGGGTCCGTGGACGTGGGAGGCACCGCATTCTCGCCGTCGACGGTCCCCGTCTCGGCGAAGTACCGCTGCGCCCACAGTCGTAGGTCGGCCATGGCCCGGCTGCGCACCGGCTCCCACTGGTTCCGTGCCACCACCGTGGCGAGGACCCGCATCACGGCGGCATCGTGCTCGACCGCCGACCGCCCCACCAGGAACTCGGCATACGATCCGATGCCCTGGCTCCCGAGGACCTCGAGGGCGGCGATCCGGGTCGCCGTGTCGGGGTGCTCCAGGGCTTCGAGCAGGTCACGGCGGGTGCGGGACCGACCGAGACGCGACCAGGCCACCCCACCCACCAGGGCCAGCAGGCTGAGGGCGACCACCAGGTAGCCGACGGCGGTCACGGTTGCACCTCCATCGGCGGCTCGCCGGCCGGCCGGTGCCCCAGCCAGCGGCGGTGCCGGCCCGGGGGTGCCGGGAGGATCAGCCACAGGAGCAGGACCCAGCCGGCCAGCAGCGAGGCGAACCCGAACACGCTGCCTACCCAATTGTGAAAGAGCACGAGGCTGATGCGGCCGGCCACCAGGCCCACCAGCATGGAGAAGACGATCCGGAGCAGGTTGCCCACGAAGAGCACGGCGGCGGCGGCGGCCACCGCGCTCCAGAACCGCAGCGGCGAGATCCCCTGGCGGGCCCGGGGCGACACGAAGGTCGCCAGGCCCACGAAGGACAGGATCGACGCCAGCGACGAGCAGGTGGGGGCGATGTCGACCCAGAACGGCGCGTGCCCCGAGGGTTGGATGAGCATGTAGGACTCGACGGGATGGCGGATCCCGGTGAAGCCGAAGAGGTGGCACAGGCCGGTGGCGGCAAGGACCTCGAGGTGGCGGAACGGAACCTGGAGCACGGCGAAGAGGACGCCGATGCCCACCGTCACGATGGCGATGTGGGCCATGACCGGGATCCGCGCCACACCGGTGGCACCGCCACTGCGGGTGGTGCGGGCCGACGCCCACACGCCCGGTGCGTACCCTGCATCCACCGTGGGGGGGGTCACCGGGCCCCCCGGTTCCCGCCGGGCGCGGTGGCGTCGTCAGCCGTGCCGGCGACCGGTTCCGGGGTCGGGACCTCCTCGACCGTGACCGTCGCCTCCCGGCGGGGATGGGCGGCGATGGTGACGGGCTCCCACAGGAGCCGGTGGACGGAGAAGGCTTCGGCGTTGCGGGCCCGGGCCTGGGCCCCCCGGAAGCGGGCCTGGGCCTCCACCGCCTCGAGGTCGACGGGCCCGCCCCCCAGCACCTGGGAGAGATGGATGCGCAACAGGTCCAGCTTCCCCTCGACCCGCCCGTCGATGTCGACGAAGAGCGTGGGCGTGAAGCCGACCGAGGACGGGGTCTCGAAGCAGAGGACCCGGGGTGTGCGGCGGCTGGCCGCGAACGTCGCCTCCGCCGTGGCCCGGTGGTCCTGGTGGGTGTCGTCGGGCGTGTGGGTGTAGACGACATCCACCCCGGCGCCCATGGCCGCCTCGATGACGGACACCGCGGCGTGCCCCGACGGCACCGCTCCGTCCTCGAATCCGCCCCACAGCAACCTCGCACCCAGCAGGCGAGCCACCTCGACCTGCTCGTCGACGCGGGTGACCATGCCTTGGGGACCACGGTTCCCCTCGGTCATCACCAACAGGGTGAGATCGTGGCCGGCATCGCGGTGCTCGAGGAGCGCACCGCCGCAACCGAGCTCGATGTCGTCGGGATGGGCGCCGATGGCGAGGACCTTCATGCAGTCACCTCGGTGTGCCCGACGAGGGACGGTCCGGTGGCCGCCGCCCCGGCTGCGCCGGTGGCGCTCGCCCCCACGGCGGCCCGACCGTCGGCAAGCTCGAAGGGGTCGCCGGCCCGCTTGGTCTTGGCCCACGAATACGAGCGGCCCACCGCCCACTGGAGCCAGGCCCACGTGCAGACGGCCATCGAGATCAGGAACATGGGGAGGAACCACACGAGCGAGATGGCCAGGCGGCGGTCGGCCCGGGCCAGGAGGAGGCCCGCTCCCAGCTCGACCATGGGACCGAGGAAGAGGAAGGTGGAGTACACGGCCAGCGCGACCGGGTCCGTCGGGGGGCCGTAGCCGGCGAACCACGCCACCAGCAGGACCATGCCGAAGGTCGAGACCACCGGGAGGTGGAAGGCGAAGAGGAACATGGTCGACTCGACCTTCTCCCAGAAGGTGAGCCGCCGCGACGTCCACACCGCGTGCCGGTAGTCCCGCCACGCCTGCTGGTGGCCCCGGGCCCACCGCTCCCGCTGGCTCCAGTAGCGGTCGAAGGTGAGGACGCCCTCCTCGTCGTCGACCGCCGTCACGTCGTAGCGCACGCGGCTGCCGGCCAGCACCAGGCGCAGGGTGAGGTCCGTGTCCTCGGTGACCGAGTGGGGGTTCCACCCCCCCAGCCGGCGCAGATCGCTGGCCCGGACGGCGCAGTTGGCGCCGCCGTAGGCGGGAAGGCGACTGACGGCCTGGCGTCCGTACTCGTTGACGAAGTAGCCGGCCATGTAGTCGACCCCGACCAGGGTGGCCAGCGGGGAGTCATCCAGGTTGGCGATCTGGCACCGCCCCTGGACGGCGGCGACCTGGGGGTCCTCGAAGTGGCGCACCAGGCGCAGGAGCACGTCGGTGTGGGGCCGGTGGTCGGCGTCGAAGATGACGATCACGTCACCCGTCGCCTGGTCGAGGGCGGCGTTCAGCGCGCCCGACTTGCCGCCGCCGACGCCGGCGGGGCGGTGCAGCACGTGGAAGCCGGGCTCGGCGGGAGCGACGGCGTCGAGGATCTCGCCCGTCCGGTCGGTCGATCCGTCGTCGACAACGAACCACTCGAGCCGGTCCCTCGGATAGTCGAGGGCGACGAGTGCGCCCACCAGGCGCTCGGCGACGGCCTCCTCGTTGTGGCAGGCGACGAGGACGGAGACGGTGGGACGGAAGCCGGTGTCGACCGGCGGGGTGGCGACATCGTCCGGCGCGGCCCGCAGTGCGGTGGCGGCGAAGGAGAGATGGCGCACGAAGTAGGCGCAGAAGAGCACCTCGAGAGCGATGCCGGCACCGGTGACGACCGCCCGGGGCCCGAAGACCACGCCGAGAAGCACGATCGCTCCGAGGACGGTGAGGGGGAAGCCGAAGGCGGCCTTGGCCGCCGGTGCGGCGACGACGGGCGGGGCGGGGGCGGTCCTCGGCGCCCAACCCTCGGATGCGACGCCGCCGGCCCGCGCCTCCGGCCCCGCCCCCGAGGGGGACGGTCCGGAGGTCGCGGGCGGCAGGTGCGGCGTCACGTTCGGATCAGTTCCGATCCGTCAGCAGGGTGCCTCAGGCACCTGCGCGGACGCCCAGCCGGCGCCGCTGGTAGACGACGAGGCCCGCACCGATCACCAGGGCGAGGCCGATGCCGCCGATGGTGCCGATGGGCGTCGGGGTGCCGGCGGCCGTGGTGGCCGAGACGGAGCCCGAGGCGGTGCCGGTGCCGATGGCGTTGGTGGCCGAGACCGTGAACGAGTACTTCGTCCCCGGGGTGAGGCCGCCGACGGTGGCGCTGGTGGCCGATGCGCCGGCCGACGTCCCGGTGAAGGGGCCGCCAGGACCGGTCACGTTGACCGTGTAGCCGGTGATGGCCGAGCCGCCGTCAGAGGCGGGAGCCGTCCAGGTGACCGTCACGGAGCCGTTGGCGTTGGCCGTGGCCGTGCCGATGGTCGGCGCACCCGGAGCGGTGGACGCCGCCGTGATGGTGGTGGTGGCCAGCGGGACCGGGTTGGCCGGCGGGATGGGCGACGACGAGCTGGTCGCCGAAGACGGCAGGGGGGTCGACCCATCAGGCCAGCCGTGCACGGACTCAGATGCTGAGTTTCCGAGCACCGTGATGTTCGCCGTCGTGTCGAACTCGCTGATCTCCGCCACCAACGAGGTCCCGACCGCACCGGTCGCCTTGAGGGTCGTCGTGATGGTCGGGAACGTCACCGTGGCACCGGCCGGCAGCTGGGTCGAGCCCGAGGAGACCTCGATGTACGGCGGGGTCGTCGAGCCGGCGAACGGGAACGGGGCCGTCGAGGTGGACGACTTTGCCGTCAGGTTCTGGGGAGTCGCCGTGCAGGTGGTGCCGTTGGTGGCCGTGCAGTACGTCACCGTGAGCGGGAACGAACCGCTCGGCGAGCTCGACGGGCCGCCGGTCCAGCTGCCGCTGCCGCTCGTCGAGGTGGACACGTAGGTGGCACCGGCCGGCACCGGCACAATGGTGGTGATGTCGTTCAGGTAGTTGACGGCAGCGAGACCGCCCCCCTCGGAGGTGGGGATGGCCGTGGGTGCTGGGGTGATCGCCAGGGTGAAGGTGGAGCCCTGGGTGACCGTCGACGGAGCGACGGCGTCGGTCGGCACCTGCTGCTGCGTCCAGCCACCGAGGAGCGGTGTGCCGAACACGAAGTTGGTCGTCACGGTGGCAGCACCGGCGGCAGTGGCGCCGAGGCCCACCATGCCGGCCAGGCCGGCACCGGCGAGCGCAGTGGCTGCGCCCAGCGATGTCGCCCGCTTGAGGAATGCATGCTTCATGAAACGGTTCTCCTGACGTTGTCGGAGCCTGCCGGTCTGCCCGGCGCGGCGCCTGCTTGCTGAGTGGTGTAACCGTGCGGCGTGGGCAGGTGACGTTCACGGTCACGCGCCGCTCTGCGCACGCTGGGCCGGGCTGCGATCCCTGCGCTCCCCGGGCCTCCCTATCGAAGGAGGGCCGGGAGCGGTAGAATCGGTTCTGAGCCGGCTGGCGGCAGCCACTGCTTGGGACCTGTGTCGCGACAGGGCCGCATTCCGCAGCGTCTGCTTGCGCAGTGTGTGACTACGTTCGCTGCGTCTGTGGCATCCCCCCCTTCGGCTGCCGCCAGCTGGATCGCTCATCGGCGAATGCGCGCGCCACTAGCGGCGTATCGACCGGGCGATGCCCAATGGCGTTGCTTCCGAACCTCACCAGCGCCCCCGTCTGCAGCTCCGACCTACCCCGGAGGGCCCCTACGGCCGTGAGAGCTGCGTCCCGAAACTGTGCTCGGGCGGTCAATCCGACATGTCGGCGTTCCGCCTCAGAGCGTGAATGTACGCCCCGCCTCGAGGAGGGTCAACGGGTCTCGACCGGGAAAATTCCCTGGTCACACGGGTAGCGGCCGCCTCAACACTGTCCGCGGTCACGGCTGCGACACCCGCGTTCAGGTTGTCTCACGAAGCGCCCGTGCACCCGCCGGCATGTCTGGCGGCACCACCGGGCAACGTAAGACCTTCGCCCCCTGATCGCCCCTGCGTTCCCGCACCTCACCCGTGCCGGTCGCAGGGGCTGCGTCCCCCGGCATCCGGCCACGCCGGGGCGTACGCTGCCACCATGCGGATGCTCTGCCGGATGGCGATCGTGGCGGCGTGCGGGGTGGCGGTGGTGGTCATCGCACGACGCCTGACGGGCGGGCGGGATCCGGAGGCTGCCGGGCCGGCCATCGCCGCCCCGCAGTGGCCGCCGGTTCCCCGCCCCCCGGAACGCCACGCCTGAGGCGCACCCGCCCGAAGGGCTCGCCCGCCATCGAGGCGTCCGGCCGTTGGTCCCCGGTCGCCCGCCCCGACCCGGGGCTCCCGGTCACCCGTCCCCGGTGCCCGGATCACCCTCCGGCGCCCATCGGCGGGCCGAGGTGCACGTCGACACCTGGATGGAGAACTCGGCATAGAGCGCTCGCCGGCCGAGCTCCTGGGCACGACGGTGGACGGCGTCGTCCCGCCAGGCCCGATGGGTCTCCTCGGTGGCGAACGTCACCACCGTGACCCGCTCGCCGTCGGCGGCCGTGAAGGCGGCCGCGTCGACGAAGCCCGGCGCCTGGCGGGCCCGTTCGAGGAGCTCGGCGGCCAGGGGACCGTAGGCGTCGACCGCGTCCGGCCGCAGCCGGGAGCGGAAGACGGTGACGACCTGTCCTGCCTCGAAGTCCACCGGCCTGCGCTCCTACCTCACAGGTCGACGGTGGCGACGTCGCTGATGCCGTCGGCCGCTCGCAGGCGGGCCAGCGCCTCACCGGGCACGACGCCGTCGACCGACAGCACCATGAGGGCGGTGTTGCCGGTGGCCGACGGTCCGACGGCCATCGACGAGATCGACACGCCGGAGTCGCCCACCACCGTGCCGACCACCCCGATCATGCCCGGACGGTCGTCGTTGCGCACCACCACCATGTGGGGGGCGGGTGGGACCTCGACGGTGTGGTCGTCCAGCATGACCAGCCGGGGCTCCGTGCGCGGTCCGGTCAGGGTGCCGGCCACCGCGTGGGCCCGGCTGCGCACGGTGATCAGGTTGACGTAGTCGTGGGCGGTGACGCTGGAGGTCTCCCGCACCTCGAGGCCCCGCTCGGCGGCCATCTGGGGGGCGTTCACGTACGACACCGGGT
>JAJZDI010000032.1:0-3269 GCA_021806045.1 Actinomycetes bacterium
CGTAGCTCCGACGCTCCTCATCGACTTCGTCAGGGCGGTGGCCGCACTCCCCAGCCGGTCGCTCTGCTCGCTCGCCTCGCCGTCCACGTCGACCATGAAGGGCGGGGGCTCGGTGCGGGCCTGCTCCAGGACGTCTTCGCCCGCCTCTCAGCACTGTCCGGGGACATCGGCTGGCCTGGCCGCCTCGTGCACGCCGAGTCCGCTCGTGCCCGAGCCTTCTACCTGCACATGGTGCCCGAGCTCGAGACGAGCCCCACCGACGACCTCCACCTCGTTCTCCCCATGAAGGACGTCCGTCGAACGCTCGGCTCCTGAACCAGGCTTCGCCGCGGCGCCGAGGACGGAGCGCTCGACGGCGGCCCGTAGGGTGTGCAGCGTGAAGACGACACGCCTGCGGGTCACCATGGAGTGCGTGGAGCCCACCGTGGTGCGGGTCCTCGATGTCCCGGCGGCATCGCTCCTCCCCGAGGTGCACGACCTGCTCCAGGCCGCGCTGGGCTGGACGGACTCCCACCTCCACCAGTTCGTGGCCGGCGACGTCCGCTACGGCATGACCGATCCGGACTGGCTCGACGACGAGCTCGACGAGATCGACGAGTCGGGCGTGAAGCTCCGCGCCCTCGGCGAGCAGTTCACCTACCTCTACGACTTCGGCGACGGGTGGGAGCACCGCGTCGAGGTGCTCGGGCCGGGCGGCGAGCGACCGGGCGTCGCCGCCGGGGAGGGTGCCTGCCCACCGGAGGACGTGGGTGGACCCGGCGGCTACCACCAGTTCCGCGCGGCCATCGCCGATCCCCGTCACCCGGAGCACGACACGTACACGACCTGGGCGGCCACCTGGCGCGACCGGTTCGACCTGGCCGCCTCCGACCTGCTCGTACGCCAGACGGCCGGGGCCGTCCCCGGACCGGTGCGGCTCCTCCTCGAGCTGACGGCGGACGGGGTGCGGCCGACGCCGGGCGGGCGCCTGCCGCGCACCGTCGTGCGCCAGGTCCAGGAGCGCTACCCCGAGTGGCACGTGATGCCCGACGTCCCGGCCAGGATCGAGGACGACCTGCCGCCGCTGGCCATCCTCCACGACCTGATGCGCCACGTCGGGCTGCTCCGCATGCGCAACGGCGTCCTCTCGCCCACCCGGGCATCGGCCGACGACGTGGAGACCATCCGCCGCCTCCGGTCGTGGTTCGGGCCCGACAACGGGTACGAGTGCATCCTCGCCGGCGTCAGCGTGGCCCACGTCGTCGCCGGCGGGCCATACACAGCCGGGCAGTTGGCCGCGCTGGTACACCCGTACCTCGGATACGGCTGGGCGACGGGCGACGGGACACCGGTCGACGAGGGCCACATCCGGCGCGACCTCTACCGCTGGCGCGCCTGCCTCGTCGGCCTCGACCTGGTGGCGGTCGACGACGGCGTGTGGTCAGCGGGGCCGTCGGCTCGTTGGCTGCTCCCCCGTGCGACGGCCCTGGCCCACCTGTGGTCGGAGTCGGAGGCGGAGTCGGAGGCGGGGTCGGGGTCGGGGTCGGAGTGGGGGTCGGAGTCGGGGTCGGGGTCGGGCCTGGCGAACTGAGCCGGGGCGGGGCCCGGCAGTTGCGGGCCCGACGTCGGCGGCGTCAGTGACCAGCCGAGTAGGCGGCTTCGGCTGCCGCCACGTCCTTGACCAGGTTGCCGAGGGCCAGGTTGAGGTCGTCGAGGTGGTAGCCCCACGCCGGGCCCAGCACCTCGGACACCACCGGTCGTCCGGCCGGGTCGGCAGCGTCGACCTGCAGCCACGTGGCGCCGCCACCGCTCCGGCAGGTGGCCGTGTACAGGCCGGGATAGGTGACCCAGGGGGTGGTCACCGGCGGGGGAGGCGGGGTGGAGGTCGCCGTCAGGAAGTAGGGGTCGAGGCCGGCCGTTCCGCCTGCCGGTGCGGCCGGGTTGACGCACGCCACCTGCACGCCGGTGGTGGCCGTCTGGCCTGACTGCAGGCTAACCCCCTGGCCCGGTCGGCCGAAGTCGGCCCTGGCCGGCGGCTCCGAGGGGAAGCTCGAGTAGGCGATGACGCAGCCCGCCTGGCCGGCCGCGGTACACAGCGGCAGGTGGTGGAAGCTGGCGCCGACGGTCTGGCCGGTAGGCACGGTGACGTTGCCCCCGGCCAGGATGGCCAGCACCGTACGGGCCCGCAGGGCGGGGTCGGGGTCGACCTGGGCGGCCAGCAACCGGATGAGCATGGCGGCACCCTGCGAGTGGCCGATGAAGATGACCGGCCGGCCGTGGTTGTCGTGGGCGAGATAGCTCCGCCACGCGGCGAGGAGGCTGTCGTAGGCGACCTGGTCAGCGGCGGGATCGGCACCGAGGCCCTTGGCGAGGGATCCCTCGGTCCGTTGGCGGTACATCGGTGCCCAGACCCGGCAGACCTGCGAGAACCGCGACGCCTGGGCGATGGCCGCATCCACCTCGGCGGATTGCACGGTCAGGTCGGCGTTGGCAGCCGCCTGCGTGCTGACCGTGGGGTACACGTAGAAGCAGTCGAACGGCGAGCTCGCAGCGGCTGCCGGCTGGTGGACCGTCCGTGCCCCGGTGGCCGGCACCTCGGTCGCCTGCAGCGGGGCGCTGCACGGGTCGCCGGCCTGGCCGGACCGGCACAGCCACACGGCCGCGGCCTCGGCCCCAGCGCCGGCCGAAGCGCCGGAGCCTGCCGATGGCCGGGATGCCGGCGACGGGGTCGACGACGGGGCGCTCGATCCACACGCGGCGCCCACCACCGCCACCGCCGCGACCAGGAGGGCGACGACAGCGCGGCGATTGACCCGGGGACCGCTCGACGTAGGTACGCAACTTGGTTGCATATTGGTAACCTACGGTGGGATGAGCCAGTCGTCAACCGACCCGTACCTGTTCGGGGACCTGCTGGCCCTGGCCCGCCAGCGCTGGATCAGGCAGATGGCGGACGGGGTGCGGGCCCTCGGCTACGACGACTACCGGCGCAGCGACGCCGCCGCCGTCCGCCTGCTCGCCCGGGGACCGGCGTCGATCGGGCGGGTGGGCGACGTCCTCGGGGTGACCCGCCAGGCGGCACGCAAGGTCGTCGACGGGCTGGAACGCCGCGGGTTCGCCACCACGGCGCGGGACGGCGGTGACGCCCGGCAGGTCAACGTCGTCCTGACGGCCGAGGGCGACGCCTACGCGGAGGCCGTGATCGCCGTCATCCGCCGGCTCAACCAGGAGCTCGTCCGGCGGGTCGATCCCGCCGCCCTGGCCGGCGCCGATGCTGTCCTTCGCGCCGT
>JAJZDI010000032.1:3369-10713 GCA_021806045.1 Actinomycetes bacterium
CGAGTGGACCACCGCTGGAGGCCCGACCACCATGACCATGACGCCCATCGCCGTTTCCGACCAGCGGGGCATGATCTTCATCGATCCCGCCGCCTACGCCGACCAGGCGGCGTGGCACGCGGTGGCGGCCGACCTGCGCGACGACGCCCCCGTGCTGCGGGTGGAGGCCGAGGGCTACACGCCGTTCTGGGCCGTCACCCGCTACGAGGACGTCTTCAACGTGTCACGGCACAACGAGCAGTTCCTCAACACCCGCAACTCGGTGCTCGGTCCCGACCTGCAGTTCGAGATGCTGGCCGCCATGGGGATCGAGCCCAAGACCCTCATCCACATGGACGGCGAGGAGCACCGTGACCACCGGGGGCTGACCAACGCCTGGTTCCGGCCCCGGGCCGTCTCCCAGCGCCAGGCCGCCATCGACGCCATCGCCGACCACTTCGTGGAGAAGTTCCGTGAGATGGACGGGCGCTGCGACTTCGCCCAGGACATCGCCGTGCCCTACACCCTCCGGGTCATCATGAGCATCTTCGGCGTGCCCGAGGAGGACGAGGCCACCATGCTGCGCCTCACCCAGGGGATCTTCGGCGCCGCCGACCCGGAGTACCTGGGCGACCTGACCGACCCCTTCGCCATGCTCACCGGCACCATCGCCGAGTTCGAGGACTACTTCGCCGACCTGGCCGCCGACCGCCGGGCCCACCCGACCGACGACCTGGCCACCGTCCTCGCCAACGGTGAGGTGGGCGGCTGCCCCATGGACCGCCACGCCAGCCTGTGGTACTTCACCATCGTGGCCACCGCCGGCCACGACACGACGTCCTTCGCCCTCTCCGGCGGCCTCGAGGCGCTCCTGCGCCACCCGGACCAGGTGCAGCTGCTCCAGCAGGACCCTGCCCTCGTCACCAACGCCACCGAGGAGATCATCCGGTGGACGTCGCCGGTGCGCCACTTCCTCCGCTACCTGACCGAGCCGGCCGTCCTCGCCGGCGTGGAGATCCCCGCCGGTGACCGCCTCCTCCTCTCCTACCCGTCGGCCAACCGCGACGAGCGCATGTTCGCCGACCCCATGGGCTTCGACGTCACCCGGGAGAACGCCAACCGCACCATCTCCTTCGGGGGTGGCGAGCACTTCTGCCTGGGGTCCACCTTCGCCCGCCGGGAGATCCGCACCCTGCTGCCCCGGCTGCTGGCCGCGGTGGACGAGATCGCACTCGACGGCGAGCCGGAGTTCGCCCAGGCCAACTTCGTGGGCGGGGTGAAGCACCTGCCGGTGACGGCCACCTTCCGGTAGGGGGCGGGCTGGGCGGCACGGCGGGACCCGCACGGCGCCCCGCACGGGACGTTCGACCCTGGCCCCGAAGCCGCTCCGGGGGTGTGCTGGGAGCATGGACCAGGCTCCTGCGGTGAGCACGCTGGCGCGGCTCCGCACCACCAACCTGGTCGCCGCCGCCCTCCACACGGCCCAGGCCGTCGCCGTGGTCGTCCTCGCCAACACCTTCGCCCTGCCGGTGCGGGCCTCCTACATGACCGGTCCGCCCGCTCCCGGGGTCGGCACCCGGACGGTGACGCTGTTCGATGTCCGGTTCGCCTGGGCCATCGCCGCCTTCTTCGCCCTCTCGGCGGTGGCCCACCTGGTGGTGGCCTGGCCGGCGTGGCGCCCCTACCAGGCGCAGCTGGCCATGGGCCGCAACCCGTTCCGGTGGCTCGAGTACTCGCTCAGCGCGTCGATCATGGTCGTGCTCATCGCCATGCTGGTCGGCATCGACGACATCGCCGCCCTCATCGCCCTGGTCGGCGTCAACGCGTCGATGATCGGGTTCGGGTGGCTCCAGGAGCGCTACGAGTCGCCCGGCGGGAGCCTCGGCCCGTTCTGGCTCGGCTCGGTGGCCGGGATCGTCCCGTGGGTGGCCATCGGCGTGTACCTGGCCGGCCCCGGCGCCGATCTCCATCCGCCCGGGTTCGTCTACGCCATCTTCGTGTCACTGTTCGTGGCCTTCAACTGCTTCGCCGTGAACCAGTGGCTCCAGTACCGCCAGGTGGGGCGGTGGCGTGACTACCTGTTCGGCGAGCGCGTCTACGTGACGCTGTCCCTGGTGGCGAAGAGCCTCCTGGCATGGCAGATCTTCGCCTCCACCCTGGCGTCCGCCGCCGCGCACTGATCCCCGTTCCCCGGACGGGAGCGGCCGCACGGCGGTCGCTCCCTCAGGAGCGCACGTCGATGCCGGCGCCGAACCGCTCGGACCCGTCGGGCCGGACGAGGTAGCAGGCGTAGCCGTCGACCGCCTCGATGAGCCCGAAGGCGTCGTCGCCCCCGACGGCCAGCGCGGTGGCGAAGGCGTCCGCCATGGCCAGCGACGGTCCCGTCACCGTGGCCGAGGCGGCACGGCACCCCGGCCGGCCGGTCCGGGGGTCGACCAGGTGGGCGCCGCGCTCGTAGGTGCCCGACGTGGCCACCGCGCCGGTGACGGCCAGGATGCAGGCCAGGGCGTCGGCGAGCCAGGGGTGGCGGATCCCCACCCGCCAGGGCTCGCCGCCCGGCAGCGAGCCGACGGTGGCGATGTCGCCGCCGCAGTTGACCAGGGCGCCGTCCACACCGGCCGCGGCCAGCTCACCGGCCGCCCGCTCGACCGCCCACCCCTTCACGATCCCGGTGGGGTCGACGCCGCCGGGCAGGGACCACGGGTCGAACCACCCGGAGGTGGCCCGCCGGGCGGCGTCCGCCAGCTGGAGGACCTCGCCGACCTCGGGCGGGCACTCGTCGAGGGTGAGCTCGCCGCGCCGGTACCGGCTCACGGGGCTGTCGGCCACCCACGTGGAGAAGACGGCGTCCGCCCGGTGGAGGACGGCACATGCCTCCCCCAGCGCGCCACGGGCCGCATCGGGGCCGGCCGACCCGGGGTGGACGAGGAACGAGCACACCGTCCCCATCACCGCCTCGTCGTGGGTGAAGGCGCCGGGCGGGGGCGGGTCCCCCGGCCCCGGGCCCCCGGTCCCGATCACGGGTGGTGGAGCTGCTTCAGCGCCGCCTGCAGCGACATGGCGTAGGCCTCGCTCGTGTAGGTGGCTCCGGACACGCCGTTGATGTTGGCGTTCTGCGCCTGGAGGACCTGGGAGCGCAGCATGGGGATGACCTGTTGGGCCAGCTGCTGGGAGTAGCTCTCGGCGACGAGCAGCTTCGGGACGGAGACGTTGGTGATCCTGCCCCCCGACACGGTGACCTTCACGTTGAGCTCGCCGTAGCCGTACTGCTCGACGGGCCCGGTCGCCGAAGCCTTCCCCGACGGCGCCGTGGTGGTCGGGGGGACGGTCGAGCCGGGCGGCGTGCCGCCCGATGCCGGCGTGCCCGAGCCGCCGGTGGCGGGCGAGCTGGTGGGCGGGCTCGAGGGGGTGCTGGCCGGTGGGGTCGACGGGGACGTCTGTCGGCTCGTCGAGCTCGACGGGGTGGTGCTCAGCGCGGCGAGCGACAGCGACTTGGTGTGGAACGACAGCACACCGAACAGCCCGGCCACGGTGGCCGCACCGACGAAGGGGGCCCGTCTCATCGTGCGCAGGCCTCCAGTGCGGGCCGGAGCCGGCGGTGGTCGCCGGTGGGTGTCGAGGGGGTGGGTGGCATGAGGATCGTCGGCATAGGGGTGGGTGGCATGAGGGTCGTCGGCATGGTCAATTGCTAGAGGGCGAAGGCCTCGTGGTGGACGGAGCGGCGGTCGACGCCGAGGGTCTCGGCCATCGCCGTCACATGGTCGACGAAGCCGGGCGGGCCGCACACGTAGACGTCGCGGCTGGCGACGTCCGGGACGAGCTTGCGCAGCACGCGGGCGTTGAAGGGGACCTCGCCGAGCTCGCCGACCACCTCGTGGACGGTGCCCTTACGCTGGCGGACGAGCTCGGTGACCTCCGAGCGGAAGACGAACTCCTCGGGCCGGTTCACCCGGACCACGACGGCCGGCTGGGAGCGGGCGGGGAGCTCCTCGAGCAGCGAGCGGAGGGCGGTCAGGCCGATGCCGCCGGCGACCAGGGCAACGGCACTGCTGCGCTGGGCGTGCCGGGTGAAGACGCCGTAGGGGCCCTCGAAGAAGACCCGGGTGCCCGGGGCCAGGCCGGCCACCGCCGCCGAGTGGTCGCCCACCGCCTTCACGGTCAGGCGCAGGTAGGGGGGGCGGGGCAGGGCCGACACCGAGTACGGGTGTGCCTGCCACCACAGGCCGCGCTTGGCGAACCGCCACTCGACGAACTGCCCGCCGGCGAAGGGCAGGCGCTCGAGGTTGCGTCCGGTGCAGATGACCGAGACCACCCCGGGTGCTTCGGGACGGACCTCGGCCACCCGGAGCTGGTAGCGGAGGCTGCGCGCCAGGGGGAGCCCGAAGCGGAAGGCGAGCACCGACCCGGCCGTCGCCACCCACACGAGCACCCACAGGGCCCGGGCCAGGGGGTGGCCCACGAAGGACGGTCCGAGGGCGATGACGTGGGCGAACGACAGGGCCAGGGCCAGGTAGAGGTACAGGTGGATGACCCACCACGTCTCACGGCGGAGCCGTGAGCGGATGGCCCGGATGGACACGATGCCGGCCAGGGCCATGAGGGCCAGGCCCACGGTGGCGGCCAGCATGTCGGGGTAGGACGACATGAACTGCCCGATCTGGGCGAGGAAGCCGGTCTTGGCCGCCTGGCCGTAGCCGACGGTGATGATGATGGCGTGGAGCCCGATGAGGGACAGCGGCCAGGGGGCGAGCCGGCGGTGCCACCGCAGCAGCCCGTCCTGGCCGAGGATCCGCTCGACCGGGGGGATGCGGCTCACGAGGACCACCATGAGCAGCGCCAGGTACATGCCGACCAGCCCGGTCAGCGACCCGATGAAGATGGCCACGCCGCCGGGGGCGGAGAGCTCGGTACCGGTCTCGATGGCGATGCCCTGGGCGACGACGGTGACCAGGCCCGCTGCCGCGGCCGCCACGGCGACCTTCCCCACCCACGGGCGGGGAGGGGGGGTGGGCCGGTAGCGGGGGCCGCGGGTCGTCCGGCGCTTCCCCTTGCCGCGGGCCAGGTCGCGCGGCGCCTCGAAGGTCACCGACGTCATCGACGGGTCCTCCGCCGGGCGCGTCCGATGCGCTCCGCCGTGGCGCGCAGGCAGGTGGCGGCATCATCCATGACCTGAACGCTGCCCTATCAACCTGAAGGAGGCATGACGCCCGGATGGCGAGGCGCGGGTTCCTCACCGAAAGGTCCCCTGGCCTGCGTCGATGGCCGGATCGGTCCCTGGTGGCCCGGTCAGGTTCCGGTGCCCCACGCCCGCCGACAGCGTCGTTCCACCCGACAGGACGGGGCGCGCCGGCCCTCAATTCCCGGTCATGTCACCCGGGTCACGGCGTGCAGAGGATCTCGGCGTGGGGCACGAAGAAGCAGGCGTCGCTCCCCTCCGACCACGTCCGCCATCCGGCGGCCAGGCGTTCCAGGTCGTCCACGGTGGCGAGCGAGGCCGACGTCGCCTGGTCGGCGAAACGGGACTGGGTCAGGCGGTCCGCCCACAGGCCGCCCCACCACCGCCGCTCCTCGGCGGTGGCGAAGCACCACATGCTGGCCGACACCTCCACCTCGGCGAACCCGGCCGCGTGGGCCCACGCCGGCAGGTGCCGCCCGGCGTCGGGCTCGCCACCGGCGCTACGGGCCACCTCGCGGTAGAGGTCCCGCCACCCGGTCAGTTCGCCGGACGCCGGGTACCAGAACATGGCCCCGTAGTCGGCGTCGCGACAGGCGACGACGCCGCCCGGTCGGCACACCCGCCGCATCTCGGCCAACGCGGCCACCGGTTCGTCCAGGTGCTGGAGGACCTGATGGGCGTGGACGACGTCGAAGGAGGCGTTCCCGTAGGCGAGGTGGTAGACGTCGCCCACGTCGAACGAGAGGGTGGCCGCACCCGTCCCTGCTGCATCCGATCGTGCCCGGTCGACGATGCCCGGATCGGCGTCGATGCCGACCACCGACCCGTCGGGCACCAGCCGTGCGAGGCCGACCGTGATCGTCCCCGGCCCGCACCCGACGTCGAGGACCCGCGCGTCGGGCTGCAACCGGGGGACCAGGTAGGCGGCGGAGTTCCCCACGGTTCGCTGCTGGTGCGAGCGGAGGACCGACTCGTGGTGGCCGTGCAGGTACCGGTGGCTGGAGCGGTCGTCTGGCATGCCCACATGTTCGAGCCGTTCCCGACGATAAGCAAAGAAGATTCATAGGCAGCTGACATAAGGTCTCTTATGGCTGAAACCGAGCGGCTCCGGACGTTCCTGGCCATCTACCGCTCGGGCTCGCTGACCGACGCCGCCTACCACCGGGGGATCAGCCAGCCGGCAGCCAGCCAGCACCTCGCCGCCCTCGAACGGACCGTCGGCGCTCCACTGTTCGTGCGCGTCCCCACCGGCGTCACGCCGACCCAGCGGGCCCACGAGCTCTACGGGCAGGTGGCTGAACCGCTCGACGCGCTGGAGGCAGCCCTCGCCGAGCTGCACGGGGACGCGTCCCGAGCGCCGGGTCCGGCCGTCCGCTTCGGCTCGAGCCCGGAGTACTTCGGTGCCGAGGTCCTCCCCCGCATCGCCGGCACCGACATCGCCGTGACCGCCCTCTTCGGTGACGACGACGAGCTCCTGGAGCTGGTCGATCGGGGCGAGATCGACGTGGCCGTGACCAGTACGACGCCCCGCCGGCGATCGCTCACCAGCGTCGCCGTCGGCTCCCGGCAGTTCACCCTCGTCGCCGCGCCCACCGCCGCGCCCGACCCTCCGCTCCGCACCGTACGGCACCTTGCCGCCTGGCTCCCCGATCAGCCATGGGTCTCCTACAGCCTGGAGCTGCCGGTGACCCGCCGGTTCTGGCAGACGGTCCTCGACCGGCCGTTCACGGCCCGACCCCGCCTGGTGGCGCCCGATCTGCGCGCCGTGCTCCGGGCCGTCGAGCTCGGTATCGGTGTCAGCCTGCTCCCCACGTTCGTGTGCGCGGAGTCGCTGGCCGCCGGGAGCGTCGTCGAACCGTTCCCGGTGTCCGGGCGCATCGAGGCGTCACCGTGGTTCGCCTGCACCCGTGCCGGCGAGGCGCGCCGCCCGGCACTGCGGGTGCTCCTGACATCGCTCGGCGCGCCGCTGCCTCAGCCGGCCTCGGCGGCCACGCCGTCGCGGCCGGGTGGGTCCGGGCGGGCGGCACGGTCGGGTGGGTCCGGGCGGGCGGCACGGCGCATTGCCCCGTAGCCTGGGTCCATGGAGACCTGGGACGCCATCCGGGCCCGGCGCAACGTCCGCACCTACGAGGACCGGGCCATCGCCGCCGGCGACCTCGACCGGATCCTCGAGGCGGGTCGGCGGGCGC
>JAJZDI010000032.1:10813-15040 GCA_021806045.1 Actinomycetes bacterium
GCCCCGTAGCCTGGGTCCATGGAGACCTGGGACGCCATCCGGGCCCGGCGCAACGTCCGCACCTACGAGGACCGGGCCATCGCCGCCGGCGACCTCGACCGGATCCTCGAGGCGGGTCGGCGGGCGCCGTCGGCCTCCAACCGCCAACCGTGGGACTTCGTGGTCGTCACCGATCGGGCCACGCTGACCGAGCTGACCACCGTGTGGACGGGAGCCCGCCACCTGGCCGGGGCGGCGGCCGCCGTGGTGATGACGCTGCGCCCGCCCGAGGCCGAGCGCTACGTCACCATCGACCAGTTCGACCTGGGCCAGGCGACCATGGCCATGATGCTGGCCGCCGCCGACCTCGGCATCGGGTCGGGCCACTCGGCCATCGGCGACCAGGAGGCGTGCCGGCGCATCCTCGGGGTCCCGGAGGACCAGCTCTGCGCCTACATGCTGGCCCTCGGCTACCCGGCCGACCGGCCGCTGGCGCCGATCGCCCGCCCCGACCGCCGACCGTTCGATGAGGTCGTCCACCGGGACCGCTGGTAGGCGGCAACCTGGTCCCGCTCCGGCGCCGGCCGGGAGCCCTGCTCGGGTCCCGTCGGGGGAGTCTCCAGCACCGTCCGGGAGCCCTGCTCCGGGTCCCGTCGGGGGAGTCTCCGGCGCACCTCGGCCATGGTCGGGTGCGGCCTCGGTCCGTGGCAGGGACCGGTTCGGCCACTGCCGGTGACAGGTGGTTCACCGACCATGCCAGTGCATTGACATTCCAGGGATTCCTGCTCAAGCTGCCGTGACCCCGGCGACGCGGTGGGGTCACGGACATGCCGGGGCGATGGATGGGCCCGGCCCGACATCGTGGGGGGACCCGATGGAGCAGGATCGGTGCGGTAGCGGTGCGCGGCGCGCGACGGCGGCGGTAGCGGTGCGGTCGGCGAGACGGTCGGGGGCGGGCGCCCCACGTCGCCGGCTCCGCCGGCGGGTCTTCGCCGGGCTGGTCGTCCTCCTCCTCACCACCGTCCTGCCGGTGATCCCCGCCGCCCAGGCGGCGGTGCCGACACCCCAGACCGACCCCTTCTACGCCTACCAGGGCGCCACCCCGCTGTCGGACATCGCGCCGGGAACGGTGCTGAAGACCCGCACGCTCGACTACCACGTGGCCGGCCTGCCTCTCCCGGTGCGGGCCGTCCAGCTCCTGTACCGCTCCACCGGCATGCTCGGCCAGCCGACGGTCAACGTCACCTCCGTGCTGGAACCGCTGTTCCGGTTCGGGCCGCCCCGCGTCATCTCCTACCAGTCCTTCTACGACTCGCTGAACCCGGCCGACGAGCCGTCGTACGCCATCTCCGGCGGGCTGTCGTTCGGCGGCCTCATCCCCGACGTCGAGTCGCTCCTCATCGCACCGGCCCTGCTGGCAGGCTTCACCGTCGTCGTCCCCGACACCGAGGGCGAGACGGCGGACTTCGCCGCCGGGCCCGAGTACGGCTACAACACGCTCGACTCGTTGCGCGCCGCCCTCGCCTCGCCGGCGGCCGGCCTGTGGGGCACGAGCCAGATCGGCATGCTCGGCTACTCGGGCGGTGCCATCGCCACCGAGTGGGCATCCGAGCTGGCGCCCACCTACGCACCGTCGGTCAACCGGATGCTGGTGGGGGCCACCTACGGCGGCGTCCTCGTCGATCCGGCCCACAACCTCCACTACGTAAACGGCAGCGCCCTGTGGGCGGGCGTCATGCCCATGGCCCTCATCGGCATCTCCCGGGCCTTCCACGTGGCCCTCACCCCCTACCTGAGCGCGTACGGCCAGCAGGTGTTCAGCAACCTGCAGAACGCCTCCATCGTCCAGGGGCTGTTCGGCGGCTACTCCGGCCTGACGTTCTCCCAGCTGACCAAGCCCCAGTACCAGGTGCCCGAGAGTATCCCCGTCTACGACCGGCTGGCCAACCAGCTCATCATGGGCACCGGGGGCACCCCGACCACCCCGCTGCTGATCGACCAGGGGGCGAACGGCACCCTGGACGGGACGCCGAACGCCCAGCCCGGCATCGGGCCGGGGGACGGGGTGATGATCGCCGGTGACGTCCGCACCCTCGCCCGCGAGTACTGCTCGCGGGGCGTGCCCGTCCAGTACAACCAGTTCGACAGCCTCGACCACATCCTCACCGCGGTGGCGTGGGTCGTCCAGGCGTACACGTGGCTGATCGGCCGCTTCGCCGGCCTGCCGGCGCCGAGCGACTGCGGGTCGATCGCGCCGGGCAACTCCCTCGCTCCCATCCCCGTCCCGTAGCGACGGGCGGGCGGTGGGGGCCGGCCCGGCCGGGTCGTGGCGGGGTCGGTCGTGCCTGGGCCACCCGTGCCGGGGTCGGTCGTGCCGGGGTCGACCACAGGGATCCGTCCCGTTCCTGAGCGCTGGCTGAGGAGTGGCTGAGCGTCGTCTGTGGAGCGGCTAAACGGCGCCTAACAATGTGCGCTCCGGGGCCTCCGGTGGGACTTTGGTCCCTACTCTCGGCGGCCGGACACCCCGACACTGACAGCCATCGGCACGAGCCGTGTGTTGGCTCGAGGAGGTCACGATGCGCATTCTCGTTCTCGGTGGCGACGGTTACCTCGGGTGGCCCACCGCCCTCCATCTGTCCGCCCGCGGCCACGACGTCGGCCTGGTGGACAACTTCGCGCGGCGCGGGTACGACTCCGAGCTCGGCGCCACCTCGCTCGTCCCCATCGCCACCCTCGGCGAGCGGCTGGCCGCCTGGCACCGGGAATCGGGCCGGCTGGTCGTCCCCTACATCGGTGACCTGTGCGACCCGGCGTTCACCCACGACGTCGTGGCCACGTTCGCTCCCGACGCCATCGTCCACTTCGCCGAGCAACGCTCGGCGCCCTATTCGATGATCGACCAGGCCCACGCCGTCTACACCCAGACCAACAACGTGGTGGGGACGCTCAACGTGCTCTACGCCATCGCCGAGGTGAACCCGGGGATCCACCTGGTGAAGCTCGGCTCCATGGGCGAGTACGGCACGCCCGACATCGACATCGAGGAGGGCTGGCTGGAGGTCACCCACAACGGCCGGACCGACCGGATGCTCTACCCCAAGCGTCCCGGCTCCTTCTACCACCTCTCCAAGGTCCACGACAGCCACAACATCGAGTTCGCCTGCCGGGCGTGGGGCCTGGCCGCCACCGACCTCAACCAGGGCATCGTCTACGGCCAGGAGACGGACGAGACCCGCCTGCATCCCGACCTCGCCACCCGGTTCGACTACGACGCCGTCTTCGGCACCGTCCTCAACCGCCTGGTCGTCCAGGCGGTCAGCGACCACCCGCTCACCGTCTACGGGTCCGGCCGCCAGACGCGGGGGCTGCTCGACATCCGCGACACCGTCGAGTGCATCCGGATCGCCTGCGAGCACCCGGCGAGCCCCGGGGAGTTCCGGGTGTTCAACCAGTTCACCGAGGAGTTCACCGTGCGGGCGATCGCCGAGAAGATCCGCGACGCCGCCGGCGGCGACGTCACCATCGCCACGGTCGACAACCCGAGGGTCGAGGCGGACGCGCACTACTACCACGCAGCGCACTCCGGCCTGGTCGAGCTCGGGCTGGAGCCGCACCTGCTGTCGGACACGCTTGTCGACTCCCTCCTCGCCATCGCCCGCCAGCACCGTGACAACGCCGACCCGTCCCTCTTCGACCCGAGCGTCCGGTGGCGGGCGACCTCGAGCCCGGTCGGGCCGAACGCCGTGGAGCTCGTCGCGTGACCGTCGCCCTCGACCCGCCGGCGCCGGGAGGCACCCGGCCTGCGCCCACGCCTGCGCCAACGCCCACGGGCCGATCCGCCATCGCCCGGCTCCGCTCGTCGTGGGGCCGGTGGGGCCGGTACGCGGTCACGTCGCTCGTCGCCACCGGGGTGAGCGAGGCCGTCCTGCTCGCCGTCTACGGCGGGCACCTCCTCGGCGCGTCGGCCGCGTCGGTGGTGGCCAGCCTGGCCGGGATGATCCCCTCGTATGCCATGAGCCGGTTCTGGATCTGGCCGGAGGCCGACCGGCGGCGCCCCGGGCGCCAGGCCGCCGGCTTCTGGGTGGTCGGGGTCGCGAGCCTGGTCGCCTCCAGCCTCATGACCGGGATCGCCGCCGCCCTCGCCCCCTCGGGCCACACCATCCACGTGGCGGTGGTGGGCGTGGCCTACGTGGGCACCTACGGCGCGCTGTGGATCCTCAAGTTCGGCGTCTACCAGCGGTTCCTGTT
>JAJZDI010000017.1 GCA_021806045.1 Actinomycetes bacterium
CCACGCGGTGTGGAAGAAGCCGGTGGCCGTGAAGGGTGTTGCCACTTCGGGCGTTGCTGGCATAGCGGTGCGATGCGTCGACCGTGCCGGTGCTGCCCCGGCGCCGCCACCCACCGGCAGGGCCAGGGCGGCCGACGCGGACACGGCCACTGCCGCCGTGCACCAGCGCGCCCTCCAGCCCCTACGACGCCCTCGGCCCACGGGAGAGACGCTACCGGCACGCCGGGCGCACGGCGAGGGCGGGGGGACGTGGCCTGATCGTGCAGGGACCGGGGCGGGAGACCAGGTCGGATCGGGGCGTTCCAGCGGGTGGAGCGGTGCCGACGGCGCTCCGACGATCCCCGGCGGCACGCCGGGCCGGCCATAGGCTCGCGGTCCGATGACCGACGCGTCCCCGACCCCTGCAGAGCCGCGGTGGCCGGCCATGATCGCGTTGACCGTGGCGGTCGTCTTCTACGTCGTGCTCCCCGACACCCTCACCTTCGGGCCCCGCTGGCTGGTGCCGGCTCTCGAAGTGGCGGTCGCCGTCCCCCTCCTGATCGGCCACCGGATGGGTCGCATCGGGGAGCGACCGGGCTGGCGGGTGCTCGCCGTGGCTGTGATCGCCCTCATCAACCTGGCCAACATCATCTCGGTCGGCTTGCTCGTCTCCCACATCCTGGGCAGCACGCATACCAGGGGCAAGCAGCTGCTCTACTCGGCCGTGGCCATCTGGATCACCAACGTCATCGTGTTCGGGTTGTGGTTCTGGGAGCTCGACCGGGGCGGGCCGGCGGCCCGGGGCACGTCCTCCGAGCGCTACGCGGACTTCCAGTTCCCCCAGATGCTCACTCCCGAGCTCTCCCCACCGAACTGGCGCCCCACCATGGTCGACTACCTCTACCTCGGGTTCACCAACGCCACCGCCTTCAGCCCGACCGACGCCATGCCGGTGACGATTCCGGCCAAGGCGCTCATGACCGTCGAGTCGCTCGTCTCGCTCGTCACCGTGGTCGTCATCGCCGGCCGGGCCATCAACATCATCGCCTGAGCCGGTTCGTGGTCCGCCAGCGATCGGGCCATGCGGCCGGCCGCCGGTGTGCGGGCCATCACATGAGCCGGATGCCCCTAGTGGGGGCCGGGCCCCGGTCCTACGGTAGGAGCATGACCGGTGCTCCGATCCTCTCGTTCCTCGGCGCGGCAGGGACGGTGACCGGCAGCAAGTTCATGGTCGAGACGGGCGAGGCCCGGATCCTGGTGGACTGCGGCCTGTTCCAGGGCCTGCGGGAGCTGCGCCGGCAGAACTGGGCACCGTTCCCCGTCGACCCGGCGACGATCGACGCCGTGGTGCTGACCCATGCCCACGTCGACCACTGCGGGTACCTGCCGGCACTGGCCCGCGACGGCTTCGCGGGGCCGGTGGTGTGCACGCCAGCGACAGCCGAACTGGCCGGCATCGTCCTGCCCGACGCCGCCCATCTCCAGGAGGAGGAGGCCGGCTACGCCAACGCCCGCGGCTTCTCCAAGCACCATCCCGCGCTGCCCCTCTACACGCAGGACGACGCGGCCCACGTCCTCGAGCAGTTCCGACCCGTCCCCTACGGCCGGCGCACCGTGATCGCACCCGGCATCCACGTCGAGCTCATCTCCGCCGGCCACATCGTCGGATCGGCCAGCGCGCTGGTGGAGGTGGACGGGGGTGCTGCCCGGCGGCTGTTCTTCAGCGGCGACGTCGGCCGGCCCTCCCATCCCATCCTCCTCCCTCCCCCCACCCCGCCTTCCGCCGACGTGGTGGTGGTCGAGTCCACCTACGGGAACCGGGTCCACGAGCCCGAGGGGCAGGCACTCGACCGGATGGCGGAGGCCATCGGGCGCAGCGCCCGCCAGGGGGGTTCCGTGGTCATCCCCTCCTTCGCCGTCGACCGCACCGAGGTCCTCCTCATGGCACTCGGTACCCTGACCGCCGACGGGCGGGTGCCCCGCCTGCCCGTCTACGCCGACAGCCCCATGGCACTGGCCGTGCTCGACGTCTACCGGCGGGCCATCGCCGAGCACGACCCGGACGTGCGGCCCTTCCCCGCCGGCACCGACCCGTTCGACACCACCGGCGAGCTCCACGAGCTGCACACCCCCGAGGAGTCTCGTTCGTTGAACGACCTCGGCTTCCCCTCGATCATCATCTCCGCGTCGGGGATGGCCACCGGCGGACGCGTCCTCCACCACCTGGCCCGCCTCCTGCCCGACCCGCGCTCGACCATCATCCTCCCCGGCTACCAGGCGGAGGGCACCCGCGGCCGGCAGCTGGCCGACGGGGCCCGCACGGTGAAGATGCTCGGCCGCTACGTGCCCGTGCGGGCCCACGTGGTCGAGCTGGGGGCGTTCTCCGTCCACGCCGACGCCGACGAGCTCGTCTCGTGGCTCCGCCCGGTGCCCGCTCCCGAGAATGCATACGTGGTCCACGGCGAGCCCGACGCGGCCTCGGCGTTGGCCACCCGCCTGGGGGACGAGCTGGCGTGGGACGCGGTGGTTCCCACCCACGGGGAGCGTGTGCGGGTAGACCGGAGGGCGTGACCGACACCGCACCTGACACCGCTCACCACACCACCCCTGCGCCGCACGCCAAACCGGGTTCCCGCGCGGAGCGGCCCGGGAACCATGCCGACCGCCGGCCGTCGCTCGCCGTAGGGGTGATGGGCTCGGCGAGCGGGACCATCCCACCCGAGGTGTCGGCCCGGGCGCGGTCCCTCGGGCGTGCCGTGGCGCGGGCCGGGTGCACGCTCATCACCGGTGCGTGCCCGGGCCTCCCCCAAGAGGCCGTCGTGGGCGCCTCGGACGAGGGCGGGCTGGTGCTGGGGATCTCACCCGCCCTCTCCGAGCAGGAGCACGTCGAGCGGTACGGCTCGCCGACCGAGGGGTTCGACGCGCTCATCTACACCGGGTCGGGCCTCATGGGCCGTGAGGTCGTCAACATCCGCTCCTCGGACATCGTGGTGATCGTGGGCGGGCATTCCGGCACGCTCGGCGAGTTCGCCATCGCCTACGACGAGGGTCGTCTGATCGGCGTGCTCACCGGCACCGACGGCGTGGCCGACCTCATCGACGAGGTCGTGGGGCGCCTCTCCAAGGAGACGGGCGCCAAGATCCTCTACGACGACGATCCCGATCGGCTGATCGCCAGCCTCATCGACTACTACCGGACCGTCCACTTCCACCGGCCCCATTCCCTCTTCAGCGGCGCCGACCACGAGGGGGGTGTGGCCCCCCCGACGCCGGCCTGAGCCAGGGCACCGAACACCGGCCTGAGCCAGGGCACCGACGCCCGTCCCAGCCACCGGCCGGTCCGACCGGCACCACGCCCGGCCCCGACCGGAACCGGCGCACAGCCCGGCCTACACTGGCCGCTGGGGCACCTCCGGAACGAAGCGAGGTGGATGATGCACCGAACGTTGGGGAACGTCGGATCGCAGCGGCGGCGGGTCGCCGTGCCGGTCCTGCTCGTGGTCACCGCGCTGGGCGTTGCCGCGTGCAGCTCGTCTGCCACACCGGCGAACACGGTGGCAGGGGGGGCGTCGCCGACCACCGGGGCGACCGCCACCTCCGGCGGCACGGTCGACACGGCGACCACCGACCTCGGCAAGGTGATCGTGAACTCGGCGGGGCGCCCGCTGTACCTCCTGACCGCCGACTCGGCGACGTCGAGCGTATGCACCGGCAGCTGCGTCAACATCTGGCCCCCCCTCACCGTGTCGGGCACCCCCACGGCCGGCCCCGGTGTCGAGAGCTCAAAGCTCGGCACCATCACCCGGGCCGACGGGACGAAGCAGGTGACCTACGCCGGCCATCCGCTCTACACCTTTGCCGGCGACAGCGCGGCAGGCACGGTACACGGCGAGGGGATCCACTCCTTCGGCGGCACGTGGGAGGTGCTCACCCCGGCGGGCACCCCCGTGGCACCGGGACACGCCACGACG
The DNA here is from genome assembly GCA_021806045.1 of Actinomycetes bacterium. Lineage (GTDB taxonomy): Bacteria > Actinomycetota > Acidimicrobiia > Acidimicrobiales > RAAP-2 > JAJZDI01. The sequence continues at coordinate 3,951 of JAJZDI010000017.1, forward strand.
ACCACGACGGCGGGATCCTCGGGCTACTGATCCCCTGACGCCGACGGCCGGCCCGCCTGCCGGGAGCGACGTCGCGCCCGCGCACCCGGGATGACCGCACGCCGCCGGCGGCGCACGGGCACACCACCCCGGCGGAGTGAAGGCGGGAAGCGAGCGTGTCGATACTCCCCACGTGCAGTTCAGCGTGCCGGCAACCCGCCACGACCTGGCACGCGAGGCGGTGGTCACCGGCTTCGCGGGCCAGCTGGTCGGTATCCCCGTCCTGGTCTCCGTGCTCATCGAGCACGACCGCCCGGTGCGGTGGTGGTACCTGGGCATCGCCATCGGCCTCGTCGTCACCAGCGTGGGCATCCTGACCGCCGTCATCGCCACCCGACCGCCGGCCGACTACTCCTCCATCAGCCCCCACCTGAGCATCGTCCTCACCACCCTGCCCCTCGTCGGCCTGTGCTTCGTCCAGCTGGCGTCACCCCACGCCGACCTCTACGTGCCCGTCATCGTGCTCGGCGCGCTCTACCTGTCGCTCATCGGCGACCGTGGCATGCGGACCACCAGCGCGCTGATCGGGATCGCGCTGGTGGCCGGCTGTGCGTGGGCCAGCCACGACCGCGGCGCCACCCTCGCCACCACCGTCCTCGTCGGCGGGTCCGCCGTCGTGGCCGTGGCCTGGATGGCGTCGCACGCCACCCGCTCCATCATCCTGTCGCTCGGCTCGGACGAGGACCGGGCCCGCCTGTCGAGCGCACTGGCCGGCACCGAGTCCCTCACCGGGGGCCTGCAGGCGGCCCTCCCCCTCGTCACCGGGGTGCTGGCCACCGATCGGGTCGTGGTGGCCGGTCGCGGCCCGGCCGGTGACCCGGTCCACTGCGTGGCCTGGTGGGAGCACACTGGCGGGGTGGAGACGCTCGTCCTCGAACCCGACGAGGGCGAGGACGTGCCCGAGCTCGCCGATCCCAGGCTGCATGCCGCCTTCGACAGTGGCGACGTCGTCATCGACGGGCACCGGTGCATCATCCCCATCGGCTACGACGGCAACCGCTCTCTCGCTCTCGTCCTCGACCATGCCGCTACCATCGAGAACCCGGCGGCGTTGCGGGCGGCGAGCGACGTCCTCGCCACGTCGTTCCTGCGTCACAACGCCCGCGTCGCCTTCGTGGCCGGCCTCCGCCACGAGAGCCGCACCGATGCCCTCACCGGTCTGGCCAACCGGCGCACCCTCGGCGAGCGGCTCGGGTTCGAGCTGGCCCGGGCCGGCCGTTCAGCGAGCCCCCTGGCCGTGGCGATGGTCGACCTGGACCACTTCAAGGCGTACAACGACACGCACGGTCACGTGGCCGGGGACACCGTCCTCCGGACGATCGGCGCCTTGCTGGCGTCACACGTGCGCGGCCAGGACCTGGCCGCCCGGTACGGCGGCGAGGAGTTCTGCCTCCTCCTGCCCGACACCGGGGCACGGGGCGCGTCCGCGCTCCTCGACGCGCTGCGGGCTGCGGCCACGGCGGCGACCGACGGCGCCGTGACCCTCTCGGCCGGGGTGGCGGTGTGGGACGGCGCCGAGGATGGCCACGCGCTGGTGGCGCGGGCCGACGCCGCCCTCTACCGGGCCAAGGAGGCCGGCCGGGACCGGGTGGCCATCCACCAGGCGGCCATCGAGCCCTGAAGGGTTCCGCGTCCCGTCAGGCCGGGCGGTCCGCCCGGGCCCACGAGGCGAGGAGCCCCCGGTACCGGCGGTCCCAGTCGTCGAAGGTGGAACGCAGCCGGGCGCCGGGCCACCCCTCGGGGAGGAGCTCGGTCGGCAGGAGGGGATCGGCCTGGAGGTGGCGGAGGACGGCCGCGGCCAGGACGAAGCCGTCGGCCAGCGAGCCGGCGTCGGGGGGGGCGCCCTCCAGCGCTCCGGCGAGCTCCCTGGCCCTGGCCGCCCAGCCGTCCAGGTCCCACATCCTGCCGGCCAACCGCTCCGGGTCCGGGGGCCGGGCCTCGAGCACCTCGACGTCGCCCGGCGCGATGGCGCCCAGGTCGAGGGGGAGGTTGGCCGGCCGCATCCACACCCCGTCGCGCAGTTCGGCCAGGCGGGCATAGGTGAAGGCCGCCCGTCGCCGGGACCGCTCGGATGCCGGGCTGCCGCTCGACACCACGGCCACCAGGTGCCAGGCGCCCGACCACGGGCCGGTCACCCCGGCTCGGGACACGTGCTGCCGCCGGCCCCGGGCGTCGAGATGGCCGGCCAGCCGGTAGCGCCCGTCGCCCGCAGTCGTCACCTCGCCCGCTGCCGCCATCCGGCTCAGGGCCACCCGGGCCCGGTTGCCGCTGATGCCGAACAGCCCGGCCAGCCTCACCAGGTGGGAGACGGGGAGCTCGGGCGGGTCGGTGCCGAGGAGCGTGCTCGCCAGCACCGACCGGGCCGTGAAGGGGCGCGACCGCCGGTCCGGGGACGCCGGAGCGGTCGAGGCGGCCGGAGGATGCGGCGCGGCCAGCCCACCCGCCGGCGAGGGCGTATTACGTTCTTGCGATATATGACTCATATTAGTAATATCCCCACATGGCCGACACCATGGTGCCCGATGTGGTCGACCGACCCGACGTGCTCCCGACCGACCGCCTGCAGGCGAACGGGATGTGCCGGCCCGAGCTGCGTGCGGAACTGCGGCGGATCGCAGGGGTGCGGAACGCCTGGACGGTGACCTGGTTGTGGCTGTGGGTGGCGGCCACGGTGGCCGTCGTGGCCCGCTTCCCGTACCCGTGGGTGGTGGTGGTGGCCTTCGTGCTGATGGGTCCGGTCCACGCCCGCCTGGCCATCCTCATGCACGAGGCCGCCCACAAGCTCCTGTTCGTGCACAAACGGGTGAACGACGTGGTGGGACGGTGGTTGATCGCCGCGCCGGCCTTGGTGCCCATCGCCCTCTACCGCCGGGGCCACTTCGCCCACCACCGTGCCGAGTTCGGGCCCGACGATCCCGACATCGCCTACTACGGCGGCTACCCCACCACCCGGCGCACCCTCCTGCGCCGGTTGACCCGCGACGCGGTGGGCATCTCGGGGTGGAAGAACTTCAAGCCGCTGCTGCGGGCGTCGGTGAGGCCCGCCACCCGGCGGGTGGCCCTGCCCATCGTGGGCGTCCAGGCCGTGCTGTGGGCGGCCAGCTGGGCCGCCACCGGTGACTGGTGGATCTACCCGGTCCTGTGGTGGTTGCCGTGGATGACCCAGTGGCGGGTCCTCAACCGCCTGCGCTCGCTGGCCGAGCACGGAGGCATGGCCGCGTCGGACGACCGCCGGGCCACCACCCACGACGTCCGCCAATCGTGGATCGCCAGGTTCTGGTTCGTCCCCTACCACGCCGGCTGGCACCTGGCCCACCACGTCGACATGGGCATCCCGTGGCGCAACCTCCCCCGGTACCACGAGGAGCTGCGCCGGGCCGGGTACGTCACCCCGACGCTCACCCGCCCGAGCTACCGGGCGCTGTGGCGGGCCCTGTCGTCCGAGCCGGCGGCCTGAGGAGCAGCGGCCGCCACTGCCCCGGCGCCGGGCATCGACCACGTCTGCCCGTCAGCCCGTCAGCCCCCGTGCGGCCCGCACCCGGGCCACCAGCGACGCCGTCGAGCCGTCGTGGGCGCTCAGGTCGGGAGGTTCCGCTCCGGTGAGGGCGGGGGCGAGCTGGCCGGCCATGACCTTGCCCAGCTCCACCCCCCACTGGTCGAACGAGTCGATCCCCCACACCGTCCCCTCGGTGAAGACGGTGTGCTCGTAGAGGGCGACCAGCTGACCGAGGACCGACGGGGTCAGCTCGGGGGCGAGGATGGTCGAGCTGGGCCGGTTGCCTGGCATCACCTTGTGGGGAACCAGCTCGGGCGGGGTGCCCTCTGCGGCGACCTCGTCCGCCGTCCGTCCGAAGGCCAGCACCGCGCTCTGGGCCAGGCAGTTCGCCACCAGCAACTGCTGCTGGGTCCCGTGCTCGATGGTGCCCCTGGCGAAGACGATGAAGTCGGCGGGGACGATGCGGGTCCCCTGGTGGAGCAACTGGTAGAAGGCGTGCTGGCCGTTGGTGCCCGGCTCGCCCCAGAAGATCTCGCCGGTCGGCAGCGTGACGGGCTGCCCGTCCCGGCGCACCGACTTGCCGTTCGACTCCATGGTCAACTGCTGGAGGTAGGCGGGGAACCGGGCCAGGCGCTGGCTGTAGGGGAGGACGGCGTGGGTCTCGGCGCCGAGGACGTCGGAGCAGTAGACGTTGATCATCCCCTGGAGCACGGGCAGGTTCGCCTCGAGGGGGGCGGTGGCGAAGTGCTCGTCGATGGTACGGAACCCGGCGAGCATGTCGGTGAAGGCGGACGGGCCGATGGCCACCATCAGCGAGAAGCCGATGGCCGAGTCGTAGGAGTAGCGGCCGCCCACCCAGTCCCAGAAGCCGAGCATGGCGTCGGGATCGATGCCGAACCGCTCCACCTGTTCGCGGTTGGTGGAGACGGCCACGAAGTGGCGGGCCACCGCGCCGGGCGTGTCCCCCACGCTGGCCAGGACCCACGCCCGGGCCGCCTCCGCGTTGGTCAGCGTCTCGAGGGTGGTGAACGTCTTCGAGCTCACCACGAAGAGGGTGGTGGCCGGGTCGAGGTCCGCCGTCTTCGCCGCCAGGTCGACGGGGTCGACGTTGGAGACGAAGCGGCAGGTGATGGCCGGGTCGGCTGCGTCGGCCAGCGCCTCGGCCGCCATGGCCGGGCCCAGGTCCGAACCGCCGATGCCGATGTTGACCACGGCGGCGATGGGCTTGCCCGTCGCACCCCGCCACTCACCGGACCGGACCCGCTCGGCCAGCGCCGCCATCCGGTCGAGGACGGCGTGCACGTCGGCCACCACGTCCTGGCCGTCCACCACCAGGTGCGCCGTCGCCGGCATCCGCAGGGCGACGTGGAGGACGGCCCGGTCCTCGGTGGTGTTGATGTGCTCGCCGGCGAACATGGCGTCGCGGCGGGCCTCGACACCCGCCCGCCGGGCCACGGCGAGGAGGAGCCGCACCGTCTCGTCGGTCACCCGGTGCTTGGAGTAGTCGAGGTGGAGGTCGCCCGCCGCCGCGCTCAGGCGGGCCGCCCGACCGGGGTCGCCGGCGAACAGGTCGCGCAGGTGGACGTCCCCCATGCTCGCCGCGTGGTCGAGGAGGGCACGCCACTCGCCGGTGGTCGTGATGTCGAGCGTCGCGTCGTCGGTCATGCACACCTGCCGTTCCCGCCGGCCGCCCGGCGTCGCTCGCACCGTAGCGTCGGGCCCCGGGCACCGCCACGCGCCCGGTGGCCCGGGACGCTCAGCCGGCGATGAAGCTGCAGCGCACCGACCGGACGGGATTGTCGCCGTTGCTGTCCACCAGCACCACCCGCTGCCACGCCCCCAGTGCCACCATCCCGCCGATCACTGGGAGGACCAACGACGGGCTGATGACCACCGGGAGCAGGTGGTCGGCGCCGTGACCCGCTGACCCGTGGCGGTGCCGGTAGCGGTCGTCGCGCGGCAGGAGGCGGTCGAGCGCGTCGGCCAGGTCCGGCTCCGAGCCCGAGCCGAGCTCCATGAGCGCGAGACCGGCGGTGGCGTGCGGGGCGAAGACGGACACCAGCCCGTCACCCCGCCCCTCGACGAAGCCGGCGATGCGATCCGTCAGGTCGGTCACCAGCCGGTCACCGACCTCGACCCGGAAGACGACTGTTTCCACCCGACCATGCTGGCACCGGGATCATGCTGCCGACAGGACCTGGAGCGAACAGCTGCGCCGCAGTGGGGTGGCTACGACGCACGGTGAAATTACCGACCATTCACCCGCATGTCACCGGACTCTCACGTCCGGTTCACCAGGGTTTTCTACCGTCATCGGTGATGGCTCCCTCCCGACCCGTCACCAGGTGCCGACGCCGCACCGCCGTGCGTGCGGTACCGCCCGGTGACGAACGGGCGGCGGGCGGCCGTCCCGGGACCATGTCCCGGCCGCCTCTCACGGCAACCCCCCGCCGGGACCCGACCGGTCCCGCCGGGGCATGCGCGTACTGCGGGCCGGCTGGTGGTGGACCAGCCACCGGCCGGCCGCCGTGCCCGCTCCGGAGCACCAGGGTCGGGCGATGACCGTGGCGCTCCGCGAAGTCGACCGGGCCGACCGGGCCGCGCACGGCCTCGGGACGGACCAGCCGGTGGACGTCCTCGTGATCGACGGCGATCCGTCGACGCGGGGCCCGGTGGTGGCCGCGCTCGCCTCCGAGGGGTTCGCCGTCGCCGAGGCGGTGGACGGTGCCGACGGGCTGCGCCTCCTCGACGAGCGCCGGCCGGCCCTCGTCCTCCTGGACCTGATGCTCCCCGACCAGTCCGGCCTGGCCGTCTTCCGCCAGATCGGCGCCCGCTGCTCGGTGCCGGTCATCACGGTGACCGACGCCGATGACGAGATCGACGCCGTGCTCTCCCTGGAGGCCGGTGCCGCCGATCACGTGACCAAGCCCTTCGGGGTCCGCGAGCTGTCGGCACGGGTCCGTGCCGTGCTCAGGCGGGCCGGGCACCCCTCACATCCCCAGCCCTACCGGTCGCCGGCCGGCCCCATCTCGGCCGGGCCGCTGGTGCTCGACCCCCTCCGGCGTCTGGTGGAGGTGGACGGTCGCCAGCTCGACCTGGCCCGAAAGGAGTTCGACCTGCTCGAACTGCTCGTCGCCGAGCACGACCGGGTGGTGACCCGGGCGCGCTGCCTCGAACTGCTGTGGCCCGAGCGCAGCCGCGGCGACAGCCGCACCCTCGACACCCACATCAAGCGCCTGCGGAAGAAGATCGAGGTGGACCCGGCCCACCCCGTCCACCTCCTCACCGTCCGGGGAGTCGGGTACCGCTTCAGTCCGTAGGGGTCCGCCCGCCGCCGCCATCGCCCCTCCCCCTCACGGGTCCAGGCACGCGATCGGGCGGGCCCCTACCGGCTGAGCCGGTCCTCGTCCACGTGGCGGCACCGGGACGGCGGCTGTGCCCCGCCACGCCGCCGCACCGGTGGCCGCCCGGAGCCGATCCTGGTGCCACCGGAGCAACATGGCGGCGGTTCACGAAACGATCACCTGGCTGTCGCCTTGCGCTCGCGGCCCGTTCACCTTGCCTCCGTACCATCCGGCGTGGAGGTGACGCGCCATGCCGCCCGGAGACGAACCCGTCCGCGTCCTGGTCGTCGAGGACGAGGCTTCCTACCGAGAGGCCCTGGCCTCCGGGCTCGCCCGCGAGGGGTTCGCCGTCGAGTTCGCGGCTGACGGGCGCGAGGCCCTCGACCGCTTCGCCGCCGACCCGCCGGACATCGTCCTCCTCGACCTGCTCCTTCCCGGGCTCCCGGGCACGGAGGTCTGCCGGCGGATGCGGGAGCTGGCCCCGGTGCCCATCGTCATGGTGTCGGCCGTCGACAGCGAGCTCGACGTCGTGCTCGGCCTGGAGCTCGGTGCGACCGACTACGTCACGAAGCCGTACCGGATGCGGGAGCTGGTCGCCCGCATCCAGGCCGTACTGCGCCGGGTGGCCCCCGCTGACGGGAGGGCCGGCGACGGGAGGGCCGGCGACGGGAGGGCCGGGGGCACGGGCAGGGGCAGTGTCAGGGGCACGGTCGACACCCGCCCCGGCGAGGCAGGGGCACGGCTCCTCACCTTCGCGTCCGCCACCGTCGATCCGGCGCGCCGTGAGGTGACGGTGGCCGGCTCCCACGTACACCTGTCACGCCGGGAGTTCGACCTCCTCACGCTGCTGCTGTCCCCCGCCGGCCAGGTACGGACCCGGGACGAGCTCATCGAGCGGCTGTGGCCCGACCGCGACCTGTCCGACAGTCGGACCCTCGACACCCACATCCACCGGCTCCGGGCCAAGCTCGAGGGCGATCCCGACGCAGCGGCTGCCATCGTGACCGTCCGGGGCGTCGGCTTCCGGCTCGATCCCGGCCCCCGGCGCCCGGCTCCCCCTGCCTGAAGCGGCTGGCCGCGACACCCGGCCGCGGCCGGCACGGCACCGCCCTCAGCGCACCCCGCTGTTCTCGCTGTGCCGCTGGGTCCGGGCAACCACGATGCGGCTCAGGATGATGAGCATCACCACCATCACGATCAGGATGAGCGCGGCCTCCGCCGCCAGCCGGTGGGCCGACGCGGCCGGGAGGTTGTAGAAGGTCCACACCGGGTAGGTGAGGAACGGCACGTTGGCGTGGGTCAGCTGCGCGGTCGGGAACTTGTCCGACCAGCTGGCCGTGTAGAGGAGCGGGGCCGTCTCCCCCAGGGCGATGGCCACGGCCACGATGAGCCCGGTGGCGATCCCGGGGAGGGCCGGGCGCAGCACGACCCGCCGGAGGGCGTACCCGGTCGGCATGCCGAGCGCCTCGGACCCGTCGCGGTAGGCGGTGGGCACGTTGCGCAGCGCCACCTCTGTCGTCTTCACGATGTAGGGGACGCAGAGCACCGACAGGACGATCCACGCCGCCAGCAGCGAGAACCCCCAGTGGAAGTGGTAGACGAGTGCGACGTAGCCCACGTAGCCGAGGACGATGGAGGGCACGCCGGCCAGCACCTCCGACGCGCCCCGCACGATCGACCCCTCTTTCGCCCCAGAGAACTCGGCCAGGTAGATGCCGCCGGCCACGCCGACGATCCCGGCGATGACGACCACGCCGACGACGATCACCGTCGTGCCCACGATGGCATTGGCCAGCCCACCGCCATTCGCGCTGGTGGTCGTGGTGGCGAGCACGCTCCAGTGCCAGCCGGCCACACCCTTGCGGACCACGCCGATGAGCACCCAGGCCACCGGGATGGCCACCAGGGCCGTCATCAGCCCGGCGATCCCCCACAGCACCGTGTTCACGATCCGCCGCCGGGCCATCCGGCCCGTGGCCACCAGGCCGGACGTGGCCCTGGCCACGGGGACGCCGAGCGGCGCGGAGACGTCCGACATCAGATCCCCCGCCCCACCGGCAGTGCCACACCCGCCGACGACCGGCGCACCAGGAACCGTGCCACGACGTTGGCGCTCAGGCTGATCACCATCAGCAGGAGCCCGGCCTCGGCCAGGGTGCCCAGTGCGAACCCGGTGGCGTCGGACAGCGCGTAGTCGAGCTGGGAGACGATGGTCGCCGCGATGGTGGTCATGGTGGCGTACAGGTTGGCCGGGTTGGCACCGAGGACGGCCCCGCTGACCATGGCGACCGCCATCGTCTCGCCCAGGGCCCGGCCCAGCCCGAGGATGCAGGCACCGACGAACCCGCTGCGGATCCACCGCAGGTCGACCCACCGGATGACCTCGGCGTCGGTCATGCCCAGGGCCATGGCGCCCTCACGGGTGCCCCGGGGGACCTGGCGGAGCAGGTCCCGGGTGGTGGCGGCCACGATGGGCAGCACCATGATCCCCAGCACAACGCCCGACGGCAGCAGCCCCTCGCCCGATCCCACCGGACCCTTCAGGAACCGGAACGGAGGGACGTCGGGCACGTGGGAGGCGATGAAGGGGGACACGTGGTGGACGAGGAACGGGCCCAGGGTGAGGGCACCCCACAGCCCGAAGACCACCGAGGGGATGCCGGCCAGCATCTCGAGGAACATCCCCACCGCCGACGACAGCCGCTTGGGCAGCTTGTCCACCACCACGAGGGCGGTGCCCAGTGCCACCGGCACGGCGATGAGCATGGCGATGGCCGACGACTCGAGGGTGCCGGTGATGAGGGGGAGGGCGCCGTAGCTGGCACCGGCCGGCATCTGCACGCCGTGGGAGATGACCGGTTGGCTGTAGGAGTTCCCCGGGTTCCACGTGTTGGTGGTGAAGAAGTGCAGCCCGTTCACCGGGATGACCGGCACGGCCTCGAGGGCGAGGACGACGATGACGGCCACCAGGGCCAGGCCGGGGAGGACGGCGGCGACGCGGGTCGTCCACCGGACCAGTCCCTGGGTGTCGCGGCGGCTCGTGCGCGGGCGCGCCCCATCCCCCGGCGGCTTGGCCACCGGGGGATGGGTCACGCTGGTGCGTCCGTCGGTCACGGTCGGTCGCTACCGGTCAACGGGGGCCGATCCCCTACTTGATCGACTCGAGCTGGGCCTGGGACTGGCCGACCACCTGCACCGGGAGGGGCTGGAAGTTGACCGCGTCCAGGAAGCTGGTTGCGTTGCCCCCGGCCGGGTTGATGGCCCACGAGAGGAAGGCCTGGATGGCCTTCGCCGTCGTGGCGCTCGACTGCGAGCTGTTCACGATGGCGTACTCGTAGTTGATGATCGGGTAGCCCTGGGGGTTGGTGGTGCCGTAGATCATCGAGATGGCCCCGTTGGCCGGCGTCGAGTTGGCGAAGCCCGCGGCTTCGGCCTGGATGGTGGAGGAGGTGGGCAACAGGTAGTTGCCGGACCCGTTCTTCACCATGGCCTCACCGAGACCGGCCTGCTGCGTGTTGGCGAGGAAGCTGATGCCGATGTAGGCGATGCAGCCCGGGGTCTTCCCGCACTCGCTGACCATGCCGCCGTTGCCGTTGGCACCGATGGCGCCCGTCACCGGGGGCCAGCTGATGGAGGTGCCGAAGTTGTTGGCGCCCCAGTCGGCCGGGTCGGACTTCGACAGGTACTGGGAGAACAGGAAGGTGTCACCGCTGCCGTCGGAGCGGTGGAGCGGCACCACGGCGGTCGCCGGCAGGGTGACGCCCGGATTGAGGGCGGCGATCTGCGGGTCGTTCCACTTGGTGATCTTCCCCTGGTACATCCGTGCCAGCACCGTGCCGTCGAGCTTCAGGTGCGTCGAGGCGGGGATGCCGGGCAGGTTGTAGTTGATCTGCTGGGCCGAGATGGCCAGCGGGATGTTGAGCAGGGTCGGCGTCTTCGCCAGGTCGGACGACGACAGGTAGGCGTCGGAGGCGCCGATGGACACGGTGCCCGCCGCCGCCTGCGAGATGCCGGTGCCCGACCCGGTCCCGGCCGTCTGGATGGTGATGTTGCTGTGCAGGCCCGTGTAGGCGGGGCTCCACTTCTGGAACAGCGGGTACAGCAGGGTGGAGCCCGTCTCGGTCAGGGCAACCGTCGACGTCGGCGGGGCGATGATCGTCGGCGCAGCCGGCGCGGCCGTCGTCGAGGGCGCCTTGGCTGCGGCGCTGGTGGACGACGACGTCGAGCTCGACGAGCAGGCGGCGAGCAGCAGACCGGCGGCGGCCGTCACTGCCGCCACGGCCATGGGCCGGGCGAACCGGCGGCGTGCCGACGTCGGGGGCTGCATGGCAGCCGGGTCCTGCGGGGTGGTGACGTCCATGGTGGACGGTGCTCCTTTCGGTAGGGGATGCGGTGAGATCGCTGTGTTCAGGGGCGCGCCGGGCCAAGCGTTCGGCACAGATGCGGCGTTCCCTCCGGTTCAGGTCAGGTGGCGGTGTGGGGCTGGCTCAGCCGAACCTTCCGGTGACGTACTGGCGGGTGGCCTCGGAGGCGGGCTGCTCGAAGACCTGCTCGGTCTCGCCCGCCTCGGCCAGCCGGCCCTCGAAGAAGAAGGCCGTCCGGTCGGACAGCCTCCTGGCCTGGGCCAGGTTGTGGGTGACGATGACGATGGTGATGCCGGGCGACAGCGTGCGCAGCAGGTGCTCGACCGCCTCGGTGGAGACGGGGTCGAGCGACGACGTCGGCTCGTCGAGGAGGAGGACGTCGGGCTCGACGGCGAGGGCCCGCGCCAGGCACAGGAGCTGCTGCTGGCCGCCCGAGAGCCGGAAGGGCGACGACCCGAGGCGGTCGGCCACCGCGTCCCACAGGCCTACTTCACGCAGGCGGGTCTCGGTGATGTCGCGCAGCTTGTTGCGGGGTGCCAGGCGGTGGGCCTTCACGCCGGCCACGACGTTCTCGTGGATGGACAGCGGGAACGGGTTGGGGCGCTGGAACAGCATGCCGACACGCCGGCGCACCACCAGCGGATCGGCCGAGGGTGCGTAGAGGTCGTCGCCGAAGAGGGTGAAGGTGCCGGTGCGCCGGAAGCCCGGCACCCGGTCGTTCATGCGGTTGAGGGAACGGAGGAAGGTGGTCTTGCCGCACCCGGTCGGACCGACCAGTGCGGTGATGGTGCCGGCCGGGAACTCGAGGTCGACCCCCGAGAGCACCGTCTTGTCGCCGAAGGACAGGGAGACGTCGTGCGCCGACATCGCCGTCCCGGACTCGGGTGCCGGCGCCGGCTTCGGTGCCGCTGCGCTCCCGGCGACGGGTGCGGGCACCTGCAGGTGCAGGTTGTGGCCGGGGGTGCGGGCCGTGTCGGGTTCCGTCAGCTCATGCATCGCATTCACCATCGATGCGGATCGTACGGAGGCGAGGTGAACGGGCGGTCATCGCCAGGTGTCCGGAAGGTGAACCGGGACTGAATTGTTGTTGAAGGCCATCTGACCAGGGATTTCACCGCCGCCAGCCCGATGATGCGGGCTCGGTCGGCACGGCCGCTCCCGGCGGCGGCGCCGGCGGCGGGACCTCCGGGCGGCGGGCGGCCGGAATACCCGTGCACCCGTGTCGTTGTATCTACAACGATGTCACGACCACTTGGAGATCCGGTGAACGACGAGACCACGCTGACCCTGCCCCTGCTGCCCCTCACCTCGGGGGTCGTGCTGCCGGGCATGGTCCTCACCCTCGCCCTCGAGACGGACGAGGCCCGTGCCGCGCTCGACGCCGCCTCGTCGGCCGGCGGGCGCTTCGTCATCGTCCCCAAGGTGGAGGGCCGCTTCGCCACCGTCGGCGTCGTCGCCGAGGTGGTGGAGCGCGGCGACCTCCCCGGCGGCCTGCAGGCGGCTGCGATCCGCGGCGTGGAGCGCGCCGTCCTCGGCTCGGCCGTGCCGGGGACGGGGCGGGCCCTGTGGGTCGAGTCCTCACCGGTGGTGGAGGGCGAACCGGACGAACGCGCCCAGCAACTGGCCCGCGAGTACCGGGCCGTGCTGGAGAACATCCTCGAGTCGCGGGGGGCCGGCGGGCTGGCCGCCCGGCTGCGGGACCTGTCCGAGCCGGGCCGCATCGCCGACGTCGCCGGGTACTCGCCCGACCTCACCGACGCGCAGAAGGTCCAGGTCCTCGAGAGCCTGGACGTCACCGCCCGGCTCGAGCTGGTACTGGGCTGGGCCCGTGAGGTCCTGGCCGACCTGACCCTGCGGGAGCGGATCCGGTCCGATGTGGAGGAGGGGATGGAGCGCACCCAACGCGAGTTCCTCCTGCGGCGCCAGCTGGAGGCCATCCGCAAGGAGTTGGGCGAGCTGGACGACGGGGAGGGCGGTGACGACGTGTCCGACCGGCTGGCCTCGCGTGACCTGCCCGACGCGGTCCGGACCGCCGTCGACCGGGAGCTGGCCAAGCTGGAGCGCACCAGCGAGCAGAGCCCGGAGCACGGCTGGATCCACACCTGGCTGGAGACCGTGGCCGACCTGCCGTGGGGCATCACCTCCGAGGACCGCCTGGACGTCTCCGAGGCATCGGCCATCCTCGACGAGGACCACGACGGCCTCCCGGACGTGAAGGAGCGGATCCTCGAGCACCTGGCCGTGCGGGCGCTCCGTGCCCGGCGGGGGCTCGCCCCGGTGGAGGGGCGCGGCAGCGGTGCCATCCTCGCCCTGGTCGGGCCCCCGGGCGTGGGCAAGACGTCCCTCGGCGCGTCCGTGGCCCGGGCGCTCGGCCGGTCCTTCGTGCGGGTCTCGCTCGGCGGGGTGCGCGACGAGGCGGAGATCCGGGGCCACCGCCGGACGTACGTGGGCGCCCAGCCGGGCCGGTTGGTGCGCGCGCTCCGCGAGGCGGGGACGATGAACCCGGTGGTCCTCCTCGACGAGGTGGACAAGCTGGGCAGCGACTTCCGGGGCGACCCGGCCGCCGCCCTCCTCGAGGTGCTCGACCCGGCCCAGAACCACACCTTCCGTGACCACTACCTCGAGGTGGACCTCGACCTGTCCGACGTGTTGTTCCTGGCCACCGCGAACGTGGTCGAGACCGTTCCCGGGCCGCTGCTCGACCGCATGGAGGTCATCCGCATCGACGGCTACACCGAGGCCGAGAAGGTGGCCATCGCCCGCAACCACCTCCTCGGACGCCAGGCCGCACTGGCCGGTCTGGTCGACGGGGAGCTCGATGTGACCGACGACGCCCTGGCCGCCATCATCGCCGACCACACCCGCGAAGCGGGCGTGCGCGCCCTCGAGCGGGAGCTCGGGCGCCTGGCCCGCAAGGTGGCCACCCGGCTGGCGTCAGGCACCATCGAGGCGCCCGTCGCCGTCGGCGCCGGGGAGGTGACCGGATGGCTCGGCCGCCCCCGGTTCTTCTTCGAGGCGGGCGACCGGACCGCGGTCCCCGGGGTCGCCACCGGCCTGGCCGTCACCGGCAATGGCGGGGATGTCCTGTTCGTCGAGGCCACCCTGGTCGACGGGCCGGGCGGGCTCACCCTCACCGGCCAGCTGGGCGACGTGATGAAGGAGTCGGCGGAGATCGCCCTGTCCTATGTCCGCTCCCACGCCACCGAGCTCGGTGTCGACGCCTCCGCGCTGACCGGCTCCCACGTCCACCTCCACGTGCCGGCCGGCGCGGTGCCGAAGGACGGGCCCTCGGCGGGGGTGACGATGGTCAGCGCCCTGGTGTCGCTCCTGACGGGGCACCACGTCCGCCCGTCGGTGGGCATGACGGGCGAGGTCACCCTCCAGGGGCGCGTGCTCCCCATCGGCGGCGTGAAGCAGAAGGTCCTGGCCGCCCATCGGGCCGGGTTGACCGACGTCGTCCTGCCGGCGAGGAACGGTCCGGACCTGGAGGACGTGCCCGAGGCGGTCCGTGAGTCGATGACCTTCCACCTGGCCGCGGACGTGACCGACGTGCTCGCCGCCGCTCTGGTGCGTTCGGGCGGTGCCGCCCCGGAGGTCCTGCCGGCCGAGGCCGGCGTCGCCGCCTGAGGGGCCCCGCCCCGGGCGGCGTCAGCCGTCGACCCGGGCCAGCTCCCCGTCGATGAGCGCGGCCAGCTCCAGGGGGCGGTCGCCCTGCACGCTGTGCCCGGCGCCGTCCACCACCACCACCCGGGCATCGGGGCGGCGGCGCACCAGCTCGTCCACGTCGGCGTCGTCGACCACCGGGGACCGCCCGCCCCGCACCAGCAGCAATGGCGCCGCTGACGAGCCGAGCGCGTCCCACAGCCCGTCGAACGCCAACCGCTCGACGTGGATCCCCGTCGCGCCCTCGGGCCGGCCCAGCTGGTGGCGCCACGTCCACCGGCCGTCGGCACGGCGCACCGCGTTGTGGAGCACGCCCCGCCGCAGCGACGACACCGACCGGGTGGGGTTGAAGGCGACGGTGCGTTCCAGGATCTCGTCGAAGGTGGCGAAGCTCTCCGGCCCGGCCAGGAAGGCGGTGATGTCGCCGGTCTTCTCCCCGTCCACCCCGGGGGTGATGTCCACCAGTACCAGCCTGCGGACGAGCTCGGGACGATCGCGGGCGAGGGCCAGGGCGGTGATACCGCCCAGCGACATCCCGACCACGGCACGGGCCGCCGGCGCCAGAGCCTCGACGGCGACGGCGACATCGGCGGCCAGCGAGCCGGGATCGAGCGCGCTGCCTACTGGCCATCCGGAATGGCCGTGGCCGGGCAGGTCGATGGCGACGAGCGGCCGGGTCAGGGCGAGGGCGACGGTGTCCCAGGTGTGGGCGTTCTGCCCGCCCCCGTGGAGCAGCACCAGCTCGGGCGGCCCGCTCCCCCACACCAGGGCGCTCACGCTCCGGCCGGGGGTCACCTCGATGTGGTGGCGCGCCACCACCGGCGGACCGTGCCACGCCAGCCCGGCTTCGGCCGCGTTCTCGTGGAACAGGCCGAATTCGTCGTAGGCATCGGGGTCGACGCCTGCCTCCTCGCGCATGCCCCATGGTGCCACGGGGCCGCCCCGACCTGGCACGCCCCTCCTCCGACCAGGCATGATCGTGCGGATGGCACCCCGCACCTGCACCCCGGACGAGGCCGTCGCGCTCCTCTCGGCCGAGGACACGCTCGGGTTGGGTCTGGGACCGGGCAACCCCGATGCCTTCCTCACCGCGCTCGGACGTCGGACGGACTGGCGGTCGCTCACGGTGGGCGGCGCCCTGCTCCTCGGCTACTACGACGTCTTCGCCCGGCCCACCACCCACTACCGGTGCGGCTTCTTCGGTCCGGCCGAGCGGATCCTGCTCGCCGGCGGCGCCGACGTGGAGCTCGTCCCCGGTGGCTTCCGCCAGTTCGCCCCCATCCTGGCCCGGTTCGCCCCCCGGGTGATGGCCGTCCAGGCGGCGCCCGGCCGTGACGGGGAGGTCAACCTGTCGCTGCACCTCGGGGCGACACGGCCCGAGCTGCTGGCCGCCGGGCGCGACCCCGACCGCCTCCTGGTGGTGGAGCTCAACCCGAACCTGCCCCGCACCTCCGGTCTCCCGCCCGAGTACCGCAACACCCTCCCCCTCGAACTGGTGGACGTGGTGGTGGAGGCGGACGGGCCGCCGTACGCACTGGCCGAGTCGGCTCCCGACGAGGTCGACGTCGCCATCGCCGAGATCGCCGCCTCGTTCGTGACCGAGGGCGCCACCCTCCAGACGGGTATCGGCGCGGTGCCCAGCATGGTGGCCACCCGGCTGGCCGAACGTCCCGGTGGCCACTACGGCGTCCACAGCGAGATGTTCACCGACGGCCTCATGCACCTCCACCAGGCGGGCAAGGTCGACAATGCGTCGAAGGGCGTGTTCGACGGGCACTCCGTCACCACGTTCGCGCTGGGCTCGCCCGAGCTCTACGCGTGGCTTGACGGGAACGAGGACGTCGCCTTCCTACCCGTCGACGTGGTGAACGACCCCACGGTCATCGGGCGCAACCGGTCGCTCGTCTCCATCAACGGCGCCCTCTCCGTCGACCTCTACGGCCAGGTGGTCGCCGACCACATCGACGGCCGCCAGGTGTCCGGTGTGGGCGGTCACGAGGACTTCGTGGCCGGCACCGAGCTCCGCCTGGACGACCACTCCCTCATCTGCCTGCGCTCCACCGTGACCGTCGGCGGCGAGCTGCGGTCCCGCATCGTCCCGTTGCTGCCCCAGGGCTCGATCGTCTCCACCCCCCGTCACCACCTGGGCGTCGTCGTGACCGAGTACGGGGCCGCCGACGTCGTCGGCATGACGGTGCGGGAGCGGGCCCGGGCCCTGGCCGAGATCGCCCACCCGGACTTCCGCGCCGAGCTCCGGGCGGCGGCCGAGACCCTGGGGCGCCGGTGAACGCGCCCGGCGCGTGAGCACGAACGGCGAGCGGGGCGCCGGTCTCGTCGTCGCCACCTACAACATCCATGCCGGCGTGGACGGGTGGGGGCGCCCGTTCGACGTCGCCGACCGCTGCCGCCAGCTCGATGCCGACATCCTCGTCCTCCAGGAGTGCTGGGCGCCCGACGACGAGGAGGGGATCGCCGAGCAGGTGGCCGCCGCCCTCGGCTACGCGGTCGCCGCCACCGCCGCCCTGGCACGCGGGCGGCTGGCCGAGCCCGACCCGGCACCGGGGGCCGGCTGGGGGCCCGTCCGCTGGGGCCGTGACCGCGGCCGGCTGGCCGAGGCCATCCGCCTGGACGACGCCGGGCGGCGGTCCGCCCGCCGGGTGACGCGCCCCGCCGTCCGCGGCCGGTGGCAGCTGGCCGTCCTGTCCCGGCTCCCGGTGACACGATCCCGGATCCATCCCCTGCCGAGGGCGGCCAACGACCCGGCCGCCCGGGCCGTGGTCACGGTGGACGTGACCGTGGGCGGCACGGCGGTGACCGTCTCAGGGGTCCACCTGGCCCACCTGCGCCAGCGCTCCCTCCGCCAGCTCCGGGATCTCCGGCGGCACCTGGCACCCCACCGGGGCGGCGCCGCCGTACTGTGCGGTGACATGAACCTGTGGGGTCCGGCCGTGGAGGCGGCCCTCCCCGGGTGGCGCCGGGCGGTGGTCGGGCCGACGTGGCCCGCCTGGCGTCCCCGCCACCAGATCGACCACGTGCTGGTGGCCGGCGACGTGGCGCCTGCCGGAGGCGGGCCGGTCCCGGTGGCCGGGTCCGACCACCTGCCGCTGCGGGCCGAGCTCCTGGTGGGCCGGGCGGGCGGCGGGCCACCGGGGAGCACGGACGGCCGATCGGAGCCCGATCGGGACAGGGGGGAGCGATGACCGGCGCACTCGATGGCTTCGTCGCCGAGGAACGGACCTACGACGGTGCCACCCGGACGGTGTGGCGCACAGGGGACGGACCGGCGGTGATCGTGATGAGCGAGGTCCCCGGCATCACCCCCCGGGTGGCCGACTTCGGCCGTGCCGTCGCCGGCGCCGGCTGCACGGCGGTCATGCCCCACCTCTTCGGCACCGACGGCCGGGAGCCGTCAGGGACGGCCATCGCCGGCACGCTGGCCGAGACGTGCATCTCGCGCGAGTTCACCCTGCTGGCCAGGGAGCGCTCGAGCCCGGTGACCCGGTGGCTCACCCTGCTGGCCCGCTACGAGCACGAGCGGTGCGGCGGCCCGGGCGTGGGGGCGGTGGGCATGTGCATGACCGGGGGCTTCGCCCTTGCCATGATGATCGACGACGCGGTGGTGGCGCCCGTCCTCAGCCAGCCGTCCCTGCCGCTGCCCCTCGGGGCGTCGCGGCGGCGCGACCTCGGGATCAGCCGCGGCGATCTCGAGCGGGTCCGTGAGCGGGTGGCCGGCGGCACGTGCGTGCTCGGCCTCCGCTTCACCGGCGACCGGGCCAGCCCGGCCGAGCGGTTCGACCGGCTCCGGGCCGAGCTGGGCGACGGGTTCATCGCCGTGGAGCTCGACTCCTCCCCCGGCAACCCCTACGGCCACCGGCGCGGCGCGCACTCGGTGCTGACCGAGGACCTCGACGACCGGCCGGGGACCCCGACCCGCCAGGCCCTCGACACCGTCCTCGACTTCCTACGGGAGCGGCTGGGGGTGGGATGACCGGCGGGGCGCGCCGGGCACCCGGGCGCCGGTCCCTCAGCTGTGCGGCGAGAACGACGAGAGGAACTGAGTGGCGGTCGTCGCGTCGGTCGTCGTCGCGTCGACGACGTACATGACGTTCCCCTTCACCAGGGCCAGCGCCGCCGCCGTGAACGCGGAGGCCGAGCCCGGCGTCCCCACCTGCGACAGCGCCTCGATGCCCGTCGATCCTCCCACCGTCACCTGCTTCGGGTTGTGCAGCTGGGAGGTCGACGCCTTGAAGCAGGCCGAGGCGGAGGCGGCATCGGGGAACAACGCCACCAGCACCGCGTAGGTCGGGATGGAGGGCTGTGCGCCGGACGACAGCACGTTCGGGGTCTTGCTCACCGCGTAGGTGTGGACCGACGTCGTGTGGGGGCACTGGGACGACGGCGAGGACGGCAGCGTCCCCGGCACCGGTCCGGACGGGAAGGCCACGGTGAAGTGCCCCCCGGGCGGGCCGAGGACGGCGTTGGCGGGCAGCGTGGTCGGTGGCCCGGTGGTGGTGGTGGTGCCGGGCACCGTGGACGGGGGTCGGGGGGACGTGGTGGAGCTGCTCGAGGTGTTCGACGCACAGGCGGCGAGGAGGACAACGGTGCCCGCCAGGGCGGCGGCCACCGCCGGGCGGACACGTCGGGCGCGGGTGGGCGTGCTCGGTTGGTCGAGGGGGGACACGGACGGCTCCTTCGCCTGGGCGGGGCGGTCGCGGCCGACCCGAGGTGACGGACCAGGCTACCGGGCCTCGGGGAGCAGCACGGCACGTGCCCGGATGGCGCCCGCCTTCAGCCGACCGAGGACGTCGCCGGCCTCCTCCAACGGGAACCGGTCCACGTGGGCCCGCACCCTGCCCGCGGCGGCCAGCTCCAACACCTCGCGCATCTGCTGGCGGGCACCGATCACCGATCCCACCAGGCGCTTCTCGTCGGCGAAGGCGAAGTGCCCCACCGACCCGTGCACCCCGAGGACCACGGTGCCTCCGGGGCGGACCGCCTCCAGGGCCTGGGCGATCATCCGGTCCGACGGGGCGAACACGATGGCCGCGTCCACGCCGCCGGTGGCGGTGAGGGCGGCCACCGGGTCGGCACCGGCATCGACCGGGTGCGCACCCAGCTCCTCGGCCAGGGCCAGGTGGTGCGCGGATCGGGCCACGCCGAACACCTCGGCGCCGGTCAACGCGGCGAACTGGAGGACCATGTGGCCCACGCCGCCCACCCCGAACAGGGCCACCGACGAGCCGGGGGCGAGACCGGCCTTGCCCACCGCGTTGTAGGCGGTGATCCCCGGACAGAAGAGGGGGGCGGCCTCCGCGTCGTCCAGGCCGTCCGGCACCGGGTGGGCGTGGGCGGCCGTCGCCAGCATGCGCTCGGCGTAGCCACCGTGGACGGTCTCGCCGGTGATCTGCTTGGAACAGCAGAGCTGGTCGCGTCCGGTCAGGCAGAAGGAGCAGTGGCCGCACGTCGACCACAGGGGCTGGACGCCGACCCGGTCGCCCACGGCCAGCCAGTCCACGCCGTCGCCCACCTCGACGATGCGACCGACCACCTCGTGACCGGGGATGATGGGGGTGAAGGCGGGCACCCCGTAGGGGAGCCAGTCCCCCTCCACCATGTGGAGGTTGGAGCGGCACACGCCACACGCGGTGACCTCGACCACGATCTGCCCGGGGCCGGGGTGGGGATCGGGCAGTTCGGTGACCCGGACGGGACCGCCCTCGATCGGTCCCGGCGTCTCCAGCACGACAGCGCGCACACGACCTCCTCTCGCCGGCGGGCAGCGCCTGCTGCCACGTGCCGACGGTAGCGGGCCGGGCGGGTGGGGCGGATCGGAGCGGGTCGGAGGATCCTCACACCTTCGCCATGTTGGCGAACCTGGTGTGGTGGTTGAGGAAGGCGAGCCGCACCATGCCGGTCGGGCCGTTGCGGTGCTTGGCCACGATGATCTCGGCTGCGCCGGCGTCGCCCGATTCGGCGTTGTAGACCTCGTCGCGGTAGATGAACATGACGACGTCGGCGTCCTGCTCGATGGAGCCCGACTCCCGCAGGTCGGCGAGGATCGGGCGCTTGTCCTGGCGGGCCTCGAGGCCGCGGGACAGCTGGGAGAGCGCGACGACGGGCACCTCGAGCTCGCGGGCCAGGATCTTCAGGCCGCGACTGATCTCGGACACCTCGACCTGGCGGTTCTCCGCGCCGTGGCGGCCGGTCATCAGCTGGAGGTAGTCGACCACCACCAGCCCCAGCCCCTCCCTGCTCTTGAGGCGCCGGGCGCGGGCCCGGATGTCCATCACGGTGAGGTTGGGGTTGTCGTCGATGAAGATGGGCGCCTCGCTCATGCGGCTGATGGCGTTCGAGATCTTCGGCCAGTCGGTCTCCAGGAGCTTCCCGGTCCGCATGCGACTGGCGTCCACCTGGGCCTCGGCGCTCAGCATGCGCTGGCTCAGCTCCATGTGGTTCATCTCCAGGGAGAACAGCAGCACCGGCTTGCGGAGGTGGATGCCGGCGTGGGCGACCATGCCGAGGGCGAAGCTGGTCTTCCCCATGGCCGGCCGGGCGCCCACGACCAACAGGTTGGAGGGCTGCAGGCCAGCCAGCAACCGGTCCAGGTCGTGGTAGCCGGTGGCCAGGCCCGTGATGTCGTCGTTCTGCTCGTAGAGGACCTCGAGGTGGTCGAGGGTGAGGCCGAGCACGTCCTTCAGCAGCGCCACGGAGTCGACGACCCGGCGCTGGGCGACGTCGAAGACCATGCTCTCCGCCCGGTCGAGCACGTCGGCCACGTCCTCGGGGACGCTGTAGCCGAGGTCGGCGATCTCGCCGGCCACGCCGATGAGCCGCCGCAGCAGGGCGTGCTCCTCGACGATCCGGGCGTAATACTCGGCGTTCCCGATGGACGGGGTGTTGGCCTGGAGGGCGATGAAGACGGACTGGTCGCCGATCGACTCGAGCAGGCCGCGGCGGCGGAGCTCCTCGGTGACGGTCACCGCGTCAGCCGGCTCGCCCTGGGCGAAGAGCGAGGTGATGGCGGTGAAGATGTGGGCGTGGGACTGCTTGTAGAAGTCGTCGGCCCGGCACACCTCCATCGCCGTGGCGATGGCGTCGCGGGACAGGAGCATGGCGCCGAGCAGCGACTCCTCCGCCTCGAGGTTGTGGGGTGGGACCCGCCCCGCGGAGGCCGGGGAGGCGTGCAGGCGCCGGGGCGCGTCGTCGTCGAATGCCTGGACCATGATCTCCTAACCCTCACCCATGGGAGATGGGGATAGATAGGGCAGGAACCTGTGGTTTTCCCTGCGGAAATCCCTGGTCACACCTGTGGAAACCCGGGGGATGCAACGAGCGCGCCTGTGGGTTGGAGGGGCCACCCCACCAGTGTGCCCACCGGGTGTGACGCCGGGTGCGATGGTGCCGCGGTCAGTGACGGCGGCGGGCTGGCGCCACCCGGGCCGGGCGCCCGGTGGGCGCTGCCGGCCCAGCACGGAGCCCGGTACGGTCACCGGACCGCGGCGCTGACCCCGGGGTCAGTCGGCGGCGACGACGGCCAGCGAGATCTCGAAGATGACGTCGGGGTGGAGCTCGACCCGCACGGCGTGGTCACCGACCGTCTTGATCGGCTCGTCGAGCTGCAGACGGTGGCGGTCGATCACCGCACCGGTGGCCGCCTCCACCTCCCGCACGATGTCGGCGGCCGACACCGAGCCGAAGAGCTTGCCCGCCGCGCTGGCACGGGCGGCGATGGTGATGGTCGTACCCACCAGGGCACGGGCCACCGTCTCGGCCGACTCCCGGTCGCGGGCGTCGCGCAGGTCCCGAGAGCGACGCATGGCAGAGGCCTGAGCCTCGATCCCGGGGCTGGCGGCGAGGGCCTTGCCCGCCGGGAACAGGTGGTTGCGGGCGAAGCCGCCGGCGACATCGACGATGTCGCCGCGCTTGCCCACGCCGTCGATGTCCGAGCGCAGGAGGACCTTCATCTCACGCCTCCCCGTCGCTCACGACCGCTGCGGTCTCGACGGCTGCGGTCTCAACGGCTGCGGCGCCACCGCCGGCCGCGTCACCACCGGCACCCGACGCAGCGGCCGGCCGGGCGCCGTCACGATCGCCCGCGGGCGGTCCCTGGCGGTCCTCGCCCTCCGACCGGCGCCGGCCACCCTGGCCGAACCCGCCCTCACGGCCGCCCCGGCCCCGACCGCCGGGGCGCTCGGTGGTGGTCCGCTGCGTGTAGGGGAGCAGCATCAATTCACGGGCCGTCTTGATGGCGAGGGCCACGTCCCGCTGGTGCTGGGCGCAGTTGCCCGAGACACGGCGGGCCCGGATCTTGCCCCGGTCGCTCATGTACTTCCGGAGCATGTTGACGTCCTTGTAGTCGACCCACTCGACGTGGTCCTTGCACAGCGCGCACGCCTTCTTCTTGATGCGCCGGCCGGCGTCCTTCGGTGCCCGGCGGCTGGTCGTGCCGCGGTCGTTGCTTCGTGCCATCAGAAGGGCTCCTCGCTGTATCCGTACCCGCCGCCGCCGGACGGACCGGCCGGCGGGGCGCCGCGGCCGCCACCCTCGGCGGGCCCGCGGCGCTCGTTCTTCGTCACCTGCGCGGTGGCCCAGCGGATGCTGGGGCCGATCTCGTCGGCGACCACCTCGATCTTCGAGCGCTTGTCGCCCTCGGGCGTCTCCCAGCTGCGCTGCTCCAGGCGGCCGGTGACGATGACCCGAGCTCCCCGGGACAGGCTCTCGGCCGCGTTCTCGGCCATCTCCCGCCAGCACACGACGTCGAAGAAGGACGTCGCCTCCTCCCACTCCTGGGTCTGGCGGTTCTGCCACCGGCGGTTGACGGCCAGCCCGAACGTGGTGGTGGCCTGGCCGGTGTTGGTGAAGCGGAGCTCCGGGTCGCGTGTGACGTTGCCGACCAGGGTCACGGTGTTGCCGTTGGACATGGCGCTCAGCCCTCCTCGGCGACGGCCGGCGCCGCCACGGCCCGCCTACCGGCGACCTTGTCGGGAATCCGCATGACCTTGTGGCGGATCACCTCGTCGGCCAGGACGAACACCCGCTCCATGTCGGCCACCGCCTCCGGCTCGGCCGTCAGCTCGATCACGACGTAGTAGCCCTCGCGCTTCTTCCCCACCTCGTAGGCGAAGGGGCGGCGCCCCCACCGCACCACCTGGCCGGGCACCCCGCCCTTGGCCCGCAGTGCGTCGAGTCCGCGCTCGAGGGCGGCGTTCACCGCGGTGTCGTCCGACGCGGTGTCGAAGATGACCATCGTCTCGTATGGCCGCACGTGCGGCTCACCTCCTCTGGATCGGGCGCCGGTGGCGTCCGAGCCCCGGTGCGGGGCAGGTTTTCGAGTGGCACACCTGGGCCGGGGCCCGGTGCGACCGGGACACTTTAGCCGCGACCGGCCGGGCCGGGGGCGCCGGCCGGTGGCGCCGGCACCCGCCGGGTCAGTGGTAGGTCTCGCTGTCGTCGGGGAAGGTGCCGACCCGCACGTCGGCGACGTACCGGGCGAGGGCGGCGACGGCCTCGTCGCCCAGGTCGGCGTAGCGCCGGACGAACTTCGGCGGCGTGCGGTCCCCCAGCCCCAGGACGTCGTGGAAGACGAGCACCTGGCCGTCGCAGCCGGGACCGGCTCCGATGCCGATCACGGGAATGTCGACCGCCTCGGTCACCCGGGCGCCCAGCGGGCCGGGCACGCCCTCGACCACCAGGGCGAAGCACCCCGCAGCGGCGACCGCCTTGGCGTCGGCCACCAGCGCCTCGGCCGCACCGTGGGACTTCCCCTGGACGCGGAACCCGCCCATGACGTTCACCGACTGGGGCGTCAGCCCCAGGTGGCCCATGACGGGGATCTCGGCCGACACCAGCGCCTCGATCATCGGCACCCGGACGCGGCCGCCCTCGAGCTTGACCGCCTGGGCCCCGGCACGCACCAGGCGGGCGGCGTTGCGCACGGTGTCGGCCACGTCGAGGTGGTAGCTCAGCCACGGCAGGTCGGCCACGATCAGCGCTCCCGGCCGTGCCCGGCCGACGGCGGCGGTGTGGTGGACCATGTCGTCCACCGTCACCTGCAGGGTGTCGTCGTAGCCGAGGACGTTGTTCGCCACCGAGTCGCCGACGAGGATCACGTCGACCCCGGCGGCGTCGGCGAAGCGGGCGCCGGGGGCGTCGTAGGCCGTGACCATCACGATCGGCTCGGCGCCAGCTCGCCGCTTCCGGACGGACAGCGACGGCACGGTCACCGGGGCGGTGCGGGGTTCGGGCATGGTGGGTCCTCCTGATCGACCGTCCAGCGCACGATGGCTGCCGGCGGTGCTGGCGGGCGTGACGCCCACGAGCAGGCGAGTGCTCCGGGACGATCGTAGCTGCAGGGGGCCGGCCGGGAAAGGGTGACCCGGGCCCGGCGCAGCGGGCGGGCAGCGGGTGACCGGCACCGGTGGCAGACTCGGGCCAGCGTGCCGGTCGTCCACACCTGGACACCCTGGGGGGTCCCGGCACACGAGCCGTCGAGGGGGGACGCCGTGGAGCTCCGAGGGATCAACCACCTGGCACTGGTGTGCAGCGACATGGCCCGCACCGTCGACTTCTACACGGGGGTCCTCGGCATGCCGCTGGTGAAGACCATCGAGCTGCCCGCCGGGCTGGGCCAGCACTTCTTCTTCGACTGCGGCGGCGGTGACTGCCTGGCGTTCTTCTGGTTCCCCGACGCGCCGCCCCCGGCACCGGGCGTCGCCGCGCCCGCCGCCCGGCCCGACCGGGGGAGCCTGCTGAGCGCCATCGGGTCGATGAACCACGTCGCCTTCGGCGTCGATCCCGACCGGCTCGAGGAGTACCGGGAACGCCTCATCGCCGCCGGTGTCCCCTGCACCGAGGTGGCCAACCATGACGACAGCGAGATCGGGATCTCCGACGACGTCCACCCCGGGGTGTTCATCCGCTCCGTGTACTTCCAGGATCCCGACGGGATCCTGCTCGAGCTGGCCTGTTGGACCCGGCCCCTCGGGCCCGGCGACGTCCGCCACCAGCCGGCAGTCGCCACCGGCGCCCGGAGCTGATCCGGCGTGCCCCGACTGCGTCAGGTGCCGCGGGCCGAGGCCGCCTCGCCCGTGGTGGCCGGCGCCTACCAGTTCGTCTTCGGCGACCGCGACCCGGTGACCGAGCCCGGCACCGACACGGGGACGCGGGGCGACTGGTGGACCGTCTTCGCGCTGGTGCCCGACGTGCTCGAGCACGCCGTCGCCGGCTTCGCCCTCTACGGCAACCCCCGGCGGGTCCTTCCCGCCGTCCTGCGGGAGCTGGCCCAGGCCCGGGCGGGCTGGGCGGCCGGCAGCCGCTTCGTCTTCTCCCAGCACTGCAAGTCGCTCCGTGCCCTCGGCGTCGGCGACGAGGTCATCGACGCCCTCCCCGCCTGGGCGGCGGCCTCCGTGTTCGGGGACCGGGAACGCCTGGTCCTGGCCTACACGGACTGCCTGGTCCTCGACCGCGGCCGGGTGCCGGACGGCCTGTTCGACGCCCTCCGGGCCGAGCTGGGCGACGAGCAGGTGCTCGAGCTGACGTACATCACCTCCCTCTACCTCCAGCACGCGGTCATCGCACGGGCGCTCCGCCTGGAGCTCGACGACCGCCCGGAACCGGTCACCGAGGCCGGCAGCTGGGACGAGGAACCCGGATGACCGAGCCCGAGCCCCCGTTCGTGCGGGCGGCCGGGGACGTGACCCCCCGGTGGTGCTCCGAGGTCCTGTCCCGGTCGGGCGCGCTGGCGCCGGGCGCGGCGGTGACCGCCGTCGAGCCCGAGCCGATCGGCACCGGGCAGATGGCGGAGACGGCGCGCCTCCGGCTCGACGTCGACCCCCCGGGTGGCGGCCCCGCCTCCGTGGTGGCCAAGTTCGCCTCCGCCGACCCGACCAGCAGGTCGACGGGGGTGGCCACCAGCGCCTACCGGATCGAGGTGGGCATCTACCGCGAGGTGGCCGGCCGGCTGGCCGGGCGGGTCCCCCGCTGCCACTTCGCCGCCGGGGGGGAGGGCGAGGGGTGGTTCACCGTGGTGCTCGATGATGTGGCCGGCGCCAGCCAGGGCGAGCAGCTGGCCGGGTGCGACGAGTCCCGGGCGGCGGGCGCACTGGCCGAGCTGGCCGCCATCCACGCATCGACGTGGGAGGTGCCCGAGCTGGCCGCTCTGCCGTGGCTCGCCCGGTGGGGCGCCGACTCGGCCCGGTCCACTGCCGCGCTGGTGGTGCCCCTCTACCCCGGGTTCCTCGAGCGCTACGGGGACCGCCTGGCGCCGGAGCACCGCGATCTCGGGCAGCGCTTCGTGGACCGGCTCGAGGGCTGGCTCGCAGGGCGCACCGGGGGCCACGCCGTGACCCACGGCGACTTCCGCCTCGACAACCTGTTGTTCGAGGGGGACGACCCGCGGCCGTGGGTGGTCGACTGGCAGACCGCCCTGTGGGCACCGGCGGTGGGCGATCTCGCCTACTTCATCGGCGGCAGCCTGACCACCGAGGTGCGGCGGCGGTCCGAGGCCACCCTCATCGAGGGGTACCGGCGCGGGCTGGAGGCGCGGGGCGTCGCCGGCGGCGGGGGGGCCGGCTTCGACGACGACTACCGACTGGCGGCGTTCGGCGGCGTCTTCATGGCCATCGGCGCGTCGATGCTCGTCAAGCGGACCGAACGGGGAGACACCATGTTCACCACCAACTTCAGCCGGCACGCCCAGCACGTGCTCGATCTCGACGCCGAGGGCGCGCTGGCGGTGACGGCCCGATGACCGCCCTGCCGCCGTGGGCGGTGGACGGCGCGGATGAGGGCCCCCACCCGCCCGGGCCCGAACCGTTGTGGAACGAGTCGTGGTACCTCGACCTGGTGGCGGACGAGGACGGCGTCGGCGCGTACGTCCGCATCGGGCGCTACCCGAACCTGGGGGTGACGTGGTGGACGACTGCCCTGACCCTGCCGGGGCGCCCGCCGCTCCGCTCGGTGGGCACCGACCTGCCCCTGGCCGATCCGCCAGCGGCAGCCGTGTCGGGCGAGGGGGTCGACGTGACCTGCACGATGCTCGATCCGCTGACCGCGGTGCGCGTGTCGGGCACCTGCACCGGACACGAGCTGGCCGACGTGGAGCAGGTGGTGGACGCACCCGGGGCCGGCGTGCCCATCTCGCTCGACCTCACCTGGCGGACCGACGGCGCGCCCTACGCCTACGGCGTCACCACCCGCTACGAGATCCCCTGCCTGGTGGAGGGGACGATCACCGTCGACGGCACACCGATCGGCGTCACCGGGCACGGCCAGCGGGACCACTCCTGGGGCGTGCGTGACTGGTGGGCGTTCGGCTGGTGCTGGACGGCGGGCCGGCTGGACGACGGGACCCGGGTCCACGCCGCCGACATCCGCGTGGGCGGTCACCCGCTGGCGTTCGGCTACGTGCAGCACCCGGGTGGGGACGTGGTACCCGTCACCACCCTGGACGTGGTGGACGTGCCCGGGACGGGCCGGTTCCCGGCAGGCGTGACGGCGGCCATCGGGCCGGACGGGCCGGAGGTGACGATCACAGCCACCGCGTACGGACCCCTGGTCCTCGACGCCCCGGACGGCCGGCGGAGCTGGTTCCCCCGGGCGCTGGCACGCTTCGAGGCGTCCGACGGACGCCAGGGATCAGGGTGGATCGAGTGGAACCTGCCCGAGCCGGGAGCCGGGTGAGCGCTCGTCGGTGACGAGCGGCCCGGTCAGCGGGCCGTGGGCCGGCCGGCAGCCCGGGCGGGCGGCCCGGGAAGCGTGGCACCGGAGGGGTCCATGCGCACCAGGTGGTTCCAGGCACAGTCGGGACACACCTCGACGACGTAGACGACGACCGGGTCCTTGCGGCGGCGGAGCCGTTCGAGCTCCCGCGGCGAGGTCACGCACCGGCCATTGGCGGGCAGCCGTGCACCGAACACGAAGGTGACCTCGACCAGGTCGCCCTCGTCGCAGATGGGGCACGTCTCGCCCGAGGGCGTACCGACGTGGCGTGCGGCCCGCACCAGCTCCGGATGGGCGTCGCACACGTCCAACCTCGACAGCCGGCCCCGCCGGAACTCGGCCACGACCGCGTTGCGGGCCAGCCGGTACTCGACCCGCCCACCGACCGGCGAGGTCATGACCCCCTGGCCGGCTACCGGACGCATCCCCATGGTCAACGAGGGTAGTGCCCGGTGGGCTCCGCCGGTCGCCCCCTCGGCCCGGCGTCGCCCCCCGAAACCGCCCGGAGAGCACCCGCGTCACATAACTTGTTGCTCGATATATCGATGAGATATATCATCATCACAATGAACGGGTTGGACCTGGCCATCCTCGGCCTCCTCCACGAGCAGGAGCTCCACGGTTACGAGATCCGCCGCCGCCTGCGCGACGACCTCGGCCTGTTCGCCAACATCTCGTTCGGCTCGCTCTACCCGGCCCTGTCCCGCCTGGAGCGCGCCGGCCTGGTCGTCACCACGATCGACGAGGGACGCGCCGGGCGGGCGCCCATCCCCCTCACCGGCTCCCTGGGCGGGGAACGTGCCGTCCTGCGGGCCCGGCGCGCCGGTGTCGGCCGGGCGCCGTCGTCCCGCCGCTCACGGAAGGTGTACCGGATCACCGAGAGCGGCCGGGACCAATTCACCAGGATGCTCGAGGACGGGGCGGCCGCCTCGACCGACGACGACCGGGGCTTCGGTCTCCGGCTCGCCTTCGCCCGCCATCTCTCCCCCCGTGCTCGCCTCCGCCTGCTCGAGGGGCGCCGCGCCCACCTGGCCGAGCGGCTCGCCGCCGAGACGGCGCGGGCCGGCGGCGGCGGCCTCGACCCCTACACCCGCTCGCTGGCCCAGCACGCCTCGGAGGCGACCGAGCGCGACATCACCTGGCTGGACCACCTGATCGAGTCGGAACGGCTCGGCCTCGACGACTCCACGTCCTCGCACGTACCAGCGCCTGACCCGGCGACAACGAAGGGAAGCAACCCATGAGCAAGATCCGAGTGGCCATCGCCGGCGTGGGCAACTGCGCCAGCTCCCTGATCCAGGGGGTGGAGTACTACCGCGACGCGGATCCGAGCGAGACGGTCCCCGGCCTGATGCACGTGGTGCTCGGCGGGTACCACGTCGCCGACCTCGACTTCGTCGCCGCCTTCGACGCCGACGCCACCAAGGTCGGCACCGACCTGGGCAAGGCCGCCTTCGCCGGCCAGAACAACACCATCCGGTTCGCCTCGGTCGGCGATCTCGGCGTCACCGTCCAGCGCGGTCCCACGCTCGACGGCTTCGGCACCTACTACCGGCAGATCGTCGAGGAGTCCCCGGCCGAGCCGGTCGACGTCGCCGCCGCCCTGCGCGACGCGAAGGCCGACGTGCTCGTGAGCTACCTCCCCGTCGGTTCGGAGGAGGCCCAGCGTCACTACGCGGCGGCCGCGCTCGAGGCGGGTGTCGCCTTCGTCAACGCCATCCCGGTGTTCATCGCATCGGACCCTGAATGGGCCCGACGCTTCGCGGAGGCGGGCGTGCCGATCGTCGGCGACGACATCAAGAGCCAGGTCGGCTCCACCATCGTCCACCGGATCCTGACCCGCCTGTTCGAGGACCGGGGCCTGGCACTCGACCACACGTACCAGTTGAACGTGGGCGGCAACATGGACTTCAAGAACATGCTCGAGCGGGAGAGGCTGGAGTCGAAGAAGGTCTCGAAGACGCAAGCCGTCACCAGCCAGATCGAGCACGCCACGCTGGCCGACGACGACGTCCACATCGGCCCCTCGGACCACGTGCCGTGGCTGGCCGACCGGAAGTGGGCGTACATCCGGATGGAGGGCCGCAACTTCGGCGACGTCCCCCTCAACCTGGAGCTCAAGCTCGAGGTGTGGGACTCGCCCAACTCGGCCGGTGTCATCATCGACGCCGTCCGGTGCGCCAAGCTGGCCCTCGACCGGGGGATCGGCGGCCCCCTCCTCGGCCCGAGCGCCTACTTCATGAAGTCCCCGCCGGTCCAGTACCACGACGACGTCGCCCACGAGATGGTCGAGGCGTTCGCGGCGGGCGATCCCGGCCCAACCTGGCCCGAGAGCTGACGGGCCGGGGTCCGGCTCCCGGTCGGGCGGCCGCTGCCGTCCCGGCCGGCCTCACTGGCCCGTCGTGCCCGCCGGCCCCGACTGGTCGGCCCACCATGCCTCGAGGCGGCGGCGCGCCCCGTCGGCGCCGAGCGGACCCTCCTCCAGG
The DNA here is from genome assembly GCA_021806045.1 of Actinomycetes bacterium. Taxonomy (GTDB): domain Bacteria; phylum Actinomycetota; class Acidimicrobiia; order Acidimicrobiales; family RAAP-2; genus JAJZDI01. Next base: position 35,062 of record JAJZDI010000017.1, read on the forward strand.
CGCAGCTCGAGCAGGAAGGCCAGGGCCCGCCCCACGTCGCGCCCGGGGGGCAGCCCGAGGATCCCCATGACCTCGGTGCCGTCCAGGTCGGGCCGTATGGCGTCGAGCTCCTCCTTGGTGCGCAGTTCGGCGATCCTCGCCTCCAGCTCGTCCATCCGCCGGGACAGGGCCCGGGCCTTGGCTGCGTTGCGCGTGGTGCAGTCGCAGCGGGTCAGCTCGTTCAACCGGTCGAGCAGCGGTCCCGCGTCGCGCACGTAGCGGCGTACCGCCCGATCGGTCCACCCCAGCCGGTAGGTGTGGAAGCGGAGGTGCAGGTTGACCAGTTCGGTGACGACCTCCACGTCGTTGTTGGGGTAGCGGAGGGCGGTCATGCGCTCCCGGGTCATGCGGGCGCCGACCACCTCGTGGTGATGGAAGGACACGCCACCGCCCTCGAACGACCTGGTCTTCGGCTTGCCCACGTCATGGAAGAGCGCGGCCAGGCGCAGGAGCCGGTCGGGGCTCGTCTTGTCCACCACGGCCAGGGTGTGGGCCAGGACGTCCTTGTGGCGGTGGATCGGGTCCTGTTCGAGAGCGAGGGCCGGAAGCTCGGGGAGGAACTCGTCGGCCAGACCGGTCCGGACCACGAACCACAGGGCCACCGACGGCCGCTCCACCATGAGGATCTTGTCGAGCTCGTCCCGGATCCGTTCGGGCGAGACGATGGCCAACCGGTGGTGGCCCGACACCACCGCCGCCATCAGGTCCGCGTCGGGCTCGAGCTCCAGACGGGCGATGAAGCGCGCGGCGCGCAGCATGCGCAGGGGGTCGTCGCCGAAGGACTCCACCGGGTCGAGCGGTGTGCGCAGCCGCCGGGCGGCCAGGTCGGACAGGCCACCGAACGGATCGATCAGCTCCAGGTCGGGCAGGCGGAGCGCCATGGCGTTGACGGTGAAGTCCCGCCTGGACAGGTCGTCCTCCACCCGGTCACCGAAGCGCACGTCGGGCTTGCGCGAGTCGGGCACGTAGGCCTCGGCCCGGTGGGTGGTGATCTCGAGGCGGCGACCGCCGTGCAGGCAGCCGATGGTGCCGAAGCGCTTGCCCTGGGTCCAGACCGCCTCCGCCCAGCCGGACACGACCGCCTCGATCTCGTCGGGCCGGGCGTCGGTGGTGAAGTCGAGGTCGTGGTCCTCGTGCCCGGCCGTGGCGCCGACGATGGCGTCACGCACCGAACCCCCGACGAGGTAGAGGGTATGGCCGGCGTCCGCGAAGCGCGTGGCCAGCTCGGTGGACGCATCCACCAGGGACTGCATTCGCGCGGGCAGCACGCCGCTGAGGGTAGTGCGCCTGACGTAGGCTGCCCGTCGAGGTGAACCGGGAACGAGGCGACGCACGCCCGACGAGCAGCAGCTCCCGCGGGGGACCCGGCTGTGGGGACGGGCCGGGAATTGCACCCGGGGCGGGGCCCTCACCGGTCGGCGCGCCCCCCGGAGGCACAAGGGCACCTGGCCGGAAGCACGCCCGGCGGGGCCGGATCGCCCGGCTCGGCCGGCCGGCGGGCCACGACGGCGTTCTGCGCACGATCGTGGCCCTCTCGCTCCGCCTCGGGGCGGCCACCTGCATGGCGGCCATGCCCGTCCTTCTCCCGATGGCGCCCGGGGGCGGGGCGGGAAGGGCAGGTGCCGCGCCCGCCGGGCAGACCGGCCTCCTCCTGGCGTCCCAGTCGACGTGGATCGGTCCCGGGCAGGACTTCGACGTACAGCTGACCGCCGGTTCGGCCGCGCCACCGGTGGCGGACCGTGCCATCTCCGTTGCCGTCTACCCGTGCCTCCACACCCGGTCGAACTTCGATCAGACGGTCGGCACGCCGTCGCAGCTCGGGACGCCGCAGGCGGAGACGACCACGCCCCTGACATGGAGGTCCCTGCCCGTCGCCACCGGTGGCGCGGCCGACCTGCGCATCGCCGTCACCGTCGACGGCAGCTCCGTCGGCGTGACCACGCCCCCGGCCGGGGCCGCCCTGGCGGTCGGGCTCTCGTGCCACGCCGCCGACGGTGGGGTCTTCCCGGTCAGGATCACCCTCTCGGACCAACGCACCGGGAATGACGTCGCATCGCTGGTGACGCACCTCGTGTACCTGTCGTCCCCGGGCAGCCAGCCGCTGCGTGCCGCTCTGGTCCTTCCCGTCGCCGCCACCGTGACGGCCGCCCCACCGGTACTTGGCGCCCGGGCCATCGAGCCCACCACCGCACTGCGGCGGGTGCCCGCCGCCGCGCTCGGCGACCTCGCCACCGAGGTCGCCGACGTGGCCTACGCCGACCTCCCCATGACCCTCGCCGTCTCTCCCCAGTCGGTCCTGGCACTGGCCGGCTCGGGACACCAGCGGACCGTCACCGCCCTCGCCACCCTGTCCAGCGGGTCCACCGTCGAGGTCCCCGCCCCTGGCTACGTGCCCGTGGACGCCACCGCGCTGGTGCGCGGTGGGGTGGGCTCCGACCTCACCCTCCAGGTCCACCAGGGCACCCAGGTCCTGCGGGCTGCCGGCCTCCACGTGACCGATCCCACCGCCGATCCCACCGCCGGAGGCGGCGCCGGTGCCACGTGGATCGCCTCGGGCTCGATGGACAGCTCCGCGCTCGAATCCCTGGCCGCCCTGGGCTACCGGACGATCGTTGTCCCTGAGGGCAGCCTGCGCACGACATCCGCCGGCTCGGGCGGGTCGACGTCGCCACCCGAGACGGTGACGACGCCCCAGGGCACGGTGACCCTCCTCGCCTCGTCGGCCGACCTCACCCAGCGCTTCGCCGGGCGCGATCCCGTCCTCGCCGCGCACCAGCTCCTGGCCGAACTGACGCAGATCTACCTGGAGGCACCCAACCTCGTCCACGCACGCGAGGTCGTCATCGTGCCCCCCGCCGGCTGGACGCCCGAACCGGCCTTCGTCCAGACCCTGCTGGCCGGGCTCCAGCACAATCCGGCGCTGTCCCCCGTCACCATCGCCGGAGCTCGCCAGGCGGTGCCGCCGGTCAGCGGGGAGCTGGCCACCGGGGTACCGGTGCCCGCCGTCCCGGGACCGTCGATCCTGGCCGCGAAGGCCGACCTGGCGAGCTTCGCCGCAGCGATCCCGGCGACGGCGCTTTCCCCGGACGGCAAGCCCCTCATCACCGAGCTCCAGGAGCTCCGCCTCTCCGCCGAGGCCGCCACGTTGCGGCCGGGGCAGCAGGCGGACGTGGTCCGGGCGGCCCAACGGGCGCTCACCGCCCAGGTGGACCAGGTCGGCGTCGCCGTCGGCCAGTCGATCACACTCACCGCGAGGAAGGGGCGGATCCCCGTCACCCTGGTGAACGAGGCGGGCTACCCGGTGACGGGCACGTTGACCCTCACGAGCGACAAGCTGCTCTTCTCCTCGGGGACGACGAGGCTGTCCGTGCCCCACGTCACCCTCAACCGGGCCAACAACGCCGTGTACGTGTCAGTGGAGGCCCGGGCGTCGGGAGAGTTCCGGGTGAGCGTGGCCTTCGATGCACCCACGGGCAGGCTGCCGCTCGCCGCCGGCACCGTCATCGTCCGCAGCACGGCGACCTCCGTCGTCGGGATCGTCCTGTCCCTCGGGGCCGTCGCCGTGCTCCTCGGCTGGTGGCTCCGGACGGCACGACGCTCGAGGAACGGGAACGGGGGCCCTGACGACGCCCCCGCGCCATGACCGGGTTCGGGTCGGGGCCGGAGGGGCCGGCACCGGGCAGGGCGGGCGCGCCAGGTGGTGCCCACCTGCCCGACGACCGGGACCCGGGGATCGAGCACGGGAGCCTGACCGGCGCCACCATCGGCATGGCCGTCGGCACCGCACTGTCCCGGCTCACGGGCGTGATCCGGGTGGTGGCGCTCACCACCGCGCTCGGCGGCACGTCGTTCGCCGACGCCTACAACCTGGCCAACACCACGCCCAACATCGTCACCGACATCGTCGTCGGGGGTGTCCTGGCCGCCACCTTCGTACCCGTCTTCGTCGACCGGCTGTCCACCCGGCGGAGCGCCGAGGCGTGGCGGGCCATCTCCGCCGTCACCACCGCCACCGTGCTCCTCCTCATCGGCGCCACCGTCGCCTTCTGGTTCGCCGCCCCCGCCATCATCGCCCTCTACACGGTGGCGAACCACGCCCCCGACGTCCGCCAGCAGCAGGCCATGGCCGTCACCCTCCTGCGGTGGTTCGTCCCCCAGCTCACCTGCTACGGGTTGATCGCCCTCTTCACCGCGCTGCTCAACGCCAGGCGGCGCTTCGCCGCTCCCATGTTCGTCTCGGTGGCGAACAACGTGGTGGTGATCGTGGTGCTGTTGTGGTTCCACGCCCTCGTTCCCCACCCCACCCTGGCCTCGGTGGCCGCGCACCACACCGGGCTCGTCCTCCTCGCCTTCGGTACCACGCTCGGCGTGATCGCCCAGACGGCCTTCCTGGCGCCGTCACTGCGGCGGGCCCGGCTCCACATCCGGTTCCGGTTCGAACCCGGTCACGAGGCGATGCGCACCATCGTCCGCCTGGCCGGCTGGACCTTCGGCATGGTGGTGGCGAACCAGATCGCCCTGGTCGTCATCCTCGCCCTGGCCGACGGGATCCCGGCCGCGGGTTCCGTCTCCGCGTACACCTACGCCTACACCTTCTTCCAGCTGCCCTTCGGCGTGGTGGCCGTGTCGGTCATGAGCGCCGTCACACCCGCGCTGGCCGAGCGATGGGCCCTCGGCGACGTCGCCGGGTTCCGCCGGCGGATGGCACAGGGTCTGCGCTCCATGATGGCGATCATCATCCCCTCCACGGTGGGGATCCTCGTCCTCGCCCACCCCCTCATCCAGCTCGTCCTCGCCCACGGCTCCGAGACGCCCGCCGCCGCCGCGACGGTGGCGGCCACGCTGGCCATGTTCACCCTCGGGCTCCCCGGCTTCTGCACCTTCCTCTACGCGGTGCGGGTGTTCCAGGCCATGCAGGACACCCGCACGGCCTTCGTCCTCTACGGGGTGGAGAACGGGGTCAACGTGGTGGCCGGCCTGGCGCTGGTCGGCCCCCTCGGCGTGCGGGGACTCGCCCTCTCCCTCTCACTGGCCTACGTCGTCGCCGGGGTCACGTCCCTCTACCTGCTCCACCAGCGCCTCGGCGGCATCGGCACCGACATCCTGGCGGGACCGCTGCGGCGGGTGACGGCGGCCAGCCTGGTCATGGGCGTGGTCGCCGTGGTCGTCGTCAACCTCTCGGCGTCGCAGTCGACAGCGGCGCTGACACTGCGCGTCGGCGCCGCCATCGTTCTCGGCTCGGCCACCTACCTCGGCATCGTCGCGCTCCTGGGCGCCCGCGACGACCACCGGCGTCGGGGCCACGGCACGGGCGGTGGGCCACCGGAGCCGCCGGTCGGGTACACACCGGGACCGGTCACGCACCCTGAGCCGTTCCGTGCCAGACTCGAACCTGGCCGACCGGGCCCGTCGGTCCGTGTCCTCCGCCCCTCGGAGGGCAGTCCCGACGTCCGTCCCCCCAGCAGGTGGGACGCCGAGACCGAGGAGTGAGCCGATGTCCCCGATCCGGGTTGTCACCGACAGCGCCGCCGACCTCACCACCGAACTGGCGGAAGCGAACGACGTGGTCGTCGTCCCTCTCTCCATCCGCTTCGGCGAAGAGGAATTCGTCGACGGCACGACGCTGTCGACCGACGAGTTCTGGAAGCGGTGCGCCGAGCAGCGGGACCTCCCCGAGACCTCCGCGCCGTCACCCGGCGCCTTCTCGGCGGCCTTCACGGAGGCGGCCGACGCCGGCTGCGACGGGGTGGTGTGCATCACGCTGTCGGGTGGGGTGTCGGCCACCTACCAGTCGGCCCGCACCGCTGCGGAGTCCGTGGCCGACCGGATCCCGGTCGAGGTGATCGACACCCGTTCCCTCACCATGGGCCAGGGGCTCATCGTGCTCGAGGCGGCCGAGATGGCCGCCCGGGGCGCCGGGCTCGACGAGGTGGCGGCGGCCGTGCGGGACCTCATCCCCCGGACCAAGGTGCTGGGCGTGGTGGGCACCCTGGAGCACCTCGAGCGCGGCGGGCGGATCGGCGGCGCGAAGGCCCTGCTCGGCTCGCTGCTCTCCATCAAGCCGGTCATCCAGGTCAGCGACGGGGTGGTCGAGGAGGAGTCGAAGCAGCGCACGCGCTCGCGGTCCCTCCGGTACCTGGCCGACAAGGTGCGCGCCACCGGCCACCTGAGCCGGCTCGCCGTGTGCAACGGTGCCGCCGAGGACATCGACGACTTCCTGGCCCTGATCGACGGGGTGGAGGTGGACCATCCGCTGGTGGTGGTGGACCTCGGGCCGGTGGTGGGCACCCATGCCGGGCCCGGCACCATCGGCGTCTGCATGGTGACGGCTCCCTGACGGCGGACCGGCCGGGGGAGCCGCTGGTCGGGCACGGTATCCTGGTCCCATGGACAACGCTCCCCCTCCAGCCGGCGGCGACTGGCCGGCGCGGGCTGCCGACCTGCTCGACGCCGTCGTCGCCGTCGTGCGCGACAAGGCCGTCCGCCCGGTGGCCCTGGCAGCCCGGGCCCTCGTGTTCGGCATCATCGTGCTGATGTCGTCGCTGCTCATGACCATCGTCCTCTCCATCGCGCTGGTCCGCATCCTCACCGTCTACGCGTTCTCGGGGCGGGTGTGGCTCTCCGACCTGGTGGTCGGTGCGGTCTTCGTCCTTCTCGGCCTGGGGGCGTGGTCGAAGCGGCGGGCTCCCGCCAGCCAGGCGAGGGCACGATGACCGAGGCCCGGAAGGTCGTCATCGTCGGGTCGGGGCCTGCCGGCCTCACCGCCGCCATCTACGCGGCACGCGCCCAGCTCGAGCCGCTGGTCATCGAGGGGGAGCCCTCCTCCACCAGCGACCAGCCCGGCGGGCAGCTGATGCTCACCACCGAGATCGAGAACTTCCCCGGTTTCGTCGACGGGATCATGGGCCCCGAGCTCATGGCGTCGTTCCGCGCCCAGGCAGCACGGTTCGGTGCCGAGTACCTGACGGCCAAGGTCTCCCGCGTGGAGCTGGAGGAGCGCCCGTTCCGCCTGTGGGTGGGCGACGGGGACGAGCCCACCTACACCGCCGAGGCCGTGATCGTCGCCACGGGAGCCCGTTCGCTCATGCTCGGTCTGCCCGAGGAGGCACGGCTGCTCGGTCACGGCGTGTCGACGTGCGCCACCTGTGACGGGTTCTTCTTCCGCGACCAGGACATCATGGTCGTCGGTGGCGGCGACTCGGCCCTCGAGGAGGCGCTGTTTCTCACCCGCTTCGGGCGGACGGTGACCATCGTGCACCGCCGCGACCAGCTGCGGGCGTCCAAGGTGATGCAGGAACGGGCGTTCGCCAACGAGAAGATCACGTTCCGATGGAATTCGCTGGTGACAGCCATCAACGGCGAGTCGAAGGTCGAGTCGGTCCAGCTGCGGGACGTCACCACCGGCGCGGAGGACACGGTCCCCGTCGGCGGCCTGTTCGTCGCCATCGGGCACGAGCCCAACACGGCGGTCTTCTCCGGCCAGCTCGAACTGGAGGACAACGGCTACATCCGGACGTTCGGCGGCACCCGCACCAGCGTCGAGGGCGTCTTCGCCTGCGGTGACGTCCAGGACCACGAGTACCGCCAGGCGATCACCGCTGCCGGATCAGGGTGCATGGCTGCCATCGACGTGGAGCGGTGGCTCGAGGCGAAGGCCTGACAGCCGGGCGGTACCGGCGCCCGGGAATGCCCACCGGCCCGGGGGCGTTCCACTAGCGTGCCCGGCGGCGGGCCGCCGTGCGGGACCACCGTGCGGTGTCCCCAACGGGACGGGCAGCAGTCGGACGTGCCGGGAACGGCGAGGAGGACGCAGTGAGCCAGACGATCACCAACCTGAGCGACGCTAGCTTTGACGAGCATGTCAAGGGATCGGACGTTCCCGTCCTCGTCGACTTCTGGGCGGAATGGTGCGGTCCGTGCAAGATGATCGCTCCCCTGCTCGAGGAGATCGCCTCGGAGCAGGAAGGGCGGTTGGGGATCGCCAAGCTGAACATCGACGACAACCTCGACGTGACCCGCCGGTTCGACGTCATGAGCATCCCGACCCTCATCCTGTTCAAGGAGGGGGAGCCGGTGGCCCGCATCGTCGGTGCCAAGCCCAAGGGTGCCCTCCTCCAGGAGATCACGCCCCACCTCTGATCAGGGCATGCCCGCCCCCGCTCCGGGGGTTCGCGTGATCCGCCCGGCGTTCGCCCCCCTGGTCCAGGGCAACACAGGTCCGGCCGTCGCCGACGTCCAGGAGCGGCTGGACGCACTGGGCTTCGCCGTCGCTCCCGACGGACCCGGTGTGTTCGGGCCCGGGACCAGGGCCGCCGTCGAGGCGTTCCAGCACCGGCGGGGCCTGCGGGTGGACGGTGTGTGTGGCCGGCAGACGTGGTCCGCACTGGTCGAAGCCGGACGCCGCCTGGGCGACCGTTTCCTCTACCGCCGTTCTCCCATGCTCCGGGGCGACGACGTCGCCGAGCTCCAACAGCGTCTGAGCGCCCTCGGGTTCGACGCCGGCCGGGTCGACGGGATCTTCGGTGATCGCACGTCCCGTGCGCTCGGCGAGTTCCAGCGCAACGTCGGGCTGCCCGTCGACGGGATCGCCGGCGCCTCCACCGTCCAGGAGCTCCTCCGCCTGGGCTCCCGCCACGTCGACCCCGAGCTGGTGACCTCCGTACGGGACCGGGAGGAGCTCCGTCACGGCCGCCGCACCCTCGCCGGCCTCCGGGTGGCCGTGGGGGAGGAAGGGGGCGTGGACGTCGCCACAGGGGCCCTCAGGCGGGCCCTGGTGCGCCGTTCCGCGGTGGTGACCACCCACCACCACCCTGACGGCTCCATGCTGGCCGCCGAGGCCAACGCCGTCGGGGCCGACGTCTTCATCGGCATCCGGTTGGACGGGGCCCGGTCGGCGTGCAGCGCTTCGTACTATGCCGGCTTCCACTACCAGTCGCCCGGTGGGCGCATGCTGGCCGAGCTGGTGGCGACAGCGGTGGCCGGCGCGCTCGGAATCGTCGACGAGGGCGCCCACGGCATGTCGCTCCCGGTGTTGCGGGAGACACGGATGCCCGCCGTGATCTGCGACGTCGGCCCGCCGGCGGTGCTGGTCCCGGGCGTCGTCACCTTCGCCGACGCCGTGGTGGACGCCCTGGCCCGGTGGGTGTCCACCCCCTGGGACTGAGGGCATCGGCGACCCGATCGCCCCGGTGAACCTCACCGTCCACCTGAGGAGGAGTCTCTCATCCACAACCTGTGCATGAGGTTGTGGACGAAGCTCTAGTGCCGCTTGAGATATTGCTATCTCTCTGAGCGATAATCCCTGCTCATGCCATCATTTCTGCTGCATCCCCACCACTGGTGCTACCGCTGGCCATGGTGTGATCGGCGCGGTCGCGTCAACCGGCGTTGTTGCCGCCCACCATGCACTGGTAGATCCGCTCCAGATCCTCCAGGGTGGCGAACTCGACGATGACCTTGCCCCGCTTGCCGGACACATCCACATTGACCCGGGTGTTGAGGTGGTCGGACAGCAGCGCCTCGAGCTCGAGTATGCCGGGGGGAGGGAGGCGCCGGGGGGACGGCGAAGGCCGTTCGGCAGCCGTTCCCACGGACGCTGACGCTTCCTCCTCGGGCGCCGGCGATACCTCGTCCGACTGGTCCGACTGGTCCGACTCCCCGGCCACCGGCTGGACCCGCCGGCGCACCTCGTCCTCCACCGCCCGGACGGTCAACCCCTCCGCTGCCGCCCGCCGAGCCAGCTCCTCCTGGAACGTCCGGTCGGGAGAGCCGAGCAGCGCCCGGGCATGACCGGCGCTGATCTGGCCGTCGGCCACCAGGCGCTGCACGCCCGACGGCAGCTGGAGCAGGCGAAGGGTGTTGGTCACCGTCGCCCGGCTCTTCCCCACCCGGGTGGCGACCACGTCATGGGTGTAGCCGAATTCCTCGATCAGCTGCTGGTAGGCAGCGGCCTCCTCCAGCACGTTGAGATCCTGCCGGTGGAGGTTCTCGACCAACGCGTGCTCGAGACTGCGGACGTCGTCCACGTCCTGGATGAGCACCGGGATCGTCTGTAACCCGGCGCGCCGGGCTGCCCGCCACCGCCGCTCCCCAGCGATGAGCTCGAACTCGTCATCGTCGGTGAGCGCACGCACCAACACCGGTTGGAGGACGCCCAACTCTCGAATCGATGCCGCCAGCGACGACATCGTCTCCTCGTCGAAGTACGACCGAGGTTGCTGCGGGTTGGGGCGGATGGCCCCGATCGGCACTTCCCGAAGTGCCGAGGCCCGGTCGCCGACCACCTCCGTGGGAATCAGCGCCCCCAGTCCCTTCCCCAAGCCGCTACGACGCGCCACCACTGACCTCCTTTGCCAGCTCCCGGTAGGCGATCGCCCCTCGTGACGTCGGATCGAAGGTGGTGATCGGTTGCCCGAAGGATGGCGCCTCCGACAGGCGCACTGTTCGGGGGATGACCGTCCGGCACACCTTCGATCCGAAGTGCTCACGCACTTCGGCAGCCACCTGATCGGCAAGCTTTGTCCGGGCGTCGTACATGGTGAGGACGATGGTCGACACCTCCAACCCCGCGTTCAGGTTCGACGCCACCAGGTGGACGTTGCGCAGCAGCTGGCTGAGGCCTTCGAGGGCGTAGTACTCACACTGGATGGGGACCAGGACCTCATGGGCGGCAGCAAGCCCGTTCACCGTGATCAGTCCCAGCGACGGGGGACAGTCGATGAGGACGAAGTCGAAGTCCCCGATGACCGCATCGATGGCCCGCTTCAACTTCAACTCACGGCTGAAGGCGGGCACCAGTTCGATCTCGGCACCTGCCAGGTCGATGGTTGCCGGTGCGACGAACAGGTTCTTCATGCTAGTGGGCTCGACACAGTCCTCCAGGGTGGCGTCCCGCATGATCACGTCGTACATGGACAGTTCGAAGTTGCGGGCATCGATGCCCAGACCGGTGGTGGCATTTCCCTGGGGATCGAGGTCGATGACCAGCACGCGATGACCGAGCTCGGCCAGGGCAGCGCCGAGGTTCACCGAGGTGGTGGTCTTACCCACACCACCCTTCTGGTTGGCCACTGCAAGCACCCGTGGCAGCGGGCGGCCTGATGCCCACTGGGTGGTAGGGGTGTCGGGCGCGGTGGCTGTCTCTGACATGTCGGTGTGCTCCGGCTCGGGGGAAAATTCAGTGTCGGCGACTGACGGGGTGGTCAACTCAGGACCGCTGTGACCAGGTGTGTTGTCGCGATGTCGCCGGTGCGCGCGCACGGGTTCCTCCGGTCAGCAGTGCGTCCGCCCATCCTCGCCGGACCGGGGCCCCGGGTCAAGTCATTCGCCATGTTTCACGTGGAACAGTACCTAGCCGGTGGACTGCACGGGATGCCCCCACCCATGCCGCGTGGTGTCCAGCGCCCCCGCCCGCCATGCGCAATTCGGGCAGCGGTGCCCCCTGACTGACCTGCGTGAACGTGGCAACGACTGCCACTCGGGCCACACGGTCGAGGTCGGACACGATCCAGGTTTGTTTCACGTGGAACATCCCGACCGGGCTGGGGGGCTGCGCCGACAGCACCTCCCGGTGCTGGACGCTGACGGCGGTCCTACCGCGACGGGAGCGGAATGGGAGGTGACGACGGCTGGGCAGAAGCTGGAACGGGATGCACGGCCTACCTGTCGATCCTGGCAGGGGGCCCACGGTGCAACCGCTCGCCGAGCTCCGGCTGTCAGAACTTCGGGCGTTTGGCCGGCCGGCCGATGCCCCGTGGCTCGCCGGCTTCGCTCGGGCGGACCTTCGTCAACACCTGCAGCGTCACGACGGAACCGCACCGGACCACCGGACCTCTGGCCAGCCCCACGGTCGCCACGCCTACCCGGGGCCAGCGGACCTCCGGGTCGGCAGCCGGCGGCTCAGCCACGACCAGCATCCCGCCCGGCACCAGGAACGGAGCCCCGCACTCGGCGGTCACCGCCGGAGGACCAAACGAGCGGGCGGTCACCACCGGAAACTGCTCTCGCAACAGCGGGTCGTGGCCGAGCTCCTCCGCCCGGCCTCGCCGCACGGTGGCCCGGGAGGACCAGCCCAAGGCTGCGATCTCATCCGCCAGGAAGTCAGCGCGTCGCTCAGAGGCGTCGATCAGGTGGGCGCGGGCTGTCGGCCACACGGCGAGGAGGACCATCGCCGGGAGACCGCCACCCGAGCCCAGGTCGAGAAAGGACTGCGGCTGCCCGCCGAGGACGTGCTCCACCGCCGCCGCCATACCCCGGGCGTGGCGCAGGTGGTCCTCCGGATCGGACCCTCCCACCAAGCCCAGGTCGACCGCCCGCTCCAGCCACGGCGCCAGCCGATCACGCAACGCCCCGCCGACCTCGGGCAGCTCGACCTCAACGATCGGGTCAGCCTGCATCATCGGCTCACCGGTGCTGTCGGGCCGAGCGTCGGCCCGGTCTCGGACGCGCTCAGTCCGCCAGCTCGATGACGATGTAACGCCGTGGCTCTTCGCCTTCGGAACGCGTCTGCACGCCGTCGATCTCATTGGCGGTGTCGTGCACGACCTTGCGGTCCGCTGCAGACATCGGCTCCAGGGCTCGTTCCGTCCCCGACGCCAGCACCTCGTCGGCGACACCCTGCGTGAAGCGCCGAAGTGCAGCGGAGCGCTTCTCCCGGTACCCGCCGATATCGACCAGGATACGATCGGTGCGACTGACGGACTGCCGCTGCACGACCGTCCGGGCCAGGTCCTGCACGGCGGCCAGCGTTGCCCCCCGAGGTCCCACCAGCAGTCCGAGATCGGATCCGGTGGCGGTCACCTCCACGGTCTCCTCATCGAGTGTGCGGGTCCCCACGTCGGCGGCCACGCCGAACTGCTCGAGCAGACCGGCCACGAACACGCGCGCTGCTTCCCCCTGCTCCTCCAGCGTCAAGCGCTCTTCCATCTGGTCCTCACTCTCCCGTGGTGCGATCTCCTGACGGCCGGCATCTCCGGTCGCGCCAGCTTGCTGCGTTTCGGCCATCCCTGAGGGAGCGGTGGTGGTGGCCGCTCCCTTCTCCGAGGTGCTCCCTGCCGTGCCGTTGGACGACCCCGCCGGCCGGCCACTCCCTCGCCGCCTGCGGTTCCTGCCGCTCCCACCACCGGCACCGCCCTGGCGTGGACCTCCGCCGCTCTCCGGCGCCGTCGCCCCGGAAGCATCGGCGTCAGGCTGTTCGACAACGGCCGCCTTCGGGCCACTGCTCCGCCCTCCCTGGCCTTGCCCCTCACCCGCTGCAGCGCCACGCCCGCCACGCCCGCCACGCCCGCCGCCGGCGCCGCTCCCGCCGGCACCCCGGCGTTCCCGCTGCGACCGTCCTCGCTTGGGCGGGGGTGCGACCGGTCGTACGCGGGCCTGCACCCGAGCCTCGCCTCGCATACGTCCGAACAGCCCGGGACGCGGCTCGCTCACCACCACGATCTCCGCGTCGTCCTCCGCCACACCCAACAGGTCGAGTGCGTGCTCTCGCGCCTCGACCAGGCTCTTCCCGCTGGCTTCGACCCACTCCACCCGCTATCGATCCCTTCGCTCTCGCTTCGACTTGGAGCGGGGGTGGGACTTGGGCTTGGCGCCCGTCCCGTCGGCGCCCTCGCTCTGCTCCCCGCCGTCCGCCCCAGCTTTCCGACCCGTTGCACCGTTCCGGCTGGCATCCGCCTCCCGTGCACCGGCTCCGGAACCCTTCGATCCCGCCCCCTTGGCTCCCGGCTTCTCCGCTCCGGTCGCCGGCGACCGCTTCGGGCCTGGCTTCGCCGGGCTCGGCTTCGCCGGAGGTGGCCCTACCTCTGCCTCGCCGCCCTTGGGGAGCTTCCGCTCCGCCTGAGCCGCCTTCCGTGCCGCCGCGCCGGGGCCGATCCCCTGATGGAACAGCACCTCCTGCGTCCCCAACCGGATGGCACTCGAGACGATGAAGTACACGTTGATGATTGCGGGAATATTGAGATAAATGATGCCGAATATGATCGGCATGTATTTCTGCATCGCCGCCATCTGTGGATTGGCCTGTGCCGCTTGTGGATTTCGGGCATTCAATCGAGCCATTTGCAGATATTGGAGCCCGATCGCCGCCAGGACCAAGAGTGCATAAGGAAGGTAGGCGAAAATGGAGCCGCGGTGGCTGAAGAGCTTCTGTGCGAAGTCCATCCCGAACGCGTTCAGCTTGCCGTGCGACGCAACGATGTCGTGGTACATCTTCGAGGACGGGGAGATGTAACGAGGGGCGGCGGTAACCTTCGTGATCTTCTCACCTGCGATTACGTGCACGGTCGTCACCGTGTTCGTAATGCCCCGGATCACCTCATAGAGGGCGAAGAACGCCGGCATCTGGAGGAGCAAAGGAAGGCAGCCACCCACCGGGCTGACGTCGTACTCCTTGTACAGCTTCATCATCTCTTCTTGAAGCTGCATGCGATTGTCCGCGCCCTTGTACTTCGCTTGGAGCTTCTTCAACTCCGGCGCGATATCCTGCATCTTGACCTGGTACTTGGTCGCCCTGACCGTGAGGGGCGTGAGGAGCGCCATGATGGCCACGGTGAGGAGCGCGATATCGACCGGATAGTTCGGGATCAGCGCATAGAAGAACGCGAGAACGTCGCCGATGCCCCGCAGGATCGGTTGGAAGATCTGGCCGATGGTCCTCATGCCGGGTGCTGCTCCACGTGCGGGACGGGGTCGAAGCCGGAGCCGCCCCACGGGTTGCAGCGGGCCACCCGCCGCACGGCCAACCACGTGCCCCGGGCAGCTCCGTGCTCAGCCAGGGCCTCCTCCGCGTACGCGGAACATGACGGCGTGAAGCGGCATGGTGACGGCCGGCCGAACCGTGCTGCCTGGTACAGGTGGACCAACGCGGTGAGGAGCCGCGCCGCTACCGGGCGGTGGGGGGAGCGCTCGTTCACGACGTGGCTCCCGTCGGTCGGGCGCCGGCTCGTGGCCCGGTGGCCCGCTCGAGTGCGGCGATCATGGCGTTCCTCATCTCTTCGAAGGTCAGTTCGACGACATCCGGCTTGGCACTGAACAGGTACGTCCCCCGGGGGAGACGGGCCTGCTCACCTGCGATGATGGCCTTCATCCGTCGCCGGATCCGGTTCCGGATGACGGCGGACCCCACCCGACGGCCAATGGCGAAGGCGAACAGGTGGGCGTCCGGACCGGGGTCGAATCGCACCGATACGGGCCCGCTGTGCCCCGAGCGACCCCGCCTGCGGACATCGTCCAGGGCCTGGCGCACGGTGGTGCCCCCACGGTCCCTGGTCACGGGGCGCTGGCGGTCAGGCCGACAGCCGGTGGCGGCCCTTCAGGCGCCGTGCCCGCAGCACGGCTCGCCCAGCGCGGGTCGACATCCGCTTGCGGAAGCCGTGCGTCTTGGCGCGCTTGCGCACGTTGGGCTGGTAGGTGCGTTTCACGATTCACGTCCTTCCTCGCCGGTCGGGGCCGTTCGGCACCCGCGGCCGGTCGCCGGGTCCTCCCGGAGCAGACCCCGTATCCTAGGCGCGCACGAGCTCTTCGGCATACTCGCCCCCCGGGCGGGGGCCGGTCGCCACGGTGTACCGTTCCGGAACCGGGGGCCGTCCCCGGCCTACGGACCCCTTCCGACAGGGGGATCGTGTGGAGAGCAGTGGAAAACTCGACAGATCGCGACCGCACCCGGGGGCTGCCGGTAACGCCGAATTCGGCGGCACGCTGGGACAGTACTGTCCACAGCCTGTGGATTGAGCTGTGGACCATTCGGGGGCGGATCGGGCGGAGGCCCAAGTGAACGACATCGACGAGGTGTGGACGCGTTGCGCCGACGCGCTGCGGGCCCAGGTGTCTGACGCCATCTGGCAGGCGTACCTGGCCGGGCTCACGCCGGTCGAGCTCGGCGGCGACGATGTCGTCCTCGGAGTTCCGAACACCCTCATCCGTGAGCGGGTCGAGTCGCGCTTCTCCGGCCTCATCGCCGACACGGTGACCGCCACCGTCGGTCGCCCCGTCTCCGTCGCCTTCACCGTGGTCGCCCCGGCCGCGTCGACGCGGCCCGTCCCGGACGGCGGCGACGCCGGCCCGGTGACGGCCGAACCGGATCCTCCGGTGACAGCCGACGTTCCCCGCCAGACCCGACCCGACCGCCGGGGCGACCGCGACCCGAGCGACACGTCGGTGCTGAACCCGGCCTACACCTTCGAGACGTTCGTCATCGCCGCGTCCAACCGGTTCCCCCATGCCGCCTCATTGGCCGTGGCGGAATCCCCGGCCCGTTCCTACAACCCCCTCTTCATCTACGGCGAGGCCGGGCTGGGCAAGACCCACCTACTCCACGCCATCGGGAACTACGTCATCGAGAACTTCCCGGGCAGCAACGTCCGGTACGTCTCGACCGAGACGTTCCTGAACGAGTTCGTCGACGCCGTCCGCAGCAACTCCACGCTGGCGTTCAAGCGCCGCTACCGCGAGTGTGACGTGCTGCTCATCGACGACATCCAGTTCATCGAGGGCAGGGAGGGCCTCCAGGAGGAGTTCTTCCACACGTTCAACTCGCTCTACGGAGCGTCGAAGCAGATCGTCCTCACCTCCGATCGCCCGCCCAAGTCCATCGCCACCCTCGAAGACCGACTGCGCAGCCGGTTCATGTCCGGCCTGATGACCGAGGTCCAGCCGCCCGACCTCGAGACACGACTCGCCATCCTCCGGGCCAAGGCCGAGCGGGACGGCGTCGACGTCCCCGCTGACGTGCTCGAATTCATCGCCACCCACGTGAAGGACAACATCCGCGTGCTGGAGGGCGCCCTCATCCGGGCAACCGCCTACGCCAGCCTCAACGGTGCCCGTCTGGACCTGCCGCTCGCCGAAGCCGTCCTCTCCGACCTCATGACCGCGTCCCGCCCCAAGCAGATCACGCCCCAGATGATCCTGGACGCCACCGCCGACGCCTTTGGCTTCACCGTCGAGGAGCTGAAAGGCCCCAACCGGCGCCGGCCGCTCGTCACCGCCCGCCAGTGCAGCATGTACGTCTTCCGGGAGCTCACCGACTTCAGCTACCCGGCCATCGCCAAGGAATTCGGTGGTCGGGACCACACGACCGTCATGCACGCGGTCGAGAAGATCTCCAACCAGATGAAGGAGAAGCATCAGATCTTCAACCAGGTCACCGACCTCATCCTCCGCATCAAGCAGGAAGAGCGGTGAACATTTCCAGAGGGTGTGCGTTGCTTGTGGACATCATTGACCCACCCTGTGATCCCATTGTGGGAACCGGTGAACATTTCCAGAACGGGCAAGCTCCCCGTAACCCACCTGCGAGCAACACCGACCTCCTGTGGATCACCCGTACAGCGCTACAGGTCCCCTACGCTGCGGCGGAACGGGGTTGTCCACAATCCACAACCCCTACTACCACTACTGACAATTCATTCTTCTTAGAGATAGAGAGGCTGCCGTGAAGTTCCGATGTGAACGCGACTCCCTGGTCGAGGTGGTGACCACCGCCGGGCGGGCGGTGAGCACGCGGTCGGCGACCTCCATGGCCCTCGGTGGGGTCCGGCTCACGTGTCACGGAAACACGTTGTCGGTGGTCGGCACCGACCTCGACCTGACCATCCACGCGGTGACCGAGGCGATCGGTCTGGAGGACGGCGTGTGCGTAGCTCCCGGCCGGCTGGTGTCGGACATCGTGCGGGCGTTGGAGCCCGGCGCGGTCACCGTCGAGTCGACCGGGGAGAACGTCGAGATCTCGGCGGCCCGATCGCACTTCAGCCTGCGCACCTTCCCGAGCGAGGAGTTCCCGTCGCTCCCGGACCCCGAACCACCGTCGACGACCTTGCCCACCGCGGCGCTTTTCGACGCCCTGCGGCAGGTGGTGCGGGCGGCGTCGTCCGATGACGCCCGCCCGTTGCTGACCGGCGTGCTGGTGGCGTCGGAAGGCGACGGCGTCCGCCTGGTGGCCACCGACTCGTACCGGCTTGCGCTGCGGGACCTGGCCGGGACAGGGGACCTGGCCGGCCAGCAGATCCTCGTACCCGCTCGTGCCCTCGCCGAGCTGCAACGCCTGGCCCCATCCGACCGCGTCGAGGGTGAGTCGACCGTGGGCGTCAGCGTCGGGACCCACGACGTCACCTTCACCGTCGGCGCCGTCCGGGTCAGCAGCCGGCTCCTCGACGGGACCTACCCGGACTACCGGCAGCTCATCCCGCCCAGCTACCCGAACCGGCTCCATCTGGGCAAGGACTCGCTCCTCGACGCCCTCCGTCGCGTCCGGCTCCTGGTGCGCGACAACACCACCCCGGTCCGGCTGTCGATGCGCCAGGGTGGGGTGGACCTCACCGTCGTCTCCCAGGAGGTGGGTGACGCCTCGGAGACGGTCGACGCCGACTTCGACGGCGAGGAGCTCACCATCGCCTTCAACCCCACGTACCTGATCGACGGCGTCGAGGCCGTGGCCGGCGACGAAGTCGTCCTCGAGACGGTCGACGCCACCAAGCCGGCCACCGTCCGGGCGGCCGAGATCGAGGACTTCCACTACCTGCTCATGCCGGTGCGCGTCTCCTGACCCGGAGGCATCCCGGCACGTCATGTTCCTCGTCCACCTGGAGATCACCGGGTTCCGCAACCTCCGCCACCTGGCGCTCGACCTCGATCCGGAGGGGACCACCGCCATCGTCGGACCGAACGGATCGGGAAAGACCTCGCTGGTGGAGGCGGTCGGCTATCTGGCCACCCAACGGTCGTTCCGGGGTGCCCCGAGAGACGCCCTCATCGCCCGGGACAGCCGGTCGGCCGTCGTGCGTGGACTCACCGACACCGACGGGCGTCGGGTGTCGATCGACGCCGAGCTGCGGCGGGAGGGACCCAGCCGGACACTGGTCAACCGTAAGCCGGCCCGGCGGCGGTCCGATCTCCTCGACGGCCTCCGGACCACGATCTTCTCCCCTGAGGACACCGAGACCGTCCGCGGTGGGCCGGCCGCCCGGCGGGCGTTCCTCGACGACGTGCTCGCCCTCTGTGACGTCCGCCAGGCGGCACTGGTGGACGAGGTCGAGCGCGTCCTCCGGCAACGGGGCGCCCTGCTGCGCCAGGCCGGCCCTCGCCCGCCGGCGGACGTGCTCGTGACCCTGGACGTCTGGGACGATCGACTGGCCAGGGCGGGCACTGCCCTCGCCGATGCCCGTGACGCCCTGGTGCGCTCCCTGGAGCCCATCGCCGCCCGGACGTACCGGGCCGTCGCCGGGAGGCCGGACGACCTGCAACTCAGCTACCGGCGATCGTGGGAGGGGGATCTCGGAGCGGCCCTGGCCGCGGGGAGGACCGACGATCTCCGCCGGGCCGCGTCCCTGATCGGTCCCCATCGCGACGAGATGGACGTCACCCTCGAAGGCCTGCCGGCCCGGACCCACGCGTCCCAGGGTGAGCAGCGGACGGCTGCCCTCGCCCTCACCCTCGCGGCCCACCGGCTGGCCACCGACCAACTCGGCAGCCCGCCCGTACTCCTCCTCGACGACGTGTTCTCGGAGCTCGATCCCGAGCGGTCAGCCCTCCTCACCGCGTCCCTCCCCGCCGCCCAGACCCTCCTCACCACGGCCTCCCCCCTGCCGTCCGGGGTGGCGACGGCCCAGGTCCTCGACATCCGGGTGCTCCAGGAGGGCGCAGCATGAGCGTGCGGCGGCCCGGACCCGACGGCCCGTCGCCCCGACGGCTGGCCGACTCCCTCGGCGCTGTCGTCTCCGGTCTGGGTGGCGCGGACCGCGGCGGCATCGCCACCGTGTTCGGGCAGTGGGAGCAGCTGGTGGGACCGGCGGTGGCCGCGCACGTGACGCCGGTCCGCATGGCCGCGGACGTGCTGGTCCTCGAGGTGGACCACCCGGCGTGGGCCACCCAGGTCCGCCAGCTCTCCACCGAGATCCTCGACCGGATCGAGGCGGCCGGGGTGGCCAGACCGGCCCGGATCTCCGTCCGGGTGGCACCTCGCTGACAGGCCGGTCCCGGTCCCGGAATTCGGACCCGCAGCCACACCCCGTTGGTACACTGGAGTATCGGAACCGAGCCCCGGACAGCTGCTCGGGCACGCACGCCGTCCGGCGCGGGCGGGCGCGTGCCGTCGCTCGACGGACGGCTCGCCGTTCCCAACCCACCGACAGTTGAAAGGGCGCGCCCGTGGCGCTGAGAGACGAGCAGGTTCGACAGGCGTCGTCGAGCTACGACGCCGGGGACATCACCGTCCTCGAGGGCCTCGACCCGGTCCGCAAGCGGCCGGGCATGTACATCGGGTCCACCGGTCCGACCGGCTTGCACCACCTCATCTGGGAGGTGGTCGACAACTCCGTCGACGAGGCGATGGCGGGGTTCTGCACCCGGATCGACGTGACCCTCCTGGCCGACGGCGGGGTACGGGTGGTCGACAACGGACGTGGCATCCCGACCGGCCCCCACCCCCAGTACCCGGAGTCGTCGGCTGCCGAGCTGGTGCTGACGACCCTGCATGCCGGGGGCAAGTTCGGCGGGAGCGGCTACAAGGTCTCGGGCGGTCTCCACGGGGTCGGGGTCTCAGTCGTGAACGCGCTCTCCACCCGTCTCCTCCTGGAGATCGACCGCGAGGGCGACCACCACGTGATGGAGTTCACCCGAGGCGGCCAGCCCACGGGCAAGCTCGAAGTGACGGGACCGGCCCCCCGTGGTCGTACGGGAACGACAATCTCCTTCTGGCCGGACGCGTCGATCTTCGAAGAGGTCGAGTTCCGGGCCCAGACGGTGATCGAGCGCCTGCAGATCATGGCCTTCCTCAACCGGGGCCTCGAGATCCGGTTCGCCGACGAGCGCGCGGATCGCGAGCAGAAGGTCACCTTCCAGTACTCCGGCGGCATCGTCGACTTCGTCAAGCACCTCAACGCCTCGAAGGAGGCGCTCTTCCGCAAGGTCTGCGCCTACGACCAGTCGGAGGAGACGATGGAGGTCGACATCGCCATGCAGTGGAACACGGGGTTCCACGAGAGCATCCACTCCTTCGCCAACGGCATCTCCACCATCGAGGGGGGGATGCACGAGGAGGGCTTCAAGAAGGCGCTGACCAACGTGGTCAACAAGTACGCCCGGGCCCGGGGCTCGCTGAAGGACAAGGACGTGAACCTCCAGGGTGAGGACATCCGGGAGGGTCTCACCGCCATCATCTCCGTACGCCTGGCGGACCCGCAGTTCGAGGGCCAGACGAAGGCGAAGCTCGGCAACGTCCCCATGCGCTCGCTGGTGGAGAAGGTCACCAATGAGAAGTTGGCCGAGTGGTTCGAGGAGAACCCCCGCGAGGCGAACCAGGTGGTCCAGAAGGCGTCGCTGGCCGCCCGTGCCCGGGTGGCCGCCCGCCAGGCCCGGGACCTGACCCGCCGCAAGTCGGCCCTTGACGGCGCCGGCCTGCCGGGCAAGCTGGTCGACTGCTCCTCACGCGACCCGCGCCAGAGCGAGATCTTCATCGTGGAGGGGAACTCGGCCGGCGGTTCGGCCAAGGACGCCCGTAACCCGAAGACCCAGGCCATCCTGCCCATCAGGGGGAAGATCCTGAACGTCGAGCGGGCCCGGGTCGACAAGATGTTGAAGAACACGGAGATCCAGGCGCTGATCTCGGCCATCGGCGCCGGCCTGGCCGACGACTTCGACGTGGCCAAGATCCGCTACCACAAGGTCATCATCCTGGCCGACGCCGACGTGGACGGGTCGCACATCCGCACCCTGCTGCTGACCTTCTTCTTCCGCCAGATGAAGCCGCTGGTCGAGGGCGGGTTCGTCTACGTTGCCCAGCCCCCGCTGTACTCGACGCTGGTGGGCAAGGAGAAGATCTACCTGAAGGACGACGCGGCGAAGGACGCCTTCCTGCGCGACCATCCGAACCACAAGGCCGAGTTCCAGCGCCTGAAGGGGCTGGGCGAGATGGACTTCGCCGAGCTGCGCGATACCACCATGGACCCGGGCCGCCGCTCGCTGCTGCAGGTGGGCGTGGAGCAGGCGGCGCTGGCCGACGAGGTGTGCTCGGTCCTCATGGGCGAGGACGTGGAGTCCCGCCGGCACTTCATCCAGACGAACGCGAAGGACGTGCGCTTCCTCGATATCTGAGGCGGGCGGCACGGGACGGAGACGACGCATGGCACCACGAGGATCAGACAATTCGGGCGACGGCGCGGGTGAGGGCGACGTCGTCTCCGGCGTAATCGAACCCATCGAGATCCAGGAGGAGATGGAACGCTCCTTCCTCGAGTACTCGATGTCGGTCATCGTGTCCCGCGCCCTCCCCGACGTGCGCGACGGCCTCAAGCCCGTACACCGCCGGATCCTCTACTCCATGTTCGACCAGCGCCTGCTGCCCGACCGGCCCCACACCAAGTGCGCCAAGGTCGTCGGCGACGTCATGGGCTCGTACCACCCCCACGGCGACACCGCCATCTACGACGCCCTGGCCCGCATGGTCCAGGAGTTCTCGATGCGCCACCCGCTCATCGACGGTCACGGGAACTTCGGCGGCACCGGACCGGACGAGGGACCGGCGGCCATGCGCTACACGGAGTGCCGTCTCGGCCCCCTCGCCCTCGAGCTCATGGCCGGCATCGACAAGGACACCGTCGACTTCGAGGCCAACTACGACGCCACCACCGAGGAGCCGCGGGTCCTCCCGTCGCGCTTCCCCAACCTGCTGGTCAACGGCTCCCAGGGCATCGCCGTGGGCATGGCCACCAACATCCCGCCCCACAACCTGGGCGAGGTGGTCGACGCCACCGTCCACATGCTGGAGCACCCCGACGCCACTCCCGACGACCTGATGGCCTTCGTCAAGGGTCCCGACTTCCCCACCGGGGCCCTCATCCTCGGTCGCCAGGGCATCCTCGACGCCTACCGGACGGGCAAAGGGTCGGTCAAGCTGCGTGCGGTGGCCGAGGTGGACGAGGGGCGGTCGGGTGAGACCCGCATCGTCGTCACCGAGATGCCCTACCAGACGTCGGTCGCCTCCGTGTCCAAGCGGATCGAGGAGTTGGTGCGGGCGGGCGACCTGGACGGCATCGCCGAGGTGCAGGACGACTCCGCCGGCGGCAACACCCGCTTGGTCATCCGGCTGAAGCGCGACGCCAACGCCAACGTCGTCCTCAACAACCTCTACAAGCAGACCCCGCTGCAGACGAGCTTCGCGGTGAACGCGGTGGCCCTGGTCGACGGGGTGCCCCGCACCCTCAACCTGGCCCAGCTGGTCGGCCACTACGTCAGCCACCAGATCGAGGTGGTGACCCGGCGCACCGAGTTCGAGCTGAACGAGGCCCGCGACCGTGCCCACATCGTCGAGGGCTACCTGCGGGCCATCGACATGCTCGACGCCGTCATCGAGACCATCCGTGCCTCGGAGGACCGAGCGTCGGCCCGCGAGGCCCTCATGGCCGACCCGTTCGCCTTCAGCGAGACCCAGGCCACCCACATCCTCGACCTGACCCTCGGCCGCCTCACGCGCCTGGGCCGGACCGAGCTCGAGGAGGAGATGGCCAAGCTGCGCGAGACCATCGCCGAGCTGGAGTCGATCCTGGCCGACCCGGGCAAGCTGCGCGGTGTCATCGCCACCGAGCTGGGCGAGCTGCGGGGGAAGTTCGCCAACGAACGCCGCACCAAGGTGACCCACGACCCCGGCGACCTCGGGGTGGAGGACCTCGTCGACGACGAGGAGATCGTGGTGACCATGACCCGGGCCGGCTACATCAAGGCCGTGTCGGCCGACGCCTTCCGGACCCAGGGCCGCGGTGGACGCGGCGTGCAGGGGGCCAAGCTGAAGGAGGAGGACCTCGTCCACGACGTGGTCCACACCTCCACCCACGCCCACCTGTTGCTCTTCTCCAACCGGGGCCGGGTGTTCCGGCTGCGGGCCTTCGAGGTTCCGATGAAGGAGCGGACGGCCCGGGGCACGGCCGCCGTCAACCTGCTGCCGCTGGCCCCCGACGAGAAGATCCAGGCCATCATCTCGACCCGCGACTTCACCGCCGACCACTACCTGGTCTTCGCCACCCGTCAGGGTCAGGTGAAGAAGACGGCCTTCACCGAGTACGACAAGTCACGCCGCGAGGGCTTCATCGCCATCAACCTGCGCGACGGCGACGAACTGGTGCGGGTGGTGGAGACGGGTGGGGAGGACGACCTGTTCGTGGTGACGAGCGCGGGGATGACCATCCGGTTCTCCGAGGAGGACGTGCGCCCGATGGGTCGTGACGCGGCCGGCGTGCGGGGCGTCCGGCTGAAGGAGGGCGACGAGGTCGTCTCGTGCGACGTGGCCCGCGACGACACCGACATCCTCATCGTCACCGACGCCGGCTACGGCAAGCGCACCAAGCTGGAGCGCTTCAACCGCCAGGCACGCGGCGGCCAGGGCGTGCGCGGCATCCGCCTCACGGCCAAGCGGGGCCGGGTGGTGGCCGCCTTCATGGCCGGGCTGGACGACGAGATCCTGCTCGTCTCGAGCGGGGGGGTGGTCATCCGCACCGCCGTGCGGGAGATCGCCTCCCAGGGTCGTGACGCCACCGGGGTGCGGGTCATGGCCCTCGACGAGGGCCAGCAGGTGGCCGCGGTGGCGCCCGTCGGCGGCGGCGACGGCGAGTAGCCGGCAGGGGCACCGGTCCCGGCGCGCCGCCTGACCGGCTCGCCACCGGGTCCCGGGGCTCAGTGGGGACGGGCCGTTCCCACCACGATCCCGGGCTCTACGAGGTGAAGTAGTCCAGCCTGCTCACCCAGACGTCGGAGACGAGCAGCACGCCCGGTCGCCGGTCGAACAGGTGGCGGAGGCCGGCGATCAGGTCGTCGGCACGTTCGGAGGGCAGCACCACGATGAGCAGCGACAGGGCGTTGCGGTCGTTGAACTGCAGCCGGCCCTGGTGGTAGCCGCCGTGGCCGAGGCCCGAGACGTTGGAGACAGCGGTGAAGCCGCTGGCCCCGGCCTGGGTGACCAGTTGCTCCACCAGGGGGGCATCGGTGCCCTCCACCACCACCTCGACCTTGGTCATGGCCATGAGCCCGGGATGATCAGGCATGGACTGCTCCCACCTCCTCCGTGTTCGACCGCTCCCATACGATCCACCGACCGCCCGGCAACCGCCTGGACCATGGTGACCCGGGGGCGTCCCGTGCCACCAGGTGGACCCAGTCCCCGTCGAACAGGTCGCCGAGGACGGGGTTGCGGCGGATGGTCCGGTCGACCATGGCGACAGGCGCCTCCACCACCACCTGGAGCCGCAACGGCTCGTGGACGGACCGGGCGCCGTCGAAGACCGACTGGCGGGGCAGGCCGATGCGCAGGTCGCCGCCCGTCCCGGTGACGACGCCGATCCCGCCCACCACGTTGTGGACCGTCTTGTCGCCGGCGCCGAACAGCTCAGGCGCGACGGTGGAGAAGTAGTACTGGGCGTTGATCCAGTGGGCCACCACCACCGGTGCGGTCAGAATCGTCTCCAGCGCCGTCCCGTCCGGATCGGTGGCCGCGTCATAGGAGTGGAGGAAGCACCGCCTGCCGAGGGTGACACCGGCGGTCATCCGCCGTGGACCGACGATGATCGCCGCGTTCCCGGCAAGCCCCCACTCCGGGCGCACCTGGGCCCAGTCGACTGCACGTGCGTCGACGCCGTCGGGCCCACGGGCGCCGGCGGCGCCGGGGAGGTCGGCCGACCGCTCGGCGACGAGCGCGACACGTGCGTCGGCTATCGCCCGCTCCAGCGCCTCGAGCCCTGCCAGGTGGGAGGCGGGCACCAGGTGCCGGTCGAGCACCTCGACGCGATCGGTCACCGTGTCGTGCTCGCCGGCCACGAACCAGGTGGACGGAGGGATGACGATGCCCTGGGCGGCCAGCGCGGCGCGCACCTCATCCCGGTTGAAGATGCCAGCGGCGGCACGGGCGCTCACCACACCGCGGTTCCCCCCGCAGGCACCGCAGTCGAGCGCCGAGGCGTGCGGGTTGTTGGCGCTGGTGGCACCGTGGCCGGTGAGGACGACCAGCGGCGCGAACCCCCTCACCAACCCCATGGTCGACAGGGCCGAAGCCGCGTAGTGGACCTGCTCGTCGAGGCTCATCCCCCGGTCGCCCGCCTCGGGCACCACCTCGGTGAGGCCGGGTGACGTGAAGCGCTGCCGGGCCCAGGAGCGCAGGCGACCGGTCCACGAGGGAGCCACCGTCCGGGCCAGGGCGGCCGCACCCAGCACGGGGCCGGTCAACTCGGCCAGGAGGAAGCTCCCGACCGGATGCTCACGCCCGGTCTCGAAGGCGGCGGCAGCGGCGCCGCGGGCAGCGAGCGCCCCGAGCGCGCGCGCCGCAGGTGCCTCCTCGCCGCCGGCCGGCACCTCGATAAGATCCACCGTCGGGCGGACGAGGACGGGGCACAGGTCGACGGTCCCCTGCGCGCCGAGCGGCCGGAAGCGTGCTGGCAGCCCGAAGAACCCGGCGAACCCGAGGGTCTCGTAGGGTCCGGCCGCCTCGAGGTGGCGCCGCATCCCCTCCGAGCGCACATCGATGCAGAAGACGACCTGGGCGGCCGGAGGCCCGGCAGGCCGGTCGTCGGAGGGGTGGTCGAGAGCGGTCAGCAGCCAGTGGCGGAACCGGTCCTCGCAGGCGGTGAGCTCGGCCCGTTGCAACTCCCGATCCGTGTCGCGCCCACCGGGCGCCCGGACCAGTGGCGGGAGCGTGCCGGCATCCCCGAATCCCTCGGCATGGAGCGCGGCCTCGACGGTGAGGCGGACGGCCATCAGGTCCACCAGGGTGAGGCGGGGAGCGCCGGTGCCCGGAGGCGCCCACTGGGCGCGCCACTTGGCCAGCCCCGCCCATCCCGGCGTACGGGCCAGGCGGGCGGCGAAGGCCGGGGTGCGCCCACCATCTCCGACGCCTAGTTCCACCAGCGCGACGGCGATGGCGGCCACCGCGTCCGCCGGCGCAGCGGCCATGGCGGCGCGACCGCGCTGGCCGGCCAGCCGCCGGGCGGCCGGGTCGTGACCGATCCCGGCCCGCCACGCCGCGTAGAAACCCCCGCCATCGCCCCCGCCGAGCTGACCGCCCACGAACGCCGCGCACCAGCGGGTGAGCACGTCATCGACGGCCGCCGATGCCCGGTCCGCGGCCCGGGACCCGTCAGGAGTCGGGTCGGACCGGCCAGGCGGCACGGGGTCGCCGGTCGGGGTGGGTGGCGGCAGCAGGTCGGCGCCGTAGAGCGTGCCGGCCGCCTCGATGGCCCCGTCGAACCCCAGCTGCCGGAGGTCCCAGAGGGGATTGACGGCGACGAAGGTGGAGAGCGGCCACATGGGCGGGACGAAGCGGGCCGCCTCGTCCAGGTCGACGAGGATGGATGCCCGTGACGGGCCGGTCATGGCGCTCACCGTCCTGCCGGCGCACCGGCGCCGGCCAGACCGGGGATCAACCGGCCCGACGGCTGGCGGGCGGGCCGTAGCGGGGGCCGCTCGATGGCACGACCGGACGGTGCGAGACCGGCCAGGCCGGCCCCGGCCAACCGGCGGCTGAGGCGCGGGTCGCGTTCCAGGGCCGAGAGCACCACACCCCCGACCGCCACGGCCACCAGCCATCCGGGAGCCAGCGCCCCATGTCCCCCGGCGGGGAGGGCGGGCCCGAACCAGGCGGCGGCTCCGGCGGCGACCGCCCCGTACGCGGCCGACCCGGCCAGCAGGGTCACGGCGGCGAGGGCGTTCGCCCCGCGTGAGGCGGGCCGGTGCTCCCACCACCCCCACGCCGCCGCCCCGGCTGCGAAGGCGACGAACAGGGCGATGACGGCGACGAGCGACCCGCCGGCCATGCCGGCCCAGCGCATGACAGCGGCACTGGTGGCCGCCGCGGCCAGTGAGGCGATCACGGCGGCGGCGGCAGCCGGCAGGGAGCTCCCCGGGCGCCGAACCCCGGCACCGGCACCAGCCACCGGAGGGGTGACCCGAGCCCCGGAGCCGAGGAAGAGGCTGGCCTTGTAGAACCCGTGGCCGATCAGGTGCGTCGTCGCCGCCACCGGTGCGCCCACCGCCACCTCGGCCAGCATGAACCCCATCTGGGCCATGGTGGACAGGGCGAGCCCGCCCTTGGCATCGGGACGCCGTCCGGCGGCCACGCCGGCGGCCACCGCGCTCCCCCCGGCCACGGCGAACAGGAGGATGGTGACAGGCAGGCTCGAGGTCGCCACCGGGTCGAGGCGGAGGAGCAGGATCCCCCCGCCGTTGACCACCCCGGCGTGGAGGAGCGCGGATGCCGGCGTGGGGGCGGCCACCGTCTTCGGCAGCCACGTGCGGAACGGCCCCTGGCCGCAGCGTGACAGCGCAGCCGCGCCGACGAGGGCGGCGACCACCAGGCCCAGGTGGCCGGGCAGCCGGGTGGAGGCGGCCAGCCGGTTCCCCAGGTTCACGTCGCCCGCGTGCCAGACGATCACGGTGACGGCTCCTACCAGAGCCAGGTCGCCGACGGCGAACGACCGGAGCATGGACCGGCGTGCGCCGGCGACCTGGGGGAGGTCGGTGCGGTACCCGGCGGTCACCACGAAGGCGGCCCCGGCCAGTACCCACCCGACGGTCATCAGCACGATGTCTCCGGCCGCAGTGACCAGGACCATGCCGGCGACGACGATGCTGGCGCTGCGCGCGAAGACGGCCCCCCGCGGGTCGTCCTGGAGGTAGCGGCGGGCGAAGGAGAGGACCACGGCCCCGACCAGTGCGACGAGGACCAGCACGGCCACGGTGAAGTGGTCGAGCAGGAGGCCCGTGCCGCCCAGGTGGGGGAGGGCGGACCGGGCGGTGCCGCCCATCGCCACCCCCGCCAGCGCGATGACGGCACCGACGGCACCGACGGCAGCACCCCGCGCCGCCCGGCGGAGAGCGGTGCGGGTGTCGCGTCCGGCCATTGCTGCGCCGGCCAGGGGACCGGCCAGGGCCACCAACCCTCCGAGGTCTGCCAGGGTGTGCACTCGAACCCTCCTCCGCAATCGGTCTAGTAGATTACGTGAATATTATTTCGTGAATATAGAGTATGTCAATGGGACACGAACCTTTCTTCGTGAATCGGGGTACGATTCGTGCGTGGTCCCGCCGATCCCGCCGGTAGGGGAGCCGGTGTCAGGCTCCGGCGACGAGGCGAACGCACCTGCGATCCGCAGGTGGACGTTCCTGTCCAACCACGGCCATGTGCTGGTGGCCATCGCCGCCGACCCGGAAGGCAGGTGCCGGGACATCGCCGAGCGGGTGGGCATCACCGAGCGGGCGGCCCAGTCGATCATCTCGGACCTGGTCGCCGGCGGGTACGTGGAACGGGAGCGGGTGGGCCGGCGCAACCAGTACCGGATCAACCCCGACCGCCCCCTCCGCCACCAGGTGGAGGCACCCCACAGCATCGGCGAGCTGCTGGCACTGGTCACCGAACCCGGCCACGACGGCGCATGACCGGACCGGGTTGACGGGGCGGGTCCCCGTCGATCCGCATGCCCCCGTCATGACCGGCTGGGTCACGGGTTGCACCAGCGGCAGCGGGCCGGGTCGGCAACCCCGGCCACGGGCCGGATCTCCTGGTGGCCACACGTCGGGCACGACACGGTGATCGCCCGCACGTCACCGGAGGGAAGGCCGCAGCCCCCGCACGGCAGCCCGAGCTCGGTGGTCTCGTCACCGAAGCCCGGTGCCGCGCACGACGGGCACGGCCGGCGGAGCCGGGCGGCCAGCCGGCGGGTGGCGTCGGCGATCACGACACGCCGGGGTGGGCACAGGTGGGCACGCAGATCGGCCTCGATGGTGGCCAGGCCGTCATCGGAGACGGACGCGGCCCGGGCCACGGCACCGGCGAGGGCATCGGGGTCGGCCACGCCCTTGGTGATGCCGCCGGGCCCACCCGACGTGGGGCGGACGATCACCGCCTGCCGCCCGATGTCGCCGGCCACCCGGGCCAGCGTGGCCCGGTCCTCCGGGTGGACGTGCACGGCGACGAGGGGCATGGGCGCGTGGGCCCGCTCCGTCACCACCAGCCCCACCCGGTCATCGACCACGGTCACCAGTTCGATGTCGGCCGTGACCCACGGCGCGCCGGGCATCGGCGCGAACGTCCCCTCGGACGCGAGACCGATGTGCCGTCCGGAGGCAGCCATGGCGGCCCGGGCTTTCGCCACCACCACCTGTTCGGGGGGCCCCGGTCGGGGGACCTCGCCGCTGAAGGTGCCGAACGCGTCGGTGTCGACCGGCGCCACCTCGACGGCGAGCCCGGCCGCCGCCAGCACCGGGCCCATCAGCCGTTCCTTGCCGTGACGGGTGGCGAGGGCGGCTGCCGCTCCCCGGAACGGGTGTCGCGTGGAGATCCAGGGTGTCACCCGATGGTCGAGCCGGTGAGGATGGCGGTGCACCGTTGGGCCGCGGCCCGGGCCTCCGCCATGTCCGCTCCCGTCACCGTGACGTGGCCGAGCTTCCGCCCGGGGGCGAAAGACTTGCCGTAGAGGTGGACGTGGGCGCCGGGCACGGTCAACGCCCGGGGCAGCCGGCGCATCGGATCGCCCCCGGCGGGGTCGCCGAGGACGTTGGCCATGGCCACGGCCGGCGCCATGAGGTCGGTGCTCCCGAGCGGCCAGTCGAGGACGGCACGGAGGTGGTTCTCGAACTGGGAGGTGACGGTGCCCTCGATGGTGCCGTGACCGGAGTTGTGGGGTCGCACGGCCAGCTCGTTCACCACCAGGCCGCCGTTCTCGAGGAGGAAGAGCTCGACGGCCACGATCCCCACCGCGTCGACGCCGTTGGCCAGAGCGACGGCGAGCGAGGTCGCCCGCCCGGCCACCGCCCGGTCGACGGGTGCCGGCATGAGGAGCTCCACGCAGATCCCGTCCTGCTGCACGGTCTCCACCAGGGGGTAGGTGGCCACCTCACCCGAGGGCCGCCGGGCCAGGACGACGGCCAACTCCCGCACGAAGGGGACGTGTGCCTCCACGTACCACGATCCCGGCGGGACATCGGCCAGGAAGGCGGCATCGGCCGGTCCGGCGATGAGGGCGACGCCCCGTCCGTCGTAGCCGCCCCCCCGTGCCTTGGCCACCACCGGCCAGCCGTGGTCGGCGGCGAAGGCGGACACGCCGGCCACCGGGTCGCCGTCGAGCGGGGCGAAGGCCGGCACGGGGAACTGGGCGGCGGCCAGGTCGGCCCGGGCGACGAGTTTGTCCTGCACCAGTTCGAGCGCGGCCGGGCCGGGCCGCACGACGGAGCCGCGGTTCACCAGTGAACGGGCCAGGCCGGAAGGGACGTGCTCGTGGTCGAACGTCACCACGTCCACCCGGCCGGCCAGTTCGATGAGGGCGGCCAGGGAGGACGGTGGGCCCACGACGTGGTCGGCGCAGGCGGCGATGGCCGGATCGGCAGGTGACGACGCCAGCGTCACCAGGTCGATCCCCAGGTCGATCGCGGCCTGGGCGGTCATCCGGGCCAACTGGCCGGCTCCCACGATGCCGACGCGTGGCCGGGGGGACGCAGCCTGCAGGTTTGGGGCGGTGATTGACATACGAACATTATTTCTACTAAAAGTTTTCGTATGTCAAGCTTCGTACATACTGGCGGCCCCCCACCGGTCGAGGTGGTCATGGGCAGCTCGTCCGATCTGGCCACCATGGCACCGGCTGCCGACGTCCTCCACGAGCTGGGGGTTCCCGTCTCGGTGCGGGTCGTGTCCGCCCACCGCACCCCCCACGAGATGACGTCGTTCGGCGCCACCGCGGCCGCTCGGGGAACGCGGGTCCTCATCGCCGGAGCTGGCGGTGCCGCCCACCTCCCCGGCATGCTGGCCGCCGTCACCCAACTGCCGGTGATCGGGGTGCCCGTCCCCCGGGCGCCGTTCGACGGGGTCGACGCACTGCTCTCGATCGTGCAGATGCCGGGCGGGGTGCCGGTGGCCACCGTCGCCGTCGGCGACGCCCGCAGCGCGGGCCTCCTGGCCGCACGCATCCTGTCGCTCGGTGACCACCCGCTCCGGGACCGGCTGGCGTCGATGGCGTCCGGCACCCAGGAAGGAGGCGACCGGTGACCACCGGATCGATGCAGCACATCCTGGAGGCCATCCTCGCCGGGGCCACGGGCGACGACCTCGCCGCCGTGCCCCTCCCCGAGTCCTATCGAGCCGCCCTCGTCCGCCGGGAGGACGCCGGCATGTTCGAGGGGATGGCCTCCGACGTGAAGGATCCGAGAAAATCCCTCCGGGTGGAGGAGGTGGCCGTCCCCGAGCTCGCTCCCGACGAGGCCTACATCGCGGTGATGGCCAGCGCCATCAACTTCGACACGGTGTGGACGTCGATCTTCGAGCCGATCTCACCCTTCACCCTGCTGGACAGGCTGGGTCGGGAGGGACGGTGGGGCATGCGGCACGTGCTCCCGTACCTGGTGGTCGGCTCCGACGCGGCGGCCGTGGTGCTGCGGGTGGGGTCGGCCGTGCGCAGCTGGAAGCCGGGCGACAAGGTCACCATCCACTGCAACTACGTGGACGACCAGGACCCCTCGGCCCACGACG
>JAJZDI010000018.1 GCA_021806045.1 Actinomycetes bacterium
ACCGCGTGGGCCCGGCTGCGCACGGTGATCAGGTTGACGTAGTCGTGGGCGGTGACGCTGGAGGTCTCCCGCACCTCGAGGCCCCGCTCGGCGGCCATCTGGGGGGCGTTCACGTACGACACCGGGTCCTCCGTCGCCGCAGCGAACAGCCCTTTCAGCGCGGAGAGGGTGAGGATCCCGGTGCCGGTGCCGGCCAGGGCGCCCTGGTACTCGATCTCCAGCGTGTCGGGCATGCCGCCCTCCAGGCAGGCCAGGATGCGGCCGAGCTGCTCGGCCAGGCCCATGAAGGGCCGCACCGTCTCCGACACGTCGGTGGCGGCCACGTTGACCGCGTAGGGGACGAAGTCGCCGTCGAGGGCCAGGATGACCTGCTCGGCGATGGTGATGCCCGCCTTGTCCTGGGCCTCGACCGTGGACGCCCCCAGGTGGGGGGTGACGACGACGGAGGGCAGCGAGAACAGGGGGGACTCGGTCGTCGGCTCCTTGGCGAACACGTCGAGACCGGCGCCCTGGACCGTTCCCGCCTCGATGGCGGCGGCCAACGCCTCCTCGTCGACGATCCCGCCCCGGGCCGTGTTGATGATCCGGATGCCCGGCTTCGCCTTGGCCAGCAGGTCGGCGCCGATCAGCCCCAGGGTCTCGGGGTTCTTCGGCAGGTGGATGGTCACGAAGTCGGACTGGGCCATCAGGCTCCCGAGGTCGAGGAGCTCCACGCCCATGTGGCGTGCCCGCTCGGCGGACACATAGGGGTCGTAGGCCACCAGGCGCATGCCGAACGCCAGCGCTCGCTGGGCCACCAGGGCACCGACCCGGCCGAGCCCGATCACGCCGAGGGTCTTGCCGTGCAGCTCGACCCCTTCCCACTTGGACCGCTCCCACTTGCCCGCCACCAGCGCGGCGTGGGCCTGGGGGACGTTGCGGGCCTGGGCCAAGAGCAGGGCCATCGCCTGTTCGGCGGCCGAGAGGATGTTCGACTGCGGGGCGTTCACCACCATCACGCCCCGGCCGGTGGCCGCCTCGACGTCGACATTGTCGAGACCGATGCCGGCCCGACCCACCACGACGAGGTCGGTCCCGGCCGCCAGGACGTCCGAGGTCACCGTGGTGGCCGAGCGGATGATCAGGGCGTGGGCGCCCACGATGGCCTGGAGGAGCTCCTCGGGCGACAGTCCCAGCTGGACGTCGACCTCGTGCCCGGCCTCGGCCAGGAGGTCCAGGCCCCGTTGGGCCAACTTCTCGGTGACGAGCACCCTCGGCATGGTGATCCCACTTCCTTTCTGTGGCGGTCCAGATCTGTGATGGTCCAGGCGCTCCCCCCGGGCGCTGCGGCGTGACGTTCGTTGTGGTCCCGGTACTGCTGGCAGGTCCGTCCCCCCGGCAGCGGTGCCGGGGGCCATGCGCTGTCGTCCTCTCCGGTTCGGCTCGTGTAGTTCAGCCCGTCCGACCCCGGACGGTCCACCCGGGCCCGCCCCGGCCGGTCATGTGGCGTCGGCGAACAGCGTCGCCAGCCGGGAGACGCCCTCCACCAGGTCGTCGTCCCCGAGCGCATAGGACATGCGGAAGTACCCCGGCGCACCGAACGCCTCACCTGGCACCACGGCCACCCCCGCCTCGTCGATGGCCAGTTCGGCCAGCTCGGCGCTGGTCGACGGGGTCCGTCCCCGGATGGTCCGACCCAGGAGGCCGGCCACCGACGGGAAGGCGTAGAACGCGCCCTGGGGCTCGATGCAGGTGATCCCCTCGATCTCGTTCAGCATCCGGTGGATCGTGCGCCGACGGCGGTCGAAGGCGGCCCGCATCTCCTCCACCGCACCCAGGTCGCCCGACACGGCGGCCAGGGCGGCACGCTGCGACACGTTGGCCACGTTCGAGGTCTCGTGGGACTGGATGTTGGTGGCGGCGGCCACCACGTCAGGCGGGCCGACCAGCCACCCCACCCGCCAACCGGTCATGGCGTAGGTCTTGGCCACCCCGTTCACCACCACGCACGTCTCGGCCAGCTCGGGGACGACCACGGGCATGGAGTGGTGGACGGCGTCGCCGTAGACGAGATGCTCGTAGATCTCGTCGGTCACCACCCACAGGCCGTGCTCCACGGCCCAGCGGCCGATGGCCTCGATGTCGGCCCGGGGCGAGACGGCCCCCGTCGGGTTTGACGGCGAGACGAACAGCACCACCTTGGTGCGGGGCGTCCGGGCCGCCTCGAGGGCGTCGACGGTGACGCAGAATCCGGTCGACTCGTCGGTGGGCACAGCCACCGGGACCCCGCCGGCCAGGGCGATGGCCTCGGGATACGTGGTCCAGTACGGCGCGGGGACGAGGACCTCGTCACCCGGGTCGCACAGCACGGCGAAGGCGTTGGCCACCGCCTGCTTGCCGCCGTTGGTCACCAGCACCTGCGACGGCTCGACCACCAGCCCGGAGTCCCGGCCGGTCTTGGCCGCGATCGCCTCGCGCAGGGCGGGCAGGCCGGCCGTGGGGGTGTACTTGTGCATGGTCGGGTCGGCGCAGGCGGCCACGGCCGCCTCCACGATGTGCCCCGGGGTGGGGAAGTCCGGCTCGCCGGCACCGAAGCCGATCACGCTCTGGCCGGCGGCACGCAGGGCCTTGGCCTTGGCGTCGACGGCCAGGGTGGCCGACGGCGCCACCGAGGCGGCACGGCGGGAGATCCGGGCGCGACCCTCCTGCTCGGCGGCGGTCACGGGCGCTCGATTGCCGGGGGTCGGACCATGGGTGCCATGATTCCATACGTGACCGATACCCCCGACATCGCCATCCCCGCCTCCCTCCTCCCCGCCGACGGTCGCTTCGGTTCGGGCCCCTCCAAGGTGCGTCCCGCCTCCGTCGAGGCGCTCGGAGCGGCGGCCACCACCTACCTGGGCACCAGCCACCGGCAGAAGACGGTGAAGTCCGTGGTTGGCAGCCTCCGTGCCGGCCTCACCGAGCTGTTCTCGCTCCCCGAGGGCTACGAGGTCCTCCTCGGAAACGGCGGGACCACCTGCTTCTGGGACGCCGCCACGTTCGGCCTCATCGAACGGCGCAGCCAGCACCTCAGCTTCGGCGAGTTCTCCTCCAAGTTCGCCAAGGCGGCCAAGGACGCCCCCCACCTCGACGATCCCTCCGTCATCACCGCCGAACCCGGCACCCACCCGACGGCGGTGGCCGACCCCGACGTCGACCTGTACGCGCTCACCCACAACGAGACCTCGACCGGGGTGATGATGGAGATCACCCGGCCCGACGGCGCCGTGCCGCCGGCCGAGGGGGGCGGGCTGGTGGCGGTGGACGCCACGTCGGGGGCGGGCGGCCTCCGGGTCGACCCCGCCGCCTTCGACGCCTACTACTTCGCCCCCCAGAAGTGCTTCGGCTCCGACGGCGGCCTGTGGGTGTCCCTGCTGTCCCCAGCCGCGGTGGAGCGGATCGAGCAGATCCACGCGTCGGGCCGGTGGACACCGGCCTTCCTCGACCTCCACATCGCCCTGGAGAACTCCCGCCTGGACCAGACCTACAACACGCCGGCCCTCGCCACCATCTTCCTCTTCGAC
Organism: Actinomycetes bacterium; assembly: GCA_021806045.1. Taxonomy (GTDB): domain Bacteria; phylum Actinomycetota; class Acidimicrobiia; order Acidimicrobiales; family RAAP-2; genus JAJZDI01. The sequence goes on from JAJZDI010000018.1 coordinate 3,546, forward strand.
GACCAGGTGCGGTGGTTCAACGAGAACGGCGGCCTCGAGTTCTCGGCCGGCCGGTGCGACCGCTCGGCCGAGATCCTCTACGCCTGGGCCGACGCCTCGCCGTTCGCCACCCCGTTCGTCGCAAAGGAGGAGGAGCGGAGCCGGGTGGTGGGCACCATCGACTTCGCCGACGAGGTCAACGCGGCCACTGTCGCCGCCGTGCTCCGGCGCAACGGCATCGTGGACACCGAGCCCTACCGGAAGCTGGGCCGCAACCAGCTCCGCATCGCCATGTTCCCGGCCGTCGACCCCGACGACGTCGCCGCGCTGTGCGCGTGCATCAACCACGTGGTGGGGGCCCTGGCCAGCTGATCTCGGCGGCGGGCTTGTTACGCGGCCTGGTTCTGTGTAACAGTGCCGTCACGCAGGACGCCACTGCGTCACAGATCCGGGTGCCGGAGCGGCCGGCACGCCCACGACCAGGGGGGTCCCATGCAGGTTCGCCGTCCAACGCGCGCTCGGGCACGTGCAGCCACGCTGGTGCTCGCCGCAGCCGCCGTGCTCTCCTCCTGCTCGAGCGCGGCGAGCGGCTCGGAGAGCCACGCGCCGATGGCACCCGCCATCACGGGCAATGCCACCTTCACCGCCCACGGCTCGGTCGGCCAGGCCTACGTGCTCGGCGCCACCCCGGGCGCCCGCATGGTGCTGGCCGACCCGTCGGGCCATGTTGCCGGAACCGAGACGGTCGACCGGCTGGGCGGCGCCCTCATCCGCGACCTGACCCCCGGGCCCGGCTACACGTTCCGTGAGGTCGTCGGGAAGAAGGTGCTCGGGACCTCCCCCTTCCGGGTCCTCTCCACCTCCGACACACCGCCGGCGTCGTTCTACGCCGACCAGCGCATGCACGTGGGGCTCAACTACATCACCATGCGCGACGGGGTGCAGCTGGCCGCCACCGTGCGGCTCCCGCCCGGCAAGACCCTGGCCGATGGGCCGTTCCCCACCGTCATCGAGGAGTCGGGGTACGCCATCGCCGCCCCCCACAGCCTGATCCAGGCCGTCCTCCACCAGAACGGCGAGTCGACCAGCGATCCGCTCGTCCCCTCCACAGCCACTGCCGTCGGCTCCCTCATCGCACCGGAGCTCGGCTTCGCCACCGTCAGCCTCCAGATGCGGGGTACGGGGTGCTCGGGCGGCGCCTTCGGCCTCTTCGACCTGCCCACCACCTACGACGGTTACGACGCCGTGCAGATCGTCGGCTCCCAGCCGTGGGTGGCCCACCACAAGGTGGGGATGGTGGGGATCTCCTTCTCGGGGATCTCCCAGATGTTCGTGGCCGGCACCCGACCTCCCGACCTGGCCGCCATCGCCCCCATGAGCCTGACCAACGACCTCTACGCCAGCGGCTTCCCCGGCGGCATCTACAACAGCGGGTTCGCCGCCGGCTGGATCGCCCAGCGTGTGTCCGACGCCCAGGCCGCTCCCCAGGGCGGCCAGCAGTGGGCGAAGACGATGATCGCCGACGGCGACAAGGTGTGTCTGGCCAACCAGGTGCTCCACCTCGAGACTCGCAATGTGGCCACCCTGCTGGCATCGGCCCAGCACCGGGTCCCGGCCCTGTACGACAAGCGGGCGCCGGCCACGTGGGCGGCCAAGGTCGACGTGCCCGTCTTCATCTCCGGCGCCTTCCAGGACGAGCAGACCGGTGGTCAGTGGCCGGCCATCATCCCCGCCCTGGCCCACGACCCCCACGTGTTCGCCACCATCGTGAACGGCACCCACGTCGACTCGCTGGGACCGGGGACCATCTCCCGCTGGCTGGAGTTCCTCGACATCTTCGTGGCCCAGGAGGTCCCCAAGCCCACCGGCGTCCTGGCCGCCTTCGCCGGGCCCCTCTACCAGCAGCTGGCCAGCGCGCCGTCCGGGGCGGTGCCGCCCCTCCGCTTCACCAACGCGCCCACCGTGGCCGCCGCACGTCACGACTTCGAGACCCAGACCCCACGGGTGCGGGTGCTCTTCGACAACGGCGGCGGCAGCGCCGGTCCCGGGGCCATGCAGCCGGTGTGGGAGGAGGACTACACGGCGTGGCCGCCACCGGCCGCCGTCCCGACGGTGTGGACGGCGGGTCCGGGCGGCACCCTGACACAGCGTGCGGTGACCGCCGGCACCGTCTCGTTCCGCCCCAACCCGGCGGCCCGGCCGGCCAGCGATCTCCCCACCGGGAACGCGTGGGCCGCCCTGCCCCCCTACCAGTGGGCACCCGTCGTGGGCTCCGAGGGAGTCGGGTTCATCACGCCGCCGCTGGCCCACGACGTGGTGGTGGTCGGGCCGGCGTCGATGAACCTCGAGGTGGAGAGCACCGCGCTCGACACCGACCTGCAGGTGACCATCTCGGAGGTCCGCCCCGACGGCAAGGAGCTCTTCATCCAGTCGGGCGTGCTGCGGGCCAGCGACCGGGCGCTGAACGCGGCCGCCTCGACGGCCATCAGCCCGGTACCGACCTACCTGGCACAGGATGCGCACAACCTCCCCCGCGGTAAGTTCGTCGAAGTGCGCGTGCCCATCCTGCCCTTCGCGTACGCCTTCCGGGCCGGGTCGCGCATCCGGGTGACGATCAGCGCGCCTGGCGGCGACCGCCCGGCGTGGGAGTTCGGCACGTACCAGACACACGGCAACGTGGTCGACACCCTCCACCTGGGGGGCGTCCAACCGACCCAGCTGGTCCTGCCTGTGATCCCGGGGATCACGCCGCCCGACCCGCAGCCGGCGTGCCCGTCGTTGCGTGGTCAGCCCTGCCGCACGTACGTGCCAGCCGGCAACGGGGGGTGAACGGTGGCCGGGCGTCGAGCGGGGCCCGGGTGACCGACCGGGCCCCGGCCACCCGGGCCCGGCTGCTCGACGCTGCCGCTACCGTGCTCGCCCGCGACGGGCTCGATGCCTCCATGGAGTCGATCGCCGACGAGGCCGGTGTGACGAGGATGACCCTCTACCGCCACCTCGGTACCCGGGACCAGTTGCTCATCGGCGTGCTCATGCATGCGTCGGGTCGGCTGGCCCGAGGCATCACCGGCCTGCTCGACGACCGGACGCGCCCGTTCGAGGCTCGTCTGGTCGACGCCATGGCCTACGTGGTGGCCCAGGTGCGGGCCACCCCCGTGCTCCGACTGTTCGTGGAGCGGGTCACCCCGGCCCAGGTCGGCTCGTTCGAGGCCGTGGGGGACTTCCTCGGTGGGATCCACGCCCTGGTGCTCCCCTACTTCGAGGAGCCCGAGGTGCGGGCCCGCCTGCGGAGCGACCCCCTCCACGCCCTCGACTGGACCCTCCGCCAGGTCCTGCTCCAGCTCATGGTGGTTGCCGACACCACCGTCGACGTGGAAGGCGTCCACCGTGAGCTGGAGCTCTTCTTCGTGCCATCGCTGCTCCGCCCGGACTGAGGTCGCCGACCGGCCCGGGTACTGGGCCCGTCACAGGGCTCCGGCCTGCCGGGCGCAGTGCCCGTCAGGCGCAGTGCCCGTCAGGCGCAGTGCTGGAACGCCGGCAGGTGGCTGGTCTGCGACGTGTCCCGAAGCGACGTGAAGATGCGGGTCACGTCCGGGTAGGCGGTCACCGTGGGCAGGAGGCTGCCGTAGGTGGCGATGATGCCCTGCTCGACGTTCACGCCGACCTGGCACGAGGCCGTGCGGGTCGACGGTGCCGGCACCGCCGTCGCCGCGTTGCCCGGCAGGGGCACGCCGTGGGCGACTGCCGCCTGCTCGAGGGTGGCCACGTGCTGCTGCTCAGAGGCGAGGACGTTGTCGAACGGGGGCACCGATCCCTGCACGGCCACGATGCCCTGGTAGGTGGCGAGGGCGTCCCGCTCCTGCCCGATGGCCTGGGTGAGCGCGGCCGACAGCGCCGCCGACGTGGCGAGCGTGGTCGACGTCCCCGGTCCGACGGTCGCCGTGGGTCCCGGCCCGGCGGTCGCCGTGGGCCCGGGCCCGGCCCGTACCGTCGAGGTCGTGCCGCTGGTCGAGGTGTTCGAGCTGCACGCGGCAGCGATCAGGCCGGCGGTCAGGAGGGCGCCGACGACCGCACCTCGACGGCGCCAGGGACGGGACGGGCCGTCCCGCGCAGCACCGGGAGATTCGATCGCAGGTTGTGGGGTCCGTGGATGTACTCGCATACACCCACTGTGCGCCGGCCCCTCCCCTGGCCCCAGGGTCGGAGGACCCATTGCCGCAGGGGCGAACGCCCCCGGGTCCGGAGACGCCGGAGCGTGGAGCCGTGGGGCTCAGCCCCCTGAGACGTCCTGGATGCGCTCCTTGCCCGCCCCGATGAACGGCATCATGGCCCGCAGCTCGGCGCCCACCTTCTCGATGGGATGCGCCAGGCCCTCCTCCCGCAGGCGGGTGTAGTTGGGGCGGCCGTTGCGGTTCTCCGCCACCCACTCCTCGGCGAACCGCCCATCGCGGATCTCGGCGAGGATCCGGCTCATCTCGTCCCTGACGGCCTGGTTGATGACCCGCGGTCCCCGGGTCAGGTCGCCGTACTCGGCCGTGTCCGAGATCGAGAACCGCATGCCGGCGATGCCCTGCTCGTACATGAGGTCCACGATCAGCTTCAGCTCGTGCAGGCACTCGAAGTAGGCGGACTCCGGCTGGTAGCCGGCGCCCACCAAAGTTTCGAAGCCGGCCTGGACCAGGGCGGTCAGCCCCCCGCACAGCACCACCTGCTCGCCGAAGAGATCGGTCTCCGTCTCCTCCTCGAAGGTGGTGTCGAGCACGCCCGCACGGGTGGCGCCGATGGCGTGCGCGTAGGACAGGGCGAGGTCGTGGGCCCGTCCCGACGGGTCGGCGGCCACGGCGATGAGCGAGGGGACGCCGCCTCCCTCGGTGTACGTGCGGCGCACCAGGTGGCCCGGGCCCTTGGGTGCAACCATGGCGACGTCGACACCGTCGGGCGGTGTGATGAGCCCGAACCGGATGTTGAAGCCGTGGGCGAAGAAGATCGCGTCGCCCGCCTGGAGGTGGGGAGCGATCGACGCCTCGTAGACGGACGCCTGCTCGGTGTCGGGCAGCAGCAGCATGATGAGGTCCGCCTCCTCCGCTGCCTGGTCCACACTGACCACCCGCAGGCCGGCCTCGGCCGCCTTGGCTGCCGACGACGATCCCTCACGCAGGCCGACGCGGACGTCGACCCCGGACTCGGACAGGTTGCGGGCGTGGGCGTGGCCCTGGGAGCCATAGCCGATGATGGCCACCTTGCGGCCGGCAATCAGGCTCGGGTCGGCATCCTTCTCGTAGTACAGCGTGGCCATCGTGTGCTTCCTGCCTTCGGGTCTCGGGGTGGATGTGGCGGTGCGGGTGGTGCGGGTGTTGCGGGTGGGACCGGATGAGCTTAGGCAACCACGCGGGGCCGCTCGGCGACCCCGGTGGCCCGATCCAGTCTGGGCAGCGCCACCCGGCCGGTCCGCTGGAGCTCGACGATCCCGTACCCGCGGATGAGCTCCTCGAAGTCGTCGATCGTCTCGGGTGCCCCGGCCAGCATCACGGTGAGCCGGTCCGCCGACACGTCGATGATCTTCCCCTCGAACACCCCCACCAGCTGGATGACCTGGCCCCTCGTCTCCGGTCCGGCCGACACGGTGGCCAGCAGCAGCTCGCGCTCCCGGGCATCCGCCGGGGCCAGCTCGGAGATGTCCACCACCGGCACCAGCTTGTGGAGCTGCTGGACGATCTGCTCGAGGGGTGCGGACTCCACGTCGACGACGATGGTGATCCGGCTGAAGCGGGCGTCGTCGGACGGGGCGACGGCCAGGCTCACGATGTTGTAACCGCGCCTGGAGAAGAGGCCGGCCACCCGGGCGAGCACGCCCGACTTGTTCTCCACCAGCACGGACAGCGTGTGGTGGCAACGATCGGTCGTTGCGGCGGTCACTTGGCACCTCCCGTGCGCAGCGCGGCCAGCGTGGCGGCCTGGCTGGGATCGACCACGATCTCGTCGTTCGACACCCCTGCCGGCACCATCGGGTAGACCTTCTCGAAGGCGTCGGTGCGGAAGTCGATCACGACCGGCCGGTCGTCGATGTCGTTGGCCTTGTCGATGGCCGGCGCCACCTCATCGGGCGACTCCACGCGGAGCCCCACGCAGCCCATCGCCTCGGCCCACCCCACATAGTCGGGCAGGTCGGGAGACAGGTAGACCTCGGAGTAGCGCTCCTCGTAGAACATCTCCTGCCACTGGCGCACCATGCCCAGGTAGGCGTTGTTGAGGATGGCGATCTTGACCGGGATCCGCTCGGACGACGCCGTGACCAGCTCCTGGGCGGTCATCTGGAAGCACCCGTCGCCGTCCACCGCCCACACCATCCGGTCCGGACGGCCCACCTTGGCGCCGATGGAGGCCGGCACGGCGAAGCCCATGGTGCCGAGACCCCCGGAGTTGACCCAGGTGTAGGGATGGTCGAAGCGCCACCACTGCGACGCGAACATCTGGTGCTGCCCCACGCCGGAAGCGACGATCGTGTCCGACGGGGTCGCATCCCGCAACGTCTCCAGGACGAACTGGGGCTTCAGCCCCCCGCCCTGCCCGGTTGCACCGGCGTCGGCCTCGTAGGTGAGGGGGAAGGTGCGCTGCCACTCGGCCAGCTGGGCTCGCCACTCGGCCAACCGCTCGGCCGGCCGGTCGGCCGCACGCGTGCCCGGCACCGGGCGGGCGCCGGCCGGGGCATCGGCCGGGGTGGCCGCGGGGTCCAGCACGGCCCGGGCACCGTCGTCGTAGGGCAGGCCGGCAGCGTCGAGGGCGGCGAGCATCTCGTCGATCACCATCCGGCAGTCGCCGGCGATGGCCACGTCGGCACGGCGCACCTTGTTGTGCTCGGCCGGGTCGATGTCGACGTGGATCACCTTGGCCCCGGGGGCGAAGTCCGACACCTTGCCGGTGACCCGGTCGTCGAACCGGCTGCCCAGGGCGATGAGGAGGTCGGACCGCTGCATCGAGGTGACCGCGGTGAAGTTGCCGTGCATGCCCGGCATGCCCAGGCACAACGGATGGGAGTCGGGGAACGCGCCACGGGCCATCAGGGTGGTGACGACCGGGATCCCCGTGCGTTCGGCCAGTTCGAGGAGCGACCCGGCCGCCCGCGCCTTCAGCACCCCCCCGCCCGCGTAGATGACGGGACGCTCGGCAGCCAGCAGGAGGTCGACTGCCGCCTGGATCGCCTCGGGGTCGCCCTCCATCTGCGGCCGGTAGCCGGGGAGGTCGAGGTCGGCCTCCGAGGGCTCGTACCAGGTCATGGTGGCGTTCGACACGTCCTTCGGCACGTCGATGAGCACCGGTCCGGGCCGGCCGGTGGTGGCCACGTGGAACGCCTCGGCGACGATCCGGGGCAGGTCGGCGGGGTCGGTGACGAGCCAGTTGTGCTTGGTCACCCCCATGGTGATGCCGGTGATGTCGCTCTCCTGGAATGCGTCGGTCCCGATCGCGCTCGTCGGCACCTGCCCGGTGATGGCGACGAGCGGGATGGAGTCCATGAACGCGTTGGCCAGGGGCGTCACCACGTTCGTGGCACCAGGACCGCTGGTGACCATGACCACACCGGGCCGGCCGGTCACCTGTGCGTATCCCTCGGCCATGTGACCGGCACCCTGCTCGTGGCGGACGAGCACGTGGCGGATGGAGGAGTCGAGGATGGGGTCGTAGACGGGGAGGATCGCCCCGCCCGGAAGGCCGAACATCACCTCGACGCCCTGCGCTTCGAGGCTCTTGATCAGTGCTTGGGCTCCGGTGAGTTCCATGTGCTGCTCCCTGTCTCCTGTTCTCGGTGGTGTGGTGTCTCGGTGGTGTGGTGTCTCGGTCGGTGACCTGGTGCCCCCTACGGGCCCGGGAGTCGGAACCGACCGGCACCCGGACACGAAAACGACCTCCCGTCGGGGAGGTCGTGGGCGCACGCGTCGAATGGGGTCGCGTGCGCTAGGCGACGAGTACCTCGGTGCGGGGTGCGATGGCTGCGTACATGACCGATCCAGTGTGCCACGTCGACCACGCGGGCACAACCCCCTCGTGAACCGGGCGCGTCCCAACACCTGGTGCCGGTGGCTAACGTGACCGTGGAGCCGGGCCGGCAGGTGCCGGGTGTTCCGGCAGGACGAGCGAGGGGGACCCATGGGCAGCACACCCACCACCGAGTCCGACGCGGACCGCCGGGGAACGATGCGGCGTCTTCTCGCCCCGGTGATCGCCGCTGCTGCCATCCTCGGCCTGGTGGCGGTGGCGCCGGCGGTGGCCGGCGCTGCGCCGTCCCCCCGGGTGCCGACGACCACGTACCAGCTGTCGCTGGGCGACTCCCTCGGCGCCGGCTACGGGGCCACCTCCCCCGCCGCCGACTACGCCAGCCTGGTCGCGGCCCACGAAGCCACCAACTTCCCCGGTCTCACCCTGGAGAACCTGTCGTGCTCGGGTGCCACCACCAACTCGATGATCAACGGAGGCGGGTGCAGCTACCCGACCGGCAACCAGCTCGCCCAGGCGGAGGCCTTCCTGCGGGCCAATGCCGGCCACGTCGCCTACATCACCATCGACATCGGCGCCAACAACGTCGACGGCTGCCTGACGAGCGGGACGATCAACCTGAGCTGCATCATCAACGGACTGACCAAGCTCGAGACCCAACTGCCCGAGATCGTCGCCGGGCTGCAGGCGGCCGGTCCCGGGGTCCCCATCTTCGGCATGAACTACTACGACCCGTTCCTGGCCCAGTGGTACACGCCGGGCGGCTCCCAGGGGCAGACGAACGCCACCCAGTCGGCGGACCTGGCCAAGATCCTCGACGGCACGATCGACAACATCTACGGCTCCTACGGCGCGTACCCGGTCGACGTCGAAGGTGCCTTCGCCACCCAGGACTTCGGCGACACCGGGACCTACAGCGGGACCAGCCTCCCCCTCAACGTGGCCACCATCTGCAACTGGACCTACATGTGCGGCTCGCTGGCCGGCACCTACGGCATCCACACCAACGACACCGGCTATGGCGTGCTGGCCGCCACCTTCGAGCACGTCATCGACCGGTGGTTCCGGGGGGGTGGGCACGGCCAGTGGCTGACCTCATCGAATGGCACCGTATACCCGGTGGGCAGTGCCGCCAACCTGACCACCTCGGTGGCGCACCTCAACGCCCCGATCGTCGGCATGGCGCCGACCCCCGACGGCGGCGGCTACTGGCTGGCGGCGGCGGACGGCGGCGTGTTCGCTCTGGGCACCGCACACTTCTACGGGTCCATGGGGGGCAGGCACCTCAACGCGCCGGTGGTGGGCATCGCCGCCACCCCGGACGGCAAGGGCTACTGGCTGGTGGCCGCCGACGGTGGGGTGTTCTCCTTCGGCGACGCCACCTTCCACGGTTCGACCGGCGCCCTGCACCTGAACGCGCCGATGGTGGGCATGGCCGCCGACTCGTCAGGGCACGGCTACTGGCTGGTGGCCGCCGACGGAGGCGTGTTCGCCTTCGGCGACGCCCCGTTCCTCGGCTCGACCGGCGCCTTGCACCTGAACGCGCCGGTGGTGGGCATGGCCCCCACCGTCGACTCGGGCGGCTACTGGCTGGTGGCCTCGGACGGTGGGGTGTTCTCCTTCGGCGACGCCACCTACCACGGCTCGACCGGTGCCCTGCACCTGAACGCGCCGGTGGTGGGCATGGCCGTCTCGCCGACCGGGTACGGCTACTGGCTGGGCGCGGCCGACGGCGGTGTGTTCACCTTCGGCAGGGCCACCTACAACGGCTCGGCCGCCGGGGACATGCCGGCGACCGTCGTCGCCATCGCCACCGACTGACGGGCACACCAGGGCCCGGATCAGGCCCCACCCGCCTCAGCCCGGCAGATCGAGCCCGCCGAGCAGCTCGAGCAGCGCGGCGTTCACCTCGTCCGGGCGCTCCTGGTTGACCCAGTGGCCCGCCCCGTCGATCACCCGTCGCACCCGGAGGTCCGGCACCCACCGCCCGATGTCGTCGGCCGGGGTGAAGGCGAGCACCGGGTCCTCCGCTCCCACCACGAACGCGGCGGGGACCTCGACCCGGGCCCCGTCCAGGTCGGCGGTGTCCTCCCAGTTGGCGTCGAAGTTCCGGTACCAGTTGAGGGCACCGGTGAACCCGGTGCGGGCGAAGGAGGCGACGCTCACCTCGAAATCGTCCCGATCGAGCCAGGCGGGCAGGTCCTCGATCTCGGGCAGGCGCTCGACCATGCCGCGACCGTCGCGCACCGCGGCGGACGGGTCGGCCGGCGGGTGGCCGGCGGCCAGCCCGCCGTACATCCGACGCAGCGTCAGGGTCGGGTCCCGCCCCAGGTCGGCCTCCGCCACGCCCGGCTCCTGGAAGTAGAGGATGTAGAACCACACGCCCGCCAGGCGCCGCCGCCAGATGGCGGTGGGCGGTGCCGGCGGGCGGGGCACGTAGGCGACCGACAGCCCCGCCACCCCGGCTACCCGCTCGGGGGCGAGGAGGGCGGTGTGCCACGCCACCGGTGCCCCCCAGTCGTGGCCGACCACGACGGCGCGGTCGGCACCATAGGCATCGATCAAGCCAACCACGTCACCCACCAGCTGGCGGATGCCGTAGGCACCCACCTCGGGCGGGGCGGAGCTGGCGCCGTAGCCGCGCTGGTCGGGGGCGACCGCGTGGTAGCCGGCTGCCGCCAGCGCCTCCAACTGGTGGCGCCACGACAGGCCCAGCTCGGGGAACCCGTGCAACAGCAGCACCAGCGGGCCGCTGCCCGCTTCGGTCACGTGCAGCTCGACGCCGTTGGCACGGACGGTGCCCGTCGTGAGCGACGCGGTCACGCTTCGGTCACGGCCCCCCGCTCGGCTCCGGTGACGAGCCGGGCGAACTTGGCCAGCACGCCCGTGGTGTAGCGGGGCTCGGGGTGCTTCAGCTGGGCCCGGCGCCGCTCCAGCTCGGCCGGATCGACGACCAGGTCGATGGTGTGGGCCTCGACGTCGACCACGATCCGGTCACCGTCGGCGACGAGAGCGATCGGTCCGCCGTCGACCGCCTCGGGTGCGACGTGGCCGATGCAGAAGCCGTGCGTGCCGCCGGAGAAGCGCCCGTCAGTCACCAGGGCGCAGTCGCCTCCCCGGCCCACGCCCTTCAGCGCTCCGGTCACCGCCAGCATCTCCCGCATGCCCGGGCCGCCCTTCGGGCCCTCGTAGCGGATGACGAGTACTGTGCCCGGCTCGATCGTCCCGCCGAGGATCGCTTCCATGGCCTCGTCCTCGCCATTGAAGACCCGGGCGGGGCCGTCGAAGGCGAGTTGGTCGATGCCCGCCACCTTCACCACCGCGCCGTTGGGGGCCAGCGAGCCGGTGAGCACGGCGATGCCGCCCTGAGCGTGGATGGGATGGTCGATGGCGTGGACGACGGAGCCGTCGGGGGCGGGCGGGGCCAGCGCGGCCAGGTTCTCGGCCACCGTCCTGCCCGTCACCGTCACGCAGTCGCCGTGCAGCAGGCCGGCCTCGAGGAGCTGGGCCATGACCACGGGCACCCCACCGATCCTGTCGATGTCGCTCATGTGGTAGCGACCGTGGGGCTTGGTGTCGGCCAGGTGGGGGACGCGGGCCGCCACCTTGTTGAAGTCGTCCAGCTCGAGCTCGACCCGGGCCTCGTTGGCGATGGCCAGCAGGTGCAGCACGGCGTTCGTCGAGCCACCCAGCGCCATCACGACGGCGATGGCGTTCTCGAACGCCTGCTTGGTCATGATGTCGCGGGGGCGGATCCCGGCCCGGATCAGCTCGACCACGGCCCGGCCCGACGCCGCGGCCAGGTCGTCGCGGCGGCGGTCCACCGCCGGTGCCGACGAGCTCCCCGGCAGCGACATGCCGAGGGCCTCTGCCACCGAGGCCATCGTGTTGGCCGTGAACATCCCAGCGCACGAGCCCTCGGTCGGGCAGGCGTTGTGCTCGATCAGGCTCAGCTCCTCGTCGGTCAGGGCGTCCACCGCGTGGGCGCCCACCGCCTCGAAGACCGACGTGATGTCGAGGGCCTGGTCACGCAGGCGGCCGGGCAGGATCGAGCCGCCGTAGAGGAAGACGCTGGGCAGGTTGAGGCGGGCCGCCGCCATCAGCATCCCCGGCAGCGACTTGTCGCACCCGGCCAGGGTGACCATGGCGTCGAAGCGCTCGGCGTGCATCACCGTCTCGACCGAGTCGGCGATGACCTCGCGGCTGACCAGCGAGGCCCGCATCCCCTCGTGCCCCATCGAGATGCCATCGGACACGGCGATGGTCACGAACTCGATGGGGAATCCCCCCGCCTCCCGCACGCCGGCCTTCGCGCCCTGGGCGAGCCGCGACAGGGGCAGGTTGCACGGCGTGACCTCGTTCCACGACGACGCCACGCCGACCTGTGGCTTGTCCCAGTCCGCGTCGGTCATCCCGATGGCCCGGAGCATGGCCCGTGCCGGGGCACGGGTCGGTCCGTCGGTCACCTCGTGGCTGCGGGGCTTCATCCCCACCAGGGGGGCGTCCGCGGGGTCGGGGGGTCGCGTGTCGGTCATGGCTCGCATGCTACGGGTTGCCGGGGCCCCGGGGCACCCGGACCACCCGATGCGTCCGTCCGGACCGGCCCGCCCGTCGCGATCGGAGGGCGTCGCCAAGGGTCGGAGGCCGGCGGTCCCGTCAGCTGCGCACCCGGACCACCCGGATGGCCATCCGGGGGCAGGCGTGCACGGCCCGGTCCGCATGGTCGGCCAGGTGGGCCGGCAGCGCCTCCCGCCGGATGACGGGGAACCCCCACTCGTCGGTCTCGATCCACTCGGGGAGCAGCTCGGCGCACGTTCCGTAGCCGTCGCACGAGGTGGGGTCGACCATCACCCGCAGCTCGGCCCGGCTCACCGGCGGGCTCCGCTCAACCGGGCCCCTCGGGGCGCCTGCGGGCGGGGGGCGGCTCCCTGGACCCGCACCGGGGACGGGCGGGGGACACTGCGACCGCCACGAGCGGCGGCCGACGGGCACGGACCGATGTGGAGGTGGTGGTCGACGTGGTCGCCGAAGGCGAGGAGCGCGCTGCGGACCATGCGGGCGGCGCCGTCGGGATGGTGGCACGCCCCGCGCCCCTCGACCGACTCGCACAGCTGGAAGATCCGTGCCTGGAGGCCGCCACCCGCCGGTCCCCCGGCGCCGCCCCTGGTGCCGAAGGCCAACGACGCCGCCGCGTCGGCGAGGGCCGGCAGGCCGTAGGCGCACGGTCCGCACTGGCCGGCGCCTTCGCGTGCGAGGTAGGCGGCGATGGCCGCCACCTCGGCCAGGGGGCACATGGTGGGTGGCGGGGCCAGGACCACGCCGGCGCCGAAGGTGGCACCGAGAGGTCGAAGGTGCTCCTCGGCCAGAGGCACGTCGAGCACCCGGGCGCCCGCCATCCACGTCCCGCCGTACCCACCGAGGAGGATGGCCGGCGCCTCGGCGGGGGACTCGCCCAGCGCACTCCAGACGGAGCGGAGGGTGGCGCCGAAGGGGACCTCGATGACCCTCGGCCCACTGGCACCGATGGTGACGGTCAGCAGCGCGGTGCCGGGCGACTCCTCCGTGCCGACCGACCGGAACCATGCCGCGCCGAACCGGGCGATCAGTGCGGCGTGCGCCAGGGTCTCGACGTTCTGCACCAGCGTCGGCCGGCCGTCGACCCCCTTGCGGTAGACGGGGGTGACGGCGGTGAAAGCCGGCAGGGCGCCCTCGCCGCCGTCGAGGTGGGCGACGACGGCAGACTCCTCCCCGGCGATGAAACGCTCGGGCGCCACCGCGATCTCCACGTCCAGGGGGTCGATCCCGGCCCGACGCCGCTCCCGGAGCACCTCGGAGAGGTGACGGGCCTCGGATGCGGGTACGTAGAGCACCGCCCGGGAGGCGCCGAGGGTCTCCGCCGCCACCATGAGCCCGTCGACCACCAGGTGCGGTGCCCGGCGCAGCAGCAGGCGGTCCTTTCCGCTGGCCGGCTCGCCCTCCGAGCCGTTGGCCACCACCACCGGGCGGCCCAGGCGCCTGGCCGCCACCGCCTCCCACTTGACCGCGGCCGGGAACCAGGCTCCTCCATGGCCCCGCAACCCGCTCCTGTGGAGCTCGTCGAGAAACCCGCCGCGCCCCCGACGACCGGGATCGGGCACCAGGCCCCACCGGGCCACATGGTCGGCCAGCGCCGTCGCCTCGCCCCGCTCCCCCAGCCCGGCCAGCAGCCGCACCGCGCCGGTGGGGGGCGCCAACCCGGCGGGCCTGTCGACGGTCCCGGCCCTGCTCATCGGATCACTCCGCCCCGGCTGGGCGACCGGACCGGCACCGGTGCACCGGCAGGTGCGCCACGCCCGGGCGACGGCGTGCCCGCGCCGCCCAGCCCGCCGGCGGCGAGGCGGTAGATGACGGCCCCCACCACGGCGACCAGGCACAGGAGCCCGAGGAGCTGCACCGGACCCAACCGGGCATCGGTCCCCATGCCGGCGGAGTGGAAGAAGGCGATCGGCCACATCAGGTACGAGAGCCAATGGACCATCCGCCACCCGTGGTAACCGATGCGGAACCGGAGCGCGGACGTCACCACCAGCACCAGCATCAGGTCGAAGGCGATCGTCCCGAGCGCCAGCCATGCCGTCCTGTAGGGGGAGCGGAACGGGACGACCGCGTCGAGGAACCCGACGTGCACGAACCCGTCCAGTGCGGTGGTGGCCACGTGCACGGCGACGAGGACGGTGGCGAACAGCGACAGGTTCCGGTGCACCGAGCGGGAGAAGAATCGGGGCCACCACGGGGCCGTCCACCCGAGCGTGGTGAGGATGCCGGCCACCACCACCGCCGTCAGCACGACCAGGGCGACGATGCCCGTGCTCCGGGTCAGGTACCAGAGGACCATGGGGCTCTGGGACGTGGTCGCTGCCGCTGGCAGTAGGACGGCGCCGGTCACGCCCCCACCCCCACGCCGGCCATGGCCGGCAGCGCGCTGCGGGCCACGCCGGTGCCGTTCGGCGGCCGGAGCGCGCCGACGGGCCGGCGCTCGGCCTCGGCGGGCCAGGCGCCGGTCACCACCACGCCACCCTCGTGACTGACCAGGCGGGCGTCCAACCCGGCTCCGGCGAGCCACTGCGGTGCCGGGGCGCCGAGGATGAGGGCACCCGTGGCCGCGATGTTGGCGTCGACACAGCTGGCGGCAGCGACCGACACGGTCCGCCACGGGGACTCGGCCGGCTCGCCGGTGCGGGGGTCGATCAGGTGGTGCACGACCCGGCCGTCGTGGACCCACGAGCGGGCGACGGTGCCGGAGGTGGCCAGACCGCCCGAGGAGACGGACACCACCGCGGGTGAGTCGTCGGAGCCCGAGACGTCGTCCACCCCCACCGACCAGCCTCCGGCGGGCGGGGGCCCGGCGGCTGCCAGGTCGCCGCCGATGCAGACGAGGACGCCGCAGCCCACACGCGACGCGATCCTCGCCGCTGCCCGGTCGACGGTCGCCGACTTCGCTGTCGAATCGAGGTCGAGGAGCACGCCCTCTGGGACGCGCAGGGTCGAGGCGCGCTGGTCGAATGCCACCGAGACCCACCCGGGAGCCTCGCCCGGGTGGGAATTGGTGCCAGGGCCGGCTTCCCGGGCACCGCCGGTTCCCCGGTCACCCCGATCGTCCCGGTCACCCCGGCGCAGCCGGGCGAAGTCGATGTCGTAGCCGAGGTCGACGACGGCACGCCCCACGGTCGGGTCGAGGAGGCCTCCGGACAGCTGGGCGCCGCGCAGCGCGCCGGCGATGAGCTCGCCCAGCTCGGCGCTGACCGTCACGGCCGTCCCGCTGGCCCGGTTGACCCAGGCCAGCTCCGAGTCGTCCCGGAACCGGCTGGCCACCCGGTCGACCCGCTCGAGCTCGTCACGGAGCATGTCGGCGGCCACCACCAGCGCACCGGGGTCGGTGCACAGCAGCTCGACCGTGGTCCCGAGGCCACGTCCCACGTAGCGCGCCGGTGCGTTGGGCAGCCCCATCAGAACCCGCTGCTCCCGGTGGACGTCTGCTGGGGGACCTGGGTGGGGGCCGGTGCCTGGGTCGCCGGAGACAGCGACCCGGAGCCGCCCAGCGACCCGGAGCCGCCCAGCGACCCGGAGCCGGTGCCGGGGGAGACGACACCCGACGATCCGCTACCGGTCGACGTCTGTGCGGTGCTGGCGCCGTAGTTGTGCCCGGGGATGGCGTGGGCGACGTACGCGGTGAGCACACCCACCGCGGCAACCGACCCGATGACGACGGTGCGGGTCAACGACCGGACACGGCCGAGGGCGTCGTCACGCTGGGCGGCCCGCAACGCTCGGCCGTCACGGCGGGACGGGTGCCGGGCCGGCCACGAGTTCTGTGGCGAATTCATGCGCTCACTGTAAGAAGGGGACCTTACGGAGCTATGAAAGAAGTGTAGGAAACGGCTAAGAATCCGCCGCTCTACGCCCGGGTCGGGGCGGTATGGACCCGGCCGGAGGTGCCAGCCGGGCTCGCGTCGGCACCACGTCACTCCTCAGGCGGGTGCCACACCCCGGCCGGATGCCTGATCCCAGGGCGCCCGTGGCGGTGCCAGTGCACCGTCATGCTGGCACCCCCGAGGCGGGAGTCACCGACGTGCCAGCGGCCACCGGTCGCACGCACCACCGAGTCGGCGATGGCCAGGCCGAGCCCGGCCCCACCCGGTTCGTCACCCACCCGGTGGAACCGGTCGAAGAGCCGGTCCCGCTCGCCCGGAGGGATCCCGGGCCCGCTGTCCTCCACCACCAGGCCGACCCTCCCGCCCGTCGACCACGTCGACACCGTCACGGAACCCCCGATGCCGGCATGGCGGCACGCGTTGTCGACCAGTACCCCGGCCAGGCGGTCCAACCACTCTCGCGGCGCGCCGACGACGACCGGGGCGTCGGTCACTTCGAGCTCGAGGGACTGGTCCCTACCCGCCGCCACCGGCGCGAACCGGTCCACGCACGTCCGGGCCACGTCACGCAGGTCGACCTGTTCCGCACCGGGCTCGGGGGGCGCCCCGTCGAAGCGTGCCAACCACAGGAGTGAGTCCACGATCGACCGCAGCCGCCCGCTCTCGGACCGGACCAGCTCGAGCGAGCGCCGATAGGCGTCGGGCGATCGGGGCGAGGACAGCGTCAGGCCCACCTCCGCCTCGATGACGCTGAGGGGTGTCCGCAGCTCGTGGGACGCGTCGGCGGTGAACTCGAGCTGGCGCCTGCGGGCCAGCTCGACGGGCGCCACCGCCTTCACCCCGACGAGCAGCGCGCCGGCATAGGTGAGCACGACGAGCACCGGACCGACCACGAGCTGGATACCCACCAGCACGTCGTGCACATGGTCCACCGCAGCCAGGCTGATGCCGGCGACGACGACACCGCCTGCCACACGCCTGGTGTCGACCCGCAGGATCCGGCCCCCGGCACTGACGGTGAAGGGCACGGTGCCCGCCCTCGCCCACGCAGCCACGGGAAGCGGTGGTGCCCCCTCGACCTCGGCAACCGGGCTGCCGCCCGTCGGCACCCACCACAGCAGGACGGGCGCGTCGTCGATGTCCTTCAGGACCTGCTGCGCTCCCACAGGCCCGGGACGGGTGGCGGCCTGGTCGAGCACGGTCTGGAGGGTCAGGTCGGTCGAGTGGACCAGTCGGACCTCGGCCACCTCGTCGATGACCGCCACCACGGCGAGATACACGAGCCCCACCACCAGCGCCGCTGTGCCGGCGACTCGGGCGGCGTGACCGAAGCGGCCCGACCTCCTCACCCGGCGACCAGCCGGTAGCCGATACCCCGCACCGTCTCGATGCGGGCCCGTGGCGCGGCGTCGGCCTCGGGGGCTCCGGCGGCTTCAGCGGCGTCGGCAGCCGCGTTCAGCTTGGAGCGGAGCCGTGCCACGTGCACGTCGATGGTGTTCGACCCCACCGCGTCCGACTCGTCATCCCACACCTGGACGGCGATGGTCCGGCGGTCGACGACCGAGGGCGACCGGCGGGCCAGCAGTTCGGCGATGCCGAGCTCGGTGGCGGTCAACGGCACCTCCCTCCCGGCGACGACCAGCCGGTGACCGGCCGGTTCGTACTCCAATTGGCCGCACACGAGCCGCTCAGCGAGGACCTCGGGGGGACGTCGTTGCAGGGCGCGCAGGCGGGCCAGCAGCTCGGCGAAGTCGAACGGCTTGACCAGGTAGTCGTCCGCTCCGGCGTCCAACCCGGCCACCCGGTCAGCGGGCGCGTCCCTGGCCGTCAGCAACAACACCGGCGTGGCGATCCCGCGGGCACGTGCCGCGACGATGACCTCGATGCCGCTCCGGCCCGGCATCCGCCAGTCGATGACGGCCACCGCGTACTCGTAGGCGCGCAGGTGGGCCACGGCCGCGTCGCCGTCCGCCACGGCGTCGACCACGTAGCCCTGCTCCCGCAGGCCCCGCTCGAGCACCGAACGCAGGCCGGGATCATCCTCGGCAACCAGGACCCTCACCGGTCGGCTTGTCTAGCCGGTGGGGCCGTCACGTGCACGCCGCGGTCCATGGAGGGCCCGCGGGCTGGCGCGCGACGATCGGCCCCGTGATCTGCTTACCTGTGGGGGCGAGCGGCGAGGGCCGCTCCCCCGTGTGAGATGGACGACCCCCTGACAGGAGACGAGCTGTGGCCGGCACGTGGCCTGTCTCCGGCGGACGGGCCGGCTCCGGCGCGGCGGTGGGCGCGGTGGTGGGCGCGGCGCCGGACGTGGCGCCGGCCCTGGCGGGCCGGCCTCCTCACCGCTGCCAGCGCCGCCACCGTCGCCGTGGTGGCGCTGGTGGCCTCCACCCTCGTCCCCACGGCCGGCAACAGCCCGGTGCGCAGCCGCCACGAGCTCGGGCGGTCGGTGGTCCAACGCCGTACCCAGACCGCCGCCGGCATCAGTGCGTGCCCCTGGCTGCAACGGGCCGTGGCCCGGGCCAACGCGCCGGCCTCGCTCGCCTCGCTCGTCGTCGCACGCATGACGCTCGCCGAGAAGCTGGGCGTCATCGACCTCCGCTATGCCGGCCACTACGAGAACGTCAACCAGCCCGTCACCCGCCTGTGCATCCCGGAGCTGACGCTGCAGGACGGGCCGGCCGGCCTGGCGGCGGGAATGCGGGGCGTCACCCAGCTGCCCGCCCCGCTGGGCGTGGCCTCCGCCTTCAGCACGTCCCTCGTCCACCAGTACGGGCAGGTCCAGGCGGACGAGGCCCGGGGCAAGGGCGTCGACGTCGTCCAGGGTCCCAACCTCAACCTCGACCGGTTCCCCCTGGACGGACGGGCGTTCGAGGGCTACGGCGAGGACCCCTTCCTCGCCTCGCAGCTCGGCGTGGCCGACATCACCGGCATCCAGTCCCGTTCGGTGATCGCGCAGGCCAAGCATCTCGTCGCCTACAACCAGGAGACCGACCGGGTGACCCTTGACGCGGTCGTACCGGTGCGCGCCCTCCACGAGCTCTACCTGGCACCGTTCGAAGCAGCCGTGGCGAAGGGGCACGTCGGCTCCCTCATGTGCGCCTACCCGCAGCTGAACGGGACCTACCAGTGCCAGGACGCCGCCCTCCTGTCGACAGTCGACTCGTGGGGGTTCACCGGCTTCGTGCGATCCGACCTCGGTGCCGTCCACGATCCGGTGGCTGCGCTGAAGGCCGGCGTCGACCTGATCAAGCCGGCCGCCACCGGCACGCTCGCCTCCGCCGTCGCCTCGGGCACGCTCCCGATGTCGGTCGTGAACCGGGCGGTGGCCCAGGTCCTCACCACCATGTTCACCTATGGCCTGGTCCAGCACCCCCGCCCGCCGACACCGCTCTCACCCGTCGACACCCCTGCCCACACGGCGTTCGCCCGCACCGCCGCCGAAGAGGCGGCCGTGCTCCTGCAGAACCGGCGGGGCGTCCTGCCCCTCTCGACCCGTGGCGCCACCATCGCCGTCATCGGGGCCAACGCCGGGACGGACCCCATCACCGCCGGACGGGGGAGCTCGTACGTTGCCGCCCCTGCGGTGCCGACAGCCCTGTCATCGATCGTGGCTGCGGCCGGACCGAGGGACCACGTCGCCTACGTCCCCGCGCCCAGCTCGGTTGCGCCGCTCCCGCCCCCCACCCCCGATGAGCTCCGCCCGCCGGGCAGCCCGGCCACCGGGACCGATCTCTCCCTGACCGTCGCCAACGGGGCGGGGGCCACCGTGTACCGGAGACGAGCGTCGGACGGGAACACCTCGGTGTGCGTCGGCGCAGCCGAGCCGCCGGTGCCGGTCGCCTCAAGCGCGCCACCGACGCCACCCGGCACCCGCCCGGGCATCGGGAGCACCGGGCCGAACCCGCACGGCGGCGGACAGGTGACCCACCCGGACCTGCACCGGACCGGCGGGTCGGCCAACACCGCCCACCAGGCGATTCCCCGGCTGACCTGCCCGGCGTACCCGGGCCTGGCGGGGCTGGTCGGCACCCGGGTGGTGCTTCCGCAGTCGAGCGGCGCCAGCACGGCCACGCTGACCGGGACCCTGACGCCGCCGAGCTCCGGCCTCTACATGCTGTCCCTCAGCTGCACCGGGGGTGCCGTCCTCTCCCTCGACGGGACGGCCGTCGTGTCCAGCCCCGGGACGCACGGACCGATCACCTGGTCGGGGGTGGCCCAGCTGGTCGGCGGGCGCCACTACCAGCTCCGCATCGAGTGGGACCTGTTCACCATGGAGCCGGGCCTGCCGTCGTTCGCCGCCCGCACGGGCATGCTGCGCATCGGCATGGAGGACGTCTCCGGCGTGATCGCCCAGGCGGCCGCCGCAGCCCGTCACGCGGCCGTCGCCGTCGTCTTCGCCAACGACGTGAGCAGCGAGGGGTTCGACCGGCCGTCCCTGTCGCTCCCCGGGCTGCAGGACGCGCTGATCGCCGCGGTCGGCGCCGCCAACCCGCGAACCGTCGTCGTCCTCAGCACGGGCGGGCCGGTGCTGATGCCCTGGCACGCTTCGGTCGCCTCCATCCTCGAGACCTGGTACGCGGGCGAGCAGTTCGGACCGGCGACCGCGGCCGTCCTCTTCGGCACGGTCGACCCCGCCGGCCACCTTCCCGTCACCTTCCCGGCCTCGGCCTCCCAGGAGGCGGTCAACTCCCCGTCGCAGTTCCCCGGGGTGAACGGGGTGTCGACCTACAGCGAGGGCCTCGACATCGGCTACCGCTTCGTCCAGGCGCACGGACTGACCCCCTTGTTCCCCTTCGGGTTCGGCCTGTCCTACACGACGTTCGCCCTCCACGGGCTCCACATCCGCCGGGTGGGGGCGAAGGAGCGGGTCACCATCACCGTCACCAACACCGGGGCGCGAGCGGGCAGCGCCGTCCCCCAGGTCTACGTCGGGTTCCCTCCGACGGCGGGCGAGCCGCCGGCCCAACTGGCCGGCTTCACCCGGGTCACCCTCGCTCCCGGCGCGTCGTCCACGGTGTCGATGACGGTCGGGGGGCGGTCCTTCCAGATCTACCGCAACGGGTCGTGGGAGACGCCGAGCGGAACGTTCCGCATCGCCGTCGGCCAGTCATCGGCCGACCTCGGTCTCGCCGCCGAGGTCCCCGCCCCCTGAAGCGCCCGGCGCCGGGCGGCGCCAGGCGGCGCCACCCCGGGCGATCCGTTCGACGCCGACGCGGCCACCGGTAGCCTCGGGACCAGGTACGCGCCGAGCTGGCGGCGGGCCGGCCTCGCAGCGGGAGTCCGCCGTCTCCACCCGGTAACGACGAACGGAGGTCAGGATGGAAGGCGACGTCGTCAGCGTCGAGCGGGTCGTCCACGCCCCGCCCGATGCGATCTTCGCTCTGGTCGCCGACGCCTCCCGGCACCCCGACATCGACGGATCGGGCACCGTCCGGCAGGCCAAGCCCGGTGCGCCCGAGCATCTCGCCCTGGGGTCGACGTTCGGGATGTCCATGCGCATGGGCATCCCGTACTCCATGGTCAACACCGTGGTCGAGTTCGAGGACGGGCGGCGCATCGCCTGGCAGGCCAGGCCGCCCGGGGTACTCGGCCGGTTCCTCGCCGGCCGGATCTGGCGCTACGAGCTCGAGCCGGTTGACGGGGGCACCCTCGTGCGCGAGAGCTGGGACGTCTCGGAGGACCACCAGCGCGCCCTGCTGAAGCGGGGCAAGCTCCCCGAGATCACCCGGACGAACATGGAACGGACGCTGGAGCGGATCGAGCAGCTGGTGGGGGGCACGTCGGGCTCGTGAGTCGGGGCTCCCTGAGTCGGGGCTCCGCGCCGCCGCGTGCAGATCCTCAGGGGACGAGCACGGCAGCGCCGTCCACCCGGTCGGTGGCCAGGTCGACCAGGGCGCGGTCGGCCGCTTCCAGCGGGTAGCGCACCGTCGTCGGCCGCACCGGGATGCGAGCGGCAAGGTCGAGCAGCGCCCGGCCGTCCTCGCGGGTGTTCGCCGTCACGCTGCACAGGCAGCGCTCTTCGAAGAGGTGCGCCTGGTAGTGCAGCGGCGGGATGTCGGTCAGGTGGATCCCGGCGACGGCAAGGGTGCCACCCCGGTCGAGGGCGGCCAGTGCCGGCGGGACCAGCGTGCCCACCGGAGCGAAGAGGATCGCCGCGTCGAGGGGCTCGGGTGGTGGGTCCGCCGCGCCGGCCGCACTGGAGGCGCCGAGCCGGAGCGCGAGATCGCGTGCCGCTGCCGAACGGGTCATCACGTGCACGCGGCACCCCTCATAGATGGCGACCTGCGCCGTCAGGTGTGCCGAGGCTCCGAATCCGTAGATCCCGAGGCGCCCTCCGGGGGCCACCCCCGATCGCCGCAGTGCCCGGTAGCCGATGATCCCCGCGCACAGGAGCGGGGCCGCCTCCTCGTCGTCGAACGTGTCGGGCAGGTCGTAGATGAACGCCTCCTCGGCCACCAGGTACTCCGCATACCCGCCGTCCACGTGCCAGCCGGTGAAGCGGGGATCGAGGCAGAGGTTCTCGCGGCCGGTCCGGCAGAACGGGCACACCCGGCAGGACCGGGCCAGCCAGGCCACGCCCACCCGCTCGCCCCCCCGCCTGCGGCACCCGGGCCCGGCCCGCTCGACGCGCCCGACGACCTCGTGGCCCGGCACCACCCGGGGCCGGACCGGCGCCAGATCACCCTCGGCCAGATGGAGGTCGGTCCGGCACACACCGCAGGCCAGCACCTTCACGAGCACCTGGCCCGGTCCCGGCTCGGGGACCGGGAGCTCGACCAGGCGGAGCGGGCCCTCGGAGGCGGGGGCGGGCCGTTCCACCACCCATGCCCGCATCGTCGAGATGCTCACGTGAACCACATGCCGTGGAAGTAGAAGATCTGGGCCACGGCGCCGAGCACGGCCGACACGGCCACCAGGCCGGCCAGGCTCTCGGACCGGCGGATGGAGGCGCCCGCCACGAATACGGGCACCACCACGGCAAAGTGCCGCGCCAGCGCTTCGGGGGACACGCCGCCGGCCGGCGCATCGGACAGCTCGAAGAGGAGGGTGAGACCGAGGAGGACCGTCCCGGGAAGGAGGACCGAGGATCGGCCGCCATGACGGACGACGGCGACGACCAGCACGACGAAGGCGGCGATGGCGGCGAGCGCCACCGCGATGTCGATGGCGTCGGTGGTGACGACGTTGGCGTTGTACCGGGGGTCACCGATCAGCTGCCCCGACAGCGTCCGCACGATCGGCCAGATCAGGGAGTGCAGCGGGTAGGTGAGGACCCGGTTCCAGCCCGACTGAGACGAGATGAACGTCGTCGGCGAACCGAACGCGGCCCACAGATAGGCGCTGTACGCGGCCACGCCGATCTCGCTGACCACCACCGCACCTGCCAGCCGGGCCCCCAGGCGCCCGATGGTCCGGCCCGGGTGGTCGCGGGGCCCGGCCAGGTGGGCCTGCACCATGCCGACGACCACCGGCACCACGAAGAACGCACCGAAGGGGGCCAGTGCCGACGCCACCCCGGCAGCCACCGCGGCAGCGGCGAAACGGCGCGAGGCGACGAAGGCGAGGACGACCGCGAGCAGGAGGAGCTCGAAGGGCTCCGGGTAGCCGGTGAAGAAGAAGAACGACGCCGGCGACCACAGGGCGAGCACCACCACGGCCGACCACCGCTCCAGGCCGAAACAGTCCCGAGCCAGGTGGACGAGGACGGCAGCCGCCGCCACCGTGGCCGCCCACGACAGGGCCAGGGCGGCGTCCGGCCCAGGCACGCCCACCCAGTGCAGGGCCCGGATCATCAACGGGTACAGGGGGAAGAAGGCGGTGAGCGGGCGCTGGTCGTAGCCGTGGAGGGCGATGGTCTGGTAGTGGGCGGAGTCCCAATGAAAGAAGGAGAGCAGGAGGGAGCTGTGCCTGCCCCCCAGTCCGGGACTGAGGAAGAACTCCCGCCCGAACGCATGCAGCCCGATCTCGGCTAGTACCACGATCACCACGGCCCGGACGGCGACCATCCGGAGGCCCTCGACCAGGGCGGAAGGCCGTCGGCGGCGCCTCGTCGCCAGACGGCTGGCGGTGGTCGGGGCGGTGGTCGGGGCGGGACCGCGGGTCACCTCCGGGCCGGGGGCTGGCGTCGGCTCGGGAGGCGTGCCCACGGGGGGCACCGTCAGCGGCGCCGGCCCAGTGACGGCGGACGACGTGGGGATCCGGGCGGCCTCGCTCTCCACAGCACCGCACCGTACCCCCGGCGGCCGGCGTGGTCGGTGACGCACCCGGGTGGACCGATGGCGGGGGTTGGGACACCGCACGCCCGCGGTCGCCGTCAGACCAGGAGCTCCAGCCTGCCCACGGTGACCGCCGTTCCACCGATGGCTACCCGATCGCCACCCAGCGTCATCTCCACCCTGCCGCCCCGGCGGGAGGCTTGGAAGCCGACCAGGGTGTCCCGCCCCAGCTCCGGTCCCCAGTACGCGGCCAGGGTGCAGTGGGCCGAGCCGGTCACCGGATCCTCGGGAACCCCGACGTTCGGTGCGAAGACGCGGCTCACCATGTCGATACCCGGCTCGTCTCCGGGGGCCGTGATGATCACCGCTCGGGAGCCGAGTGCGGCGAACGCCCCCAGATCCGGCGTGAGGCCCCGCACCTGGCCGGCGTCGTCGACCACGACGAGCACGTCGTCCCTCCCCCGCCCGCCCCACCTCACGCCGTCCAGCCCCAGGTCTGGCAGGTCGGACACCACGAGAGTGTCGGCGGGGAAGTCCATGACCACCCCCGAGCCCACGTGCCGGCAGGCGAGCGTGCCGCTGCGGGTGTGGAACCGCCCATCGGCGCCGAGCACGTGGGCTGCCGCCAGCGTGGCGTGGCCGCACAGGTCGACCTCGGTCGTCGGGGTGAACCACCGCAGGTCGTGGGAGCCGTCCGGCCGGGGCACGACGAACGCCGTCTCCGACAGGTGGACCTCGTCGGCGATCGCCGCCATGGTGGCGTCGTCGGGAAACGACGCCAGCAGCGCCACCGCGGCCGGGTTACCACTGAACGGGCGGTCGGCGAAGGCGTCGACGATCCACAGTTCGATGGACACGGAGCGAGCCTACGGCCCCGCCGTCCACCAGCGGCGGCCGGCCGATCGGGTCAGCTGGCCGACCGGTCAGCTGGCCGCGCACTCCCCCTCGCCGACCTCGCCGGAGAACGGTCCCGTCTCGTCGAAGTCGATGTAGTAGTCGGGCCGGTCGTCCCGGGACGGCCACTCGTCGAGGTCGGACAGCGACGCCGCCACCGCCGACGCGCCGCCGGAGCGCTCCAGCCACGATGTGAAGTTCTCGGCCGCGTCCCGCTCCTCGTGGTAGCGGCCGACGATGCGGACGACGGCCGCACCGACGGCCTTGGCCGGGAGGCGCAGCGCGCGCTGGCCGAAGACGACCTCCGTGTCACCCAGGTGCCCCCCGAGGAGCAACTGGTAGCCGGGTGCGGACACCCCGTTGACCCGGCGCTCCACGCCGTGGAGCCCGATGTCGGCCACATGGTGCTGGCCGCAGCTGTTGGTGCACCCCGAGATGTTCACCCGCACGCCTTCGACGTCGGCCAGTCCTGCCTCCTCCAGTGCCCGGCCGATGTCGCTGGCCAGGCCCCGGCTCTGGGTGACGGCCAGGTTGCAGGTGTCGGCCCCCGGGCACGAGACGACGTCGCGGGCCAGCTCCGCGCCCGGCTGGGCCAGGCCGGCGTCGACCAGCCGTGCGTGGAGCTCGACCAGGCGATCGGGCTCCACCCCCCGCAGCGCGATGTTCTGCCGGTTGGTCACCACCGCGTCGCAGCCGATGTCGCGGATGGCGGATGCCAGGGCACGGAACTGGGCGGCGGTGAGGTCGCCGAGGGGGGCATGGGCGATGGCGGACACCGTGCCCGATGCCGCCCCTTCCACCACGTTGGCAGAGCGCCAGCGCTCGTAGTCGGAGCGAGCCGCACGCGAGACGAGCCGCACGGGCGTGCGTGCCGGTGCCCCCGAGGCGTCACCGCCCGCCGGCTCGTCACCCAGCGCCTCGACCAGGGCCGGCACCCCGCCCGGCCAGGTGGACGAGGCCAGGAGGAGCGTGCGCTCGCGCAGCACCCGCCGCCGCACCTCGTCGACACCCAGATTGTCCATCACCCACTTGAGTCGGGCGCGCCGGTTGTTGTTGCGCTCGCCGTCGTGATCGAAGGTCCGCAGGACGGCCTCGATCGTGACGAGCAGGTCGTCCCGGGGAGTGAAGTCCTCGAGGACCTGGGCCGGATGTGGGTTGGCGCCGAGACCGCCGCCGAGGAAGACCCGGAACCCCGCCTCAAGGCGACCGTCGGACCCCGGGCGGCTGACGGCGACCACGCCGACGTCGTTGAACATGGCCTGGCCGCAGTCGCGGGCGCACCCGGAGAAGTTGATCTTGAACTTGCGGGGCAGGCGCTGGGCGTAGGGGTGGTGGAGGAAGTGCCGGAACGTGGCCTCCGCCCAGGGGCCCACGTCGAGCACCTCGGCCGGGCAGGCCCCGGCCAGGTGGCAGGCCATGACGTTGCGGACGGTGTCGCCGCACGCCTCACGGGTGGTGAGCCCGACGGCGGCCAGGTCGCGCAGCAGCTCGGGCACCCGCTCCAGCTGGACGAAGTGGAACTGGACGTTCTGGCGGGTGGTGAGGTGACCCCACCCCCGGCTGTAGGTGTCGCTCACGGAGGCGAGCACGTCCAGCTGATCGGGCGTCACCGCGCCGCCCGGGAGCTTGATCCGGACCATCTGGTTGTGCCCGCCCTGGCGCTGGCCGTAGATACCGTTGTTCAGCCGGAACACCCGGAAGGCGTCGTCGTCCACCCTCCCGGCCAGGTAGTCGCCCAGGACCCGCTCGAACTTCTCGATGTCGGCGGCCACGGCCGGAGCGAGCTCCGGGTCGGCGGAACGCTCGGCAGGTGCGGTGAGGAGAGCCATGCCGGCATTACAACAAACCTGACTTAATTAGTCAACTTTCTCCCCGCCGGCGCTCATGCGTGCCGCAGATGCGGTCGGCCGGCACGCCCCGGCCCGACTACCGGCACGGCCCCGGCAGCTCTCCGGTCCGGTTCACGTCCCCAGGTCACGGTGGTCGAAGGCGACCAGGGCGGCCACCGCGCACGCGGCCACCAGCAGCACGAGGACGGCGAGATGGAAGGGGCGGAAGCCGGTGGCCATGGGATCGACGCCGAGGGCGTGATACCACGGCGAGAGCCATCGGACGGGCCGCAGCCACGAGACCAGGCCGGCCAACGAACTGAGCAGGTAGGCGGCCACGGCCACCATGGCGGTGACGCCTCGGGCCATGCCGCGCCGGCCGGTGGCCGCGCCCAGCGCCAGGGCGAGGCTCCCGAGCAGCAGGGCGAGGATCCCCGAGGCCACCACGGACGCCCACAGCGGCCCCCACCCCACGTGGAGCGACACGGCCGGGCCGGCCACGGCGATGACCACGCCGAGCGACGCGGCCACGACGGCGACCCCGACGGCAAGGGCCGCCCACTTCTCGGCGACGATCCGTCGCCGTGACACGGGGTTGGCCATGAGCACGTCGATCGTGCCCCGCTCCTCCTCGCCGGCGGTGAGGTCGGACCCCCACAACACGGCCAGGATGACGAGCAGGAGTGGGGCCATGAACGAGAACACCTCGGCCCGCAGGTAGCCGGGGCCACTGGTGTAGTCGGCGACACCGAAGAACGACTTGAACGCTTCGGGGTAGGAGTCGATCAGCTTGGAGAACTGCTCGTTGCCGTGCACCGTCGGGTAGAGGGCGAGCATGGTGGCGGCCAGGGCGACCATGCCGAGCGACCAGCCCACCAGCGCCCGTCGCTGCTCGTGGAGCGTCCGCTCGAACACCGAGTGCAGGTGGGCCGATCCGACCTCACGCCGTCGCATCGGCTCCCTCGTAGAAGGCGAGGAACAGCTCTTCGAGATCGGGCTCCCGTACCGACAGGTCGACGACGTCGAAGCGACCGAGCTCCCGGACGACAGGAGCGAGCGGGCCGGTCACCTCGAGGTGGACGGTGTCACCGGCCACCCGCCGCCCGTCCACACCGGGAAGGTCGCCGAAAGCGTCGTCCGCCAATGGCGCGGCGAAGCGCGCGTCGACGATGTGGGCCGCGTGCCCTCGCAGGTCCTGGACCCGCTCGACGGCGATGACGCGGCCGTCACGGATCAGACCCACCCGGTCAGCCACCTGGGCCACCTCGGGGAGCACGTGGGACGACAGGAACACCGTGCGCCCGTCGGCCGCCACGTCGCGGATGGCCCGGTGGACCTGGTGCTGGACCAGCGGGTCGAGGCCCGAGGTCGGTTCGTCGAGGACGAGGACGTCGGGCCGCCCCATCAGCGCCTGCACCAGGCCGACCTTCTGCCGGTTCCCTTTCGACAGCTCGCGGATGGGCCGGTCGAGCTCGAGGGAGAACTGCGACGCCAGCCGGCCGATCTCCTCCCACGTCGGGCCACCGCGGAGGTAGGCGAAGTGGGTGAGGAGCTCCCGGGCCGTCATCCGGTCGTAGAGAGCGAGCTCCCCCGGCAGGTACCCGATCCGCCGGCGGGCGGCGACGCTGTCGCGGCGGGTGTCGAGCCCGAGCACGGTGATGGTCCCGCGGTCGGGCCTGATGAGGTCGAGCAGCAGCCGGATGGTGGTCGTCTTGCCGGCGCCGTTCGGACCGAGGAAACCGAACACCTCCCCCGGCCAGACGTCGAGGGTCACCCCGTCGACACCTCCGCCCCCCCGGTAGCGCTTGGAGACGTCGTCGAGGACGATCGCCGGCCGGTCCGGGATGCCGCGGTCGCTGTCGAGCGAGCCCATGGTCCGAGTGTGTCCCACCTGCCCGCCCTCAGGCAGGGACCTTGGTCCCACGAGGACGGGAGCGGAGGTGGCACGGAGCCCGGAGGAACGGGCCGTGCGGGGCCGGAGGTGCCGTGGGGGGCCGGGCGGGGCCGGAGGAGCAGAGCCTCTCAGCTCGTCAGGCCGCGCCGGCCGGTGACGACACTACCCCGTGCGTGCCGGGTCGCCCGTCGACTCCCGACGGCGAACTCCCCTCCGGCACGGTTCCGACGATCCGGAGGGCCATCTCCACATAGCGGTCCTGGAGCTCGGAGACCGACAGCGGGCCGTCCTCGCGGAGCCATTCGGTGCTGTGGACGCACATGTCGAGGATGGTCGACGCGGCCAGCATGATCGACGCCCGATCGGTGCCACCGCTGATGGCGAAGCGGCCGGTCGCGGCACCGTCGCCGAGGATCCCGATCACCCGATCGCGCAGGCGGCGGCGGATGGCGATCACCTCGTCCAGCCTGGGGCCCGTGAGGTTGGGGTACTCCCGGTTCGCCACCCGTGAGCCCTGGCGGGCGTTCACGTGGACCTCGACGTAGACGCGCACCACGGCCGTGAGGCGGTCGACCGGGTCGTCGCCCACCGTCGCCAGCGCAGCCTCCACCACGTCGTCGAGCAACCGGTGCCGGCTCACGACCAGGTCGTAGAGGAGGTCCTCCTTCGACGTGAAGTGGTTGTAGAGGGCACCGGGAGTCAGACCGCAGGCACCGGTGATCTCCCGCACGCTGGTGGCCGCCGACCCCTGGCGGAAGAACAGGTCGTCGGCGGCACGCAGCAGGCGGCGGGCGGGGTCCGAGCGGTTGGCACCGTCGTCGGCTATCGCCTCCGCCACCGCGTCGCTCGCCGCGTCACTGGCCATCGCGCTGCCCCCTTTCTCGTCCCGAACGCCGGAGCGACGCCGGCGCCGGTGCGCTGAGGACGTGCCCTGGCGGAGCATGCCACGCCGGGGGTGGCCCTTGACGCGACCCCGTTGGTTCATTACATGTATAAACGTTCATTCATGTGGAGGCCACCCTGGCCTCCGGAGGGGGGATCCATGGCCGATGCTGCTGCTCCCAGCGTCGCAACACTCGAGGGCCGCGGGGGAGGTGAACGAACGCCACCGGCTCCGACACCCGCGCGGGGGGCGCTGGTACGGATGCTCTGGTACCGCCAGCTCGACCGCTACCCGGACACGGGGCCCCGCATCGGCTACCTGGCCATCGTGGTGGCGGCCACGATCATGCTCTACTACCAGCTCTACGTGGGCGGAGCCGTGGCGCCCCAGATCCTGGCCCACTACGGCATGTCGTTCCGCTTCTACGTGGACATCACCGTGGTGGCCAACGCGGTCGGTGCCTTCAGCTCGGTGATCGCCGGCCTGGCCGACCGGTGGGGGCGGGCCAACATGGTCGCCTATGGTCTCGGCATCACCGCCCTGCTGGTGCTCTTCGGCATCCCCAACGCACCGAACAGCTGGGCGTTCGCCACCATCGTCGTCGCCGTCGGGTTCGTCGAAGGGATCGTCCTGGTGGCGACGCCGGCACTGGTGCGGGACTTCTCGCCGCAGCTGGGCCGGGCCTCGGCAATGGGGTTCTGGACGCTCGGTCCGGTGGTGGGGAGCCTCATCGTCTCGGTGGTGGCGTCCAACACGCTCTCCCACCTCGTCGCCTGGCAGGACCAGTTCATCATCTGCGGCATCGTCGGCGTCGCCGTGTTCGTCGTCGCCCTGTTCGGCCTGCGTGAGCTGTCGCCGGGACTGCGCGACCAGCTGATGGTGTCGATGCGGGACCGGGCCCTGATCGAAGCCAGGGCCAAGGGGATCGACATCGGCGAGAGCCTCCGGCACCCGTGGCGGCAGATGCTCCGGCTCGACATCGTCCTCTCCGCCTTAGCCGTCAGCGTGTTCCTGATCATCTACTACACCGCTGTGGGCTTCAACCCCATCTACTTCGAGACCATCTTCGGGTTCAGCCCGTCGCAGGCGAATGCGCTCGGCAACTGGCTGTGGGCCTTCGACGCGCTGGCGCTGGTCGTGGTGGGGGTGCTGTCCGACTGGCTCAAGGTGCGCAAGCCCTTCATGGTGGTCGGAGCCATCGGCGCCGTGGTGATGACGATCATCTACCTTGGCAAGGCGACCGCCCCCCACACGACGTACTACGAGTTCGTCCTCATCCTCACCCTGCTGGCCGTCTTCCTCGGCATCGCCTACGCACCGTGGATGGCAAGCTTCACCGAGACGGTCGAACGCCGGAACCCGGCGCTCACCGCCACCGGGCTCGCCGTGTGGGGATGGATCCTGCGCATCGTGGTCGCCGTGTCCATCTTCATCCTGCCCTTCGTCGTGTCGTCGACCACGCCGCTCGTCACCTACGGAGCGAAGGCAAAGGCACTGGCTGCCGAGTACGCACCCCAGCTCACCACGGCCAGCCAGGTCGACCCGACCACGCTGGCCGCGCTGGCTGCCAACCCAGGTAATGCGGCCGCCGGTGCCAAGGCCGTGGGCGAGATCGTCGCCGCCGCCCACGTCACGCCGACGGAGGCCATCAGCCGGCTCGTGGCACTCGCCAAGGTGCCCAAGGCCGACATCGCCTTCCTCCAGGCGCACGGAGCCGCCGTCCAGAATGCGGCGAAGGAGACACCGGGCCAGTGGCAGAACTGGTACTGGGTGTGCGTCGCCGGCGAGCTCGTGTTCCTGCCGTTGATCTTCTTCATGGCCGGGAGGTGGTCGCCCGCCGCCGCCCGCCGAGACCTGCGCGAGCACGAGGAAGAGGTCCAGGCCGAGCTGGCCAAGCTGGGAACTGCCTGACCCGCTCGACGAGCGCCGTCCCGGCCCCCCATCCCGACTGCCGCCGCGGTTGGCCTGGGGGGCCGGGGCGCGTCCGTTCTGGCTCCCCGAATGCGCCAGGGCGCAGCTCCCGGTACCGGTCGTATCAAGAGCACCACCTCCTGTACGCCTCAACCCAAACCTGGGACCTGCGCACGTGGGTGACGGATCAGGCCCGCGGGAGCTCCCGGTACGGGAACGTGACGCTCACGGCCAGACCGCCCTGGGGCCGGGCTCTGGCGTGCAACTCGGCGCGGTGGACATCGGCGACGGACCGGACGATGGCCAGCCCGAGGCCGTGTCCCTCACCGTGGAGGCGGCGGGCGCCTGCCAGGCGTACGAAGGGCTCGAAGAGGTGGTCGACGTCCTCGTCGCTCACGAGGGGACCGGAGTTGCTGACGGCCACCGTCGAACCCCGGCCGCTCTGCGACGTCCGCACCGTCGCGTGCCCACCGGGGACGTTGTGGCGGATTGCGTTGTCCACCAGGTTCCCCACCAGGATGGTGGCGAGGCGCCTGTCCCCCACCACCGGCGCCATGCCGCCGGCGGCGTCCAGGGCGACCTCGCGTCCGGCCGCTTCGTCCAGGCGGTCGTGGACCACGGTACGGGCAATGCCGGCGAGGTCGAAGCGCTCCCACCGTTCGATGCCCCGCTCGCTCTCGGCCAGCGTGAGCAGGTCGTCGATGAGGCGCTCCTGGTGGCTGCCCAGCGTGACCAGCTCCTCGCACGCGGCGCGCAGCGATGCCACCGACGGGTCCGGGTCGGCCAGGGCCACCTGCAGCACGGCCCGCTCGGCGGTCAACGGGGTGCGTAGCTCGTGGGACGCGTTGGCGACGAAATTGCGCTGCGAGGCGAACGAGGCCTCGAGCCTGGACAGGAGGTCGTCCAGGGTGGCCCCCAGCTCCCGGAACTCCTCGTAGGGTCCCTCCACCGCCAGGCGGCGGTGGAGGTTGCTGGCCGAGATCTCCCGCGCCGTCGCCGTGATGGTCCGCAGCGGTCGAAGCGTCGTGCCGGCGACGGCCCAGCCCAGCGCGACCGAGGCCGCCGCCAGGATGATCAGCGCCACAGCGGAGACGACGAGCTGCTGGTGGGCGTCGGCCGCACGCTGAGCGACGGCGACAGCCCGTTGGGGGCCGATGCCAACTGCCGTTCCCACCGCCACGGGTGTCGAAAGCGCGGTCGCCCGGCCGAACAGGTAGAGGATGGCGAGGAGGACGAGCCCCACGAGCAGGAAGACCCCACCGAAGCCGGCGGCCAGCCGGACCTGCAGGGTCCGGCGCCGCAACGGCGATCCGGAACGTCGCCGGCGCGTTGCGGGGTGCCCGTGCCCGTCGTCCGTCACCGTCTGGTCGTCCGTCACCGCCCGGTCCCGATCCGGTAGCCACCGGCCCGCACCGTCTCGATGACCGGGGGCTGGCCCAGCTTGTTGCGGAGCCGCAGGATGGTCGTCTTGACCGTGGTGGTGAAGGGGTCGATCGCCTCGTCCCACACCCGCTCGAGCAGCTCCTCGCTCGAGACCACCTGGCCGTCGGCGGCCAGCAGGTGCTCGAGGACGGCGAACTCCTTGGGGCTGAGCGACAGTGTGCGGCCCGAACGGCTCGCCAGCCTCCGGGCCGGATCGAGCAGGAGGTCACCCCACTCGTACCTGGTGGGGAGCGCGCTCGGGGTCCGCCTGCCGAGGGCTCGGACGCGCGCCACCAGCTCGGCGAACTCGAACGGCTTTGCCAGGTAGTCGTCGGCTCCGATCTCGAGTCCGGCCACCCGGTCCTCGACCGACCCCGACGCCGTCAGCATGAGCACCCGGGCGGCGGCACCCTCGTCTGCCATCCGCCGGCAGACCTCGTCGCCGTGCACCCCAGGGAGGTCGCGGTCGAGCACCACGACGTCGTACCGCGTGACGGCCAGGCGGTCGAGCGCGTCAGTACCGTCGAGCACGACGTCGACGGCCATGCCCTCCCGCCGCAGCCCGACGCCGACGGTGCGGCCGAGCACCTCGTGATCTTCAACGACGAGAACCCTCATGCCGTCATGTTTCCCCGGTCGGAGGTGACAGCCCGGTGACAGCCGAGCACCTGGGTGCCACCGTAGGGCACGTGCCGGCGACGTGCAGCGACGACATTGTCCCTGCGTGGCGCCGTACCGGCTCCATATGGAGACCATCCGGGTCGGCGTTGACACCGTGCTGACACCGGCCGGCGTGTAGCTCTAGGGGCCAGGGAAACGCCCGACGAGGAGGCCGGCCACGATGAGCGTCCATGCACCACCTGCCCCATCGGACGAGCTCGACGCGGACGCCTGGGCCGTCGAGGTGCACGGCCTGGTCAAGCGCTTCGGCTCGAACACCGCCGTCAACGGGGTGGAGCTCCGGGTCCCCCGCGGGTGTGCGTTCGGCTATCTCGGTCCGAACGGCGCCGGCAAGACGACCCTCATGCGGGTCCTCCTCGGCCTCACGCACGCCGACGCCGGGACGATGTCCCTGCTCGGCCACCCCGTTCCGAGGGAGCGCGCCCGGGCACTGGCCCGCGTTGGCGCCATTGTGGACGAGCCCCGGTTCCACAAGCACCTCACCGGCCGGGAGAACCTGGCCATGCTGGCCAGCTCGCGCGAGCGGGCAGCGTCCGACCGGATCGGGCCGGCGCTCGACCGCGTCGGCCTGGGGCGGCGGGCGGACGACCGGGTGGCGGGCTACTCGATGGGCATGCGCCAGCGCCTGGGCGTGGCCGCCTGCCTGCTCGGCGACCCCGAGCTCCTTGTCCTGGACGAGCCGATGAACGGCCTCGATCCCGCCGGCATGAGCGACATGCGCGACATGATCCTCTCGTTCGTCGACGAGGGCCGCACGGTCGTCCTCTCCTCCCACCTGCTCGATGAGGTCCAGCGGACCTGCGACTCGGTCGCCATCGTCGACCGCGGCACCGTCATCCGCCAGGGCCCCATCGCCGAGCTCCTGGCAGGGACGTCGGTCGTGCTCGAGATCGAGTGCTCGGAACCGGAGCGGGCCCGGGGACTGGTCCGACCGATCGTCGGCGGCGCGGCCGTGGACCTCGTCCCGCACGGTATCGCCGCCACCCTCCCGGCAGGGACCGGACGCGACCTGATCGCCGAGATCAACCGCGTCCTGGTCGAGGAGGGAATCCACCTCTACCGGCTCCAGCCGCTCCAGGCATCGCTCGAGTCGTGGTTCCTCGAAGTCACCAGCCGTCTGGGAGAAGCGCAATGACGATGAGCATCGAAGAGCCTTCCGCCCCGGTCCGACTCGCGGTAGGAACGGGGGGAACCCCCGACCGGCGATGGTCGTGGATCCCCACCGGCCGCATGATCGGCGCCCGGTGGCACGAGCTGCGACGGCGACGTGGCCTCATGGCGCTGCTGGCCGGCGTCACCGTCGGCATTCCGGCCCTGTTCCTCGCCATCCGGCTCATCCTCCACGCCGTCGCCCCCGCCACCTACGGGCCGGCCGGCGGGTACGACGTCTTCGTCGGACTCGTCGCAGGAATCCTCTACGTCTTCGGCTTCATCGTCGCCGCGACCCTCGGCGCCACCGCCGGCTCCGTTGACCTGACCGAAGGGATGTTCCGTCACCACGTCATCACCGGACGATCCCGCACGGCCCTGTACCTGGCGAGGATCCCGGCCGGGCTCGGCATCATCGTGCCGCTCGTCGCCGTCGGGTTCGCCATCGTGTGCACCGTGTGCGTTCTCGCCGCCCCGAGGACGCTGACCTACGACGGGGTGACCATGCCGGCGCAGCTGTCGAAGGCGGGCCTGGAGCAGTGGGCGGGGCAGCACGCCACCGAGGTCGTGGGGAACTTCCCGCTCCGGCTGAAGGCGCACCCGTCGGACATCACCTGCCTGCCGGGGCCCAACACCCCCCCATTTGCCGCCCCCTCGCTGGCGCCGTGCACGCCCTCCCAACTCCGCGCTCTGGCCGTCGAGGTCGCCAGCCAGAACTACCCGAACTACGCCCGCATCTTCCTTTCGCCACCGGCTTCACTCATGGTGGAGACGGGCTTGTGGATCGAGCTCGAAGCGGCCGTCGCCTTCCTGATCGGGCTGGGGCTCGCCTCGCTGCTCGGGCAACGGACCGTGGCCGTGGTGCTGATGATCGTCCTCGAGATCATCATCACGCCGCTCGCAGTGCGGAGCCGCCTCCCCCACCTGGTGAACCTGCAACGCTCCATCATCGGCGTGGCCACCGCCCACCTGGAACCCAGCCGTCTGCCGTCTCCGTTCGGCGGCAACGGCCCCGGAGGCCAGGCCTTCGGTGTCCACGAGTCCACGGTGGTGGCCATCTGCGTCGTCGTCGCCTGGACCGTGGGGTGGACCGCCATCGGCGCATGGCGGATGGCCACCCGGGACGCCTGATGGTCCCGCGTCGTCCGCCGGGGGGCGCCCGGGGCGGCGGACCGGAGCTCAGCCCGGTGCGCCGGCGTGCTCCGCGACGCGCCCGGAGCGATCGGCCCCGGGGCGACGCGACCGGGGACGGACGATCGCCACTGGCACCGGGCTGTGGTGGGCGCACGCACCGGCGACAGAGCCGAGGAGGAGCGATGCGAGGGCGTTGTGGCCGCGGTGGCCGACGACGAGCAGGTCCGCATCGCGCGCCAACGCACACAGACGGGCACCCGGGTCACCCTCGTCGGCGAGGGTCTCGATGGCCACTGCGGGTGCTCCGCCGGCGACCTCGCGGACGAGCGCGTCCAGCGCCCGCTTGGCCCGGAACCCGACCTCGTCATCGGACGGCGAGTAGACGTCTGCGCCGTAGCTGTAGGTCCTCCCCCACACGGTCACCGCCCGGACCACGTCGCCACGGGCCGCCGCTTCTCCGATCGCCCACTCGAGGGCGTGCCGCGATCCGTCGGACATGTCCACCCCGACGACGATCCGACCGTTCCGGACCGGAGGGTGCCGGGGGGCGCCGCTCGGTCCCTCCGGCACGATCACCACCGTGCACGGGCTGTGGTGGGCACACCTGCTCGACACCGACCCCAGCAGGCGGGACGGGAAGGCCCCCCGACCACGGGAGCCCACGACGAGCAGGTCCGCTCGTTCGGCGCGACGGCAGAGGGCCTCTCCGGGGTCTTCCCCCTGGAGCACCTGCCGTGTCATCTCGACTCCCGGGTACGCCTCGGCCATCTGCGCCACCGTCGCAGCGAGGCGCTGGCGCGCTTCCTCCACCTTGGGGTGGATCGGACGGTTCATCGGATGCGACGTGATGAAGGGCACGTAGCGTTCCGCCATGTCGTCGCCGCCACCGCGGCACACCGTCACCGCCTCGACCACCGCCCCCTGCAGCGCGGCATCCTCGACAGCCCACGCCAGCGCCCGGCGGGACCCCGGCGACCCGTCCACACCGACGAGAATCGTGCGTGCCACCTCGCACCTCCTCCGTCCAGCGTGGGCCGACCGTCCTCGTGCTGGCAGGGCCGAACGTCACCCCGGCCGGGGCGGTCGGGTGATCACGCCGGGCCGCCTTTCCCTAACGGTTGGAGATGCTCCTGCACCCGAGCCAGGAAGCGCCGGTGGTGGCGCCCACCGAGCTCCAGGTGCCGGTAGACAGCGAGCTTCGCCCAGTCCTCCACGAACACCCAGGCCAGGCAGTACGCCCACACGAACCCGATCTGCGCCCAGCTGACCGGCGTGACCAGTCCGAAGCCGAAGCCGACGAGCAACGTGGCGAGGACCTTGGTACCGACCGCCGACCAGACCATTGCGGCCGCCGGCAACGGGCGCCGGAAGAACGGTCCCCGGGCGCGGGCGACGAACAGGGTGAGGTGCCCGGCAATCGCCAGCTTCAAGAAGACGAAGGACTGGATCTGGGCGACGTCGAGGTGCAGCCACAGCTTGGCCAGCACGAGGATGAAGAAGGTCTCGATCACGCCCACCACACCGAGCGTCGTCGAGACGGTGAGCACGCGCCGCATGTCCCACCGGACGGGCTGGGGGTCGACCGCCGTGTTGTCGATGGCGATCGTCATGATGGGCAGGTCGTTGAAGAGCGCCAGGAGGATGATGAGGATCGCGGTGATCGGGTAGAAGTTGAACCCGATCATCGCCGCCACGACGAACAGGACGATGCGGATCGTCTCCGTCACCCGGTAGATGGCGTAGGAGCTCATCCGCTCGAAGATGCGGCGGGCCTGTTCGATGGCGGCCACGATGACCGAGAGCCCCGGGGCGGTGAGCACCAGCGCGGCAGCGGCGCGGGCCGCGTCCGTGGCACCCGAAACGGCCACGCCGGTGTCGGCCTGCTTGAGTGCAGGAGCGTCGTTCACCCCGTCCCCGGTCATCCCCACGAGGTGACCGTTCCCCTGCAGCGCTTTCACGATGGCGTACTTGTGCTCGGGGAACACCTCGGCGAACCCGTCGGCTTGCTCGATGCGGGCCACCTGCGCCGGGCTCAGCTCCTGGTCGGCTCCGCCTCCGAGCAACGTCCCGGCCGGGACGATGTCGGTCCCGAGCCCCACCTCGCGGGCGATCTCCGCGGCGATGGCGGTGTTGTCGCCGGTCAGCATCTTGACCCGGACCCCCTGGGCCGTGGCCTCTGCGATCGTCTCCGCCGAGTCCGGGCGGGGCGGGTCCGACAGGGGGAGCAGGCCGAGCAGGTGCCACTCCCCCGGAGCGGCATCCTGGTCACCCGGGCCGTCGTCCCCGGGCCTGCTGGACCGGCGGGCCACCCCCAGCGTGCGGTAGCCACCGGCCGCCAATTCGCCCACGGCTGCGTCGGCCCGGGCCCTCGTCGCCTCGTCGAGGCGGCACAGGTCGAGGATCACCTGGGGCGCACCCTTGGTGACGGTGAAGGCCTGGCCATCGTGACTGATCTCCGCTGAGGTGCGCTTGCTCACCGGGTCGAAGGGCACGAACCGGTCTTGGCGGAACGTCGTCAGAACGGCGGGGTCCGCCACGCCGGCGACCACCGCCCGGTCGATGGCGTCCCCCGTCTCGGCCTGCGATGCCAACGCGCCGGCGAGGATCACCTCTGCGGGATCCGCCGCCTCGATCACCACGGGCTCCCCCAGTCGCAGCCGGTTCTCGGTGAGCGTCCCCGTCTTGTCCGAGCACAGCACGTCGATGCCGGCGATCTCCTCGATGGACTCGAGCCTGGTCACGATGGCCTGCATCTTCGACAGCGCCACCGCCCCGACCGCCATCGTCACCGACAGCACGGCGGGCATGGCCACCGGGATGGCTGCGACGGTCAGGATCAGGGCGAACTGGACGAGGGTCAGGACCTTGGCACCCCGGAACAGCTCGACGAGGACGAGCACGAGCACGAGGGCGATGCTGAGGAAGATGAGGTAGTCGCCGATGGTGAGCACGGCCTTCTGGAAGTGCGACACGGGTTGGGCGCTCGCCACCAGGCGAGCCGTCTTGCCGAAGTAGGTCCGCTCCCCGGTGTCGGTGACCAGTGCGGTCATGTCCCCCTGGACGGCGACGGAGCCCGAGTAGCCGACGTCCCCGTGCTGCTTGTCCACGGGGAGTGACTCCCCGGTGAGGGCGGACTGGTCGACGCGCAGGTAGTCGCCCTCGAACAAGACGAGGTCGGCGGGCAGGATGTCCCCCAACCTCACCCGGACCAGGTCGCCCGGCACCAGCCCGGTCGCGTCGACCTCGCGCCATTCGCCATCCCGCCGGACGGTGGCACGCAGGGCGAGCTGGCGTTTGAGGGCAGCCACCGCGTCGGCGGCCGTGTGCTCCTGCCAGAACCCGACGCCGGCGTTGAACAGGAGAAGGACGGACACGATGATCACGTCGTCCCAGTGGCGCAGGATCGCGGACAGGACGTCGGCGACCTCGATCATCCAGGGGATGGGACCCCAGAAGAAGGCGGCGAGCTCGGCGAGGATGCTGCGGCGGGCTTCGACGACTGCGTTCGGCCCCACCTCCTCCAGCCGGCGGGCAGCCTCGTCCGCCGTGAGGCCCCGCCCGTTTGCATGGAGGCGTTCGAGCAGCGGTCCGACGGCGTCACCCGCCGGAGCGGGCCTGCCTCCGCCCGAGCCCGGTGGCACCGAGTCGCCGGTCACTCCCACGTCCGAAGGGGCACGAGCCCCGCGAGCTCCGTTCCCGTGGATTCCTCTTCAGCCGTCATCGAGCACGCCCTCACGAGGACCGCCCTCATGGCGCCAGCCGTCCTGTCCGGGCACCGATGGGCCGACCGCGCCCCAGCACGCGCCGGGGTGCGCGCCGGAAGATCCCATCCGTGCCCATTCGGCGGTCCTCCCCTCCGATCCTGACGAGGGGGCGCTCCGCCAGGTAGGGCCGTTCGTCCACGCCATGCCAGGGTGGGAACCGGGGGGCCGATCGATCTGGCACACTCCCGAACGCCCGGTCCGCACGATTCGGCCCTGGAGGCCCTCTACCAGCCGGGGTGCAGTCAACCCTTGCTAGCGAATGAGGCGCCGGGTCTCGGCTCAGGGCTCCTGATCGCCTCCGGCCGTCACGGAAGCCGAGCCCGTGTCGACCCTCTGGCGCCGGCGGGCGGCGCGAAACATGCCGAATACGACCAGGGCGGCACCGTCGATCGCCCAGCTGGCGCCGCTGTGCCCGGCGGCGTCGACGGCGACGCTCGCCACCGCCAGGGCGCCGATCACGATCCACTGCACCCGCGCCACTACACCCATGCGCCGGCCTGCCGTGGACGGACCCCGACGCTCAAGCTGGCCAGGAGCGGTGCCACCCGCCGCGTCGAGCACGGTGCGGACCGAGGGGTTGACGAAGCCCACACCGCCGATGACGACCGTCGGCACCGTCTCGTTCCCCCCGGCGATGGAACGCACGGTGGCCGCCGCTACCGGATCGGTCCAGATGTTCCGCTCCGTGGTGGCCAGGCCGGCACGGCGGAGGCCACGCCGCAGCGCGCTGCAGTACGGACAGCCGGGGCGCCAGTAGACGGTGACGAGGTCTGGGTCCACGGAGTCCATCGACAAGGAAACCCGCGCTCCGGCGGCGGCATTCCTGGCAGCTGCAGACACGCCCCTCCCGAAGGCAGGCACGCCAACGCCGAGAGCGACTGCCGCGCCGCCACGTCGACGGGCCGCCGCAGCGTGGTAGTCCTGGAGGTATGCCCGCGGAGGACGTGACAGGGGCAGCGCCGAACCGCCTGGGCCCGATGCGATTCGTCGTGGCGTTCGGCGTGGTGAGTATGGCCGCCGACTTCGTCTACGAGGGGGCTCGGAGCATCGTCGGCCCCTACCTGGCCACCTTCGGCGCCAGCGCGGCCGTGGTCGGTGTGGTGACCGGGGCCGGGGAGGCGGTCGCGTTGGTCTTCCGCCTGTTCACCGGCCCCCTGTCAGACCGCACCCGGCGGTACTGGCCCCTCTCGATCGCCGGGTACGTCATCACCGTGGTGGCCGTCCCGCTGCTGGGCGCGGTGACGGCCTTCTGGCAGGCGGTGACGGCGGTGATCGCCGAGCGGTTCGGCAAGGCGGTGCGCACCCCCGCCCGCGACACCATGCTCGGGTTCGCCAGTACCGGGATCGGCAGTGGTAGGACCTTCGCCGTCCACGAGGCCCTCGACCAGTCCGGAGCGCTGGTCGGCCCCCTGGTCGTCGCCGGCATGGTCGCCCTGTCCGGTTACCGCCTGGGGTTCGCCGTTCTCGCCGTCCCCGGGGCGGTCGCCGTGGTGCTGCTCGTCTGGCTGCGCCGGGCCGTGCCGGCCCCGGCCGCCTACGCTCCACGGGCCGAACCCGCGACCACGGGAACCGCCCCGCCGGGCGGGAACGAGCCGTGGTGGCGGTTCTCCCGGCTGTTCTGGGCCTACAGCGGGTTCACCGCGCTCACGATGGTCGGGTTCGCCACGTTCGGCGTCCTCTCCTACCACCTCGAGGTGGACGCCGTCGTGCCCGCCTGGGAGATCCCACTCATCTACGCGGCCGCCATGGGCTTCGACGCGCTGGCCGCCCTCGGTTCGGGCTGGCTCTACGACCGGGTGGGGCTGCGCGGCCTCGTCGTGCTGCCGGTACTGGCCGCCGCCGTACCGTTCCTGTCCTTCAGCGACCGGCCGGGGCTCGTGTGGGCCGGGGCGCTGGTGTGGGGGGCGGCCATGGGGATCCACGAGTCGACCATGCGTGCCGCGGTGACCGACCTGGTGCCCGCCCACAAGCGCGGCACCGGCTACGGCACCTTCACCGCTGTCTACGGGTTGGCCTGGCTGGCAGGCGGCGCCTCCATCGGCGCCCTCTACGACACGTCGCGCACCGCCCTGCACGTGTTCGTCGTCATCACCCAGGCGGCCGCCCTCCTGGCCATCCTCCCGATCGCGCTCGCCCGGCGGGACGAGCGGCCGTGAGCGCCGTTTCTTCCGAGGCCGGAAGGGGATCGGGGTGTGGGGGCACCGCTGGCGACAGCACCGCCGCACCCCGGGGATGGAGGCACACCTACCTGATAAATTCTACTTGACAGCAGAACTATCGGGGCGTCGCTCCGTTCGTGCGCCGATCGAACCGGCCTCCCGGCGTGCCAGGCGCCCGGAGTTTCGAGATCGCTGTCGAGGGAGGGCACATCGTGGCGACGGTGGAGATCGTGCGGGTCTACGAGGATCCCGGCCGCTCCGGCACCGAGCACCGGGTGCTCGTCGACCGCCTGTGGCCACGGGGTGTGAGACGGGAGGCGGTCGATCTCGACGAGTGGTCGAAGGACATCGCGCCCAGTGCGGAGCTCCGCCGGTGGTACGGACACGATCCGGCGCGTTTCGCCGAATTCTCGCGGCGCTACCGGGCCGAGCTGGCCGGGGAACCGGGCGCCTCCACCTTGCGGGCACTCCGGCGTCTCGCCGGCCACACGACGGTGGTCCTGCTCACGGCGACCCGCGACGTCGAGCACTCCGGCGCGGCAGTCCTCCGCAGTGAGCTCCTCGGT
Organism: Actinomycetes bacterium; assembly: GCA_021806045.1. Lineage (GTDB taxonomy): Bacteria > Actinomycetota > Acidimicrobiia > Acidimicrobiales > RAAP-2 > JAJZDI01. Next base: position 46,430 of record JAJZDI010000018.1, read on the forward strand.
CACCGGTCCGCACATGGGATCTAGGCGGTTCGGGATCCAGGTTCCTGCCCCGTTCCGCCTCGACCTCACCGTGTGGGCGCTGCGCCGCACGACCCACAACGAGATGGACGGCTGGGATGGCGGGACGTGGCGGCGCACCCTCCTCGTCGAGGGCTGCGTCGTGGGGATCCGGGTGACACAGTCCGGCACGACCACCGATCCTCGGGTCACCGTCAGGGTTGACGGGGAGGACGGTTCCCTCGGAAGCGACACCGTCGGGTCCGTCCACCGCACGGTGTCACGCATGCTCGGGCTCGAGCTCGACCTCCGGGACTTCTACCTGCTGGCCGATCGCGACCCCCCGCTCCGCGCCCTGGCCTCGCGATTCTCCGGCATGCGACCACCTCGCTTCGCCAGTGTGCTCGAAGCCGTGGTCAACGCGGTGGCCTGTCAGCAGCTCTCGCTCGACGTCGGGATCCACCTCCTCAACCGCCTCGCCCGCCGCCTGGGACCATCAGGTGGAGGCATTCACGGATGCCCGTCGCTTCCCTCGGCCGGTCAGCTGGCACGGGCCGAGCACGACGAGGTGAGAGCACTCGGCTTCAGCACCGCCAGGGCGAGGACGCTGATCACGCTCGGCCAGCGGGTCGCCACCGGTGAGCTCGACCTCGAGCGCCTCCGGGACTCGGAGGACGTGACCGCTCGAGACGCACTGGTGGCACTGCCGGGGATCGGGAGATGGAGCGCCGAGTACACGCTGCTCCGCGGTCTCGGGCGGCTAGAGGTCCTCCCCGGTGACGACATCGGTGCGCAGAACGGCCTCCGCCGGCACTTCGGCCTGGGTGCGGGGGGCGGTTACACGGACGTCGCCCGGCTGGCGCGGCGATGGTGGCCGTATGCCGGTCTCGTCTACCTCCACCTCCTCCTGGACCGCCTGGAAGCCGGAGGTCACCTCGGCCCCACCTCCGGGAGCCACGACGACACGACCGAGCGGGCGAGGCCCCCGGCGCCACGCCGCACGATCCGCCGGTCGTGAGTCGATGTCCAGTGTTTTTCTAGTGTTATTTAGATATACTAGAACGTAGTGACGCAGTCGGAGAGGAGGCGACATGGCACGGATCTCCCGAACTGCCTCCACAGCCTCCGGTAGCGACCGGATCTCCCCGTCCTCGGCGTCCCGGCGCAACAGCGGCCAGGAGGTGGAACGGATGGACGGACCTCCGACCTCGGTCGGATTGCGCCAACCGCCAGAGAACCGCCCGCACCTCAAGTCCGCGTGGGAGCCAGCAGTGTGCACCTGTGGCGAGCCGCACCACACCTTCGGCGGTCGGCCCGGGGGGATCGCCGTCGGACCGGACGGCGCGGTGTTCGTGTCGTCGCCGTCCTCCGGGCGCATCTGGCGCATCGACGCGCGGGACGTGAGCGGCGGTGTGGTCCTTCCGGGTGTGGCGCCGGTGGATGAACACGGGATGACGCCTCGATCGCCGGCAGGACTGGCGGTGGACGAGAGGGGAACGCTCGCCGTGGCTGACAGCACCGGACATCGCGTGTGGGCCATTGCGCCCACCGGCGCGTGCACCATCGTCGCCGGAAGCACCTATGGCCACCGCGACGGCCCGGCCGGCGAGGCGCAGTTCCGGTATCCCTCCGACGTGGCGATAGGCCCCGACGGGACCTGGTACGTGGCCGACACCGGGAACCACTGCATCCGGGCGATCTCACCCGGCGGGATCGTAACCACCCTTGCCGGATCGATCTACGGGCATGCTGACGGGAGCGGGCCCGATGCCCGCTTCCGCGAACCTTCGTCCCTCGACGTCGGCGACGACGGGTCCTGCTATGTCGCCGACACCGGGAACAACTCCGTCCGCCGCGTGACCCCCGACGGTGTGGCCACGACGCTCGCCGGGATGGCGCCGGGTGGCGATGCCGACGGCACCGGAGCAGAGGTCGGACTGCGCTGGCCGACGGGCATCGCCGCCAGCCACGACGGTGGCGTGTGGGTGGCCGACCACGGCAATGGCACCCTGCGCCGGATCGACTCGCACGGCAGGAGCACCACCGTGTTGCGATGTGCGGGCCGGCACTGGCCCGTTGCCGTCGCCGTCGCTGCGGGTGGCGCAGTGACGGCTGCCGACGTCCTCGACGAGGAGCTGCGGCCGGGCACCTGCCTCGTCGCGCTGCGAGCGGGGCGATGACCGGCGGGCGATCCCGGGGCGGGCCCACCGCCGGACGCCACGAGCGTCCCCCCAACCGCCTCCCTCGGCTCCAGGAGGTGCCACCATGAGAACGCTCATCGCCCTCGAGAACGGCAACTGCACGCACTGCCACAACGCCTTGCTGGCCAGGCTGCGCTCCATTGCCGCTGTCCGGAACGTGCAGTCCGATTTTGCCTCGGGCTGCCTCGTCGTCGATCACGACACCGACCCGGATGCCCTCATTTCGATGGTCACCGCCTCCGGCCGGGGCATCTACATCGCCGCCAACGGTGAGCCGGAGATGGTCGCCGTCGATGGTCACCACGCCGACGGGTGCCCGGTGGCGAATGGTCGCTCCCACGGGCACGTGACGTAGGCCCGAAAGCGGGCGTGACGGCCACGTGGCGGATCAGGGTGCCGTCATCGCGGCGCGAGTCCGACCCGCAGCGCACCGGCCGCTTCGACCAGCGCGTCCCTCGCCGCCGCGCTCACTCCGGTCGCATTGACGATGCCGTGGATGCACCCGTCGAGTCGGCGGTGCGCCGTCGGCACGTGGGCGTCGGCGAGCCGGCGCGCGTATGCCTCACCTTCGTCGCGCAACGGGTCGAAGCCGGCCGTGACGATGTACGCGGGTGGAAGGCCGGACAGGTCCTCGGCCAGCAGGGGGGAGACACGTGGGTCGGCTGCCTGTGCCGGATCACCGAGGTAACGGGCCTTGTACCAGTCCATCTGGGCGTCGGTGAGGAAGAACCCGTCGGCGAACAGCTCGTAGGACCGATGCTTCTTCGACAGGTCGGTCACCGGCATGAACAACAATTGGAACGCCGGCGGCGATCCCACGTTCGGGTCGACGGTGGCGAGCCGTGCCAGGACGGCCGCGATGTTGCCGCCGGCGCTCTCGCCGCCAACCGCGATCCGCGACGGGTCAATACGGAGATCGGCGGCATCGGCGACGACGTGACGGAACGCCGCCAGGGCGTCGTCGATGGCGGCAGGGTATGGATGCTCGGGCGCCAGGCGGTAGTCGACGGACAGGACGGCGATTCCGGCGTGGTTGGCCAGGACGCGGCAAGCCGAGTCGGCAGCATCCAACCCACCCAGCACCCATCCACCGCCGTGGAAGTAGACGAGGATGGCAGCGTTGTCCGGCAGTCCCGACGGCCGGTACACGCGGCCGGGGATCATCGTTCCATCGGCCCCGGGGATCGTGATCTCCGCCACCGAATCGACCGGTGGCTCGTCACCGAACACCCATGCCTCGGCGCTGATCTGCGCGCGGCCTTCGGCAAGAGGCAACTGCTCGAACGTCTTGCCCGCCGCCACCTTCATCAACCTGAGTGCCACCTGCACCTCAGGCCGAAGCTGCTGGCCGTCGATGCGGACCGGCGCGCCGGCGAGACGGCGTTGGACCCGTTCAGGTAACGCTCCGAGCAGCCGCAACACCTGCCGTTCCGCACGCAGGACCATCGGCTTCCGGTCGTCGTTCACGGCGGTTCCTCCACCTCCCCCCGAGGGAGCATCGACATGCGATGCGACCCGGTGGTCGTCGACCGAGGGTAGGCAGAGAAGCCGGCGCTCGTCCATCGCGGGCTTCGCGCCTCCCGGTCCGGCGTCACTCGTCGGCGGCCGGCAGCCGCGACCAGGCATCCGACGGTGCTACTGCCCTGCATCCATCCCGGCGTCGGCATTGCCCCGCCCATGCCGGTCGATCCATCGTTGCAGGATGTGAAGCACCGCCACCCGTACGTCGCCCGGGCATCTGCGACCACCCGCGCGGTAGCCGAACCGACCGTCCGCCATGCCACCCGCAACAACCCCGAGACGGCCAACTGCGATGCGTGGGTCACCGACCAGGCGACCTGGCCGCCGAAGTCCCGGCATGCCCGCGCCGCAGCGGGCCCAGGGCACCTGGTCGACCGTTGGGCCGCGTTCGGGACACGCGACCCCGGGAACGTCGGACTGCAGGTGACAGAGTCGCACACCGAGGTCCAGTGCCCGCCGATTCCGTCGGCCTTGCCCCTGGTCGCTGCCGGGATCACGGCACCCGAAGATCCCGCATCGGCGATTGATTGACGACCTCGGAGAGGCGCGGATGACCACGGATTCCGCCTCTTCGCCGACGTCGATCGACTCGATCACCCTCACCCGGTGGGCACCGAGCTGACCGCGCCATACGTGGATGGGAGAACGCCATCCTCCTTGCCTCGGCTTCAAGCCGTCGAGCACTCCGAAAGCGTAGGCGGAGAATGGCGCTTCTCGCGTCAAGCCCTGGTCGGGGCGCCCACAGATCGATTGGACAATCTGGCTGTCGCGACCGCTCGATTACACGCTGCAGAGATGCCCTCATCTGAGGGATATTACAAGCGTGCTCTGGCCGGATAGCCTCTACCGCATCGATCGATCAGTAAGAATACGACCCGTCCGTGCGATATGGTCTACAATTACCGATGAATTCTCCCATTTGTGGATCCTCTGTGCGCCCAGAGAACTGCCATGATGACAACCAAGCCGACGGAGACCGTTGTTCCTGAATATACCCACAAAGCAGTTCTCGATTGGAACGCTCCTGAGGCCATAAAGGCGAAGGATAATAACTCAACGAATAGTGTGAACAATAGACCGATGCGGATTTGTACCTCTCTTCGAAGCAATCCTTCCCGTAGTGAAGGATGTGTTGATGTTAGCTTCGGCATCTTGAATTCCCGCCTCCGATCGCTTTATCTATACTTTACTCAATGAGGGCTAGCATAACAGTAGCACTTCTTGTTGCTGTCCGAGATCAGCCGTAGGTGATGGCCCCTAATTCGAGCAGTCGTCCCATCGAACCCCCGATCGGAGCAATAGGCGCAGCCTGTACTTCTGGGAATTCCGCACCCTGGGCGATGCGTCGAATCTTTTCGGTGACGAGGTTCTGGGGTACTTGGATAGCGGGGTCCACCCACTCAAGCGCAAGTACGTCAAGCGCACACATCATCGGGACTGACCCCAGCCAACCGGGCCGGCCATCATCAGGAACCTGCGGACCCAACTGAACGGTATTGCGTTCAGTCCCGTTTAGCCCCGCCGAAGCGTGTGGTCCTGGCGTCCACGCGAGGTGGAGACGAGCGCTCGGCCCGGTGGGCCCTCGGTCAGTTGTCCCCGATGCTGGCAGCGAGGCACCGCACGGCCCCCTCGAGGTCTGGGAGATCGCGGTCGACCGTGGCGCGCACGATGGCGTGCGACGTGTCGAAGTAGCGATGCGCGAGTCGGTCCCGCATGGCGGAGATCTGCGACCGGGGCAGCGTCAGTTCCTGTGCGAGCACGTCGGCGGGCAGCGACTTCACCGCCGACACCGCCTCCCCGATCTCGATCAACCGCACTCGGACGGCATCGAACACCAGGCCGTCTTCGAGGTCCCCCCGCTCCAGGTGGTGACGGATCGACTCGATGGCGACGAGGATGTCCTCCAGCCGCTGGCGCTGGCGGCGAGTCACAACGCCTGCGCCTCGGCCAAGACCTCATCGGCCACCCCTGCCTTCAGGTCCGTTGCGGGCACCAGGTCCACCGGCGCACCGAGCAACGCCTGGAGCTCGGCCTGGCACCGGCCAAGTTCGAACAGGCCGACCCCGGGGGCGACGTCGACGAGCAGGTCCACATCGCTCTCCGCCCGCTCGTCGCCGCGAGCGACGCTGCCGAAGACCCGGACGTTCGTCAATCCGTGCGCCTCAGCGATACGAAGCACCTGACGCCGGTTCTTCCTCAGACGTGCGGCGTTCCGGTTACCCGATCGTGGCGAATGCACCGCCAGCTCCAGCTCCAACCCCGTTGCACCGACAAGTCGCTGCAACGTCGGAAGTGAGGGCTGGCGAGCACCGGACTCATAGGCGCTCACCACGCTCTGGGTCACACCGGCTCGGCGAGCCAGCTCGACCTGCGTCATCCCTACCCGTAGGCGGGCATGGCGCAGGATCGACCCAGCGGTCTCCACACATTCGATGATAGCGGATCGTCGATGATCCCGTCGCCTGCACCGACCAGCGCCACCACCATGAGGCCCCACATCGCACACGGCTGGCTCACCCCGATCGAGTTCATCGAGGTCTGGCTCCACCAACAGCAAGGAGTGCTCGCACAGTGGGTGGATCAGCTATGGGGTACCGACCAACTTCTCTACGCCGACAAGCCGAAATGGGCGCTGCTCGGCCGATCTCACCCCGCTGAGATCCGAAGAACCGGGAAAGGGGGCCTCCGCGGCGCGCCGGGTACGACGCACCCGGTTCCGCCTCGGCGGCGGCGATCGTCACCGTCCGGGCGCGGACCATCGGCGGAGCCCGGCCGGTACCCTCGGATCATGCAGGTGCGGATGCGAACGTGGCCCGCCCGGCGCTCGCCGGGGATCGTCGGGGGCGTGCTATTCCTCGCCGGTGTGCTGGCCACCCTGGCGGTGATGGCACTCCTCGCCATTCTGGGCCTCGCGCTCCTGGCGTTGGCCGCGGTCGCGCTCGGCGCCCAATACCTCCTCGCCGCGCTGTCCCCCGCCTACCGGCGGCGCCGCAGCGAGCGCACCGTCAGCATGCCCACGGTCCTCCGCTCGATGGTGCGGTTCGCACCCGGACGTGACCAGGTGATCGAGGCGACAGCAACCGAGCTACCTGGCGAGCGGCACCGGGGCTGACGCCCGCCCGCGTCTCATCGGGCCAGTTCGGGTCCCGCCGCCCTCGGTCGGCCCCAGTCCGGTTCGGTACGGGTCAGCCGACCGGGCGGTCGAAGCCGACCAGGCCGTCGTCGAGTGCCACCCCCAGGGTATTGAGTGTCATCGCGACCATGTGGTAGTGCCCGACGAGCATGGGGAGCTCGATCAGCTGCTGTTCGTCGTAGGCGGCTGCCAGCGCGTGCCAGGTCCCATCCGAGATGCACCAGTCGGAGTGCAATTCGTCGGCCGCGACGAGCAACAGGCGGTCCCGCCCCTCCCAGCCGGCTTCCGGGCCCGGCGGCACGCGCTCGATCTCCGCGTCCGACATGCCGGCAGCCCGTGCCAGCACGACATGCTGGGCCCACTCGTACTCGGCCTGGCAATTCCAGGCCGTGCGCAGGATGAGCAGCTCGCGGTCGCGGGGCGGGAGCTTGCCGTTGAGCAGCTTTCCCCCGAACGGCAGCCAGCGCCGGGTCAGGCCCTCGGCACGCACCAAGGTGGTGAAGATGTTGGCCTCGCTCCCGGCCACGGTCACGCCCTCGAGTAGGGCGCTGGCAGACGGCGTCCGATCGGCGACAGGCAACGGCGTGATGCGGGGTGCGGTCGGTCGCTGGGCCATGGGTCCTCCTGGCGGGTCATGCCGGTCCCTGGGACCGGCGTCAACCCCGACGCTACCGATCCAGTGGGGGACGCAGCAGACCGCAGCGAAGTCGCCCGTGCGCAGCGGCCCCCCATCGTCCAGCCCCTCCGTCGAGAGGCTCACGTGGTCCCAATCCCAGTGCGATGGCCCGTGGCAGTCCCAGCGGGGCAGTCGAGAACCAGGACACGTCCAGCGGCGCCATCAGCCGATCAATCCCCTGACCAGGAACTTTGCGAGTGGAGGTGACATCACTTACTCGGCTGGCTTCGCTCCTCTGGTGTGGCGAATGTGCTGGTCACGGGCCCTGCATACGGCACTGCCCTACCGCAGCGCCTACCCAGGTTTAGAGCATGTGGCGATAATCGCCATGACGCTCGATCGCCTCGTTCTCGCGCAAGCGCCCGGGCAGGGTCACGCTCGCTCCGTTGAAGAGGTTGGACCCTCAAGCTTCCAGGGCGGCCCCCCGAGGTTGTGCACGTCGTCGTTCTGCAACAGGTGGTACATCTCTCGGGCCTCATGCTCGGGCACCACAGCCTTGCTCACCAGCTGATGCAGCAGATCGCACGTCCGCCATCCCGGAGCACCTGACAGAGCCTGCCAAAGGGCGAGGGCATCCTCGTCGTCGCTGGCAAAGGCGCGGGACCTGGTCAGAGCAATGGCGATGGACGCGGATTCGCCGGCATCGAGTCGTCGAGCCTTTGCGCCGAGCGCGTGACGCCATGCGCGATCCTCTGGTCGCCGGGACTGCAGGCGGACGGCCAACTCCATCTCGTCGTCGCTGAGCGTGAGAACGGTGAGCTCGCCCGAGTCGAGCGTCAGCAGCTCATCGAGGCCCCGGACAGCCGACAGCGCCCGGCTGGCTCGGCCTGAACCCAGCCCGGCGTCGTCGGCTTCGCGCTGGAGCGCCCTGCGGATCCGGCGCAGTTCGCTCGGATCATCCGCGTCGGCACCGTGGACCCCGTCGGCGACCAGGATCGTCCCACCGGACAGCTGGAGCAGGTGTCGGGTCCAGCCGACGACGGCGAAGCTGCGAGCGACCGAGGCGTCGACCAGCACAACCGCACTCGCTCACCGTTCGCGGTTGCCGAATGCCGCGTCCTCGAGGTCCTGCTGGACTCGTCGCTCGTCGTCGGCCGGGCCGGGACGGGCGCGGAGCTGACGGACCTCTTCGGTGCTCGTGCCGAGGATCTCAGCGGCGTCTCCCGGGGTGATCACGGCGCGTTCGAGGGCGGCACGCACGAGCAGCAAGACTCGGGTTGGCTGCGCCGCCAGGGGATTGAGCTCGTAGCTGCCCAGGTCCGCCGGGTGCACCCGGTAGCCGAGCGCCAACGCCAGCCGGCTCGGGGACGCCTCGGCCAAGGCGGCGTAGTCCGAACGCGAGATGAGTCGCTCTTGCAGCAGGCGCACCCGCAGGGTGGCGAAGCTCACGCCGAAGTGCCGCTGGAGGTGCACGACCAGGGTGGGCTCGGTCAGCTCGTCGAACGTCGCCAGCTCGCTGACCGCCCGGCGCAGCTCATCGCCTGGCACGAGGAACTCGCCGGCGAAGGCGTCGGCGAACCGCTCGCGGCCGTGGTCCTCGCCCGGCATCGAAACCACGACGTCGGCGTGCTGGGAGTGGAAGTACGCGTGAGCGAGCTCATGGGCCAAGGTGAAGACCTGACGGCCGAGGGTCATCTCGGAGTTGACGACGATGCAGAACCCCACCTCTGGGTGGTTGTAGAAGAACCCCGAGGGTGCCGCTCGAAGATCAACCCCGAGCGGGAGCCGCCAGATGAGGACGCGCTCGTCCAGCACTTGGAAGGGGTCGCCGAGGGCACCTCCGCCGAGGTTGAGCTGGCAACGCAGCTGGCGGGCCGCCCAGGCGCCTTCCTTCGCGCTCACACTGCGCGCCGCAGGAAACGGGCTACGCCCAGGGCCCGGGAGCTTCACCCCCATCTCGCCGGCCAGCTCGACGTACTCGGAAACCCGCTGCTCGAACAGCCGCAGCCCACCCCTTGCGCTGTCTCCGAGGTCCCTCGGCGCGGCACGAAAGAGCATCCCGCTCACGTCCAGCCGTGACCCGACCAGCTCCTCGCCCGCCAGGAGGGACTCGAGGGAGGTCCCGTACAGGCGAGCCAGCGCCGCCGCCACGGTGAGCGGCACCTGGCGACGCCCCGCCTCGTAGTAGTTGAGCAGCACACGGTTGACTCCAACCGCCTCAGCCGCAGCCTCCTGCGACAGCCCTGCTCGCTCCCTGACCGTACGCAGCACCCCACCGATCGAGCCCAGCGCGACACCTCCTTCGTCTGTTACAATGTTCTAGGTACCGGGGTTCAGTGTAACATTCTGGCGCAGACAACGGGTAGCTCGGTCGGAGAAGAGCAGGAGGTTCCAAGTGAACCGCCTGTAAGTCTCGTGCTGGCTGGCCTGGGGCTGGCCGCAGCATGGTTGGCGTCGTCTGCTGCGTGGTGCGTGACTCGTGAATCGCCTGGCCCCGAAGGGGTGCCTTTCCCGGGATTTGTCCGCATCGCGTGGTTGACGACGCCGACCCGGTCGCTCACCCCGATGGCTTGATAAGAAGCTTGCCCGACCCGTGGCTGCGGGTCGATCGTCTCGCTGTCGTTCCGCGATCTGCGCCGCTTGCGCTTGGCCATCGTGCTCCCCCGCCACGGAGCTGACCGGCCCCGTTCGGGGGAACGTTAGTCCCGTCGGGCTGCAACGGGACTAATCAACCAGCCGGCACATCAGCCGGTATGGCCGCTGACCAGGAACTTTGCGAGTGGAGGTGAGCGGACTCGAACCGCCGACTTCTACGTTGCGAACGTAGGACGGGCACCCCCGGTGAGCTGGTCGAACATACAAACGACCAGATCAGCGGATTCGTCGAGGTGCACCGAAGGGCACGGACGGGCACCCTCGGGCACACATTTAGTCCCGTTTAGTCCCGCCGGCCGTGGTCGTCCTCACTACTGCCCCGCCACCGAATCGGACAGGCGCTCCACCGCAGCTTGCAGGTCCGGAAGGTCGCGATCGACGGTAGCGCTCACGATCGCATGCGATGTGTCGAAGTAGCGGTGGGCCAGCCGGTCCCGCATCGCCGCGATTTGGGACCACGGCAAGCCCGGATCCTTCGCGAGCAGTTCACGCGGCAGTGCCTTGACCGCCTCGCCGATCTCGATGAGCCTGATCCGAACTGCATCGAGGACCAGTCCGTCGTCCAGTGTCCCGCGTTGCAGGTGCTGCTGGATGGCTTCGATGGCAGCGAGGATGTCCTCCAGTCGCTGCCGCTCCCGTCGAGTCACAGGGCACGCGCCTCGGCCAGGACCTCTCCGGCGACTCCGGGCTTCAGATCCGCGGCAGGCACCAGGTCCACCCGGGCGCCGAGGAGGGCTTCGAGTTCGCTCTGGCAGCGACCCAGCTCGATCAGGCCGACGCCCGGAGCCACGTCGACAAGCAGGTCGACATCGCTGTCGGCCATCTCTTCGCCGCGAGCGACACTCCCGAACACCCGGACGTTGCCCAGTCCGTGTGCAGCGGCGATCTGGCGGATCTGCCGGCGATGACGCCTGACCGCTGCGGCAAGCGGCATTCCGCTCGGGCGTCGACGGAGGTGGATGTCCAGCTCGAACCCCGTGGCAGCGACCAGGCGCTCCAGCGTCGGCACCGACGGCTGGCGAGCACCAGACTCGTACGCGCTCACCACGCTCTGGGTGACCCCGGCCCGACGAGCCAACTCCACCTGCGACAACCCCGCTTGACGACGAGCGCCACGGAGGATGGATCCGGCGGACTCCATGTACGCCACCATAGCGCATTGTCAATATTTAACGGGACGCCCCTTCGCGCCTGAACTGAAGTGAGCACCGGTGACGGGGTCCACGAAGACATCGACCGGAACCCGATGTCCACCTCCGATGGATCGGGGCCCGACTCTCAACTACGTGGATCAGTTTCCGGGCGGCCACCTCAGGTGGACCACTCATCGGGGCCCGCTCACCAGGCGCACGCGCGCTCGCCGACCACCTCGATAACGCTCCGGGCGTGCCGGCCGACCTGGACCGTCACCCGTCGGGCAGCGCTAGGGGAAGAAGCTGGCGTGCAGCGGCGATCCAGTCAACCTGCTCGGTCCCCCCATCGAGCACTCGCCATCCGGGCAGTGCATCCGGCGCTTGTGTCAGGCCAGGTGCGTACCATGTCCATAGCCGGGAGCTCGACGAGGATGACCACGACCCGGTCCTTCACTCGGGCGAGCAGGCCGAAGACAGAGCATCGAACGGGGTTCGGACCGACTCCGCGGGCACCGTCGCAACCTCGCCAAGCTCCAGCCCGAGGAACGTGACGTCCTCCAATCCCATCATCCAGTCCAGCGCGCGTAGCATCGGTGATCATGGCGTCCTTCGTCTGACGTCGTAGAACAATCTCAGACCGTTGTACGCCCGCTGATTCTTCGTGGACCCCGTCATCGACAATCCCCACCCCTCATCCGCGGAGAGCCGTCACACTCGCGGGAGTACATGGACAATTGCCCATAGAGCCGACAATGAAAGGGCCGCGCCCCGCACTTCGGCCATGCAAGTACAGCGTCAGATCACTGACACACTCCGACTAACGCCTGATAAAGGGCGTCGCGTCGCCAGAGCGGTGGATTCAAATACAGCGTTTCACTATTTCGAGTCCTTACCTGGATAACCGGAGCAAATACAATCCATATTATCATTCGTATTCGGACCGTGGCCTTCTCTACTTCTACAATGTGGCTAATTCTAATCGACCAGCCGGCCCTTCGGAACACCTTGCGAAATAGCCAGCTTGGCCTGAATTCGAGAACATCGTGATGTACCCGTATGGACCCGCTTTCCGCCCTCGTGACTGCATATTTTCCCTTCCATGCTCCGCATCGCGTTTCAAATTCAGAAGGCTTCGTTTCAGGCTTCGATATATTCATCTTGATTTTCCTACTCAGTCACCCGTCGAATCGCAGGCTGGCCCTCCCCCCGCCGACCGGACACGTTGCTATGCGGTCTGCAGTTCCTGGCGATGGTAGTGGAGCTCCCACTCGACCGGCGGAACGTAGCCGATGGTCGAGTGCAGCCTGACGGTGTTGTAGCGGTTGATCCACGCGGTGATGGCCGCGATGGCGTCGGATCTCGTCGCGAACCGGTAGCGATGGACGAGCTCTCGCTTGAGCGACGAGAAGAACGATTCGGCGGCGCTGTTGTCGAAGCACGTCGCCACCCGGCCTGCGGACTGGGTGACGCCGAGGAGCTCGCAGTGGGCCCAGTAGGAACCCGAGAGGTTTTGAGCGCCCCTGTCCGAGTGGAACGTCGCTCCGGCCCGGCAGCCGCGCAACTCGAGCGCCCGATCGATGGCGTCTTCGACGAGCTTCGAGCGCATGTGGTCGGCCATCGCCCAACCGGCGAGTCGCCGGCTCCCGAGGTCGAGGACGGTCGCCAGGTAGAGCCAGCCTTCTCCCGTGGGGACGTAGGTGATGTCGCCGCAGTAGCGCTTGTTCGGGGCACCAGGCGAGAAGTCCTGGCCGATGAGGTCCGGGAGCGGTGGGGCGAGGTCGTCCCGGATGGTCGTACGCACGCTCCGGCGGGGCGTGACCCCGACGATGCCGTACTCACGCATCAGGCGCTCGACCCGCTTGTGGTTCGCACAGAAGCCGTGCCGGCGCAGCTCCGGGGTCATCCGCGGGGAACCGTAGGTGGCGTCCGACTCCGCGTGGACGTCGACCATCTCGTTCACGAGGAGCGCCTCGTCCCACTCGGCCTCGGTGGGGGCCGTGGAGCGCTCCAGCCAGGCGTAGTACGCCGAGGTCGACACCTCGGCGGCCGCACATGCCGCTCGGACCGGGAACCCGTCGGCCTTCATGGCGGAGACGTGTCGGTAGCGGCTCACCGATCCAAGTCCAACACTTCAGAACGCCACACTTCGTTTGAGCAGGTCACGCTCCATCGTCAGCCGCTTCACCTCCCGCTTCAGCCTGGCGTTCTCCTCGCGCATCTCCGTGGTCGTGCCCTCGCGCTCGCCCCGGTCGATGCGTTCCTGGCGGACCCAGTTGCCGAGCGTCTGCTCGACGACACCGAGCTCCCTCGCGACGTCCGCAACACTCCGGTGCTGGTCAACGACCAGGGTGTTGAGCGCCTCGCAGGATGACCACCGCGTAGAGGGCCTGGTCGATCCTCCGGCGGGGCTCCAAGAGGGACGGGAAGAACGAGCCGGCACGGAGCTTCGGGATGGCGAGCGCCACGTCACCGGCCTTGGTCGACAGCGTCTTCGGACGCGATCCGTTGCGGTGGGTCGCCCGGGTGTCAGAGCGCTCGTAGCGGCCGGCTCCGATCTTCTCGGCGGCCTCGGCCTCGATGAGCTGCTGGAGGGCCCACTGGGCGAGCTCACGGACGAGATCGATGCCGTCTCCGGCGCGGAGCGCATCGAGCAGCTCGGACAGGGCAGAATCGGACAGAGCCATCGGTGTGATCTCCTCGTTGTGCACTTGGACGTACACACCGAGCATCACGCCGGTGGCTCACCTCATGGTGGACCGGCCCCGAAACCCCACCACGTGGGGGGACTCATACGGCGAGGGCAGAGTGGCCCAGCGGACGACCACGACACCACGTCAGGCCGAGATCCTGGCCGCCCTCGAGATCGCCGAGCCAGGCCGCTTCCTCGATTTCGAGCTTCCGACGCCCTCCGCGTAATCCCTGGTCACAGGCTCGCGTAGTAACACGGCACTCGTGAGGTAGGCCGCTGGTTCGGCGTTCCGCTGTAGGTCGGCCAGGCTCAGTCCCGTCGGTTTCCCGATCAGGTGCGTATTCCGGCTCGCCATGGTCGTCGCCTCCCCAGCAGCCCCCTATCGAACCGTGCATGCGGTTCTCCCGCACACGGCTCTCCGACACCGTTCACCGTCAGGCATTCGCATTCCAGTAGCGCACCGTTCCCGTCAGCCGGTAGACCCCGAGCGTCGAGAGCCACCCGTAGGTGTAACGGGTAGTCCAGTTCCGGCCCGAGAGTCCGTGCTTGACGCTCGCCAGCTTGGCCAGGCGTTCGTGGACGTAGCCGTCGACGGCGCTGAATTTCCGCGACGAATTGCCGTAGCGGAAGTACGCCCCCCAGCCCCGCAACACGGGGTTGAGTTCTTCGACAACGACGGCCAGCTCACGCCCGGCATAACCCCGTGGGGTCCGATCCCGGATCTTGGCCCTGATAGAGGCCATGGCCCGGTCCGAGGGCCACTTCTGCAAGTAGTAGCGGCCCTTGAACTTCGCGGACTCCCGCATGTGGAGATGGAAGCCCAGGAAGTCGAACCCCTCCTTTCCCTGGCGGAGGCACACGATCCTGGTCTTGTCGGGATGCAGGCGCAGCCCGAGCGGGGCCAGGGTCGCCGCCGCCAGATCCCGGGCCGCTTCGGCCCGTTCCTCGGTGGGGCACAAGACAACGAAGTCGTCGGCGTAACGCACCAGGATTCCCGCTCTCGATCCCGCCGCCCTCCACGCCCGATCGAGGACGTGGAGGGCGATGTTGGCGAGCAACGGCGAGACGGGTGAGCCCTGCGGGGTTCCCGACTCAGTGTCGGAGATGATCCCGCCCTCGAACACCCCTGCTCGCAGCCAACTGCGTAGCAGCTTCAACATCTGACGGTCGACTACCCGGCGCTCGACCTCGCCCATGAGGGCGTCGTGGTCGATCTCGTCGAAGCACGCCTTGATGTCGGCGTCGAGCACCCACACCGCACCCTTGTTGGCCGCCTGGCGGATGGCTTCAAGGGCCTGGTGGGCGGAACGCTTCGGCCGGAAGCCGAAGCTCTGGGGCGAGAAGTCCGCCTCGAAGATGGGTTCGAGGACGATCTTCGCCGCCGCCATGACCACCCGGTCAGTGACCGTGGGGATGCCGAGCGGCCGGGTTTCCCCCGGCTTGCCCGGCTTCGGGATGCGGACCCGCCGCAATGGCTTCGGGCGATAGAACTTCTCCCGAATCTGGGTGGCGAGGCCGTCGAGGAACTGGCGCACTCCTTGTGCGCCACCGGCTTCGATGTCGGCGATGGACTCGCCGTCGACACCGGGGGCACCCTGGTTGATGGCCACGTCGACCACGGGACTAATCAATCAGCCGGCGCATCAGCCGGCATGGCCGCTGACCAGGAACTTTGCGAGTGGAGGTGAGCGGACTCGAACCGCCGACTTCTACGTTGCGAACGTAGGACGGGCACCCCCGGTGAGCTGGTCGAACATGCAAACGACCAGATCAGCGACTCCGTCGAGGTGCACCGAAGGGCAGCGACGGGCACCGTTGGGCACACATTTAGTCCCGTTTAGTCCCGCCGTAGCGTGTGGTCCTGTCGTCCACGCGAGGTGGAGACGAGCGCTCGGCCCGGTGGAACCTCGGTCAGTCGTCCCCGATGCTGGCAGCGAGGCGCCGCACGGCCCCCTCGAGGTCTGGGAGATCGCGGTCGACCGTGGCGCTGCCGCCGGTTCTTCCTCAGACGTGCGGCGATCTGGTTGCCCGATCGTGGCGGATGCACCGCCAGCTCCAGCTCCAACCCCGTTGCACTAACAACAAGTCGCTGCAACGTCGGAAGTGAAGGCTGGCGAGCACCGGATCCATAGGCGCTCACCACGCTCTGGGGCACACCGGCTCGCTGGGCCAGCTCGGCCTACGTCATCCCTACCCGCAGGCGGGCATCGCGCAGGATCGACCCAACGGTCTTCACACACTCGCCGATAGCGGATCGTCGATGATCCCGACGCCTGAACCGGCCAGCTCCACCACCACGAGGCCCCACAGCGCACACGGCTGGCTCACCCCGGTCGAGTTCGCCTCGGCATGGACCGACCGACATCAACCAGTACTCGCATAGCGACTGGACCAGTCATCGGGGCCCGTGGACGGTCAGCGCCTTCGTGTCCCGGCCGACGGCTGCCCACACCAGCCTGCCGGTGTCGTGGTCGACGACGACGGTCAGGTAGCGATGTCCTCGCTTGTAGCTGATCTCGTCGATGCCGATACGACGCACGTTGTCGAAGGGGTCGTGTGCTGCCCGGCCGTCAGCCACCACCCGGTCGATGATCGCCCCCACGCTCCGCCAGGCGATGCGCATGAGCTCACAGACGGTGGACTTCGACGTGTGGGTCACGAGCCAGGCCACCTGGTCGTCGAAGTCCCTCGTGTGGCCAGCCCCGTGCCGTGCCCAGGGAACCTGGGCAACGGTCGGTCCGTGTGCTGGGCAGGCAACCCGCGGCGCGTCTGCCTGGCAGAAGCACCGCAGCGTGCCGAGGTCGAGCGTGCGCCAGTTCCTCCGTCCTTCTCCCTGGTCGTAGCCGGGAGCACGTCGCCCGCACCGCCCGCACCGGCGCTTGGTTGCCCGTCTCGGACGGACATGGACCACGATCGACTCGCAGTCCTCGTCGACCTCCACCGACTCGATCACCGTCTGCCGGTCGACACATCAGGGTGTACGCCGAACGACACGCGGGCTTGACCGCCGACACCATACGTTGGCACCGAGCACGCCATCCTCCTCGCCTCGTCTTCAGGACCGTCAAGCAGTCCGAAAACTAGGCAAGAGCTGGCGTTGCTCGCGTCTGGCCCTGGCCAGGAGACCCACGGATCAAGCAGGAGAGCCCCTTATGGCTCCTCGGCACCCACTTCAGATTCATGCCGGAACCCTTCCGGCGGAATCGCCACCGCCCAATCGTTCCAGTGCTCGTCGAAATACACCACACCGTCTCCAACCAGGTTGTCCTGAGTTCCATCGGCTCGAGCGTCGTCACTCCAGACGTGAAGCGTGATGCCCTCCTTCAGAGCGATTCCAGAACGTTCCAGATCTCTCCGAGTACCCAGCGGGGTCAGTGAAACACGCAATAGGGGCTCCGGGTCACTCGTGCGGTAGCTCTTGTTCGGATCGACCCAAATTCGGTCGACAGCACGCGTCTTCACCATCTCACGGTCCTGGTAGAAGGTTCGGATTCGGGATTGATCGGCACTCTGAGTGCAGTCAGGTCCCGCCCACGCCGCCCAGGTAGAGCGGGCTCGGGTCCATGAAGTCGAGGGTGTCCTCGGCCACGGCTACGAGCCCTGCGTCAACCTCACCGCTCCAGCCAGAACCTCCAAGCCGGTAGAGCCGATCGCCTGCTTTCTCGATCGTCAGGCCCTCCATGAACGACGGGAGGTTGAGCCGGTGGACGTTCTTGAACAGCACGTCAATCCGTGTCGGTTCACCCTCTGCCTTCGGGCTTCTGAGCAGCAGCTGCGCGTGGCTGGTGGTGAACGCCCACATCTGAAACGACCTGGAACTGCTGAACTTCTCTGCCTCTTGGCGGGGCAACTCGGTCATGGGGCCATGATGCCCGAGAAGCGTCCTACTTGGGCGCCAACCATGCCGCGGCCAGCCCCAGGCCAGCCACCACGAGACTTACAGGCGATTCACACGCCGGTGTCGGCGAGGACGGTCACGGATCTGGGTCAGATGCCTTCGGCAAACTTGCGCTTGGCCAGCTCCGCTCGTGCCTTGTGGATGTCGAACGGTTCAGATCGCCCCGAGTCGCCACAGCCTATGAAGGCCTCCAGGGCGTCGTAGCCAGGACCGGAACCCGGCTTCGGGTAGCGAGCGGCCAGCGCCTCGACAGCAACCTCGTCGAGGCTCATGCGGCGCCGGGAGGCCTCGACCGCGAGGCGCTCGGCGATCTCATCAGGCACATGGACGATCGTCGACACGCTCACAAGGCTACGCCAACAGCCGTCCGGTCCCAGCACTCCGGCCGCTCACTGACTCCGATCATGACCGGGCTCACGGTCCTTCCAAACCAAACGTCACGTTACGAATCGCTCTTTGTCACACACCGTTGGCATCCGAGGCTGGCGAGGCCACGAACTGCGGGTTCAGCCGGTCACGGTGCCGGTGATCAACCGGCCTTCGGAGTCACAGCGGTGGTCGGTCTGGAGGCTCTCGTCGAGCGCCGTCTCAATGGCGGCCCGCAGCCTCCCGGTGCTGAGCGAGAGGCCGAGGACGTCGAAGGAAGCCTCGAAGCGCACCCGAGCCGGTGAGCACTCGTCGCCGGTGACGTGGATGCCAAAGGGAGGGTCGTAGCCGACTCCGGCGAGCCCGGTGATCTCCTCGTCCGAGAGGGCATGGGGGTCATCGGTCAGCTCCCTGTAGGCGACCGAGACGGCGACGAACAGCTCGGCGGCCCACTCACGAGCCTCCCGACCAGGAGCACGAGAGTTGCCAGGGCAGCTGGGCCGGCGATCTCGACGGCGAGGTTCTCGGGCTTCAGACAACCGTCCGGGTAGCAGAGCGGAGGGGTTGCCCCGAAGCTTGTGGGAATTGAGGGCTCTCCTGACCCTGGTGTGGCGACTCGGCGGGCAGGAGAGCCACAATTAGTCCCGTCGGGCTCCAACGGGACTAATCAGCCAGACCGGCACATCAGCCGATCAGGCCCCTGACCAGGAACTTTGCGAGTGGAGGTGAGCGGACTCGAACCGCCGACTTCTACGTTGCGAACGTAGCGCTCTACCAGCTGAGCTACACCCCCGGGGCGTTGAAGAGGATAGCCGACCCCATCCGAC
>JAJZDI010000019.1:0-5161 GCA_021806045.1 Actinomycetes bacterium
ATCGTGGCCGTCACGTTGGTGGCGCTGATCGTGGCCATCGCCACCAACAAGCTGTGGGCCCTCGACTTCTTCCACGTCGTCGGTGGCGGCCTGTGGACGGGGATCGACCTGTTCCTCGGGTTGATCATCGGCCCCATCCTCGGGCGCCTGTCGATTCCGGCCCGCATCGAGTTCTCGACCCGCTTCATGCCGAAGATGCTCCTGCTCATGCCCACCCTGGTGGCGGTGACCCTCGGGGCCGGATGGCAGCTGGCCCGCCACCTGGGCAACCTCTCGGCCCACTACCCGCACCACGGCTGGTTGGTCGCCTCCTACGTGGTCGTCGCCGTGATGGCGGTGATCGCGCTGGGCGTGCTGGAGCCGGCGAACGTGGCCGTGCTGTTCGAGTTGAAGAAGCCCAGGCCAAACGGCGAGCTGATCGGAAAGCTGATGAAGCGGTTCGTGTACACGGCCGGGATCACCGGGGTGATGCAGGTGGCCACCCTCGTGATCATGACCAGGCTGGCGACGGCGTGAGCGCCCCGACCGACGTGGACGGGACCGCACTGGCCGGCGGGAGCGCCGACACCATCGACGTCTACACCCGCAAGCTGCCGCCCATCGGCGAACTGGCCATCGCCACCATCGCCGTGGTGGTGGCCGGTGGCGTCTACCTCGCTTCCTACCTGCCCCGTCATGCGCCCCTGGGCCCCGCCTACGCCATCCTCGGCGTGGCGGCCGCGCTCCTGGTGGTCAACATCGTGCTGCTGGCCAGGATCCGGCCGTTCGCGTGGGAGCGCTTCTTCCTGGTGGCCCGGTGGGCACTGGTCGGGTACCTGATCTTCGCCGGGATCCTCGAGTACGTGTTCGTCCTCGACGGCACCCGGGGCGGGCTGCTGGTGGTCCTCACGCTGATGCTGTCCATCTACGCGGTGAACATCCCGCTCCTGCTCGCCTTCTCGGTGGCCCGCTACCAGCCGGTGGTATCCGAGGCGGCAGGCTGACGCCGGCTTGGAGGGGTCGGTGCCGACGCTGATCCTCGTGGGGAGCGTGCCGCTGAGCCCCGCCCCGGCCCACTACGCCACCGGGTCCTCCACCGCCGCTTCGAACAGGATCGCCCCCGTGACCGTGTCGCGCACGACGAAGAGGAAGGGCCGGTCGAACGACACGTGACGGGACACGTGCGCCGCGCTCTCCTCCACCGTCGCGACCGTCGCCGCCGCCGCCACCGTCCCCGCCTTGGTGACGTGCAGGGTGACCGCCTGGAGGACGGTGCCGACGTGGGCCGCCAGAGGGCTGATGCCGCTGAAGTCGGCCGAGGGTCCGAAGGCGTTCGGCATGCCCATCGTCGACAGGGTCGCGTTGAGGGACTGCCGGTTGGACAGCGAGAGCTGCGGCATCGACACGGTGACCGCCTGGGTCGTCATGGCGCCCACGATCGATGACAGGCCGCCGGGAGGGAGGGCGGACAGCCAGGCCGGAAGCGACGAGGACGTGGGCATGACCACCAGCGCCGCGTACCGGCCGCCCGATGGGGGCACGGGCGGCGCCGTCGAGTCGGTCCCCGCCGTGCCCGGATCGCCGTAGGGGAGCTGGACGGCGACGACACCGTTCCCGAACAGCGCCGGCACCTGGCGGGGCGCACCGGAGCCGTCGTCCAGGTAGGTGACGGTCGACGAGCCAGCCGGCCCGTTGAAGGTGCCGGGCGACGTGCCGGTGAAGGGCTGTTCCCATCTGCCGACGAAGGTGACGGCGTCGAGCAGAGCGAGGATGGTCGACGCGTCGACGTTCGAGGGATCGAGGAGCTTCGTGATCATCCCGCCGGTCTCGGACCGCACCCACTCGTTGATGGCGTCGACGGTGCCGGCCGGGTCGCGGGCGAAGTCGGCCTGCCACACCCCGGTCCCGAACGCCTGTTCCAGCGCGGCCAGGAACTGCGGGCGGATGGTCACGCTCTTCTGGGCCCACACAGAGGACGCGTCGTGGAACGCGACGTGTCCACTGAGCGCAGCCTGCTGGAGGTCGGAAGCCAGTGCGTGCCACCCGGCCGCCTGGGTGGCGCCGTTCGCCGACCCCGCACCGAGCACCGAAGCGATCTGGCCGGCCGTCTGCCCCCGGGCCCCCAGCTCCAGCATCAGGAGGACCTCGGCCAGGCTGTAGGGGGCCACGATGTGGTTGGCGGACGGGTCGTGCGCGGCCAGCGTGGCCAGCAGGCTCTGGCTGAACCGCTGCTCACCCGACGCGGCAGTCCGCGCCGCGGTGCCCCCCGGGGCCGGCGCCGTGCGCCCGGTGACGGCGGCAACCTCGACGGCATCGCCGATGTGGTCGACGGTCCGTACCCGCACGCCGCCTCCGGGTGACCCGGGCAGCGTGGCCACCAGCACAGCGGCAGCGACGAGGACGGCCGCCGTGCCGGCGAGGCCGGTCAGACGCCGGTGGACCCGCCGGCGTTCGGCCCGCCGGCGGAGCTGCGCGGGGCTGGCCCACTGGCGGGCAGGCGCCCCGCCACCGTGGGGGGTCGGTCCAGCGGTCGGGTGGCCGCCCTGCGTCGGATCACCGGTCATGGTCGCGCTCCTCGTTCCCGATCGAACCGGCCAGTCGCCTGCGCCCCCGGGCGAGCCAGGACTTGACCGTGCCCTGCGGTGTGCCGGTGGACCGGGCGATGTCCTCCACGGACCAGCCGGCCAGGTGGTGGAGGGTGAGTGCCCGCCGCTCGCCGTCGGGCAGGGCGTCGAGTGCCCCCACCGCCTCGGCCACCCGTGCGGCCACCACGGGATCGCCGTCGATGGCCGGCACGTCCACCTCGGCTGGTGAGCCGCCGGGCCGCAGGACGAGCCGCCGGGCCCGGCGCCACCGGCTCACGGCCAGGTTGACCGCCACCCGCCGGACCCATCCCTCGGGGTCCTCGTAGCCGCCCACGGTCTCCCACCGCAGCCATGCCCGCATGAACGCCTCCTGAACGAGATCCTGGGCTTCGGCGGCGTCACCGGTCAGCCCGACGAGCTGGGCGGCCAGTCGATCCCGTGACCGCTCGTAGAGGTCGTCGAACTGCTGGGCACCGCCCGTCATGGTTCCCTCCTACACCTGACACGCACGGGGAGGCGGTCGGGTTGCACGCCGGTGACCCGGCGATCGCGACCGTCCGGAACGGGCACGGGTGTGCGTGGTGATGGACCGGATCCCTCGGCGGTCACGGCCTACACTCGCGCGGTGGCCGACGTCCTCGCAGTGGCGAACCAGAAGGGCGGCGTGGCCAAGACCACCACCGTGCACTCGCTGGGGGTGGCCAGTGCCCAGCTGGGCCGGCGGGTCCTGGTCGTGGACCTCGACCCCCAGGCGTGCCTGACCTACTCGCTGGGCTTCGACCCGGACGGCCTGGAGCAGTCGGTGCACGACGTCTTCGTACGGCGGGCCAAGGTTGCCGACGTGTCCCGCCCGGTGCCGGGCGTGGAGGGCCTCGACGTGCTTCCCGCCTCCATCGACCTGGCCGGCTCCGAGGTCCACCTCCTGACCCGCACCGGCCGTGAGCACGTGCTGGCCCGGGCGCTCGAGCCGGTGCTGGACGCCTACGAACTCGTGCTGATCGACTGCCCCCCGTCGCTCGGCGTGCTCACCATCAACGGCCTGACGGCTGCTGCGGCCGTCCTCATCCCCCTCCAGTGTGAGGCCCTGTCGCACCGTGGGGTCGGCCAGCTCCTCGAGACGGTGGAGGACGTGCGGGCGTTCGCCAACGCCGACCTCCAGGTGCGGGGCGTGATCGCCACCATGTACGACGACCGGACCCGGCACGCCCGTTCGGTGCTGGACGAGGTGGGCGAGCGCTACGGGATCCCGGTCCTCTCGCCGCCGGTGCGCAAGTCCATCCGGTTCGCCGAGGCGCCGGCCGCGGGCAAGTCGATCCTCCAGCACGCGCCCAGTTCTCCGGGGGCTCAGGCCTACCGTGCGATCGCCCGGCAGCTGGCCGGCATGGCCGCCGACGAGGTGGGGGCATGAGCGACCGGGCGCCCGATCCGCTGGGCAAGCGGGCCCTCTACTGGTACCCGGTGGACGGGGGACGCCACGCGCCGCGTGCCGGCGGCAAGCGGGCCCTGTTCTCCGACGTGCCGGCCGACGCGGACGACGCGCCCCCGATCGCGGCGGACGATCCCATGCCCGAACGCGGCGTGGTGGTCGTCGACTGCTCCCGCTGCGCCGGCTCCACCCGGATCGGCCTCCTCGACCTTGCGCTCCTGCAGTTCCCGTTCGGGGCGTGGATCCCCGGGCGGACCTTCGGCCACCGCATGACCTGCCCCCGTTGCCGCCGCCGGTCGTGGGTGTCGCTCACGCTGGCCCGATGACGGCGGCGTGACGGTGCCGGGCGTCGGGCTCGGGTTCGCTGCCGCCGCCGCCCCGGGCGGGCTGGTGGGGAAGCTGCTCGACTTCCACGGTCCGCTGGCCTACGCGCTGGTCGGTGGCCTGGCGTTCGCCGAGGCCGCCCTGCTGATCGGGTTCTTCATCCCGGGCGAGACCGCCGTGGTCGTGGGCGGGGTGCTCGCCGGCCTGGGCAAGGTCAACCTGCCGGTGATGATGATGGTGGTGGTGGCCTGCGCCATCGCCGGGGACTCGGTGGGCTTCGAGGTCGGCCGGCACGGCGGGCCGTGGCTGCTCGGGCGGTGGCCGTTGAAGGGGAACCTCGGCGTCCGCAAGACCCTTGCCATGCTCGAACGGTTCGGCGGTCCCGCCGTCTTCCTCGGCCGGTTCCTCGCCTTCGCTCGGGCCGTCATCCCCGGGCTGGCCGGCATGAGCGGGCTGCGCTACCGGGTGTTCCTCCTCTACAACGCGTCAGGAGGGCTCATCTGGGGGGTGGGCTACACCCTCCTCGGGTACCTGGTCGGCAACTCGTTCGAGTCGGTGCTGAAGCGCGCCGGCACCTACTCGGCCCTGGTGGTGGGCGGGCTGGTGGTGCTGGCGGTGGCCGTCCACCTGGCGCTGCGCCGCCGGGAGCGCCGGAAGCTGGCGGCCGAGTTCGCCGGCGACGCCGCACGCGGGACAGACCCGGGCGCGGGACTGATCGCCCATGAGGTGCTGGCCTCGGCGGAGATGGAGCCGGGCACCGACGACGGCGCGGCGGGGCCGGAAGGGGAGTCGCCGGGCGACGGGGGCGGCACCGGCGGGTAGGCGATCCGGCGGGTGGGCGGTCCGG
>JAJZDI010000019.1:5261-64777 GCA_021806045.1 Actinomycetes bacterium
CATGAGGTGCTGGCCTCGGCGGAGATGGAGCCGGGCACCGACGACGGCGCGGCGGGGCCGGAAGGGGAGTCGCCGGGCGACGGGGGCGGCACCGGCGGGTAGGCGATCCGGCGGGTGGGCGGTCCGGTCAGCCCGTCGTCGGGTGGGTCGGGGTGATGCCACCCGGCTGCAGGATGTCGAACCCGTCGGGCGTGTTCAGCATGCCGACCGCCGTCCCCGACGTTCCCGTGAGCCCGTACTGCCACACGATCTGGTTGGTGGCGGGGTCGATGACGACGATCCGGTCGTTGTGGTCGTCGTTCGCCATGATGAGGCCGTTGGGCAGCCGCTCGGCCAGCGACGGCCGCTTCAGCATGCCGTCCCCCGAGGTCACGTCGTACTCCCACGAGATGGTGCCGGCCCGGTTGAACTCGAGGATCCGGCCCTCGGCCGGCGGGTCGTAGTCGCACAGCAGGTAGAGGTCGGACCCGATCTGCTGGGGGTCGGACGGGTAGTTGACCGACGGGAGCTGCACCGACCACACCACCTTGCCCGCCGGCGTGTACTCGTCGATGTACGAGCCGTTGATCTCGGAGACGAGGAGGTTGCCGTCGGCCAGTGGGGTGTCGCCGTTCGGGTAGGCGAGCGACGTGCCGAGCACGTGGGCGTCGGTGCCGTTACCGATCTGCCCGGTCACCTGGCCGGACGGGGAGAGGAAGAGGATCCGGTTGTTGGACGCGTCGGCCACGGTGATGGTGCCGTTCTTCAACAGGTAGGCGTCGTCCGGCTGGTCGAGGTAGCCGGGGGCCGCGCCGGCCACCCCCGGGTGGCCGTACTGCCAGAGGATCTTCCCCGACGGGTAGCCGATCTCGACGATGGTGTTGTTGTTCTCCTGGTTGGAGATGATGCCGGTGCCGTGGTGGATGAAGAAGGCGTCGTCGGGGAAGTAGAAGCCCCCCGGTGGCGGCGGCATGGTGGGTGAGGGGTACTGCCAGGTCAGGGTCCGGTCGGGCCCCATGGCGAGCAGGCGGTCGTTGCCGCGGTCGGCGATGAGGAGCGTGCCGGTGAAGGGCGCACCTGCGGACGCCGACCCGGCCGGCCCCCCGTAGGGGCTGACGCGGAGGGACAGCACGCTCTGGAGGGGTCCGGACGCCATGCCGGCCTGGTCGGGACCCGACTGGGCGGTCACCTCGCCGCCGACGATGTAGCCGATGGCGCCTGCGCCCGAGCCCACCGTCGCATAGCCGCCGAACGCCTCGGCCTGTGGGAGCAGCCCGGCGGCGAGCACGGCACCGGTGGTGGGCACGAAGGCGTCGATGGTCGTGAGCGTGTTCCCACCGGGCACCTGACCGCCGGCCACGTAGACGGCGCCGGCGATGGCGAAGGCGGCCCCCCCGTAGCTCGCTTGGGGAAGGTGGCCGACGACGGTGGCACGGTGGGTGGCCGGGTCGACCCGCTGGATGTCATCCGTGGCCACCGTCCCCGACGCGGACGCCGTTTGGCCCCCGAAGAGGTAGAGGTCCCCCCCGAAGGCGGCCACGGCCGGGTAGCGGACGGGCACGGGCAGCGTGGCGACGGTGGTGAAGGCGGTGCCGTCGGTCGTGGCGAGGACCGTGGATTGCCACGTCGTCCCGTTGTAGCCGCCGACCAGGTAGGCGGTGGAGCCGATGGTGGCCGCGGCCAGGTCGGAGCGGGGCGCGGGCAGCAGGCCCCCGGCCTGGCCGGTCGCGCTCCCGGCCGGCGGGACCGAGGGGAGTGGGATCGACTGGACGGTGGCCGTCGTCGCCGGCGATCCGCCGCCGAAGACGAACGCCGTGGATCCGAGGACGGCGCCGGCGCCGTCGTGTACCGGGTCGGGCAGCGTCCCCGCCGCGCTGAGCGTCCCGTTCGACGTGTCGAGGGTGTACACGCCGTCGACCGAGCCGCCCGACGCGTCGAGCCCACCGAGAATGGCCAGGTTGGTCCCGTCGGCCACGACGGCCTCCCGGGAGATGGGTGCCCGCAGTTGCCATGGCTCGACACCGGCCTCGATGGACGGGGGTGCGCTGGGCCTGCGGTGGAGCGCCGCCGTGCGGGCCGAGGAATTGGCCGTGCCGCTGCCCCCGTTGCACGATACGAAGACCGCTCCGACCAGGACGACGATGGCCGCGCTTGCGAGGAAGGCTCGCCGGCGCCGCCTCCGGCGTTGTGAGCGAAGGACGCGGGCGTGTCGGAAGGGCTCCCCAGGCACGGCCCCTGTCTAGTCGGCTACGTCGCCCGCCGGGGGGCACCCTCCGCCGCGTCGCCGGCGCCCGGTCCGACGCCCGGTCCGGTGCCCGGTCCGGTGCCGGCCAACCAGAATCGGGCGGGGTCAGGCCCGGTGCGCTCCACCCGCCCCTCGAGCTCGAGGTAGACGCAGTGGGCCATGGTCTCGCCGTTGGCCTGGCGCTGCATGAAGGGCTCGATCTCCTCCCACGGTCTCGACCAATTGAGCCCGACCGTGATCTCCCACGCGCTCGCACCGGGTCGGGAGGCGAGCACCGCCTCGATCTCGGACAGGCGCTCGTCGTGGTGGCGGACGATCTCCTCCACCCGGGCGGGGAGACCGGCGAAGCGGTACTCGTGGGCGGGCAGGACCTCGTCAGCCGGGAGGTCGCGGACCTTGCGGAGCGAGTCGAGGTAGTCGCCGAGCGGGTTCGGGAACTGCTGGGCGTGGACGGAGATGTTGGGTGTGATCCGGGGGAGGATGTGGTCGCCCGAGAGGAGGAGGCGCCGGTCGTCGCTGTAGAAGCAGACGTGCCCGGGCGAGTGCCCGGGTGTCCAGATGGTCCGGAGGTCCCAGCCCGGCAGTTCGATGCGGGAGCCGTCCTCGAATTGGACATCGGGCTCGGCCATGGTGACGAAGGACTTGACCACCATGGAGGCGAAGGCCAGGTCGGGGAGCTTGTCGGCGGGGACCCCCGATTCGCCCAGGAACGCCGTCATCTCCGCCAGGAGCTCGTCGGTGTCGCCGTAGCGGGGGCCGATCATCGCCGCGTCGGCGGGGTGCAGCCCGATCCACGCCCCCGAAGCCTCCCGCACCCGGCCGGCCAGGCCGTAGTGGTCCGGATGGATGTGGGTGACGAGGACGGCTCGCACGTCCGTGATGCTGCCCCCGGCCTGGGCCAGCCCGGCGGTGAGGGCACGCCATGCGTCGTCGGTGTTCCAGCCGGCGTCGACCAGTGCGATCCCGCCGCCGGCCAGCTCGAGGGCGTAGACGAGGACATAGCGGAGCGGGTTGTCGGGGATGGGCACCGGGATCGACCACAACCCGGGCCGGACCTCTTCGACCGGCGGCAGGACGCGCCGTTCCCACGCATCCTTCTGGGCGGTCCCTGTCGTCTGGATCATCGCCTGCACGGTACACGGAGCCTCGTCGTGGGCCACATTGCCGACCGCTCACCCCGCTTTCCACGTTGTGCGAACGGTGTGCAATCCGACCAGCCAACCTGCAAATTCTGTTGACCTGCTCCGCGCCGCTGCCTAGCATTGCCGTTCATCAGGGGGGCAGTTCCCTCGAGACATTGCATTGGCGTCAACGTCAGCTGGTTCGGAACGGCTCAATGGTTCCGAAGGGGTTTGACACACACCGTAGTGATCTGGGATCGGTCCGGCGGGCAGCCGAAGTCCGTACCGGCCCGGAGAGAGCACGACAGGAGTGTCAGGTTGGTGGATCGGGTTGCAGCAGGCGATGGGGAGGGCGACCGGGGCGACCCGGTCGTGCCGCTGTCATCCGCCCTCGGCAAGGTTCCGTCGGGCGCGCTCGAAGCTGAGCTCGACGCATGGCGCACCCGGTTCGCCCAGGTGGTCGGGGTCTGTCGCGATGCGTTCATCGAGATCGACAGCGACGCCCGGGTCACGGAGTGGAATCAGCGGGCCACCGACGTGCTGGGTTGGGAGCGCCACGAGGTCATCGGCCGGCTGGCGACCGAGACGTTCCTCCGGGAGGAGTACGTCCGCTCGACGTTCCACTCGGTCGGGCGCACCTACCGTGAGCTCCTGCACCAGATGGGACGGGGCATCGACCTCCACGGCGGCCAGGAGGTGGAGCTGGTCCACAAGGACGGCCACATGGTGGTGGC
Source organism: Actinomycetes bacterium (assembly GCA_021806045.1). Lineage (GTDB taxonomy): Bacteria > Actinomycetota > Acidimicrobiia > Acidimicrobiales > RAAP-2 > JAJZDI01. The sequence goes on from JAJZDI010000019.1 coordinate 9,341, forward strand.
CACCGGCTCGGTTTTCGTCAGCTCGTACGGCGATGACTTCCGGATCGGGGGCTTCGTCCACGATCTGACCGAGGAGAAGGCGGCCGAGGAGGCCCTGGCCCACGCGTACCTCCACGACTCGCTCACCGGTCTGCCCAACCGCTCGATGTTCAGCTACCGCCTGGCCTACGCGGTGGCCAAGGCCAGGGGCGTGCCCGACAGTGTGGCGGTGGTCCTCCTCGACCTGGACCGGTTCAAGTCGATCAACGACTCCATGGGGCACGAGGTCGGCGACGGGATCCTGGTCACCGTGGCCGATCGCCTACGGGCATCCGATGGCGTGGCCGAGGTCATCGCCCGCTTCGGCGGCGACGAGTTCCTGGTCCTCTTCGAATGCGGTGAATCGAGCGCCGAGGAGGTCGCCGTTGCCTTCGCCGAGCGGGCGCTGCAGGCGCTGGCCGCGCCGTTCCCGGTGGAGCGGGGCGAGGTGTTCCTCACCGCGTCGGTGGGGATCGCCACCACGACCGAGTCGGTGAACGAGGCGACCACCCTGCTCTCCAATGCCGAAGCCGCCATGTACCAGGCCAAGCAGCGGGGCGGGTCGAGCGTCGAGGTCTTCGGCGAGGCGATGCGCATCGAGGTACTCGATCGCATGACCACCGAGCACTCCCTGTACCGGGCGCTCGAGCGCAGCGAGCTGATGCTCTACTACCAGCCGGTGGTGGAGATCAACGGGAGCGGCGCCGTCGGTGTCGAGGCACTCATCCGGTGGCAGCACCCGGAGCAGGGCCTGGTCGCGCCATACCGCTTCATCCCCGTTGCAGAGGAGAGTGGCCTGATCATCCCCATCGGCGCCTGGGTCCTCGAGGAGGCGTGCCATCAGCTGCGCGACTGGCAGCACGGCGGCCGGACGGGCCCGACGAGCTCGGTGGAGGTGAACCTGTCAGCGCGTCAGATCGACCACCCGGAGATCGTGGAGACGGTGGAGCGGATCCTTTCCACGACGGGGCTGCCGCCGGCGAACCTCACCCTCGAGATCACCGAGAGCGCCCTCATGCGCGACGCGGCGTCCGCGCTCGACGTCCTGCGGGCCCTGAAGGGCATCGGCGTCTCGCTCGCCATCGACGACTTCGGAACCGGCTACTCCTCCCTCAGCTACCTCCAGCGCTTCCCGCTCGACGTGCTGAAGGTCGACAAGTCGTTCGTCGACGAGCTGGGCGTGAGCCCGGAGGGATCTGAGATCGTCGCCGCCGTCATCAACCTGGCCCACGCGCTGGGCCTTCGGGTGGTGGCCGAAGGCGTGGAGACCGAGCAGCAGCTGGAGGTCCTCCAACAGCTCCAGTGCGATTTCGCCCAGGGGTACCTCTTCTCCCGTCCCGTCCCTGCGTCCGAGCTGGTCGGCGACCCCCGCTTCTCCATCGGCGCGTGACCGGCCGCCTTCGGCGGTGGCCCGCCCGCCCGGACCGGTGCCGTGACGGCCTGAGGGATCAGTAGCGCTCGAGGCGGTCGACGAGGAGGGGAACCTGGACCACCGATCGGACGTCGGTGCGGCAGTGGCTGCACACGAGCGCGCCGGGCGCCACGGGGGCGCCGCACGACGGGCACTGCGACGCCCCGACAGTGGCACTCCCGTCGACCTGGAGGTCCCAGAACTCGCCGGTCATGCTCTCCGAGCCGTCGGCGCTCCTCGCCGCCACCACGACGTGGATCCGGATCCGGGGCTGGCCGTTGCGGACCGGGGCCCCGACCAGGTGGACGGTGGCCGATTCGGGCGTGGCGCCGCCCAGCGACCCGGCGAAGCGCTCGCACTGGGCCACCACCGGATCGGCGAAGGTGCCCCGGAGGAGGCCGGCGTCGCCCGAGGCGTCGGCCGCGAAGACGAGAGGGACGGCGCTTCCCACCATGGCGGCGACCGCATCCAGCGGGACGGCTGGCGTCACGCCGGCGGCCGCCGAGAACTCGGACGTGATCTCGTCCCACACATCAGGGTTGTCGACGGTGGTGGGCACGGGTGGGAGGGCGACCTGGGTGGAGGTCATGCGGGCCCCCCGGCAGCGCCGAGCGCTGCCCCGCAGTTCGGGCAGAAGTGCGCTCCGGGCTCGAGGGCGCTGCCGCACTGCGAGCAGAAGTGCGGTCCGGTGCCGGACACGGGCGCTGCCGCTGGCGAGGTGCCGGGCGCCGCGGGCATGGGGGGCGGCGGTGCCGTCTGGGTCGGCGCTGGTGCCGCCGGCGCGGCGGCTGGCACGCCCATCATCATCCCCGCGACGATGGCCGGCTGGCTGCCCACGTTGCCTTCGGCGACCCCTTGGGCGATCTCCAGCGTGGCCTGTGCCCGCACGCCGGCGTCGAAGGAGCCGGCCAACCCGGCGTACGCCCGTGAGGCGGCGAACTGCTTCAGCTGCTCGGCGTCGGCGTCGGGGACGTTCACGTTCAATTGGGCGAAGGACGAAAGGGCCAATCCGTAGGGGGCGAGGTGTCGGTTTGCCTCGACCGTGGCCGCGTCGGCTGTGGCTGCCTGCAGCTGGCCCATGGCGAGGACGCCGTGCTGGGCCACCAGATCGGGGAGCACCACCCGGATGGCCGCCAGGGTCTGGTCCCGAACCCACGTGGAGATGGTCCCGTCGAAGTCGACGGTACCGGAGGTGCCGGTGAGCCGGGAGAGCAGTGCGGTGGGATCGGTGACTTTGAACGCGAGGTCGCCGAAGACCCGCAGCGACACCACCAGGCCGGTCGGTCCGTCGGTGAGGTTGTCGATCGGACCTCCGAATTCCTGGTCGACGATGTCGCGCGTGGTCACGAAGTAGAGCTCGGCGTCGTAGTACGCGTCGGCTGTCAGCCGGTCGACGAGCCACCCCAGGGTCAGGGACGCCCCCTGGTCGAGCTGGTGGCGTCCGGGGCCGAGCACCCCGATGACCGAGCCGAGGTTGGTGAACACGGCCTGGAAGTCGAGGTCGATGTTGACCTCGGAGTGCTGGATGATCTGCTGGTCGGGCCACTTCCAGACCGTCCGCACCTTCTGGTCGTCCGGCATCTCGATGAAGAGGCGGGCCACCCCCTTGTCCTTGTGCCCTTCGAACAGCGGCATGTCGCTCCCCTCCTGTGGTCTGGTGTTCCCCGTACCGTGCACCCGCTCCGGCGGCACGTCGCCATGTCGGCTAGCTGCGGCCGCCCTCCACCAGGTGGCGGAGCGCGGCGATCGCCTCGCGTTCGGCCGAGTTCCGCCGGTCGATGGCGGCGACAAGCTCGCCGACCCACTCCGGCACGGACTGGTGCACGGTGGCCGTGCCCTGGCCCTCCGCCTTCCGGTCCACGCCGCACCGGAGGGACGTCCCCTCCCTCGCCACCCAGTGGCGGCCGTCCCCGACGGTGACCACGATCCGCACGACGCGGTCGTTCTTGCGGTGCAATCGCTCGACGTAGGGGAGGTCGCCCACCAGGCCCCGGAGGCGCCCGTGGCGCTTCGTCACCTGGACCGGCAGCCCGGGCACGGCCTCCAGGCGCTCGGCCAGGGTGCGCAGCAACGGGTCGAGGTCGTCTGCCTCGATGCGGAGCATGGCGGCGCTCGTCTCGATGCCGGCTTCGATCCCGGTCCCGGGGCCGGTCTCGGGACCCCCGCTGCGAGATTCCCCGGCACCCCCCTCCACCATCGCCCAGCCTCCGCGCTCCGGGGACCCCCGTGATCCTCGTGGCCGTCATGGTACATGGCGCCCACCGCTCCGACCGGTGCCGTCCACCGCTCCGACCGGTGCCAACCCCGGACCGAGCCCGTCGGCGCTCGACGTCGGGGAGACCGGATTCGAACCGGCGACCTCCTGCTCCCAAAGCAGGCGCGCTAACCAAGCTGCGCCACTCCCCGTCTGGACCGGCCCGATGCTCGCCGCCGGCTGGGCCTACCGTATAGCGTTCCGCCGATGCCGACCGTGCGAGTGGCCGTCTACGACCTCGGCAGCACATCGTTTCACCTGATGGTGGTGGATGCCGGGCGCGACGGCACGCTGGAGCCGGTGCTCCGTCGCAGGTCCTTCCTCCACCTCGGTGCGGAGGTGGCCCGCACCGGTTCGGTGGGGAGCGAACGCCTCGCCGCCGCCGTCCGCGCACTGCGGCGTCTCCATGCGGCGGCAGCCGCCGCCGGTCCCGACGTCACCGTGGCGCTGGCCACCGCCGCCCTGCGCGACTCTGCGAACGGCAAGAGCGTGCTGCGCCGGTTCGAGGAGGTTCTCGAGGTGCCGATCCGGCTGCTCGACGGGGGCGAGGAGGCACGCCTGTGCTTCGTCGGGCAGCGGGCGGGTGTGTGGACCGAACGCGGCCGGCCGGTGATCGGGCTGGACCTGGGGGGAGGGAGCCTCGAGGCCTGCGTGGGCGATGCGACCGAGATGCGTGCAGCGGTGAGCGTCCCCATCGGCACGGCCCGGATGGCGGAGGAGCTGGACCTGTCCGACCCGCCCACGCCCCGCCAGGTCCGCAAGCTCGCCCGCACGACCGCCTCCCGGCTGGGCCCGGTGCGTGCCCTGGTTGATGGCGAGCCCGAAGCCCGGCACCGGGCGCTGGCCAGCGGCGGGACCGTCCGGGCGCTGGCCCGGTTGGCCATGGGGCTGCACCGCCCGGCGCCGGCGGGTGGCGAGCTGCAGGTCAACCAGGTGGAGCTCCCCACGGGCCAGCTCCACCAGCTGACCGACCGCCTGGTGTCGCTGGACCTGGCTGGTCGGCTGGCACTGCCCGGGGTCCAACAGCGTCGAGCGGCCCTCCTGCCAGCGGGGGCGGTGATCCTGTCGGCGCTGGTCGACGAGCTCGGGCTCGAGCGCCTGGTGGTGAGCGACTGGGGGCTGCGCGAGGGGGCGGTCCTCGACGCGCTCAGGCCGGTGACGACGCGCGGTTGACGCCGGCTCGCATGTGTCCTCCGGGCGTCACGACGCCGTGCCGGAGGCGAGCCCGGGCATCTGCCCCCGCCCGCTCGCACGGTCGACCAGCATCCGCTCCACGTCGTTCGGCAGCAACGGGGGACTGAAGAAGAACCCCTGGGCGGTGGTGCAGCCCCGCTGGAGGAGGACGCGGCTCTGGTGGGACGTCTCCACGCCTTCGGCCATGCAGTCGAGGCCGAGCCGTTGGGCCATCGTCACGATGGCGGAGACAAGCCCGCTGCTCTCGCCCTCGGGCCCGAGGACCTGGACGAAGGACCGGTCGATCTTGAGGGTGCTGACAGGGAACGACCCGATCCGGTCGAGCGCCGACCGGCCGGCGCCGAAGTCGTCGATGGAGAAGCGCACGCCCAGGGAGCGCAGCCCCTCGACGTTGGCGCGGGCCATCCCGCTGGCGTCGAGCACGACCCGCTCGGTGATCTCGAGCTCGATGGTGGTCGGGTCGACACCGGTGTCGGCCAGCGTCTTCTGGACTGACTCGAGCAGCGAGGGATCGGCCAGGTCTCGCGACGCGACGTTGACCGACAGGCGCAGCCGGGGCAGCCCGGCGGCCGCCCACCTGGCCAGCTGCTCGCAGCCCTGGCGCAGCACCCAGGCGTCGAGGGCCACGATCGCCTCGGAGCCTTCGACGGCGGGGATGAACGCCTCGGGCTCGAGGACGCCCTTGGTCGGGTGCCGCCACCTGACCAGTGCCTCGACCCCGACGACCTGGGTGGTCTGGAGGTCGATGTAGGGCTGGTAGAGGACGAAGAACTCTCCCTGGTCGAGCGCGCGGGGTATCTCCGTCTCGAGGTCGAGTGGGCCCGGACCGGGCGGCTCGGACTCGTCGAACAGCTGGAAGGTGTCCCGGCCCTTGCGCTTGGAGCGGTACATGGCCTCGTCGGCGCGGCTGAGGAGCTCGTCGAAGGTGTCGCCGTGGTCAGGGGTGAGGGCGATGCCGATGGAGGCAGACGCACGGACGTCGCGGTCGCCGATCTGGTACGGGGCGTGCAGCGCTTCGAGGGATCGGCGGGCCAGGTGCTCGACGGCGTTGCGGTCGGTGAGCCCGGGCAGGAGCACGGCGAACTCGTCCCCGCCGAGGCGGGCGACCGTGTCCTGCCGGCGTACGGTGGCGCACAGTCGTTCAGCGACCTGGCGGATGAGCTCGTCCCCGGCGGCGTGGCCGTAGGTGTCGTTCACGTTCTTGAACCGGTCGAGGTCCACGAAGAACATGCATACCCCTTCGCCCACCCGGCGGGCCCGAACCAGCTCCTGGCTGACCCGGTCTTCGAGGAGGCGCCGGTTGGGGAGCCCGGTGAGGTCGTCGTGCCAGGCCATGTGGGAGATCCGCTCCAGCAGCCTCGTGTTCTGGAAGGCGGTGACCGAGAGGTCGGCGATGCCTCCCAGTCGGGATCGCAGATCCTGGTCGGCGTTCTGGACGGCGCTGTGGGGGGCGCGGAAGTTGGCCGCCACCACACCGAGGAACTCGTCCCCGGCCATGAGCGGCGCGAGCAACGTCTTCGCCACGCCGGCCCGCTCGAGGAGCCCGATCACGATCGGGTCCGTGTCCGACGAGTCCAGCTCGAGGATGTCGTGCTGGCTGCGGATCTGGTCGAGGATCGGGGTGTCGGAGGGTCGCAGGGCGATGCCGGGCCGCTCGGCCGGACCGTTCCACGAGGCGGGGAGGACCACGCCGGCGGTGCGGGCCCGCAGGACGAGCTCGGCGCGGTCGTCGTCCCACAACAGCACGCTGGCATGGGAGCAGTCGAGGACTCGGGGGACGGCGTCGGCCAGGTTCTGCGCCACGTCGGCGGTGGTGGTGGCGCCCGAGAGCGCACGGGAGAAATCGAGCAGGGCGCGCGCGGTGGCGTCGCTGCGCCGCGCCTCCTCGAGCGACGTCACGACATCGAGCGCGGTGGCCGCGTAGCCGGCGTAGAGACCGAGGATGCGCCGCTCCGACTCGAAGAACTGCGACCCGGGCGGGTAGACGGCCGCCAGGCGCCCGTAGCGGCGCCGGGACGAGGCCACGTCAACGATCAGGCGGGAGCCTCCGGCGTCGTCGGGGTGCTCCCGCCACAGTTCGTTGGCCAGGGCCTGGGCCTCGGCCAGTTCGAAGCCGTGATGGTGGAGCTGGACGGGGGCGTCGGGAGCGGTACGCACGACGAGGAGGTGGCGGGGGGCGCTCACCGCGTGCGCGGCCCGGGTCGTGATCCGGTCGAGGAGGGTGGTGATGTCCTGGTCGGAGAGGAGCTCCGCTGCCGTCGAGAAGACGTCGTCGAGACGCTCGCCCATGTGGGCCAGCTGCGCTTTCAACTGGCCGATCCGGGTGCCGTCGTCGACGTCGAGCTCGGGTCGCATCTCGTCGACCCGGTCGTCGCTCCAGGCGGCCGTGTAGAGGCTGGTCCGCTCGTCGACGAACGATCGCCACTGGCGGGCCTCCCACGCCACCGAGTACAGGCAGAACCGGCCCCCCCGGGCCTGGCACTCGGACTCGGTCACCAGCGCGGGCACCAGTCCGAAGAGCACGGGCACCTGGGACAGGACGCCGCGGGTGAAGTCGCACAGCTGCACGTGGCGGGTGAAACCGGGACGGGTGACCGCCCGGATCACCGCGTGCGCCTCCCCGACCTCGAGCGGTTCGGTGATCGAGACGGTGTTGAACTTGGCCATCGCCGCCGTCACGTTCTCGAGGAGGGCGGTGGGCGAGCCGAGGGCCCGCAACCGGTCGGCCACCCCCGAACCGTCCCGCTCCAGGAGCATCTCTTCGCCGATGTGGAGGCCGACGGCGTTGTCCCCGGCCACCAGGGTGGCCGCTCCGAAGAGGGAGACCGCCTCGTCGTGGGTGCTCCACCCGGTGACGTCCTGGAGCTCGTCGACCGAACGCCGCTCGCCGGCGAAGGCCAGCATCTGGCGCACCCCCTCGTCGCCCACCCGCCCGCGTACGTAGCGCACGAGCGCGGCGGTGACGGCGCCGGACACGTCCTGTCGGGTCGCGCCGGCCCGCTGCGATCTCGGGCTGCCGATCGTCATCGGGGGCGATTCACCTCCCTGGAACCGCCGGCGCGCGGGTACACAGTGGCCTCCGCCAGGCCGGTATGACGTTGCCCGACAGGCGGCCGACCATGGGCCAAGACGGCGCATCATGCGCCGGCCCGGGACGGCCTTCGTCGAACGATCCCACCAGAACTGCGAACGTGTTCCAACAGTACCAGCCCCGGCCTGCCTAGGCTCGGTCCATGACGATCTACGAACACGCCATCGCCACCCTGGAGGGCACGCCCTCCTCGCTCGCCCCCTACCGGGGCCGTGCCCTGCTCCTCGTCAACGTCGCGTCCAAGTGTGGCCTCACCCCCCAGTACGCCGGACTCGAGGAGCTGCAGCGCACCTACGGGGACCGCGGGCTGACCGTGATCGGGTTCCCGTGCAACCAGTTCGCCGGCCAGGAGCCGGGCAGCGCCGAGGAGATCGCCACCTTCTGCTCGACCACCTACGGCGTGAGCTTCCCCCTGTTCGAGAAGGTGGACGTGAACGGCGACGACCGCCACCCCATCTTCGCCGAGCTCACGTCGGTCGCCGATGCCGAGGGTGTCGCCGGCGACGTCCAGTGGAACTTCGAGAAGTTCCTGGTCGCTCCGGACGGAAGCGTCGCCGCCCGGTTCCGGCCGGCGGTCACCCCGGAGGACCCGGCGCTGGTTGCCGCCATCGAGGCCGTCCTTCCCGGCTGAGGGTTCCGTCGGAGCGGCCCGGCTCGCCCTCCGGGCCCGGCTCGAAGCCCGGGTCGACGCGAGCGGGCGGTAGACTTCATGCTCCTATGCGAGCCACCGCCGCCCCCGAGGGGGACAACAGGGTCCGACTGTCCGTAGCGCTCGACGAGGCGGAGGTGGACGACGCGCTCGACGGCGTGGTCCGGCGCCTGGCCCGCCAGGTGCGGGTCCCCGGGTTCCGGCCCGGGAAGGTGCCACGCCGGGTGCTCGAGGCCCGGATGGGGGGTGCCGCCGCCCTGCGGGGGGAGGCCCTGCGTGACGCACTGCCGGACTTCTACGCCCGAGCCGTCGTCGACACCGAGATCGACCCCATCGCCGCTCCGTCGATCGACATCACCTCCGGCGACGAGGCGGGGCCGGTGACCTTTGACGCCGTGGTGGAGGTGCGGCCCACCGTCGCCATCCCCGGGTACGGCGGGCTCGTCGTCACCGTGCCCTCGCTCGACGTCCCCGACGACGAGGTCGCCGCCCAGATCGACAGGATGCGAGCGACGACGGGCGAGCTGCGCGAGGTCGACCGGCCGGTGCAGGCGGACGACCGGGTCACGATCGACATCGTGGGCACGCGCCAGCCGGCGGACGGCGGCGGTGCCGCTCCTGGCGACGACGACCTCCGGGTGGACGACCTCGTCTACGAGGTGGGCTCCGGCACCGTGGTGCCCGAGCTCGACGACCACCTGGTCGGCACCCGTTCGGGCGACACGTTCACCTTCACCTCCGAGGTCGGCGCCCCGGCCACCGCCATCGAGTTCACCGTCACCGTGGGCCAGGTCCAGGAGCTCGTGCTCCCCGAGGCCGACGACGCCTGGGCGGCCGAGGCGTCCGAGTTCGCCACGATCGACGAGCTGGTCGCCGACGTGACGGACCGCATCCGCCGGATGCGGGTCCTCCAGGCGCGCCTCAGCCTGCGCGAGCGCTCCCTCGACGCCCTCGTCGCCCTGGTCGTCGACGAGGTTCCCGCCGTGCTGGTGGAGGACGAGCTCCGTGAGCGCCTCCACGAGCTCGGGCACCAGCTCGAGCGTCAGGGCATGGACGTCGCCGGGTTCCTGGCCGCCACCGGTCGTGACGAGGCGGCCTTCGTCGCCGAGCTGCGTGAGTCAGCCGAGCGCAACGTCAAGGCCGACCTGGCCCTGCGGGCCCTGGCCGACGCGGAGTCGATCGAGGTGACCGACGACGAGCTCGACGAGGAGCTGGCGGCCACGGCCGAACGCCTGGGGATCCCGGCGGCCCAGGCGCGCGCCGAGCTCGAGCGGGCCGGACGGCTGGCGACGGTACGCTCGGACCAGCGAAAGGCAAAGGCACTGCGCTGGCTCGAGGACAACGTGGACGTGGTCGACGACGAGGGCAACCCGGTGTCGCGGGACCTGCTCCGTGGCGAGAGCGGCGGGTCGGGCGGCGACGAGGGGCAGGGCGAGGGTGGTTCGGACGAGGAGGATGGAGGACGATGACGACGCACGGGACGGGCACCCCAGGTGCCCAGGCCTACAGCGTGCCCTGGGTGGTCGAGTCGACGAGCCGGGGTGAGCGCAACTACGACCTCTATTCGCGCCTGCTGAAGGAGCGGATCATCTTCCTCGGCACGCCGATCAACGACGCGGTGGCCAACCTGGTCTGTGCCCAGCTGCTCTTCCTCGAGTCGGAGGAGGCGGACAAGGACATCCACCTCTACATCAACTCGCCGGGCGGGGACATCACCGCCCTGTTCGCCATCTACGACACCCTGAAGTACATCAAGCCCGACACGTCCACGTTCTGCTTCGGGCAGGCCGCCTCCGCCGCTGCCGTGCTCCTGGGCGCGGGCACCCGCGGCAAGCGGTTCGCCCTGCCCCACGCCCGCATCCTGCTCCACCAGCCCTTCGGCGGCGTCGAGGGCCAGGCGAGCGACATCGAGCTCCAGGCGAAGGAGATCCTGCGGATGCGCGACCTCCTCAACACGATGCTGTCCAACGACACCGGCCAGCCGGTGGAGAAGGTGGCGAAGGACACCGACCGCGACTTCATCATGTCGGCCGACGAGGCGGTGGCCTACGGTCTGATCGACGAGGTCCTCACCGCACGTGACGCGCTGGCCGTCGAGGCCGTCGGGGCGGCCTGACCCATGACCGTCGTCCGATGGCGTGCCGGCCAACCGGTAGGGTTTGAGGGCCGGACCACACGCAGGCCGGTCGAGCTCGCTGCGACCTCGGGGAACGCCACCCCGGGGGACCTGCGGACCGACCGCTGGGCCATGGGCTGAGGAGCAAGGGGAGCGACGTGGCGAAGTTCGGAGACGGGGGCGACCTGGTGAAGTGCAGCTTCTGCGGCAAGTCGCAGAAGCAGGTGAAGAAGCTCATCGCCGGTCCGGGTGTCTACATCTGTGACGAGTGCATCGAGCTCTGCAACGACATCATCGCCGAGGAACTGGCCGACACGGCCGAGCTGAGCTTCGAGGAGCTGCCCAAGCCCAAGGAGATCTTCGAGTTCCTGAACGACTACGTCATCGGGCAGGAGTACGCCAAGAAGATCCTGTCGGTCGCCGTCTACAACCACTACAAGCGGGTCCAGGCCGGCGCCCAGGGCCACGACGGGGACGTCGAGCTGGCCAAGTCGAACATCCTGCTGCTCGGCCCGACGGGGTGCGGCAAGACCCTCCTGGCCCAGACCCTGGCCCGCATGCTGAACGTCCCCTTCGCCATCGCTGACGCGACGGCGCTCACCGAGGCCGGTTACGTGGGCGAGGACGTGGAGAACATCCTGCTCAAGCTGATCCAGGCGGCCGACTACGACGTGAAGCGGGCCGAGACCGGCATCATCTACATCGACGAGATCGACAAGATCGCCCGCAAGTCGGAGAACCCGTCGATCACCCGTGACGTCTCCGGCGAGGGTGTCCAGCAGGCGCTGCTGAAGATCCTCGAGGGGACCACCGCCCTGGTGCCGCCCCAGGGCGGGCGGAAGCACCCCCACCAGGAATTCATCCAGATCGACACCACCAACATCCTCTTCATCTGCGGGGGCGCCTTCGCCGGTCTCGACAAGATCATCGAGAACCGGATCGGTCGCAAGGGCATCGGGTTCCGGGCGGACGTGCGCAAGAGCACCGAGCGCGACGACTCGGAGATCCTCCGGCACGTCCTCCCCGAGGACCTCATGAAGTTCGGTCTGATCCCCGAGTTCATCGGTCGCCTCCCGGTGGTGGGCGCCGTCTCCCACCTCTACAAGGAGGCGCTCATCCGCATCCTGGTGGAGCCGAAGAACGCCCTCACCCGGCAGTACAAGCGGGTGTTCGAACTGGACCACGTGGAACTGGAGCTGACCGACGACGCCCTCGAGGCGGTGGCCGAGCAGGCGCTGCTGCGGGGAACGGGCGCCCGCGGGCTGCGGGCCATCCTGGAGGAGGTCCTCCTCGAGGTGATGTACGACCTGCCGAGCCGGACCGACGTCTCGAAGTGCGTGGTCGACCGTGCCGTGGTCCTGGACAAGGTGCATCCCACCCTGGTGCCCCTCAACACGCCACCGGCCAAGTCGACGCGTACGCGCCGCGCCGCCTCGTAGCGTCTGGATCTCAAGCGTGCCGGAGAGCCGGGACACGCCCGGCACGGACGGGTTCGACGACCTCGAGAGCGCACTCCGCTGGCTCGACGGTCACATCGACTTCGAGTCGATCACGCCTTCGCGCCGGTCGCTCCCCACCCTGGAGCGGATGCGTGCCCTGATGGACCTGCTCGGCGAGCCGCAGGCGGCCGCGCCCGTCGTCCACGTGACGGGCACCAACGGCAAGGGGTCGACGGCGGCCATGATCACGACGCTGCTGATGGCCCACGGGCTCACGGTGGGCACCTACGCCAGCCCCAACCTGGTGCGGGTCAACGAGCGCATCCAGCGCAACGGCGAGCCGATCGACGACGAGGACCTGGTGGCCGTGCTGGCGTCGCTGGCCCGGATCGAACCGCTGCTGAACGAGCGCCCGACCCGGTTCGAGCTGCTCACGGCGGCCGCGTTCACCTGGTTCGCCGACGAGGCGGTGGACGTCGCCGTGGTGGAGGTGGGCCTGGGCGGCAGGTGGGACTGCACCAACGTGGCCGACGGTGCGGTGGCCGTCGTCACCAACATCAGCTTCGACCACACCGAGATCCTGGGCCCCACGTTGGCCGACATCGCTGCGGACAAGGCGGGGATCTTCAAGCGGGGCTGCCGGGCCGTGGTGGGGGAGACGGATCCCGAGCTGGCCGACCAGCTGCGGCGGGCGGCGACGGGCGCCGGTGCGGCCGAGGTGTGGATGCGGGGCACCGCCTTCGGGTGCACCGCCAACCTGCCCGCGGTCGGGGGGCGGGTGGTCGACGTCTTCACCCCGGCGGGGAACATCGACGGTGTGATGGTTCCCCTCCACGGGGCCCATCAGGGCGAGAACGCCGCCGTGGCCGTGGCGGCTGTGGAAGCGCTCCTTGGCGGTCCTCTCGATGCCGATGTGGTGGCCGAGGGACTGGGCGCGGTCAGCATCCCGGGTCGCCTTGAGGTGGTGGGTCGCCGCCCGCTTGTCGTCCTCGACGGAGCCCACAACGTCGCCGGGATGCGGGCACTGGCGCGGACGCTGGTCGAGGAGCTGGCCGTCCCCGGAGAGACGGTGGCGGTGGTGGGCATGCTCCGCGGGAGGGACCCGGTGGCCATGCTCGAGGAGCTCGTCACCGCCGGCGTCCGGTCGGTGATCGTGTGCGAGCCGGCGTCGCCCAGGGCGCTGCCGGCCGGCGTGGTCGCCGAGGCGGCCGCCGGGCTGGGCATGCGGGTCTCCGTCGTACCGGACGCGGCCGACGCGCTGGCCATGGCCGCCGCATCGGCGGGTGAGGACGACGCCGTCGTCGCGTGCGGCTCGCTCTACGTCGTGGGGAGCGTGCGTTCCAGGCTCGTCGACGATGTGCAGCCGCCCAGGGGCGACCTGGCCGGCGGTGCCGCGAGCATGCGCTAACCTGCCCGCCCCGTGGGACGCACACTGGTCATCTGCAAGCCCGATGCCGTCGAACGTGGGTTGGTCGGCGAGATCGTCGGCCGCCTCGAGCGCAAGGGGCTCCACCTGGTCGCCGCCGAACTACGGACGATCGCACCCGAGGTGGCCCAGCGCCACTACGCCGAGCACGACGGCAAGCCGTTCTTCGGCGAGCTGGTGGCGTTCATCACCCGCTCGCCGGCCATGGTGATGGTCGTCGAGGGGCCGGAGGACACCTTCAAGGTCGTGCGGACCCTGATGGGGGTCACCAACCCGGTCGAGGCCGCGCCGGGGACGATCCGTGGCGATCTCGCCCTCTCGACGGGGGAGAACCTGGTCCACGGGTCGGACTCGCCGGAGTCGGCCGAGCGGGAGATCGCGCTGTTCTTCCCCGCTCTGGTCTGACGCACGCGGTCCTGTCTGGTCTGGACCACGCCTGGTCTGAACCGATCTGGCCGGGTCTGGGTCACAGGCCACCGGGATCCCTACGCCCGTAGATGGTTCGGAGCCCGGGCCGCGCCGGGGCCGCCTTGTGTCGAGACCGGGCGTCCCCTACCCTTGTGTGAACGATGCTCCTGCCCCGATGCCCACAGGTCCTGACGACCGTGCCGCACGGAGCGCGGGTTCCCGCCCGATCCGACCGCTACCCGACGGAAGGGTGCCACGCTGATGCCTGACAACCGCCTCTTCCTCCTAGGCCGCGACATGGCCGTCGACCTCGGAACCGCCAACACCCTGGTCTACGTCCGGGGACGCGGCATCATCCTGAACGAGCCCTCGGTGGTCGCCGTCAACGTCAAGGACGGCCGGCCGCTCGCCGTCGGGGCCGAGGCCAAGCGCATGATCGGCCGGACGCCGAGCCACATCCAGGCCATCCGACCGCTGAAGGACGGCGTGATCGCCGACTTCGAGATCTGCGAGAAGATGCTCCGGTACTTCATCCACCGGGTGCACCAGCGCCGGTTCGCCAAGCCGCGGATGGTGATCTGCGTGCCGTCCGGCATCACCGGCGTGGAGCAGCGGGCGGTGATGGAGGCCGCCGAGTACGCGGGGGCCCGCAAGGCGTACATCATCGAGGAGCCGATGGCGGCCGCCATCGGAGCCGGCCTCCCGGTCCACGAGCCCACCGGCAACATGGTGGTCGACATCGGCGGCGGCACCACGGAGGTCGCCGTCATCTCCCTCGGCGGGATCGTGACCAGCCAGTCGATCCGCATCGGGGGTGACGAGCTGGACGAGGCCATCGTCTCGTTCGTGAAGAAGGAGTACAGCTTGGCCCTCGGCGAGCGGACGGCGGAGGAGATCAAGATCGCCCTCGGCTCGGCCTACGAGCTCGAGGAGGAGCTGCACGCTGAGATCCGCGGCCGCGACCTGGTCACCGGGCTCCCGAAGACCATCGTCATCTCCACCCAGGAGATCCGCAAGGCGATCGACGAGCCCGTGTCGGCCATCGTCGACGCCGTCAAGGTCACGCTCGACCGCACGCCGCCCGAGCTCGCCGCCGACATCATGGAGCAGGGGATCGTGCTCACCGGCGGTGGCGCGCTCCTGCACGGGCTCGACAGCCGCCTCCAGGAGGAGACGGGGATGCCGATCGTCGTGGCGAGGGACCCGCTGAACTGTGTCGCCATCGGCAGCGGCCAGTGCCTGGAGGAGTTCGAGGCGCTGAAGCAGGTCCTCATCACGTCGTCGGCTCGCTGACGCGCCGGCAGCGGACCGATCGTGGCTCGACCGCGTCGTTCCCGCCGCCCCCGGACCATTCTCCTCATCCTGGTCCTGGTGTCGGTCACCATCGTCACCCTCGATGCCCGGGGCAGCCTGCGGTCGGTGACGTCCGGTCTCCGCACGGTCGCCGCTGACTCCATGTCGCCCGTCCGCAGCCTGGTCAACGCGGTGACGAGGCCGGTGGGCAGCTTTCTCGCCGGGTCGGTCCACTACGGGGCGGTGAGCCAGCAGAACCAGAAGCTCCAGGCCGAGGTCGGTCGGCTCCGCCAGCAGGTCCTGCAGCAGAACGACGCCGAACAGCGCCTGCGGCAGCTCACCGCGCTGGAGAACCTGCCTTTCGCCGGCAACCTCCAAGAGGTGGCGTGCCAGGTCATCGCCTACAACACGTCCGACTTCGCCGCCACCGTGACGATCGACAAGGGCCGGGCCGACGGGGTCACCATCGGCATGCCGGTAGTCGGTTCCGGGGGGCTGGTCGGCATGGTGGTGCTGGCCAGCCACCACACCGCCACCGTCCGCCTGGTCACCGACGG
This sequence comes from Actinomycetes bacterium, assembly GCA_021806045.1. Classification (GTDB taxonomy): domain Bacteria; phylum Actinomycetota; class Acidimicrobiia; order Acidimicrobiales; family RAAP-2; genus JAJZDI01. Next base: position 25,197 of record JAJZDI010000019.1, read on the forward strand.
CCAGTCGGTCGTGGGCGCCGCCTACGGCACGGCCGGCACACCGGCCATCGTGGCCGGCCAGGGGTGGGGGAAGCCGCTGTCGGGCCAGCTCGTGCCGGCTGACACAAGGCTGCCGCGGGGCACCCTGTTCTCGACCAGCGGCCTCCAGGGCGCCGCCTTCCCGCCCGGCATACCGGTGGCCCGCGTGATCAGGGCATCGACGGGGACGGTCGCCTCCCAGGAGATCGTCACGTTGGCCCCGGTCGTCGACCTCGCCCACCTGCGCTATGTCGCCGTCCTCCTGTGGGGGCCGGCGTCGTGATCCCCGTGGCGGGCAGGCGCCGGCCCTCCACCGCAGGGAGACGCCGATGAGGCGCCAGCTGGCGGTCCGGCTGTCGCTGGTGGTCGTCGCCTTCGTCGTCGTGCAGGAGACCCTCGTGCTCGAGGCACGCGTCGGTGGCGTCCACCCTGACGTGATCGTCCTGCTGCCCATCGCGGCAGCCATCGTCGGGGGTCCCGCTCGCGGCGCCATCGTCGGGTTCGTGGCCGGCCTGGTGGCGGACCTGTTCCTACCCACACCCTTCGGGCTCTCGGCGCTGGTCGGCTCGCTCGTCGGCTACGGGGTGGGGCTCGTGACGGCGGCCATGGACCGCACCGCATGGTGGCTGCCGCCGATGGCCGCTGTGGCCGGCAGCGTCGGTTACGAGCTCCTCTACGCCGGGCTCGGCGCTCTGCTGGGCCAGCCCCAGATGCTCCACGTGAACATCGTCGGCATCGTCGTGCTGGTGGCGTCGGTGAACGCGCTGGTGTCCGTCGTCGCCGTCCGGATGACGAACTGGGCGCTGCCTGCTGCGTCGACCGAGGGCATGCCCACCTCCGCGGGAGTGTCCCTGCGGTGACCGTGGCTCGTCGTCCCGACGATTCCGTACCGGGGAGGGGTCGCGCCCGCGCGGCCGCCCGCCCCTGCCAGGATGGCCTCCTGTGAGCAGATCGGCCAGACATCCCTTGGGTGGTCGCCGGCGCTACCTGCGCCCCGAACGGGACCGTGTCGCCCGCCGCAGGCCACCCCGCCAGCCGCGGCTGCGCCCGAAGCGCTTCTCGGTGAGCGCCGCCCTGGAGCCGCCGGACGCCTCGGCGTCGCGCCCCAACGTGCGTCTCCGGGTCACCGGGCTGGTGGTCGCCGGACTGTTCATCCTCCTCGCCCTGCGGCTGTGGACGCTCCAGGTGGTCCAGGCCCCGGCGGCCGTCCAGGCGGTGGCGGCCAACCAGATCCGGGTGGTCCCCATCAACCCCGTCCGGGGCCTCATCCTCGACCGTTCGGGATCGGCCCTGGTCAACAACGTCGTGACCGAGGAGATCACCCTGTCGCGGGTGGCCGCCGCCCAGCACCCGGCGGTGATCGGCAACCTGGCCGCGTTGACCGGCCAGACGACGGCCCAGATCAAGGCAGCGCTGAACGACCCCCAGTACAGCCCGTACAAGCCGGTGCCCGTACTGACCGACGCGCCCGTGGCCGACGTCGTGAAGGTCCGCGAGTACCCGCAGCTCTACCCGGGCGTGACCGCCGTGCAGGCGACCCAGCGGAACTACCCCCAGTCGGAGCTGCCCGGGTTCCCCGGGGGCAACAGCGCCGGCTACCCGGCGTCCCAGGTGCTGGGCTACACCGGTGCCATCACCAGTTCGGAGCTGGCCGCCCTGAAGGGCAAGGGGTACCAGGCTGGCGACACCATCGGGAAGTCGGGGCTGGAGGCCCAGTACGAGCAGTACCTGCGGGGCGCCCCGGGTCAGAAGCAGCTCGAAGTGGACGCCACCGGCAACGTGGTGGGAACCCTCAAGACCATCCCGGCGCAGCCCGGCAACGACCTGGTGACCCACATCGACCTGGGCCTCCAGAAGGCGGTCGACCAGGCGCTGGCCCAGACCATCCTGAAGGACCGCAAGACGTTCGACCCCTTCTGCATCATCCCCGGCCACCCCAACGGGTGCTACCCGCCGGCGACGGCCGGGGCCGCCGTCGTCATGGACCCAAACACGGGGGCGGTCCTGGCCATGAGCTCGTGGCCCAGCTACAACCCGTCCATCTGGGTGGGGGGCATCTCGCAAGCCGCCTACAGCGGGCTCACCGCCTCGGGAGCCGAGAACAACTGGGCCATCCAGGGCCTCTACACACCCGGTTCGACGTTCAAGCTGGCGACGGCCACCGCCGCGCTGCAGTCGGGCCTCATCACGCCCTCCTACCTGTTCAACGACACGGGAACGTACACGGCGGCCAACTGCACCGGGCCGCATTGCACCCTCCACGACAACGTCGGCGACGGCTCGCCCGGCTGGATGACGGTCGTGCGGGCCATCACCATCTCCTCCGACGACTTCTTCTACCACCTGGGTGACCTGTTCTGGTCGAACCGGTCCACCTACGGCCTTTATCCCATCCAGACCATGGCCAACGCCTATGGCCTCGGGGTCAAGACGGGGATCGACCTCCCCGGCGAGAGCGTCGGCCGCATCGACTCGCTGGCGGTGCGCCAGACGCTGCACGCCGAGGCACCGGCGGCCTTCCCGTACGACACGTGGTACACGGGCGACAACATGGAGCTGGCCTTCGGCCAGGGCGGGACGATCGTGACCCCGATCGAGATGGCAACCGCCTACGGCACCTTCGCCAACGGCGGCACCCGCTACGTCCCCCACATCGCGGCCGGCATCGTCTCGCCCACCGGGAAGGTCATCAAGACGATCGCTCCCCAGGTGGCCGGGCACGTGACGATCTCGCCCGCCAACTACCAGGCCATCCTCCAGGGCTTCGAGGGCGTCGTGGGCAACCCGCAGGGCACCGGCTACTACTCCTTCGGCGGTGCCGGCTTCCCCCTCTCGACCTTCCAGCTGGCCGGCAAGACGGGAACGTCCTCGACAAACGGCCAGGAGGCGACGTCGTGGTTCGTCGCCTTCGGCCCCCAGCCCCACCCCCAGTACGTGGTGGACTGCGTGATCGACCAGGGCGGTTACGGCGCATCGGCCGCCGCGCCGGTCGTCCGCCAGATCTACAACTACCTGCTCGCCCACCCCGTCGGGCCCCTCCAGCTGGCGGCGCCGACGCCGGCCCAGGCCACCGCACCGACGGCGGGAGGAGCATCGGGACCACCATCGACGGCGTCGACGACGCCATCGACGACGACGACCGCTGCGGGCCAGGGCCAGGGGTGACGGGGGAGACCGGGCGCCCACCGGCCGGATGGAGACCCCCCGTGGTCCCGAACCCGTAGACTGAGGTCCCTGATGGAGTCCCTCTGGCCGCGCATCGAGCCGCTGCTGGCCCGGGTCACCAAGCCTGCCAGGTACGTCGGTGGTGAGCTCGGTGCCCGGTGTCCCGACCACCACCCGGACCGGGTGGCGTGGCTGCTCGTGTACCCCGATACGTACGAGATCGGCCTGCCCAACCAGGGCCTGCAGATCCTCTACGAGATCCTGAACGAGCGACCCGACGCCTTCGCCGAGCGCTCCTATGCACCCTGGGTCGACATGGAGGCGGCCATGCGCCAGGCGGGGGTGCCCCTGTTCTCGCTCGAGAACTTCGCCCCGGCAGGCGAATTCGACGTCATGGCGTTCAACCTGTCCGCCGAGCTCGTCTACACGAACGTCCTGAACCTGATCGACCTGGCCGGGGTTCCCGTGCACGCGGCCGAACGGGCCGCCGACGACCCGTTGGTCGTGGTGGGGGGTCATGGCGCGTTCAACCCCGAGCCGCTGGCCGACGTCATCGACGCCGCCGTCCTGGGCGACGGCGAGGAGGTGGTCGGCGAGATCACGGAGACGGTTGCCGCCTGGCGGCGCGGCGAGGTGACCGTGCCTGGTGCCGACCCCCGTTCACGCGAGACCGTGCTCCGGGCGCTGGCCATGGTGCCCGGCGTCTACGTCCCCTGGTGCTACGAGGCCGAGTACGCGGCCGGTCCTCCGCTGCCCGGGGCCGGGGCCGGGGTGGCCCGGCTGGTGGGGACCCGCCCACGGTTCCCCGAGACGCCCGAGCGGGTGGAGAAGCGGACGATCGCCGACCTCGGCGCGTGGCCCTATCCGAAGGAGCAGCTCGTCCCCCTGATCGAGGTGGTCCATGATCGCCTCAACGTCGAGGTCTTCCGCGGCTGCACCCGCGGCTGCCGGTTCTGCCAGGCGGGCATGGTGACGAGGCCGGTCCGGGAGCGCCCGGCTGCCCAGGTCCGCACCATGGTGGCGGCCGGGTTGGCCCGCACCGGTTACGACGAGGTGGCGCTCACCTCGCTGTCGACGGCCGACTACTCGGGGATCGAGGAGACCGTCACCGGTGTGATGGACGACCCGGCGTGCGGCCGGGTGTCGGTGAGCCTTCCCAGCCTGCGGGTTGACGCGTTCACCGTGGGGACGGCGGCACAGATCCAGCGAGCTCGGCGCACCGGGCTGACGTTCGCCCCGGAGGGCGGGACCTGGCGGATGCGCCAGGTGATCAACAAGCTGATCACCGAGGCCGACCTGTACGCAGCGGTCGAGGCGGCCTTCTCCCAGGGGTGGCGGAAGGTCAAATTGTACTTCCTCACCGGGCTCCCGACCGAGACGGACGAGGACACGCTGGGGATCGTCACCCTGGCGGCGAAGTGCGTGGAGATCGGGCGCCGGTACCACTCGGCGCCCACCGTGACGGCGTCGGTGGGTGGGTTCGTCCCCAAGCCCCACACCCCCTTCCAGTGGTTCGGCCAGAACACTGTGGAGGAGCTCACCCGCAAGGTCAACCTCCTGCGTGACGCGTCCCGCGGCATCCGGGGCCTCACCCTGCGCTGGCACGATCCCCGGGCCAGCGCGGCGGAGGGCCTCGTCTCCCGGGGGGACCGCCGGATCGGGGCGGTCATCGAGCGGGTCTGGCGGGCGGGCGGCACGTTCCAGGAATGGTCGGAATGCTTCGATCTCGATCGGTGGCTGGCCGCGCTGGAGGCCGAGGGCCTCTCGCTCGACGACACCGTCCACCGGCACCGCACGGAGGACGAAGCCCTGCCCTGGGACCACCTCTCCGCCGGGCTCCATCGGGACTTCCTCTACCAGGACTGGCGCGACGCCCTCGCCGAGGTGGGGCTGGAGGACTGCCGGTGGACCCCCTGCTACGACTGCGGCGCGTGCACCGGCTACGGGGTCGAGCATGTCGTCGCGTCGGCCGTCCCACCGGCCGGCGGCAGCCAGGGCACCGGCCAGGACCTGGCCTCGGGTGGTGCCGTGCCCGTGCGCTTCCTCGAGGTGCGGGGCGCTGCACCCGCCGGTGCAGGGACGGGACGCTGACATGCGGCTCCGCCTCCGTTACACGAAGCTCGGCCGGGTCCGCTTCATCGGCCAGCGGGACGTGGCCCGCGCCTGGGAGCGGGCGCTGCGACGTGCCGGCGTCCCGGTGGCCTACAGCGAGGGGTTCTCGCCCCGCCCGCGGCTCGGGTTCGGCCTGGCCCTGCCCACCGGGGGCGAGTCCCTGTCCGAGTACGTGGACGTCCACCTGGACCCGTCGTCGTCGTACCTGGCGGCCGGCGACGCCGCCCCGCTCGGCGCCCTGCTGGCGCCGTTCCTCCCCCAGGGGATCGAGGTGACGGCGGCAGTGGGCATCGAGGGGCCGGTGGGCTCGCTCCAGGAGGAGATCACCTCATGCTCGTGGCTCCTCTCGGTAGAGGGTCTGGACCCGAGTACGCTGCAGGTGGCGGTGCATGAGGCCATGTCGGCGGCGGACCTCCCCGTCACTCGTGAGCGCAAGGGGCGCCTGCACGAGGACGACATCCGCCCGTCGATCCGGTCGCTCTCGATGCTCCCAGGGCCGGCCGATGTGGCCGGGGGATCGTGGGGGGCGTCGGGGACCGTGGTGGCGGCGGACCTCGCCACCCGGCCGCGAGGTGTGCGGCCATCGGAGCTCGTCGCCGCGCTGGCCACGGTGGCCGGCGCCGACGGTGTGGGCCTGGCACGTGTCTGCCGGACCCGACAGTGGATCGAAGGAGACGGCGCCCGCCGTGAGCCTCTGGCCGAGCCAGGGCACCGGGACGGCGACGTCACCGAGCGCACGCTGGAGCGTGTGCCATGAACGCTAGGAGAGATCGAGCCGATGTCAGAGACCACCACCGGCCGGCCGGCCGGTCCAGCCGACGAGCGCCGGTCAGAGCAGGCGACCACGCCGAGCGGGCCTGGAGCTGAAGCGAACCCCACCGGTCCGCCGGCCGGTGACGCCGCCGGCGGCCGGACCGGCGCAGGCGACGGCGAGAAGGCGCCAGGTTCCCGTCGGCGGCGGGGGTCTCGGGGCGGCCGGGGGAGGTCGCGGGGAACCGGCCAGCCGACGGGAACCGACGGTCCGACGTCGGGGCCGGCCGGGCCCACCCCGGTGCCCGAGGTGGCGCCCGGCTCGACGGGCGGCGCGACAGCCGGTCCCGGCCCCGCAGGGCGCCCTTCCGGGGCGTCGGCGGGCGCACCGTCCCGCCCCCGCATCGGCGACTCCCGCCCCGCCCCGGCTGGTCCTCCGGCAGCCACCGGTCACGCGCCGTCGGCCGCACCGGCCGCACCGGCCAGGAGGGCGCGTTCCCATGGCGGCAGCGGCACCAGTGCGTCGAACGGCGTCGGCGCACGTGGTGAAGGGGGCGCCGGGCCGTCGGTAGCGGAGGCGCCTGCGGCACCGACCGCACCAGCCGGCTCCGCCACTCCGGACGAGGCGCCTGCCCGCTCATCGAAGCGCTCCGGCCGCTCGGGCAGGAGCCGGGGACGCGAGCGCCGGGGCAAGGCCGTCGGCCGCTACACGATCTGCGTCCACGCCCGCCCGGAGATGACCCAGATCGCCCTGCTGGAGGGGCGCACACTGGTCGAGCACTACGTGTCGAAGGCGGCCGACGAGACCACGCAGATCGACGGGAACATCTACCTGGGTCGGGTCCAGAACGTCCTGCCCGGCATGGAGGCGGCCTTCATCGACATCGGCACGCCGAAGAACGCCGTCCTCTACCGGGGCGACGTCCGCTACGACGCCGACGACCTCGACGCCCCCGTCCAGGGCCAGCCCCGCATCGAAGAGGTGCTCCGGGCCGGCCAGATGATCCTCTGCCAGGTCACGAAGAACCCCATCGGAGCGAAGGGCGCCCGCCTCACCCAGGAGGTCTCCCTCCCCGGTCGCTTCGTGGTCCTGGTTCCCGACAGCACCACGTACGGGATCTCCAAGCGCCTGGACGACGCCGAGCGCAAGCGCCTGCGCAAGATCGTGGACGCCGTCCGTCCGGCCAGTCACGGCATGATCGTCCGCACCGCGGCCGCCGGCGCCAGTGCGGACGAATTGCGCGACGACGTGACCCGCCTGGTGGAGCTGTGGGAGGGGATCGCGTCGGCCCGTGCGGCGGCGACGGGCCCCAGCCTCCTCTACCGGGAGCCGGCCGCCGCCCTCCGGGTGATCCGGGAGGAGCTCAACGCCGAGTACCGGTCGGTGATGATCGACGACGAGCAGCTCTTCCGGCAGGTGCGGGACTACGTGTCGGCGGTCAACCCCGAGCTCGCCGACCGTGTCGAGCACTACGACGCCGCCGCCGAGGGCCTGCCCATCTTCGAGCGCTTCCACGTCCACGAGCAGCTCCACAAGGCGCTGGCGCGCAAGGTCTACCTCCCCTCGGGCGGCTCCCTGGTGATCGACCGCACCGAGGCCCTGACCGTGATCGACGTCAACACGGGCAAGAACGTGGGCAAGACCAACCTGGAGGAGACCGTCTACCGCAACAACCTGGAGGCCGCCGAGGAGGTCGCCCGCCAGCTGCGGCTGCGCGACATCGGGGGCATCATCGTGATCGACTTCATCGATATGGAGATCCGGGAGAACCGGGACAAGGTTGGCAGTGCCCTGCGTGCCGCGCTGGCCCGGGACAAGACCCGCACCCAGGTCTTCGACATCTCCGAGCTGGGCCTGGTCGAGATGACCCGGAAGCGGGTTTCGGAAGGCCTGATCGAGTCGCTGTCGACGACGTGCACCGTCTGCGACGGGCGCGGAATCGTCATCGACGCGTCGGTGCTGTAAGCTCCCACGTCTATGTTCGCCGTGATCCGCACCGGAGGGAAGCAGGAGCGCGTGGCCGAAGGCCAGCGGCTCCAGGTCGAATTGCTGGGTGAGGAGCCCGGCTCCCAGGTCTCGTTCGACCCCGTGCTGGTCGTGGACGGTGAGACGGTCCTGGCGACGCCTGCCGCGTTGGCCGGGGCCACGGTGACCGCCCAGGTGGTGGGCGAGGCCCAGGGCCCGAAGGTCCGGGGTTTCACCTACAAGTCGAAGGCGAACGAGCGCCGCCGGTGGGGTCACCGCCAGCGGTACTCGATGATCGAGATCACCTCCATCACGACCGCCGGCTGAGCGGTCGGACCCGGCAAGGAGCACACGATGTCCAAGACCAAGGGCGGCGGCTCGACCCGCAACGGCCGCGACTCCAACGCACAGCGGCTCGGCGTCAAGGCGTTCGGGGGGACCGATGTCCGGGCAGGCGCCATCCTGGTGCGCCAGCGCGGCACCAAGTTCCACCCCGGTGCCAACGTCGGCCGGGGCGGCGACGACACCCTCTTCGCCCTTCAGGACGGCACCGTCCGGTTCGCCGTCCGCAAGGGTCGCAAGCTGGTCGACATCGTCACGGACTGACTCGTCACGGACTGACCCCGCCGGCTGGCCGGCGGGTCGTACCGCCGGAGCATGGCGAACGACCCGTCACGGGGTGGCTTCAGACCCTTGCATCGGACTGCCCGAGGGCGCACCATTGAATTGAGGGAAACCCGGAATCACCGGAGGAACCTCGAGGGAGGTGAGTCCACCGGGCTGGTGATTGCAACGGAGGACAGCCAGACGGTCCCCACCGGGTCGCAGCTGTGAAGCTGCTTCGGTAGAGCCGGGTCGAGGACCGTCGAACCCAGCAGGACGAGCCCGGCGCCGTCGTTACCGATGAGGCGCCGGGCGTTCTGCCGTCAGGGGCCGATCGGCGCAGGCGTAGGCTGGCCGGTGTGCGCGACCCGGGGGAGGGGCGATGCACCTCACCCCGGGAGGACCGATGGCCATCGACGATGCCGCCGCTGCACCGCTGCGTGCGGCGGTGCCCCGCCAGGTGACCCTGGAGGGCTGCGTCAACTTCCGGGAGGTCGCCGGCTACGAGGTGACGGGCGGGGGCCGGCTCCGGTCAGGGCGCCTCTTCCGGTCCGACGGCCTGGGGCGCTTGACGCCAGGCGACATGGGCGTGGTCCGGGCCCTGGGCCTGCGGACCGTGATCGACCTCCGGACCGAGGGCGAGGCCACCGAGGGCGGGACGTTCCCCGTGGCCGAGGTCCCGGTCGAGCTCCACTCGTTCCCGCTGATGGACGTGTTGCCGGCCGCAGACGAGCTGCCGTCGTGGGGGGATCCCGGCTTCGTGGCCGGGCGCTACCTGGCCATGGTGGAGGCGGGCGGGGACATGCTGGGTGACGTGGTGCGGGTGCTGGCCGGGGAGGGAGCAACCCCGGCGGTCGTCCACTGCAGTGCGGGTAAGGACCGGACAGGTGTGGTCGTGGCCGTGGTCCTGGGGATGGTCGGGGTTCCCAGTGAGGTCATCGTCGCCGACTACGCCCGCTCGGCCAGCGCCATGCCCTCGCTGCTGGAGCGGCTGATGGCCGATCACCCCGAGGCGTCCGGCGCCGTCGCCGCCTACGCCCCGGCCATCCTCCATGCCGAGCCGGACACCATGCGGACCTTCGTCACGCTGGTCGAGCGACGGTTCGGCGGATGGGCGGGCCTGACCCGGAAGCTCGGTGTCGACGATGCGGTGGACGCACTCAGCCAGGCGTTGGTGGACCGCGCCTGACCCGTTGGCCGGGCAGGGCCGGCACCGGCCCGAAGCGTCAGTTCAGGCGCTGGAAGCGACGGCGGAACACGCTGACCCCGGCGAAGCCCACACCGGCCAGGACGGCGAGACCCAGGCCGCCCACGGCACCCGTGGGCAGGCTCACCGGCTGCACGGTGAAGACGAGAGAGCTGGCCGAGCCGTCTCCCGGGTGCGACGACGAGGTCGCCACGCCGGTTGCGCCGGCGACGACCCACGTGGAGCCGCCACCGCCACCGCCACCGCCACCGCAGACGCCGGCATCGCCACCACCGGCGCCACCGGTGAACCCGCCGCCGCCGCCGCCGCTACCCGAGGCGAGGAAGTCCGACGCCCCGGCTCCGCCGTTGGCGGGAGCGCTGCTGCCGTTGACCCCGCCCGAGCCGCCGGACGCGCCCACCAGCCAGCCGGCGCCCTTGGATCCGTTCGATCCGCTTGGCCCGTTGCCCCCACCGGCCGACGCCGACGAGCCGGCACCCCCGGCGCCGCCGGAACCACCTGGCAGGAGCGGGCACGTCGACTCACCGCCGCCGCCACCACCGCCGGCCACGACCAGGATGTCCGAGGTCGGGGTGGCCGGCGTGCACGACGCCCCGGCGCACAGCGCGCTGGCTGCGCCGCCGCCACCGCCGCCGGAACCTCCGTTCCCGCCGGCAGCGAACCCGTGCCCGCCCGAGCCGCTACCGGTTCCGCTCCCGGCGCAGCCGATGACGAGCGTGAGGGGCTCGCCCGACGTCACCGGGATGGTGGCGGTCACCGTGCCCCCCGTGCCCCCATCGCCCGGGGAGGCCGAGAGGAGGGTGCCGTGCCCGCTGGCGCCCGATCCGCCGGCGATCGTCAGGGTGACGGACGTGGCGTCAGGAGGAGCGGTGAGGGCGTGTGCCGTGCCACAACCGGTCGGTGCGGGCACCGTCACGTCCAGGGTGGCGGCGCCGGCAGGGGTCGCCGGCAGCACGACGACGGCCGCGCCGACGGCCAGCGCCAAGGCGGCGCCGGGCACCAACAGGTGGGACTTGCGCATCGAGACTCTCCCCGTGTGATCGGACCGGCGCGGTCGCGCGCGCAGGTCACCGGGGTGTTGTACCACGGGTAGCCCCCGGTGGGAAGGCTTCGGCGCCGGATCTTGCCCCAGGTCAGACCGGATGTCACGGGGCGTGTCGATGGGTGCGCGGCGAGTGGGTTTCTGGACCGTTCCGGGGTGCCGGACGAGGTGGGGACCGCCCGGCTGCGACCTGTCGATCGGTAGGATCGGGCGATGTCCGCGTTCGTCGACGAGGCCCAACTCCATGCCAAGGCGGGTGACGGGGGCGCGGGCGCGGTGGCCTTCCGCCGTGAGGCCCACGTCGACCGGGGAGGGCCGGACGGCGGAGACGGGGGGCGGGGGGGCGACGTCTGGCTGGTGGCGTCGTCGAACGTGTCGTCCCTGCTCGGGTTCCGCGACCATCCCCACCGCCGGGCCGGCAACGGCACCCACGGTGCCGGGAAGAAGCGGCACGGTGCGCGCGGCGCCGACCTCGACGTGCCTGTGCCCGTAGGCACCCGGGTGCGCGACGGGGCGGGGGCCATCGTGGCCGATCTGGCCTCGGCCGGAGACCGGTGGCTGGCGGCGGAGGGCGGCAGGGGTGGACGGGGTAACGCCCGCTTCCTTTCGAACCGCCGCCGGGCGCCGTCGTTCGCAGAGCAGGGCGAGCCCGGCGAGGAGCACTGGTACGACCTGGACCTGGCCCTGGTGGCCGATGTCGCCCTGGTCGGGTTCCCCAACGTGGGGAAGAGCACGCTCATTTCCCGGATCTCGGCGGCCCGGCCGAAGATCGCCGACTACCCCTTCACCACCCTCGAGCCCAACCTGGGGGTGGTCCGTACCGGGGAGACGGACCTCGTGGTGGCCGATGTCCCCGGCCTGGTGGAGGGGGCAGCCGACGGTCGTGGCCTCGGGCACCGGTTCCTGCGCCATGTGACGCGGGCGCGGGTCCTGGTGGTCATGCTGGACCTGTCGCCCGCCGCCCCGGCGGACCCGGCCGACCAGGAGCGCGTCCTCCTCGACGAGCTCGGCCGCTACGAGCCCGAGCTGCTCCGGCGCCCCCGGGTGATGGTGGGGTCCAAAGCCGATGTCGCCGACCCGGCGGATGGAGCGCGTCCGGCCTCGGTCGTGCTGGAGATCTCGTCGGTGACGGGCAGGGGGGTCGACCAGCTGGTCGGCATCCTGGCCGAGCGGGTCCAGACCGCCCGCCAGGCCGCCGCGTCCACCTCGGCCGGCACCGTCCTCCATCGTCCCGAAGCCTCCGGCTTCACGGTGGTTGCGGTCGGTCCCGGGCACTTCGAGGTCGAAGGGCGCTCTGCCCGCCGAGCCGTGGCCGTGAGTGATCTCACCTCGGACGAGGCGGCCTCGTTCGTCGCCGGCCGCCTGGCCCGGATGGGGGTCGACCGTGCCCTGGCGCGGGCCGGGGCCCGGGATGGCGACCTGGTCACCATCGGGGACCTGACCTTCACCTGGCACCGCGACCAGGCCGAGTACACAGGCGAGCCCCCCGCCCGCCGCCGGAGCCGGGCATGAGTTCGGCGGGGGACGGGCGGGACGCGCCGGGCCGATCGGCGCGCCGGGTGGTGGTGAAGGTCGGCTCCTCGTCGGTCACCACGCCCGCCGGCGACGTCGACGTGGAGACCATCGGCCGCCTGGCGGCCGATGTGGCCGAGGTGGTGGCGGCGGGGAGCGTCGCCGTGGTGGTCAGCTCGGGCGCCATCGCCGCCGGCTGGTCCAGCCTCGCCCCCGGCGCACCCCGACCCGGGGACCCGGCCACCCTCCAGGCGGTGGCCGCCCTCGGTCAGCACCGGCTGATGACCGAGTGGCACGGCGCCTTCGCCGCCGCCGGCCTCCTGGCGGGCCAGGTGCTGCTGGCACCGCTGGACTTCGTCCACCGCAGCCAGTACGTGCACGCCCGGCGGGCCCTGGCCAAGCTGCTCGATCTGGGCGTGGTCCCGGTGGTGAACGAGAACGACGTGGTGGCCGACGAGGAGATCCGCTTCGGGGACAACGACCGGCTGGCCGCCCTGGTCGCCCACCTGATCGACGCCGACCTCCTCGTGCTCCTGACCGACACCGCCGGCCTGTTCACCGGCGATCCCAGGCGCACGGCGGGCGCCGCCCTGATCGAGGAGGTGGCCGAGATCGACCGGGAGCTCGAGCGGGTGGCCGGTGGCGCGGGGACCGACGTCGGCAGCGGCGGGATGGCGTCGAAGCTGGCGGCGGCCAAGATGGCCACCTGGTCGGGCGTGGAGACGGTGATCGCCGACGCGTCACGTCCTGGCGTGGTCGGCCAGGCGGTGGCCGGACGGGCGGGGATCGGCACCCGCTTCCGCCCCCGCCCCCGGCGGATGGCCGCCCGCAAGCTGTGGATCGCCTTCGCGGTGGGGTCGGCCGGGACCATCGAGGTCGACGAGGGCGCCCGGCGGGCACTGGTTGAGCGGGGGACCTCCCTGCTCGCCGCCGGGGTGGTGGGGGTGCGGGGCGAGTTCGGCCCCGACGATCCCGTCGACGTGGCCACGCCCGGAGGACCGGCCTTCGCCCGGGGGCTGGTCCGCTACGGTGCCGACCGCCTGGCCGGCGGCGGATGGCGGTCGAGGGGGGACGGGACGGGGGACGGGCCGTCGGTGGTCATCCACCGGGACGACCTCGTGATCCTGTCCGGGTTGTGACGGCTTCGCCGCCGCGGGCGGCGGGCGGGCCCGCCGGGATCGGGTGCCAGGGGCCGGGCGGTACGCTACCGGCGTGACATCTCGAGCCCAACCGACCGCGCACGGTGGTGACGGCGACCACCAGCCCGATCTGGGGGCCCTCGGCGCTGCGGCGAAGGCCGCGTCCCGGGCCGTGGCCCGATCGTCGGCCGCGGCGCGGGACGAGGCGCTGCGGCTGGCCGCCGACCTGCTCGAGGAGGACACCGCCCTCGTTCTCGAGGCAAACCGCTCCGACGTGGAGCGGGCCCGGGCGGGCGGGATGGAAGCGACGGCCCTGGACCGTTTGACCCTGACCGAGGCGCGCATCGCGTCGATGGCCGGCGGGTTGCGCCAGGTGGCGGGGCTCGTCGACCCCGTCGGCCAGGTGGTGGGCGGCTGGATCCGGCCGAACGGGCTGCGCGTCCGCCGGGTCCGGGTGCCGCTGGGCGTGGTCGGGGTCATCTACGAGAACCGCCCCAACGTGACCAGTGACGCCGCCGGTCTGTGCCTGAAGGCGGGCAACGCCGTCCTCCTCCGGGGATCCTCCTCCGCGCTGGCCTCGAACATCGCCGTGGCCGACCGGTTGCGGGCGGCCCTGGCCAAGGCGGGCCTGCCCGCCGATGCGGTCGGGCTGGTGACCGACATCACCAGGGAGGCGGCGGTCGACTTCATGCGGATGCGGGGGGTGATCGACTGCCTGGTCCCCCGGGGCGGTCCCGATCTCATCGCCACGGTCCGGGAGCACGCCACCGTCCCCTACGTGGAGGACGGCGACGGGAACTGCCACGTCTACGTCGACCGGGCCGCCGACCTCGACATGGCCGAGCGCATCGTGGTGAACGCCAAGACGCAGCGGCCCGGGGTGTGCAACGCCGCCGAGACGCTCCTCGTCCACCGGGACGTCGCCGGTGAATTCCTCCCACGTGTGGCGGCCGCCCTCAGCGGCGTCGAGCTCGTGGGCGACGATCGGGCCCGGGCGCTGGTGCCGGCCATGGCGCCCGCCACCGAGGACGACTTCGCCACGGAGTTCCTCCGACTGCGCCTGGCCGTGGGCGTCGTCGACGACGTGGGTGCCGCCATCGACCACATCGCCCGCTTCGGCACCGGGCACTCGGAGGCCATCGTGACCATGGACCTGCCCACCGCCACCCGGTTCACAACCGAGGTGGACGCAGCCGCCGTGCTCGTCAACGCGTCGACGCGCTTCATCGACGGGGAGGAGCTCGGCCTGGGGGCGGAGATCGGCATCTCCACCCAGAAGCTCCACGCCCGGGGCCCGATGGGCCTGGAGGCCCTCACCAGCGTCCGCTTCGTCGTGGAGGGCGACGGGCAGGTGCGGCAGTGACCGGGCCGGGCTCCCTGCCCGTGACCGGCTTCCCCGAGCCGGGCCCACCCCGGTTCGAGTCGATCGCCGCCGTGCGGACCGGCCTGGCCGGCATCGACTACCTGGCCGACGAGGGGATCGCCGGTGTCGTCTACCTGGCCGACCGGTTGGCCAAGCCCGTCCTGGTGGAAGGACCCGCCGGCACGGGCAAGACCGAGCTGGCCAAGTCGGTGGCCCGGCTCACGGGCAGCCGGCTCATCCGCCTCCAGTGCTACGAGGGGCTGGACGAGTCGAAGGCCCTCTACGAGTGGAACTACAAGAAGCAGCTCCTGCGCATCCAGGCCGAGAGCGGCCGTGGGTGGGAGGAGCTGGAGGAGGACATCTTCTCCGAGGACTTCCTCCTGCCCCGGCCCCTCCTCGAGGCCATCCGGTCCCCCGAGCCGGTCGTGCTGCTGATCGACGAGGTGGACCGGGTGGAGCTGGAGACCGAGGCCCTCCTGCTGGAGGTGCTCTCCGAGTACCAGGTGTCCATCCCCGAGCTGGGGACGGTGCGGGCCACCGGGATCCCGCTCGTCTTCCTCACGTCGAACAACACCCGCGAGCTGTCCGAGGCGCTGAAGCGCCGCTGCCTCTACCTCCACTTGGACTACCCCGACGTCGAGCGCGAGCGGGCCATCGTCCTTGCCCGGGTGCCGGGCATCGGTGCCGACCTGGCCGACCAGATCGCCCGGATCGTGCGCTCCATCCGCAGCCTGGAGCTGAAGAAGAGCCCCTCGGTCTCCGAGACGCTCGACTGGGCCCGGACCCTGGTCGTGCTGGGCGTCGAGTCGGTGGACGCGGACGTGGCCCGTGACACGCTGCACATCCTGTTGAAGTACCGGTCCGACATCGAACGCGCCGCCAAGGAGCTCGCCGGTGGTGCCGCCGGCACCTGACGGGCCGGGTGCGGGCGGCCCGCCCGCCGGCCCGCCCGTCGGGACGGCCGGCGACGGGGGCGGGTCGGCCATGATCGCCGTGCTCGGCCGCTTCGTCGGCGAGCTGCGGGCGGCCGGCATCCCGGTGTCGATGACCGAGCACCTCGACGCGGCCGAGGTCCTGCGCCACATCCCCCTGGAGGACCGGCCCGCACTGAAGTCGGCGCTCGGCGCCGCCCTGGTCAAGTCCTCGGCGCACTGGCGGGCCTACGAGACGGCGTTCGAGGTGTACTTCGCCCTGCGGGGCGACGGGTACGCCATCGAGGGCGAGGCGGACGGCGAGCCCGGTTCGGGCGAGGACGCCGAAGGGCGGGCCGCCGGAGCCGGTGACGGCGGCCGGATGGGGCGCGGCCGTGGCTCGGCCGGTGGTGGAGGCCAGGGGATGACCGCCGAGGAGCTGGCCGCCATGCTGATGAACGCCCTCACCAGCGGGGACGAGGCCATGATGGCGGCGGTGGCCCGCCAGGCCGTCGCCCGCTACGCCGGCATGGAGCCGGGCCGGCCGGTGGGGGGCACCTACTACCTCTACCGGACCCTGCGGAACCTCGACCTCGACGCCGTGCTGGAGCAACTGGTCGACGGGCGCCGCTCCGGCGACCGGGGCGGGCAGGACGGGGCGGAGGGCGGCGGCGGCGACACGCCGCAGGCCGCGCTCACCCCGCTGGAGGAGCGCCTGGCCCGCGACGAGTTCCGGGCCCGTATCGACCTGCTGCGGCGGCAGATCGAGGATGAGATCCGACGGCGCCTGGTCGCCGACCGGGGCAGCGAGGCCCTGGCCAAGTCGGTGCGCAAGCCCCTGCCGGAGGACATCGACGTGATGCACGCCACACGCGACGAGCTGGTGGCCCTCCGTCGCGCCCTCCAGCCGCTGTCACGCAAGCTGGCCGTCCGCCTGGCCCGCAAGCGGCGCCACGGTCGCCGGGGACCGCTCGACTTCCGGAGCACGGTGCGGCACTCCCTGTCGACGGGCGGCGTGCCCGTCGAGCCCCGGTTCCGCTACCCGAGGCCGGCCAAGCCCGAGATCGTGGTGATCGCCGACATCTCGGGATCGGTGGCCTCGTTCGCCCGCTTCACCCTCCACCTGGTCCACGCCATCAGCGCCCAGTTCTCCAAGGTGCGCAGCTTCGTGTTCATCGACGGCATCGACGAGGTCACACGCTTCTTCGAGCACGCCGAGGACCCGGCCGAGGCGGTGCACCGGATCAACACGGAGGCCGACGTGGTGTGGGTGGACGGCCACTCGGACTACGGCCACGCACTGACCGTGTTCCTGGAGCGGTGGGGCGACGAGCTGACGCCCCGCACCAGCGTGCTGCTGCTCGGCGACGCCCGGAACAACTACCACGCCTCACAGGCCTGGGTGGTGGGCGAGCTCGCCCGGCGGTCGCGTCACGTCTACTGGCTGAACCCGGAGCCCCGTGCCTACTGGAACTCGGGGGACTCCATCGTCGGGGAGTACGGCGCCCACTGCGAGGACGTGGTCGAGTGCCGCACCCTGCGCCAGCTCGAGCGGTTCGTCGGCGAGCTGGCGTGACCGCCCCGGCCCCGAGCGGCACCGGCTTCGACGGCCTGACCGGGGCGCCACCGGCCGGGGTCCGGACCATCCCCCCCGAGTCCGGCTCCTCGGCCACCCGCCTGGTCCTCGTGCGCCACGGCGAGGCCGTCTGCAATACCACCGGGGTGTGCGGGGGGCCGCGGGGATGCAGCGGGCTCACCGAGATGGGGGCGGCGCAGGTGGCGCAGCTGCGGGACCGCCTGATGGCGACCGGTGAGCTGTCCGGTGCCGCCCTCTACGCCAGCGTGCTGCCGCGGGCGGTCGAGACGGCCAGCATCGTCGCCGGGGCGCTGGCCGCTCCGGGGGAAGGGGCGCCGGAGGTGCGTGCCGACTGTGGCCTGTGCGAGCTCCACCCGGGCGAGGCCGACGGCCTGACCTGGGGCGAGTACGCGGCCCGGTTCGATCCGCCCGACTGGGACGTCGACCCCGACACCCCGCTGGCGCCGGGGGCGGAGAGCTGGACGACGTTCGTCGCCCGGGCCTCAGGCGCCCTGGAGGACGTCGCCGCCCGCCACCCCGGTGGCCTGGTGGTGGTGGCCACCCACGCCGGGGTGATCGAGGCGTCGATGCTGGCGTTCCTGCCCATCGCCGGGGGGCGGGACGGTGCCCGCCTGGGGCTGCGCACACGCCACGCGTCGCTCACCACGTGGGAGGTGGACGGGGGGAGCTGGCGCCTCCTCGGCTACAACGACGGTGCCCACGGGCTGGTCGGGGCCGGTGCTCCCGGCCGCTCGCCTCAGCAGGCGTAGTCGCCGTCGACGTTCTGGTTGGGGCCGGCGGCGTCCGTGTACTGCGTGAGCCAGATGCCGCCGCTGGGCAGGGAGACGCCGTGGGCCTGGGCGTAGCTGTAGGCGGTGGTGCAATTGGCGGTGGGATTGCCCGTGTACCACGCCAGCCACACCGGGAACGCCGGGTTGTAGGAGGAGCCTGCGATGGGCGTCCAGTTCAGCTCGGAGGCGTAGATGCCGACCGTGGTGACGCCCTCGTGGACCAGGGCGTCGTGGGCTCCCTGGATGGTGGCGTCGTTCAGCGCGGTCGAGGCCTGCCAGAACGTCCCGTACCCCTCGATGTCCAGCCACCAGCCGACCGAGGTGTTCACCCCCGCAGCCGCCGCCTTGGTGAACGCATCCACCGCCGCGCTGTAACCCCACTGGTAGCAGGCGCTGCTCGAGGTACACGACGGCGTGCCCGACTGGATGTTGCCGAGGAAGATGTACAGGTTCAGCCCGCCCCCGGCCCAGGCCGCCTCGGTGGCCAGGCACGGGTTCTCGTAGAAGGGGGCGCCCGCAGCCTCGACGATGGCGATGGTGTGCGGGGGCGGTGGGAGGGACCCGGTACACCCCACCCCGAGCTGCCAGTTGGAGACGTCGTAGCCGTAGGTGCCGCTCTGGTAGGCCGGGTCGTGGCTGACCCCGGTCCCGGGGGCGGTGGCGATCGCCACAACCGGTCCGGGGGCGCCGTTCGGGTCGGACCCGAAGTAGCCGGCCCCGCCGAAGTTGAGGACGAGGCCGGCCGCGTCCACCATCCAGTAGCCGTTGCCGGCAGGGTCGGCGGCGATGCCGACGATGGGCTGGGGGGCCGGGTTGGCCGCACCGGATCCGTAGTAGTGGGCGTCGCCGAACGAGAAGACGCCGCCGTCCGAGGCCACCAGCCAGTAGCCGCCGCCGTCGGGGGTGGCGGCCATGCCCACCACCGGTTCGTTCAGGTGGTAGCCGCCGGTCGAACCGTGGAAGTGTGCGTCGCCGAACGAGAAGACGCCGCCGTCCGAGGCCACCAGCCAGTAGCCGCCGCCGTCGGGGGTGGCGGCCATGCCCACCACCGGCTCGTTCAGGTGGTACCCGCCCGTCGATCCGTGGAAGGGCGCGCCGAACGAGAAGACGCCGCCGTCCGAGGCCACCAGCCAGTAGCCGGTGGTGGCCGGGTCGGCGGCCATGCCCACCACCGGTTTGTTGAGGTGGAGCGCGCCGGTCGAGCCGTGGAAGACGGCGTCGCCGAACGAGAAGATGCCGCCATCGGCGGCGACCATCCAGAACCCACCGCCGTTGTGGGTCGTCGCCTCGCCCACCACGGGCTGGTTGAGGGGGGCCGTCACCTCGCCGTAGCCCCCGACGCCCCCGAAGCCCTGGACGATTCCCGCTGACGTCACCAGCCGGTAGGCGGGCACCGACGTCGTCGCCCCGGCGGCGGACGGCCGGATGACCACCGGGGCCAGCAGGAGGGCGAGGAGGGCGAGCGCGACGACAACCCGCGTGCGAGCCCCCGCCGCCAGACCACGTTGCGCCGACGCCCTCATGAGACGTTCAGTTTGGCCGACCGCGCCCCCGGAGCGCAATGACCCTGGGGTTCAGTTGCGCAGGAATTCAGCGACCCGGAAGGCCAGATCGAGCGACTGGCGGGCGTTGAGGCGCGGATCGCAGGCCGTCGTGTACCGCTCCTCGAGCTGACCCTCGACGATGTCCTCCACGCCGCCCAGGCACTCGGTGACGTCGTCACCGGTCAGTTCGACGTGCACGCCGCCCGGCCACGTCCCCACCTCGCGATGGGCGGCGAAGAACCCCTTGATCTCCGTCAGGATGTCGTCGAAGCGCCGGGTCTTCCGCCCGCCTTCGGCGGTGAAGGTGTTCCCGTGCATCGGGTCGCAGGACCAGACGACCGGGTGCCCGGCGTCGCGGACGGCCTCGAGGAGGGGGGGCAGGGCCGACCCGACGGTCGACGCGCCGAAACGCGTGATCAGGGTCAGCCGGCCCGGGACGCGCTCGGGATCGAGCCGCTCGCACAGGGCGAGGACGTCGTCCGCCGTGGCCCCCGGCCCGATCTTCACACCGACCGGGTTGCGCACGCCCGAGAGGAACTCGCAGTGGGCCCCGTCGGGGTCCCTCGTCCGCTCGCCGATCCACAGCATGTGGGCCGAGCAGTCGTACCAGTCGCCGGTCAACGAGTCGCGCCGGACGAGCGGCTCCTCGTAGTCGAGCAGGAGGGCCTCGTGGCTCGTCCAGAAGTCGACCTCGTGGAGGGTGGCCTCGGCGGCCAGGTCGATGCCGCAGGCGGCCATGAAGTGTAGGGCCCGGTCGATCCCCTCGGCGATCCCCTCGAACTGGCGGCCCTCGGCCGACGTGGCCACGAACTCCTGGTTCCACGCGTGGACCTGGGACAGGTCGGCGAAACCGCCCTTGGTGAAGGCGCGCAACAGGTTGAGGGTGGCGACCGACTGGTGGTAGCCGGCGATGAGGCGGGCGGGATCGGGCACCCGGGCGGCGGCGGTGGGGAGGTCGTCGTTGACCATGTGGCCACGGAACGACTCGATCTCGATGCCGCCCACCCACTCGGTCGGCGAGGAGCGGGGTTTGGCGAATTGACCGGCGATCCTCCCCAGCTTCACCACCGGCACGCCGGCGCCGTAGGTCAGGACCACGGCCATCTGCAGGATGACCTTCAGCTTGTCCCGGATGGAGTCGGCGGTGAACTCGGCGAACGACTCGGCGCAGTCCCCCGCCTGGAGGACGAAGGCCCGACCCGCCGCCACCTCGCCCAGCGCCTCGGTGAGCCGCCGGGCCTCGCCGGCGAAGACGAGCGGGGGGAGGACGGCCAGCTGCGCCCTGGCGGCGTCGAGCGCCGCCCTGTCCGGCCAGACGGGCTGCTGACGCGCCTCGTGGGCCCGCCAGCTGGAGGGCGACCAGGTGGCACCGGGGGACTCCGGGCCGGCATCGGACGAGCGCTGGTCGAGCACCTCACCAGCGTAGGGCGTGCCGACCTACACTCCGGCCATGCACCCCTTCCGGTTCGGCGTCCAGCTGTCCCATGCCCCCTCGCCCGCCGCGTGGCGTGCCACGGCCCGCAAGATCGAGGAGCTGGGCTATTCGACGCTCTTCGTCCCCGACCACTTCGACGACCAGTTCGGCCCCATCGTCGCCCTGACCGTCGCCGCCGAGGCGACCACCACGCTGCGGGTCGGCTCCCTGGTCTTCGGCAACGACTACCGCCACCCCGTCGTGCTGGCCAAGGAGATCGCCACCCTCGACCTGCTCTCGGAGGGGCGGGTCGAGTTCGGCCTGGGAGCCGGATGGATGACCTCGGACTACGTCCAGGCAGGCCTCCCGCTCGACCCCCCGGTCACCCGGATCGACCGGATGGCCGAGAGCCTGGCCGTCATCCGGTCGCTCTGGGCCGGTGGCGTGACTGCCGCCGACGGCGACCACTACCAGGTCCACGGACTCGCGGGCACGCCGTCCCCGGCCAGAGCCGGAGGCCCGCCGGTGATCATCGGCGGCGGGGGCCGGCGCGTCCTCCGTCTGGCCGCCGTCCACGCCGACATCGTCGGCGTCAACCCGAACCTGGCCGCCGGGGCGATCGGCCCGGAGGTCATCGCGACGGCGGTGCCGGCCGCGTACGACGAACGCATCGCCTGGCTCCGCGACGCGGCCGGCGCCCGCTTCGACGAGCTCGAGCTCCAGTGCCTGACCTTCGCCGTCCAGGTCGTGCCGGACGGACCGGCCGTCCTCGAACGGCTGGCCGCCCTCTTCGGCATGTCGCTGGAGGACGTGGCCGGATCGCCGGTCGCCCTCATCGGATCGGTCGACGAGATCGTGGCGACTCTCGAGGAGCGCCGGCGCCGCTTCGGGTTCTCGTATGTGGTGGTCCACGAGGCCGAGATCGACGACTTCGCGCCGGTGGTGGCCCGCCTGGCCGGTACGTGACGGTCGCCGGGCCGCCCCGCATCGGGCTCCTCGGCGGCACCTTCGACCCCATCCACCGGGGCCACCTGGCGGCAGCGTGCGCGGTCCGTGACGCGCTGGCGCTGGACACGGTCCTGCTGGTGGTGGCGAACGAGCCCTGGCAGAAGGAGGGCACGAGACCGATCACCCCGGCAGCCGACCGCTTGGCCATGGTGGAGGTGGCGGCCGCCGACGTCAACCGGGTCGAGGCGTCGCGGATCGAGCTGGACCGGGGCGGGGTGACGTACACCATCGACACCGTCGAGCAGCTGCGTGCCGAGCGACCGGGGGCCACCTTCTACCTCGTGGTGGGCGAGGACGTCGCCGCCCAGTTGGGGACGTGGCACCGTGCCGACGAGCTGGCCCGCCTGGTGGAGCTGGTGGTCGTCACCCGACCGGGCGGGTCAGGGGCGCCGTCACCGGCCGGCTGGCGTTCCAGGGAGGTCCCGATGGTGCCCGTGCCCGAGTCGAGCACCGGCATCCGGGAGCGCATCGAGGCGGGCCTTCCCATCGGGGATGCGGTCCCGCCGCCGGTGGTGCGCTACATCGAGCAGCACGGTCTGTACGCTGGGAGCGGATGAACGCAGAGGCCGGGTCCGCTGGGTGGGGTGCGGGGAGCCAGGTCGAGCACCGCCCCGGTCACGCAGGAGCTCGGGCAGGGAGCCCCACCCCGAGCCCGGTCCCCGAGGCACCGCTGCGCAGCCGCAGGGAGATGCGAGCGGAGCGACGCCAGCGGCAGATCCTGCTGCTGTGGTGCGCGGTGGCGCTCGCTGCCGCCCTGGTGGTGGCGGTTGTGATCCTGGGCATTGCCCGTGACCGCACGCTTGTCCAGCACAACCCGGCCGCCCTGCCCGCCAGCCGGCCGGGGGTGTCGGGGCTCGTCGCCCCGGCACGCCCAATCGCCACCCGAGGAGCACCTGGAGGAGGAGCCCTGTGACCACCACCACCACCACCGCTGACCCCCCGGAGGCGCCCACCGCCGCCGTGCCCCCCGACTGCCTGGTGGCAGCCCGGGCCGCCGACGCCAAATCGGGCGCCGACACGGTCGTGCTGGCGGTGGGGGAGCAGCTGGCGGTGACCGACGCCTTCGTGATCACCAGCGCCTCCAACGCCCGGCACGTGCGGACGTTGGCCGACGAGATCGAACGTGCGGTCAAGGTGGCCTCGGGGCGCGGCCCCAACCGTGTCGAGGGGCTCGACGACGCCCGGTGGGTCCTGCTCGACTACGGCGACTTCGTGGTCCACGTCTTCCTCGACGAGGCCCGCACGTATTACGACCTGGAGCACCTGTGGGCCGGCGTTCCCCGGGTGCCCTGGACCGCCTGACCTCCCTCCGACAGAATCATCCCCCGGTGGGCGCCTCCGGCCCGTAGTCGGCCCGGCCGACCGGGCCGTTTACCAGCCCGCCCAGGCCGTTCGGAACCTGGATCGGCGCTCCCCCGATCCGGAACACGACCCCCGTCACACCCGGCTGGGCCGTGGCCGTGAAGACGACCTGGGCAACGGCGAGGACCTGGTCGGGGCCGACCACCTGGACCGGGTTGGTGTCGAAGTTGACGGTGGCGACGCCGCCGGACAGCGTGGCCGAGACCCGGACGCCCTGGCCGGAGAGAAAGCTCTGGATCCCGCTGGCGGACTCCGCCGCCGTCGGGCCCTCGAGGAGGGCGTCGAGCACCTGGGTGAGGGTGGCCGGGACGGCCAGGTCGCGCCGGACGGGGGTCACGTGCTGGTCCGGCGCCACCAGGTAGACGGTCGTCGGCACCGACACGGCGGGGACCGTCGTCGTCGTCGTGGGCGGCGGGGTCTTGAGGAGCCCGAAGGGGACCTGGTTGGAAGGGATCGGGTGCGGGGACGCGTCGGTGGGGATGCCGCACGCGGCGGTGAGCGCACCGACCGTCACCATGGCCACGGCAGCCGCCACGGCTCGGGACCATGCCGGCCGCCCGTCCCGGTGTCGACCCGGGTCGGACCGCCTCATCCGACGACCCTCGACGTGGTGCCCTCCGGCGGACCGTCCCCGCCGGCGGACCCCGCCACGGGCTCCACCGGCAGGTCGATGACGAAGCGGGCGCCGCCCCCGGGCGCGTCCTCGACGGCAACCGACCCCCCGTGGAGCCTGGCGTGCTCGGCGACGAGTGCCAGTCCGAGACCGGTTCCCTCGCCGGCGCCCCGGCGTCCGGCGTGATGGCCGCGGTAGAACCGCTCGAAGAGGTGATCGCGCTCGTCGGGGGCGATCCCCGGGCCGTCGTCTTCGACGGCGACGCGCATGAACGCCCCCGGTCCGTGCGCGCCGGCCGGTGCGTCGACGACCACGCGCCGCACCCCGCCGCCGTATTGCCGGGCGTTGTCGACCAGGTTGGCGACGATGCGCTCGAAGCGTCTCTTGTCGATCCGGACCCGCATGTCCGTCGCAGCGGGCTCGATGACCACCGGAACGGCCGGTGCCCGGAACGGGTCCGAGCCGTGCGGGCGGGCCGCCGCCACCACGGCGTGGCGTACCAGCTCGCTGGCGTCGACGTCGTCGAGGGACAGCTCGGCCGATCCGGCGTCGAAGCGTGAGATCTCGAGCAGGTCGCTGACCATGCGGGTGAAGCGGGACAGGTCCGCCGAGAGGAGGTCGAGGGCACGGCGGCCGGCGGGGCGCAGCTGGTCCCGCTGGGTCTCGAGGACCGACAGGGACGCTGAGAGGGTGGTGAGCGGGGAGCGGAGCTCGTGGCTGACGTCGGACGTGAACCGTGCCTCTCGCTCGATCCGCTCCTGGAGGTGGTCGGCCATCCGGTTGAAGGACGATGCCAGGCGGGAGAGGTCGGCGTCGTCGCCAGCGTCGACGCGCGTGCCCAGATCGCCCTCGGCGATGGCGGCGGCCGCGTCCGACACGCCGCGCAGGGGTCGCAGTGCCCGGCCGGCCGCCCACTGGCCCACTGCTGCGCCGGCCAGCGTCGTGACCCCCGCGGCGATGGCCAGGGTGAGGGCGAGCGTCTGCAGCGTGCGCTCGATCTCCTCGAGGGAGAAGACCTCGAAGTAGGCGGCGTGGACGCCCGGCAGCGGGACGCCGACGACGACTTCGGGAGTGCCGGCGATGGTGAACGTCTGCGACGCGGCGGTGCCGGAGAGCACGAGCTCCCGCTCGGCGGCCGGGATCTGGCTCCGGCCGACCGAGATCGAGGTGGCGAACCACTGGCCGTTCGTGTTCAGCACCGACCGGGAGCCCGGAAGGGTGTCGACCGACTCGAGCAGCTGGTTCACCTCGGTGCCCGGGACCCGCAGGGCGTTCTGGACGAGGCTGGCGTTCACGTACGCCTGGCGGCGGAACTCCGCCTGGCGCTCGCTCAGGAAGCCGGCCCGGGCGGTGAGGTAGGTGATGCCGGCCATCACCCCCGAGAGGGCCAGTGCGCCGACGGCGAACGTCACGGTGACCCTCGCCCGCAGGCCGGGACGGGTCCGGCGCTCCCGGTTCACCTCCTCATACCGCCAGCTTGTACCCCATGCCCCGGACCGTGATGATGAACCGGGGATTGGCGGGGTCGGCCTCGACCTTGGTCCGGAGCCGGCGCACGTGCACGTCGACCAGGCGACCGTCGCCGAAGTAGTCGTACCCCCAGACCTGCTCGAGCAGGTGCTCGCGGCTCAGGACCTTGCCCGGGTTGCGGGCCAGTTCGGTGAGGAGCCGGAACTCGGTGCGTGTGCAGTGGACCTCGTCGCCGCCGCGGCGCACCACGCCGGCGTCGGGAACGATCTCCACGTCGCCGAAGGAGAGGACGTCGGCGTCGCCGTCGGCCCGCCGGGTCCGCCGGAGCAGGGCCCGGATGCGGGCGCCCAGCTCCTTCGCGACGAACGGCTTGGTCACGTAGTCGTCAGCGCCGGCCTCGAGGCCGGCCACGACGTCGTGGGTGTCCGAGCGGGCGGTGACCATGATGACGGGGACGGTGCTGGTCCGCCTGATGGCCCGGCAGGTGTCGAACCCGTCGATCCCCGGCAGCATGAGGTCGAGGAGGACGACGTCCGCCGGCCGCTGCGAGAACGCTTCGATGGCGTCCTCCCCGCTGGCCACGTCGACGACGTCGTGCCCCTCGTCCTCGAGGGCGAGGCGCATCGACGACCTGATGCGTTCGTCGTCCTCGACTACCAGGATGGTGCTCACGCCTCGCCTCTGATCGGACGCTCCGACCGGCGGCCCGGTCCGGATGGTGGCTCCCAGTGTGGCAGGCCGGGCCGTCGCTGCCGGCACGAGGCGGCGCCGGCTGTCACTCCAGCCAGATCTGGGTGGGCCAGACGGTGCCGGAGATCATCCCGAAGGCGGGTGTGCCGGCCGGGGTCGTCGGGTTGTTGAAGTTCTGGACCTTCGGCTGGGCGCCGATCGCCCAGACGGTGCGGGCCGTCCACAGGTAGGGGATGTCCTTGCCCATGAGGCTCCCGACCTCCTGGTAGGCGGCGGCGGCGGAGGCGGGGTCCGTCGCCCGGCGCCCCTTCTGGAGCGCTGCCTCCATGGCCGGATCGGTGTTGCGGGCCATGTTGATGGAGAACACCGGATTGATCTGCGTCGGGCTCCAGAAGATGTAGTTCAGGTCGGGATTGACGGCCGAGAACTGCCGCCAGACCTGGGCTTGGAACCCGCCGGTCAGCGCGGTGTTGATCAGCTGGGCCTGCTGGATGGGGTTCAGTTGGACGTCGATCCCCACCGTCTTGAACTGGCTCTGGAGGAACTGGGCGATCTGGGTGGTCGACGGGTCGGGGACGTGGTTGAGGGTGAAGGACACCGGGTGACCAACCTCGGCGAGGAGGGACCGTGCCCGGGCCGGGTCATAGGTCGGGTAGCCGGTGGACCCGTAGTACGGGGTCCCGGGCACGAAGGGACCGTTCGACGTCGGGACCAGCCCCTTCCCGATGACCTTGACGTACTCGGCGGAGCTCACGGCGGCCGCTGCCGCCTGGCGTACCCGGATGTCGTCGAATGGTGGCTTCGAGAGGTTGAGGAGAACGCAGGCCATGTCCGGCTCACCCACGATGTTCTTCGAGTCGTCGACGTAGCCGTAGGAGGCCAGGGCCTGCAACTGGCCTGTGACCGACGGCGTCGACGTGTGCATGATGTCGATCACCCCGGTCTGGAGGGACTGGAAGATCTGCTGGCTGTCGGTGATGGGCCGATACTCGATGGTATCGAGGTAGGGGAGGCCCGGGCGCCAATAGTGGGGGTTGCGGGTGGCGGTGAAGTGGTCGTTCTGCACCCACTCGGAGAAGACGAACGGCCCCGTGCCCACCGGGTGGGTGGTGCCGTTGGGGTTGGCGAGCATCGAGGGGGCCACCGGGTAGGCGATCTGTCCCCCGATTCCGCCACACAGGTAGTAGTCGAAGGGCACCCACGGCGTGTGCATGGTGACGGTGACCGACAGCGGCCCCGTGGCCGCCACCGAAGCGATGTTGGTGAGCGCCGGCCCGGTGAGGAGCGCCTTCTGCTGCGCCTTGAAATTGGTGACGAGGGCGGCGGCGTCGAACGGCGTCCCGTCGTGGAACACGACGTTGGGGCGGAGGGTGATCGTCCACACGGTGCCGTCGCCGTTCCGGGTGATCGACTCGGCCAGGTAGGGCTGGACCGACCCGTCGGCGCCGACGATGGCCAGCGGGTCGAAGACGGTGCGTGCGTAGAGGACGCCGGTGGCGTCAAAGGTGGCGGTCGTGGGGTTGAAGCCCTTCTCCTCGGCTTCGACCCCGAAGACGAGCTTTCCGCCCCGCTTGGGGGTGGCGCTCGTCACCCCGTTCGGATGGGTGCCCTGGTGACCCGATCCTGACCCCGAGCCCGAGCCCGAGCCGCATGCGGCCAGGATCCCTCCCGATCCGCCGATGGCGGCGATGCCTGCGGTCGTTGCCGCCCCCCTGGCCAGGAACGTACGGCGGTCGATCCGATCGGACATGGTCCCCTCCGGTGGTGTCGTGCGGCCGAAGGGCCGCCCACAGTGGTCTCGTCACCGGCGGCACGCTGCCGGCGATCGGGACGACCACAGGGTCCGGTCCCCCCCAGCACCCGGCGCTCGGCCACGATCCCGGGAGGTTACCCGGACGCTGTCCCCGGCGCAGGACATCCGGCCGGGGACCGGGGACCGGGCGTCCCCAGGTGGCGCCGAATTGGGGCATAGCATCGGGCCGTGTCGTGGGAGCTCGAGGCTTTCGGACGTTCGCTCGGCGACCGGGCCGCCTCGACCAGACGCGCCTACCTGGCCGATGTCGCCGCCTTCGCCGAGTGGGCGGCCCGGGCGCAGGCGACCGGACCGGAGGACGTCGACAGGCTGAGTCTCCGCAGGTACCTGGCGTACCTCGGAACACGCCGGTACGCACGGGCGACGGTGGCCCGCAAGGCGGCCGCGCTCCGAGCGTACTTCGCCTGGTGCCGGCGCCGCGGCCTGGTCGTCACCGATCCTGTTGCGGCGCTGTCGGCTCCCGCCCCGGCATCCCGGCTCCCGCGGGTGCTGAACTCCGACGAGGTCGCCGCCCTCCTCGACGGCGACCGTGCCGCTGCGACCGAGGCGCCGCGCCCGGTGCGGCTGCGGGACGACGCCGTCCTCGAGGTCCTCTACGGCGCCGGCGTGCGGGTTGCCGAGCTGAGCGGCCTCGACGTAGCCGACGTCGACCTGGGGCGCCGGACGCTCCGGGTGGTGGGGAAGGGGGACAAGGAGCGAGTGGTCCTGGTCCATGCCCGGGCGGTCCAGGCCCTCCGGGCCTGGTTGCGCGACGGCCGGCCGGCCATGGCGGCCACGGGGGAGGCGGGGGAGGCGCTGTTCGTGAACGCCCGTGGCAGGCGGCTCGGCGTGCGGGACGTCCGGCGCATCGTCGACCGTCGTTCCCCGGTTCCGCTCCACCCCCACGCACTGCGCCACACCTTCGCCACGCACCTCCTCGACGGTGGTGCCGACCTGCGG
Source organism: Actinomycetes bacterium (assembly GCA_021806045.1). Classification (GTDB taxonomy): domain Bacteria; phylum Actinomycetota; class Acidimicrobiia; order Acidimicrobiales; family RAAP-2; genus JAJZDI01. Next base: position 54,205 of record JAJZDI010000019.1, read on the forward strand.
GTGGTCCAGGAACTCCTGGGTCACGCCAGTCTGACGACCACACAGGTCTACACTCATGTCAGCAAGGAGCGATTGCTCTCCGTGTATGGGGGAACCCATCCACGGGCCTGAGGGAGACGTTGCCACGCGAGTCGAGATCGCTGGACAGGACACGGCCGACCCGATCGAGCACGGGGTCGCGCGCCTGTGGGCCGAGTACAAGCGGACGGGGGAGCGCCACCTCCGGGACCAGCTGATCGTCCACTACGCCCCGGTGGTGAAGTACGTGGCCGGACGGGTGTCCGTCGGCCTTCCCCGCCACGTCGACGAGTCCGACCTGGCGAGCTACGGGGTGATCGGGCTGATCGACGCCATCGAGCGCTTCGACCCGGTCCGGAACGTGAAGTTCGAGACCTACGCCATCCCCCGGATCAAAGGGGCGATCATCGACGAGCTCCGCTCGATTGACTGGGTGCCGCGATCGGTGCGCTCCAAGGCCCGTGCCGTCGAGCAGTCCTTCTGCAAACTGGAGGCGACCCTGCATCGGACCCCCACCGACGACGAGGTCGCGGCCGACCTGGGCATGACCAAGCGCGAGTTCCAGGCCGTCCTGCGCAAGATCTCCTTCGTCGGCGTGGTCGCGCTCGATGAGGTGTTCCACGGCGGGGACCGGTCGGAGCGGTCGACCCTGGGCGACACCCTGGCCGACTCGTCGGCCGGGCCGGTGGCCACCTTCGAGGTCAAGGAGATGAAGGAGTCGCTGATCCGGGCGGTCAACCAGATGGGGGAGCGGGAGCGGACCGTCCTCTCCCTCTACTACTACGAGGGGTTGACGCTGGCCGAGATCGGCGAGGTCCTCGGAGTCACCGAGAGCCGGGTGTGCCAGATCCACACCAAGGCCGTGCTCCAGCTCCGGGCGAAGCTGGCCGACGGAACCGAGGTCGCCCGGCGGACCCCGGCCCGTTCCGGTCGAGGCCGTGCGGCGGCCGGTGTCGACCGGGCCGCCGGCTGAACCCCGGTCTGCCGGCTGATCCCCGGGCGCCCGCCTCCGGTTGGAGGACCCGTCGCAGACCAACTACCATCGTGGTGCCCTGCCGACCGGCACGGGCGACGCACTGCATCCGACCAGAAACCTGACCGCGCCCACGGTCGCCCCGTTCTCGGGGTGCTGCGGTCCAGGTCGACAACCGTGAAGGGAGCATGTCCATGGCCGTCGTGACGATGAAGGAACTCCTGACCGCAGGGGTGCACTTCGGGCACCAGACCAGGCGGTGGAACCCGAAGATGCGCCGCTTCATCCTCGGTGAGCGCAACGGGATCTACCTGATCGACCTCCGCCAGACGATGGAGGGCATCGAAGGTGCCTATACCTACACCCGCGATCTGGTCGCCGGCGGGGGGACGATCCTCTTCGTCGGCACGAAGAAGCAGACCCAGGACCCCATCTCCGCGTATGCCGAGGCGTGCGGCATGCCGTACGTGAACGAGCGGTGGTTGGGCGGGATGCTCACCAACTTCCAGACCGTCTCTGCCCGGGTCAAGCGGATGCAGGAGTTCGAGTCGATGGAGCGCGCCGGCGACTTCGCAGCCATGCCGAAGAAGGAGGCGCTCCGCCACACCCGTGAGCTGGAGAAGCTCCGCCGCAACCTGGGCGGGATCCGGAACCTGGACAAGCTGCCCGACGCCATTTTCGTCATCGACACGAAGAAGGAGCACATCGCCGTCACCGAGGCGAAGAAGCTCGGCCTCCCGGTGGTCGCCGTGGTCGACACCAACTGCGACCCCGACGTGATCGACTACGTGATCCCGGGCAACGACGACGCCATCCGCTCCGGAACCCTGCTGTGCCGGGTCATCGCCGACGCCGTCACCGAGGGTCGCTTCATCGCCCAGCAGCGGCCCAAGGTCGCCGCTCAGGCTGCCGAGGTCCCCACTCCGGCTCCTGCTGCTGCCGCCGAGGCCCCTGCTCCGCCTCCTGCCGCTGCCGCCGAGGCCCCCGCTCCGCCTCCTGCCGCTGCCGCCGAGGCCCCCGCAGCCGAAGCTCCTGCCGCCGAGGCCCCCGCAGCCGAAGCTCCTGCCGCCGAGGCGGAGGCCCCCACAGCTGCCGCCGAGGCCCCTGACACCACGACCACCGAGGAGGCCTGACCATGCCCGCCTTCACCGCCAAGGACGTCCAGCAGCTCCGGCAGTCCACCGGCGTCGGCATGCTCGACGCCAAGCGCGCCCTCGAGGAGACGGACGGCGACTTCGATCGGGCGGTCACCTGGCTGCGCGAGCAGGGCCTCGCCGGAGCGGCCAAGCGGGCCGACCGCGAGGCCAGCGAGGGTGCGGTGGCCATCGGCCGTTCCGGCGACGTGGTTGCCATCGTCCAACTCCGCTGCGAGACCGACTTCGTGGCCAAATCGGACGACTTCGTCAACCTGGTCGGCGAGCTCGCCGATCTGGTCGCCTCGAAGGGGGCGGCGGCGGTCGACGAGCGTGCCGCCGACGTCGACCGACTGAAGACCACTCTCAAGGAGAACATCTCGGTCGGCAAGGTGGTCCGGATCGAGGGCGGGGGGCCGGTGGTGGTCGACAGCTACCTCCATGTCCAGGCCGGCCGGGGCGTGAACGCCGTCGCCGTGGCCCTGCGGGGGGGAACGCCCCAGCTGGCCCATGACGTGGCCGCCCATATCGCGTTCGCCCGACCGTCATACGTGCGGAGGGAGGACGTGCCGGAAGCGGAGGTCGCCGCCGAGCGCGAGACGGTCGAGAAGATCGCCCGCAACGAAGGCAAGCCCGAAGCCGCCCTGGCCAAGATCGTCGAGGGCCGACTGGCCGGGTGGTTCAAGGAGCGGGTGCTCCTCGACCAGCCCTACGTGCGCGACGAGAAGAAGACGATCGCCGCGTACCTCGGTGACGCCGAGGTCGTCGAGTTCGCCCAGGTCGTCGTCGGCGACTGAGGACACGCCGATGGGCCACCGGCGACGCATCGTCCTGAAGATGTCGGGGGAGGCCCTGGCCTCGTCCGCGTCCGACGAGACGGTGGACGCCACCGTGGTGGAGCGGATCGCCGCCGAGATCGCACGGGCCCGTTCCGAGCTGGACCTCGAGCTGGCCGTGATGGTCGGCGGCGGCAACATCTGGCGCGGCGAGACGGGGGCCGGGGCCGGCATGGACCGGGCGACGTCCGACACCATGGGCATGCTGGGGACGGTGATCAACGCGCTCGCCCTCCAGGACGCCCTGGAGCACCATGGCCAGCCCACGCGGGTCCTCACCGCCATCCACATGGCCGAGGTGGCCGAGCCCTACATCCGCCGGCGTGCCATCCGGCACCTGGACAAGGGTCGGGTCGTCGTCTTCGCCGCCGGCATGGGGAACCCCTACTTCACGACCGACACGTCCGCCGCCCTTCGTGCCGCGGAGATCGAGGCGCAGCTCCTGTGCAAGGGGACGCACGGGGGTGTGGACGGTGTCTACAGCGCCGATCCGCGCCTCGACCCGACGGCGACCAGGTACGACGAGATCTCGTTCATGGACGTGGTGGCGAAGGACCTCCGGGTGATGGACCTGACGGCGATCACGTTCTGCAAGGACAACGCCCTCCCCATCCTCGTCTTCGACCTCATGGGCCCGGACAACATCGTCCGGGCCCTCGGGGGCGAGCCCATCGGGACCCTGATCCGGTGATCGGGACCCCCGGGACCGTCCGTCACCTGACCGGACGCGCCCTGATCGCTACGCTGGAGGCCCGATGGACGACGAGCTGACCGCCGTTGTGGTGGACGACACCCGGGACCGGATGACGAAGGCGGTGGAGCACACGCAGGCCGAGTTCGGGTCCGTGCGGACGGGCCGGGCCACCCCGGCGCTGGTGGAGCACCTCAAGATCGACTACTACGGCGCCGAGACCGAGCTGCGGCAGCTCGCCGGGTTCAGCGTTCCCGAGGCGCGCCTGCTGGTCATCTCCCCCTACGACAAGGGGGCGATCGCCAGCATCGAAAAGGCCCTGCAGGGCTCCGATCTGGGGATCCAGCCGTCGAACGACGGTACGGTGATCCGCCTGACGTTCCCCGTGCCGACGGAGGAGCGCCGCAAGGAGCTGGTCAAGGTGGTCCGCCAGAAGGCGGAGGACGGGAAGGTCGCCGTGCGCAACCTGCGCCGGTCGGCCCGCCACGAGCTCGAGGCACTGCAGAAGGACGGGGAACTGTCGGGGGACGCGCTCGAACGCGTGGAGAAGGAGCTGGACCGTCTCACCCAGGAGCAGGTGGCGGCGATCGACCGCCTGCTGGCACACAAGGAGCAGGAGCTCCTCGAGATCTGAGCCCGGGCCCCGCGCTGCGGGATCCGGCAACGAGGGAAGCGAAGCGACGTGGACGTGGACGACCGGGACGACCGGCAACAGGTTGAGCGAACCGGGGGCGCTGCCGGGGGCCACGGCGGCCCTGGCATCCAGGGCGGCTCGCGCCGGGTGCGGATCCTGGGGGCCGAGGTGGCTGGCGAGGCGACCGCGGTGGTACCCGCCGTCCGCCGTGACGACGAGACCGGACTTCCCCGCTCGGTCGTGCCCGTTGACACGGATGAACCGGACGTCGCCGTGCTGCCCCCCGCGGGGACGGCGGCCGGCCGGGACGTGGAGGAGCCGATCCACCCCGGGGAGACGGCCCTGCCGCACTGGACGGAGCCGCCCACGGGCACCGTGCCCGCCGTGCTGGCCAGGGATGACCGTGAGGGGCCTGAGGTCGTGGCTCCCACCTGGCGTGAGGAACGCTCCGACTGGCGAGCGCACGACGAGGAGTTCGACGCCGCGCTCTTCAGCGACGAGTCTGCTCCGGTCGGATCGCTCGACGAGACCGAGGCCCCGGACCTCGAACGGCGCCCCTGGGAGTTCGAGCTGGACGAGCCGGCCCTCGGCGCTGACGGCGCCGAGTTCGACGTCACCGGGGACGTGCCCGTGGTGCCGTCGCTGCCCGAGCGGCCCACCGGGGAGGGGAGCCTTCCCGACGGGATGCCGGCGTCCGACGAGCCTGCCGGACGCCACGAACTGGCGGACGGCCCGCTCGACGGGGGCGAGGACGGTACCGGCCAGCCCGTGCCCGAGGCCCCCGTGACCGTCCGGCGAGGCTCGGGTCGGCGGGTCCGGGCCCGGCGACCGGAGGGTGCGGTCCGACCAGGCGCCCCGCCGCTCGCCGCCACGCCGCCGGGTGCGGCGGTGACCGAGGTGCCCGGTGTCGGCGTGGGCCGTGGCGGCGTGGCCGATCTGGCGACGGCCGACGCCCGACCGTCGCGTGGCGGGCGGGGCCGGCGGGGGCCGGGTCGGGGAACTCGGACCGGGGGGCAGAGCGATGGGCCCGCGACCGGTGGTCCCCCGGCAGGGACCGCGTCCCGGCCCACTGAACGCAAGGCGGCCGGCACCGATGCGGGCATCGGCCTGCGGATCGCCACCGGCGTGGGAGTGGCCGTGGTGGCACTCGTGCTGTTCGGTCTGGGCCCGGTCGCCTCGCTGCTACTCGTCCTCGTCGTCGTGACCTTCGCCGCCGGCGAGGTCTTCGGCGCCCTCCGCCGGGCCGGGTACCACCCGGCGACACTGCTCGGCCTGGTCGGGACCATCTCGCTCATCGTGGCCGGGTACGCCCGCGGCGTCGGGGCGTTGCCCCTGGTGATGGTGCTCATCTCCATGTTCTCGATGCTCTGGTACCTGTTCGGTATCGAGCGCGGCCGTCCGGTGGCGGGCGTGGCGGCCACCCTGCTGGCCACCGGCTGGGTCGGGCTGCTCGGGTCGTTCGCCGGCGTGCTCCTTTCGCCGTCGACCTTCCCGGACCGTCACGGGATCGCCTTCCTGCTCGGCGCCATCGTGGCCACCGTGGGCAACGACGTTGGTGGCCTGGTGGGCGGCGGGTTCTTCGGCCGCCATCCGCTGGCGCCGTCGATCAGCCCCAACAAGACCTGGGAGGGACTGGTGGGGGGCGTCGTGCTCTCCGTCGTCCTGTCGGCGGTCATCACGGGCAGCATCCACCCGTGGACGCCGTCCAAGGCGGCCCTCCTCGGCGTGGTGGTGGCGGTGGTCGCCCCCATCGGCGATCTGTGCGAGTCGCTCCTCAAACGCGACCTGGGGCTGAAGGACATGGGCACCCTCCTTCCCGGCCACGGCGGCGTGCTCGACCGGATCGATGCCATGCTGTTCGTGCTCCCCGCCACCTATTACGTGGTCCGCGCCCTGAATCTCGGGTGAGGATCGGGCAGGCTGGGGGGATGGCATCCCTGACCAGCGTCGGCATCCTGGGCTCGACCGGGTCGATCGGCACCCAGGCCCTCGACGTCGTCGCCTCGTGCCCCGACCGGTTCTCGGTGGTGGCCCTGGGTGCCCACCGATCGGTGGAGCTGCTCGTCGACCAGGCCCGCCGCTTCCGCCCCGCGGTGGTCGCCGTCGGAGACGCCACCGTCGCCCGCGAGGTGGCCTCGCTCCTGCCGGCCGGGACCGAATTGCTGGTGGGGGACGAGGGGATGGCCGTCGCTGCCGGCATGGCCGAGGTGTGCGTGAACGGCGTCGTCGGCTTCGCCGGGCTGGCGGTGACGGTGGCGGCGCTGTCCGCCGGGCGGCGCCTGGCGCTGGCCAACAAGGAGTCGATCATCGCCGGTGCCCCGGTGGTGGCTGAGGCGAGGGCAACCCCGGGCGCGGAGATCGTCCCCGTCGACTCGGAACACGGTGCCGTCCATCAGTGCCTGCGGGCCGGGGAGCGGAACGAGGTGGCCCGGCTCCTACTCACCGCGTCCGGCGGGCCGTTCCGGGGGCGCAGCGCGCCGGAGCTGGCGGCGGTGCGGGTCGACGAGGCCCTGGCCCATCCGACCTGGTCGATGGGTCCCAAGATCACGGTGGACTCGTCGACGCTCATGAACAAGGGTCTCGAGGTGATCGAGGCCCATGAGCTCTTCGGCATCCCCTACGACCGCATCGACGTCGTCGTCCACCCCCAGTCGATCGTCCACTCGATGGTGGAGTTCACCGACGGTTCCACCGTGGCGCAGCTGTCCCGCCCGGACATGCGCCTGCCCATCGGCTACGCGCTCGGCTACCCGGCCCGCCTCCCGGTTCCCTACGGGACCCTCGACTGGGCCACCGTGCCCCACCTCGACTTCGAGCCTCCCGACCGGACCACGTTCCGCTGCCTGGACCTGGCCTATGCGGCCGGGCGTGCGGGCGACCTGGCGCCGGCATGGCTGAACGCGGCCAACGAGGTGGCCGTGGCCGCGTTCCTCGACAAGCGTCTGAACTGGGGATCGATCGCCGAGGTGGTCGAAGGCACGATGGAGCGCTATCCGGCAGGAGCGGCCGGCACCCGGCGGACCATGGCCGACGTGCTCGACGCCGACGCCCGGGCGCGGGCAGCGGCCTCGGCGTTGGTGGCGGCCCGGGAGGGCGGCGGGTGAGCGAGAGCGCCGAGTACGACCTGACTGGACCGGGGGAGCGTCCCGATCCCGACCACCGTTCGCCGGCACGGGCGCTCGCCCAGCTCGTGGCGGTGGTGGTGGCCGCGTCGGCCGTGCTCGTCCTTCTCGGAGCGGGGGACGTGCTCGTCTTCGCCGCCTTCGTGGTGGCGATGGTGATGCTCCACGAGCTGGGCCACCTGCTGGCGGCCAAGCGGGGGGGCATGAAGGTGACCGAGTACTTCCTCGGGTTCGGGCCCCGGCTGTGGTCGGTCCGGCGGGGCGAGACCGAGTACGGGGTAAAGGCGTTCCCCCTGGGGGGCTACGTGAAGATCCCGGGCATGACCATGCTGGAGGAGGTCGACCCGGCCGACGAGCCCCGCAGCTACCGCAGCCGGCCCTTCGGCTCCCGCCTGCTGGTGGCGGTGGCCGGGTCGGCGGTGCACATGATCATCGCCTTCGTCCTGCTGGTGGTGGTGTTCGTCGCCATCGGCACACCGAGGACCGACCAGCTGGAGGTGCAGGGCTACGTGTCCGCCCCCGGTGTCACGAACCCGGCCCGAGCGGCCGGCCTGCAGCCCGGGGACGTGATCGTCTCGATCGACGGCCGAGCCGTCCACGGCGACATCGCGGCGCTCTCGTCGATCATCCACGCCCATGTGGGCACGCCCGTGGTCATGGTGGTGGACCGGGGAGGGCGGCGCTTGACGGTCGACGCCACGCCCGTCCCCGCCCGCACCTTGGGTGAGCAGGTGACCGGAGCAGGCGCCAACCAGAACGACGGCGCCATCGGCGTGCTGCTCGGGTCCCCGCTTGCCACCACGGGACCGCTCACCGCCTTCGGGCACGCGGCCACCGAGCTCGGATCGGTCACCGCGGCGTCGGTGGCCGGAGTGGGCCACCTGTTCTCGCCCTCGGCCATGGTCTCCCGGTTCGACCAGGTGGTCTCGGCCAAGGCGGCGAACACGGCCGCCGCGAACGGGACGAGGGTGCAGTCGATCGTGGGCGTGGTCCAGACGGGAGGCCAGGCCGTCCACGCCGGCATCTACCCGGTCCTCGCCATCCTGATCACCATCAATGTCTTCTTCGCCGTCTTCAACATGCTCCCGCTGCTCCCGTTCGACGGCGGGCACGTGGCCATCGCCGTCTACGAGCGGATCCGCTCCCGTCGGGGCCGGCCCGCGTACCACGCCGACGTCGGGAAGATGGTGCCCTTCACCGTGGCCGTGATCGGGTTCGTGGCCGTCCTCTTCGTGACGTCGCTCGCCGTCGACCTCGCCCACCCGCTTCCCAACCCGTTCGGATGACGTCACCGCCGGCGGTCCTACCGAGGCGGCCGACGGCCCTGGTGCCGGTCCCGGTCCGGGGGTCGGGAACCGAGGCCGGGGCGGAGGTGACGGCGCCTACGATGGAGCCATGGCCCGAGCCCACGAACTGACCGCGGCGCGCCGGCCGACCCGCCAGATCCGGGTGGGCTCGGTCCCGATCGGCGGCGGCGCACCGGTGTCCGTCCAGTCCATGACCACCACGAAGACGGCGGACGTCGACGCAACGCTGGCGCAGATCTACGCGCTCGCTGCCGCCGGCGCCGACATCGTGCGGTGCACGTGCAACGAGGAGGCGGCGGCCGAAGGACTGGCCCGCATCATCCCCCGCTCGCCGGTGCCAATCGTGGCCGACGTGCACTTCCACCACGAGATGGCCCTGGCCGCCCTCGACGCCGGGGTGCACGGGCTGCGCCTCAATCCCGGCAACCTGCGCAAGCCGGAGGAGATCAAGCAGGTGGCGGCCGAGGCGAAGGACCGCGGCGTCCCCATCCGGATCGGGGTCAACGCCGGTTCGCTCCACCCGGACCTCTACAAGCGGTTCGGTGGCGCCACCCCCGAGGCCCTGGTGGAGTCGGCGCGCATGGAGCTCGCCTACTTCGCCGAGGTGGGCTTCAATGACGTGAAGATCTCGGTCAAGGCGTCGTCCGTTCCGCTCATGATCGCCGCCTACCGCCTGGCCTCCGAGACCTTCGACCACCCGCTCCACCTGGGGGTCACCGAGGCGGGCCCGCCCCCCGCCGGGCTCATCAAGGGAACGGCGGGCATCGCCACCCTCCTGGCCGAGGGCATCGGCGACACCATCCGGTACTCGCTCACCGCCGATCCGGTGGAGGAGGCCCGGGCCGGTCGCCAGCTCCTCGAGGCCCTCGGGCTGCGCGAGCGCAAGGGGCTCGACCTGATCGCCTGCCCCAGCTGCGGGCGGGCCGAGATCGACGTCATCGACGTCGCCGCCCGTGCCCAGGCGGCCCTGGAGGAGCGCAACCTCCCCATCCAGGTGGCGGTGATGGGCTGCGTCGTGAACGGTCCGGGCGAGGCCCGCGAGGCCGACCTCGGGATCGCGGCCGGCCGCCACCGCGGCCACCTGTTCATCCGGGGCAAGATCGTCCGGGTCGTGCCCGAGGCCGACATGGTCGACGAGCTGGTGGCCGAAGCCGAGCGGCTGGTGGCCGAAGGCGTCGAGGCCCGCCTGGCCGCGGCCGACGCCGACGCGGAGGCCGAGGCGGCGGCCGACCGGGCCGACCTCCTCCAGGCCAAGGGGACGGACGCCAACGCGTCCGAGGTCACTGTGGCCCGCATCCGTCGGAAGTTCGGTGAAGGCCTGGGCGGGGCGGGGGAGGGCGACGGCCACTGAGGGCGGTCCTCCGGCCGGACGGCGCTGGGTAGGATCCAGCGATGCGCATGTCCCGGTTGCTGCTCCGTACCCTCCGCGAGGCGCCCGCGGACGCCGAGGTGGCCAGTCACCGGCTCCTGGTCCGGGCCGGGTACATCCGGCGCCTGGCCTCGGGCGTGTACACGTTCCTCCCCCTCGGCCTGCGGGTCCTCCACCGGATCGAGGCGATCATCCGGGAGGAGCTCGACTCGGCCGGCTGCCAGGAGGTGCTCCTCCCCGCCCTCCACCCCCTCGAACTGTGGGAGGAGAGCGGGCGCGCCGCCCTGTTCGGGAGCGACGCCCTGCCCGCTCTCATGGTGGACGGGCGTGGCGGCCGGTTCGTGCTGGGCCCGACCCACGAGGAGGTGGTGACGGCGACGGTGGCGGCCGAGGTGGACTCCTACCGGCAGCTGCCCCAGACCGTGTACCAGATCCAGGTGAAGTTCCGCGACGAGGCCCGGCCGAGGTTCGGGCTGCTCCGGACCCGGGA
>JAJZDI010000033.1 GCA_021806045.1 Actinomycetes bacterium
ACGGATCGGCCGAGGAGTACGACCGCCTGTGCCAGCTTCTGGTCGACAACGGCACGTTCACCAAGCTGTCGGACGCCAAGCGGCCCAACAGCTACTGGGCAGCCTCCGATCCCGGCGACGTGGCCCGCGTCGAGGACCGCACCTTCATCTGCTCGACCAACGAGGTCGACGCCGGACCCACCAACAACTGGCGTGACCCGGCCGAGATGCGGGCCACCCTCACCGACCTCTTCCGGGGGTCGATGCGTGGTCGGACCATGTACGTGGTGCCGTTCTCCATGGGGCCGCTGGGCTCGGACATCGCCCACATCGGGGTGGAGATCACCGACTCGGCCTACGTGGCCGTGTCGATGCGCATCATGACCCGGATGGGCAAGGGCGCCCTCGACGTGCTCGGGGCCGACGGCGACTTCGTGCCCTGCCTGCACTCGGTGGGCGCGCCGCTGGCCGATGGGCAGGCCGACGTCCCCTGGCCGTGCGACTCGGAGAACAAGTACATCGTCCACTTCCCCGAGACCCGCGAGATCTGGTCGTACGGCTCCGGATATGGCGGCAACGCCCTGCTGGGGAAGAAGTGCTTCGCCCTGCGGATCGCGTCGGTCATGGCCCGGGACGACGGCTGGCTGGCCGAGCACATGCTCATCCTCAAGCTGACCTCCCCCGAGGGCGAGACCCGCTACGTCACCGGCGCCTTCCCGTCCGCGTGCGGCAAGACGAACCTGGCCATGCTCATCCCCACCCTGCCCGACTGGAAGGTGGAGACGGTGGGCGACGACATCTGCTGGATGAAGTTCGGCGCCGACGGCCGCCTGTACGCCATCAACCCGGAGGCCGGGTTCTTCGGCGTGGCGCCCGGCACCAACGCGCACACCAACCCCAACGCCATGCTGACCCTCGACGCCAACACGATCTTCACCAACACGGCCCGCACGGACGACGGCGACGTGTGGTGGGAGGGGATGACCGACGAGGCCCCGGACCACCTCATCTCGTGGCGGGGCGAGGACTGGACCCCCGACGCCGGCACCCCTGCTGCACACCCGAACGCCCGCTTCACCGTTCCCGCCGCACAGGACCCGGCCATCGCCTCCGAGTGGCAGGACCCCGCCGGCGTCCCCATCGACGCCATCCTCTTCGGGGGCCGGCGGGCCTCGGTCGTCCCCCTCGTGTTCCAGTCCTTCGACTGGGACCACGGGGTGTTCCTGGGCTCCATCATGGCCTCGGAGACGACGGCCGCCGCCGCCGGCGCCGTGGGCAACCTGCGCCGGGACCCCTTCGCCATGCTGCCCTTCTGCGGCTACAACATGGCCGACTACTTCGGCCACTGGCTGCGGATCGGCGCCTCGGCCGACCCCGACAAGATGCCCAAGATCTTCTACGTCAACTGGTTCCGCAAGGACGCGGACGGCCGGTGGCTGTGGCCCGGCTACGGCGAGAACTCCCGGGTGCTCGAGTGGGTGTTCCGCCGGGTGGCGGGCGACGGCGAGGCGGTCGAGACCCCCATCGGTTACGTGCCCGCTCCGGGCGCCCTCAACACCGACGGCCTGGACGTGTCACCCGAGGACATGGAGCTCCTCCTCACCGTCGACGCCGACGAGTGGCGGGCCGAGGTACCCTCCATCCGGGAGCACTTCGCCCAGTTCGGCGATCGCCTCCCCGCCCCCCTGGCCGCCGCCGTCGACCAGCTCGAGGCCCGACTGGCCTGACGCCGGACCCGGCCCCCTGGGCCGCAGCTCGACGGGATGTCTCCCAGGGGGCCGGCACGTGCCGGCCCCCTGGTCACGTCTGGACGTGGTCGCGCAGTGCCCGGCGGCTCGAGGCGTAGAACAGTGCGCCGACGGCCGCGGTGATCGCCATCACCACGTTGCCCACCTGGATTGCCAGGGTGAGGACGACGGGGACGAACGAGCCGAGCACCCAGACGAGCTGGAACTGCGTCTCGAAGCGGGCGAACGCCCGACCCTGGGACGACTCCTGGACGAACTGCTGGACGAGAGCGTCGAAGGACGGCTTCGCCACCGCACCGGCCACGCCCACACCGAAGGCGACGAGGGCCTGTATCCACCGGGACGGGAAGGCCGCTCCCAGCGACGACACCACCGCCACCAGGCCCAGCGCGGCCAGGAGGATCTGCTGTTCGGAAAGGAACCGCCGGATCTGGGCCACCAGGAGCACACCTGTCACCGCCCCCAGGGTGACCGAGCCCAGCAACAGGCCGAACCACCAGGTGGGCGCGTGGGCCCGGCGGAGCCCGAAGGCGAAGAGGAAGGTGAGGAACCCGCCGATCGCCTTCAGCACCGACATCGGCATCAGCGCCACCATCACCTCGCCCCCGGCGACCGGCCGGAACACGTCCAGGTCGGCCTGCTCCTCGGCCCAGTCGTCGTCCGGTGCCACCGGCGCGGCGGCCTGAAGCCCGGGGCCCGCGGCACCCCCAGCGACGGGACCGCCCGGGACGGGGCGGGGGCCGGGGGTGCCCGGCACGGGGCGCGCCCGCGCCATCATCCGGCGGGCCCGCACCGGGAGCCTCGTGGCCGAGACGGCGGCGGCCACGAAGACGACCGCGTCGAGCCACAGCACGGCCGGTGCGCCCCCCAGCTTGAGGGTGGCCACGGCCGGACCGGCCGCCGTGAAGCCGGCCAGCGACGACAGCAGCCCCAGGCGGGCGTTCAGGCTGGCCAGGTCGACCGGCGGAAGCGGCTCGCCCGTCACATCGCTCGCCGGCGACGACGGCGAGCGCAGCAGGCCCTGGGCCGCCATCTCGGGGACGAGGGCACCCTTCGTCACCAGGTAGACCTTGGAGAGGACCAGCATGGCGAAGGCCTCGGGGAACAGCAGCAGGGAGTGGATGTCCCGGGCCAGGAAGGGGCAGAGCAGGGCACGGCCCACCGCCGAGGTGACGGCCATCGCCCTCCGGGCCCCCCTGCTGCGGTCGATCACCGGACCGAGGGCCGGCGCCACCACCGCGAACGGCGCCATGGTCAGGAGCAGGTAGAGGAGGATCTTGTCCTGGGCGGCCTGGGGCGAGATGGAGAAGAACAGCGACCCGGCCAGCGAGACCGCGAACAGGGTGTCCCCCGCCGTCATCAGCACCTGGGTCAGGGCCAGGCGGCCGATGGGGTGCCGCTGGTCGAAGAGGTCGTGGAGGGCGGCACGCACCAGGCGCTTGAACTGGTCGCTGCGCGCTCGAACGCTCACCCGGGCATGGTAGGCGCACGCCGCCACCCCTCCGGTGGAGGCACGGGGCAGCGGTAGGATCCCAACGAGGTCCATCCGATCCCGACCGCGGGAGGTGCCCGATGTCCGTCCACGCCTACGTGCTGATCCAGACCGAGGTGGGGAGGGCCGCGTCCGTGGCCAGGTCCGTGTCCGAGGTGCCGGGTGTGGTGACGGCTGAGGACGTCACCGGCCCCTACGACGTGATCGTGCGGACCGAGGCGGAGAACATGGACGAGCTGGGGCGCATGGTGGTCGGGCGGATCCAGATCATCGAGGGCATCACCCGCACGGTGACCTGCCCGGTCGTCAACCTCTGAGGCGGCCGGCCTTCCGGCCCGGCCCGTCCGGAACGGGCCGCGGTCCGTTAGCCGGGGTCGGGCCACGCGGCGGAGACGTGAGGCCGCCGGCCGGCAACGCCGGTTCAGCGGATGGCGCCCGCCGACCGCAGCCGGTCGATCTCGTCGGGGTCGAACCCCCAGTCGGCCAATGCGTCGTCGCCGTGCTGGCCCGGGTTGGGGGGTGGCCGCCGGATGGTGGCCGGGGTGGCCGAGAACCGCGGGGCAGGAGCCGGCTGGAGCACACCGGCCACCTCCGTGAACGTGCCGCGCTGGCGGTTGTGGGGGTGGTCGGGCGCCTCGGCCGGCGAGAGCACGGGGGCGACACAGGCGTCCGAGCCGGCGAACACCTCCTCCCACTCGGCCCGGGTCCGGCCGGCGAACACCTCGGCGAACCGCTCCTTCATCTCCGGCCAGGCCGACTTGTCGTTCTGGTCGGGTAGGCCGGCGTCAGCCAGACCGAGCCGGTCGAGCAGCTCGGCGTAGAACTGGGGCTCGATGGCCCCCACCGCCATGAAGCCGCCGTCGGACGTCTCGTAGACCTCGTAGAACGGCGCACCGGTGTCGAGCAGGTTGGTGCCCCGCTCGTCGCTCCACGCCCCCGCCGCCCGCAACGTGTACGTCATGGTCATGAGCGCAGCGGCGCCGTCGACCATGGCGGTGTCGACCACCTGGCCCTGCCCGGTGACCCGGGCCGACAGCATGGCCGCCACCATCCCGAAGGCCAGCAGCATCCCCCCGCCGCCGAAGTCGCCGACCAGGTTGAGGGGTGGGACCGGCCGGTCGCCGGCCCTGCCGATCGGCTCCAGCGCCCCGGCGAGGGCGATGTAGTCGATGTCGTGACCGGCGGCGGACGCCATCGGACCGTCCTGGCCCCAGCCGGTCATCCTCCCGTAGACGAGGCGGGGATTGCGGGCCAGGCAGACGTCGGGGCCGAGCCCGAGCCGCTCGGCCACCCCGGGGCGGAACCCCTCCATCAGACCGTCGGCCCCGCTGGCCAGCCGTAGCACGACCTCGGCTCCCTCGGGGTTCTTCAGGTCGACGGCCACCGACCGCCGGCCACGGTTGAGCAGGTCGACGTGGGGCTCGGTCCGGGGCGGGTAGGTGGCCCGGTCGTAACGGTCGATGCGCACCACATCGGCACCGGCGTCGGCCAGCATCATGCCGGCGAACGGGGCCGGGCCCAGCCCGGCCAACTCGACGATGCGGATGCCCTCGAGCGGACCGCTCACGTGCTCCCCCTCCCGTGTCATGGCGCCGGCACGCACACCCGGCGGCCGGAGCGCGGCCCGCCTGTAGGCCGGCGCCGCGTCAGGGATGGTGACCGCCGCCGGGCGCGCCGGTCAAATGGGGGCACGACCCCCGGCCGCCCGCCACCTGGCGGGAGCGGCATAATCGTCGCCAGTGGCCGCACCCGGCCGCAGCGACCGCTGCGGCGCCGCGGGGGCGGCGAGAGGGGTGAACATGGAGGTCCAGAGCGGGCATGCGCCTGGCCGGGTCAACCTGATCGGGGACCACACCGACTACAACCGGGGCCTCGCCCTGCCCGTCGCCATCGACCTCGCCACCGACGCCGTCTTCACCCCCAACGGCTCGTCCCGCATCACCGTCCTGTCCGACGCCTTCCCCACCCAGGTCGACATCCCCCTGTCGATCCCCGTCGACCCGGCGGTCCTCTCCACGTGGGAGCCGGCGTGGAGCCGGCCGGTGGCCGCCCTCGTCGCGCTGGTCCGGCCCGAATGGGGCGGGCTCCTGCGCATCCAGTCGACGGTGCCCGTCGGTGCCGGCCTGTCCTCCAGCGCCGCCCTCGGCGTGTCGGTGGCCGTGGCGCTCGGCGCCACCGGTACGCCCCGCACCATCGCCGTGCTGTGCCACCAGATGGAGCAGATGACCGATGTGCCGGTGGGGATGATGGACCCGCTGGTGAGCGCGGGCGCCAAGGCCGGCCACGCCCTCCTGATCGACTTCTCCGACCTGTCCACCGCCCACGTGCCCCTGCCCGAGGACATGGACATCGTCGTGGTCCACTCGGGGATCAGCCGCGAGCTGCGCTTCACCCCCTACGGCGCACGTGTGGCCGAGTGCGAGGCCGCCGCCGCCGTGGTGGGGCCCCTCGGCGCCGCCGACGATGCCGACATCGCCGGGCTCCGCGACCCCATCCTGGCCAGACGCACGCGCCACGTGGTCACCGAGTGCCGCCGGGTCCGGGAACTGGCCGGCGCCATGGCCGCCGGCGACACGGCCCGGGCCGGGCGCATCATGCTCGAGAGCCACCGGAGCCTGGCCGAGGACTTCGAGGTGTCCACCCCCGAGCTCGACACCCTGGTCGACCGGCTGGCGTCGATGGACGGTGTCCACGGTGCCCGCCTGACCGGAGCCGGCTTCGGCGGCTGCGTGGTCGCCATCACCGAGCCCGGCGCCGTCGACCTCGAGGCGCTCGGCCTCCAGGCCTGGCGGGTACGGCCCTCGGACGGGGCGATCCCCGCCTGAGCACCGTTCCCCGTCAGCGGTCGGGCCACCCGGGGCGGTAGCCGGGCGGGTAGGGACGGGCTCCCCCGTCGTAGCGCCGGACCCGGCGGTGGACGATCCGCTGAAGGACGTCCGGATGGCGCACGTCGTCGACCACCAGGGCGATGTGGTCCCCGTCGAGGTCTGCGGCGACGACGACGACGGTGCCGCTCCCCGCCAGCCGGCCGAGGAGGTGGCGCTCGACCTCGACCCGGCTCACCTCGACCAGCGGGACCTGCGCCACCCGTTCGGCCCCCAGGTGGTGACGGAGCAGGACGCGCTCGGTCGTCACCACCAGCTCGGTGGTCCGCCACCGGAGCATCCGGAGAGCCAGCCACAGCAGTGGCAGGCCGGCGACGATCCCCTCGATCCAGTGGATGGTGGACCCCGATCGGGGGAAGGCGATCTCCAGGGTGACCGCCACCCCCACCACCACCAGCGCCACCACCAGCGGCCCGACCACCGCCAACCAGTGGGGCCGGATGTCGACGAGGACGTGCTCGTCGGGGCGGAGGAGCCGCCGCGGCACGCCCACGGAGTCAGCCGAGCTTCGCGGCGATCGAGCCTGCTGAGCGGAGGACCGACCCGTCCGCCCCCCGGGCCGAGTACTCGTGGGTCGGCCGTGCCCGGGCCTCGGCCACCAGGTCGCCGAGCAGGGTGGCGAAGGGGACCTCCGGCTCCACCCACAGGTAGCGGGCGAGCGAGCCCGGGATGGTGTTGACCTCGTTCACGTTGCACTCGTCTGCACCGTCGGACAGGACGTCGATGCGGGCCACGCCCCGCACCCCGACCAGGCGGACCACGGCCAGCGCGGCCTCGACGATGCGGTCGCGCAGCGCCGGCGGGATGTCGGCGGGCAGCTCCCTCGGCGCCGCGGCCATCCCCTCGCCGGCCACGTACTTGTCCCGGTAGTCGAGGATGTCGGCACCCGAGGTCGACCGCAACGGGCGCTCCACAGCCGACACCTCCACGGCCGGCCACGTGCGGACGGCCACCTGCAGGTCGAACAGGTCGGGCCGGTAGGGCTCGAGCACCGCCCCGGCACGGAGATGCGGGTTGTCGCTCAGGCGGTGCCGGGCGGTCGCCAGGTCCTCGACCACGTCGATCCCGATGGACGAGCCGCCGAAGCGGGGCTTCACGATGTAGGGCCCGGGGAAGGACACCTCCTCCAGGTCACGGGTCAGCGCCAGCCGGGGCAGCGATGGCAGGCCGGCCCCGGCCACCAGGGCACCGAACGCCAGCTTGTCCATACCGAGGGCGGCTCCCGAGGCGGTTGGCCCCGTGTAGCGCACCCCGGCCAGGTCGAGCGCGGCCTGGAGGGAGCCGTCCTCGCCCGGACCGCCGTGGCAGCACACCACGGCCACGTCGACGTCGACCGGCTTGCCCCGGCCCAGGCGGCCGCCACGCTCGGCGAAGCCACCACCGGGACCCACCACGAGCTGGAGCGGGGCCGCGTTCCGGGGGACACCCTCGAGGAACGACTCGGCTTCCGCCGCCGGGTCCACGTCGAACCACTCCCCCGTCTTCGTCCAGTACAGGGCCCGGATCCGGGGTCCGCCCGACCGCTCCAGGGCACGAGCGGCCTGGAGGCCGGTGAGGATCGAGACGTCGTGCTCGGGCGACGGCCCTCCGAAGATCACGGCGATGTCGGCCACGGCCTGGGGTCCTCCGCTCTGTCGTTCGTCGGTCGGTTCGCGCTCGGCGGCAACCGGCCCTGTCTCGGGCCGGCAGGGCGCACCTCGAGAGGTCGCCGGCCGCCGGGCATCAAGGGTAGTGGTCCGGGAGGTCGTTCTCGTACAGGACGGCGTCCCCCGGGCCCAGCTCCTCCCGGACCAGGGCCACCGCCGACGGGCGGTCGGCCACCCACCGCACGGTCGGACCGCCGGCGCCGTCCCGCCTGGCGCCGACCGGCCGCGCCCCGCCCGCCCGGGCACCGGCCATCAGGGCCCGCCGGTTGGTCCGGCCCACCACCACGACCAGGTCGGCGGCACCGGCGGCAGCCTGCCCGAAGGCCCGGTTCTCCGCTGTCTGGCGGTCCCCGAGCTCCACCATGCCCGGCGTGACCACGGCACGCCGGCGGGCGGGCGTGGCGGCCAGGGCGGCCAGGGCGGCCGACGCACCTGCCGGGTTCGAGTTGTAGGTGTCGTCCAGGATGTCGAAGCCCCCCTGGCCACGGGTGGCGGCCAGGCGGTGGTCGACGGCGGGGAGGGTGGCCAGGCGGGGGGCCACGTCCGCCGAGGAGATGCCGAGCACGCGGGCGACGGCAACTGCGCAGGCCAGGTTGGCGGGCTGCACGCCGGCCGGCAGCACCAGCGGACCGGCCACCTCGACCGAGTCGACCACCACGACGTGGGCGGCGCGCTCCCTGCCCCCCGAGCCATCGCCGTCGTCGGACCGGACCACGGCGACATCGGCGCTCCGATCGGTTGCCGAGCACCGGACCACCCGGGTTCCGCTGGCGGCGAGCCGGTCGGCCAGCGCGGCCAGGCGGGGGTCGTCGACGCACAGGACGGCGTCGGGCACGCCCGCCACGATCTCCGACTTGGCCGCCAGGATGGCGTCCTCGGAGCCGAACCGCTCCAGGTGGACAGGGCCCACCGCGGTGATGACCGAGACGGCCGGCGGGCACCAGCGGCACAGGGCGGCGATCTCCCCCGGACCGTAGGTGCCCATCTCGGCCACGAAGATGTCGGTCCCGTCGGCCAGGTGCTCGTTCACGGCCCGGGCCAGCCCGGCCCGGTTGTTGAAGCTGGCCGGCGTGGCCACCACCGAGCGGCTGCCCTCGACCAGATGACGGATGTGGTTCTTCGTCGACGTCTTGCCGTACGACCCGGTGACGGCGACCACCGTGGGCGCCACCCGGGCCAGGCGGTCGGCAGCGTCGTGCACGAACCGCTCGGCCAGCCGGCGCTCGAGCGGCGCGGTCAGGGCACACGCCAGGTCGACCACCCACGGTGCGCCCATGGCGGCGGCGGCGGCTGCCAGCGCAGGCCGGCCCGTGCCCGCCCCCACCGCCCACACGACCACCGCCACCCCCGCCGCCGTGGCGGCCAGGGTGGCGAGGCGCCGGGTCCACCGCAACGGTGCCGTCCTGCCCCGCACGCTCAGTCCCACCGGCCCCAGGCCGGCGGCCACCGCCGCGGCCAGGGCACCGGCCGCCGACGCGGCAGCTGCCACGCCGGGGGAGGCCACACCGGCACCCGCTGCCGCGCTCAGCACCCCGGCCAACCCCAGGGCGCCGAGGACGGCGTTCACCGGCCGGCACGTCCACCACCTGACGGCGAACCGGCCACATGAACCGGCCAGGTAGTGCTCCCGCTGGGCGACCCGGAGCCAGCGCGACGCCGCCGGCACCGTGGCCAGCACGGCGACGGCGGCAGCGGCCCACGCCAGGCCCCCGTGGGCCCCGGAGACGACGGCGGGGACGGAGGGGGCGATCATGCCGGCCGCGCCGTCGGCCCGGGGGCGACCTGGGAGCGGAGGGCGTCGGGGGCGTCGGTGGGGAGCAGGTGACCGGCACCGGGGACGACGACCAAGGGCGCGCCGCCGAGCAGGTCGGACGCCCGGCGGGCCACGTCGAGGGGGACGTCGGTGTCCCGCTCGCCCCACACCAGGGTCACGGGCACGGTCAGCGCGGCCAGATCCTCCTCGTAGGACTCGGACACCGACCGCACCAGGACGGCCCGCATCACCCCCGACGATGCCCGGTAGTCAGCCGATCCGTAGCGGTCACGCAGGGCGTCCATCCGCTTCTCCCCCACCAGGCCCATGCGGTGCAGCCGGCGGGCGAGACGGAAGGCGGCCGGCGGGCGTCGGGGACCGCCGGCGCGGGGCAGGAGGGGCACGCCGGTGAGCACCAGCCGCTCGATCCGCTCCGGCGCCGTGCGGGCCAGCCGCAGGGCCACCCGGCCCCCGAAGGAGTGGCCCACCACCACGAGGGGGCCGCCGGCGAGCTCGTCGAGCACGGGGAGGAGGGCCTCCGCGTAGTCCTCGGAACCCCACGCCTCGTCGGGCGGCGGGGTGGCACCGAAGCCGGGCAGGTCGACGGCGGCAGCCCCCTGACCAGGCTCGAGCGTGCCGAAGGCAGCCTCGAAGTCCCGGTGGTCCCGGCGCCATCCGTGCAGGGCGAGCACCGTCGGGGGGGCGTCACCCCAGGTCCGACCGTAAAAGCGGCCACCAGCGAACGACTTCAGCACCGGCACACCCTACCGATAGCCTCCCTACCCGTGGAGCAGCTGGCCCTGGCCCTGGCTCGTTCGACCGCCGAACAGCGTCAGGCCGTCGAAGCGGAAGCCCCCGTAGTGTGCGTCCTGGCCGGTGCCGGCTCGGGAAAGACCCGGGTGGTCACCCTGCGCACCGCCCACCGGGTGGCCACCGGCACCGCTCCTGCCGCCCACACGCTGGTGTGCACCTTCACCCGTGCCGCCGCCGCCGAACTGCGTCACCGCCTGGCCGCCCTGGGCACGCCGGTGGCCGCGCCCCTCACCGCCGGGGTGCCGCCGGGCGACGGGGTCCGGATCGGCACCATCCACCAGCTCGCCCTCTCGCTCGTCACCCGCCACGCGGCCGACAGCCGGCACCGGCCCCCCGTCCTGGTGGCCGACCGGGCCGCGGTGGTGGCCGCTGCCGCCGGCGAGGTCGGCGCCGACCCCGCCCTGCTCGACGCCGAGATCTCGTGGGCCAAGGCCCGCCGCTACGGCCCCGACGCCTATGAGGCGCTGGCCGACCTGGCGGCCCGCCTCCCTGGTGCCACCCGGGGAACGCTGGCCGCCGGCTACCGCGCCTACCAAGCGGGCCTGGCCCGGCGGCGGGCGCTCGACCTCGACGACCTGCTGGTGGTGGCCACCTCGCTCCTCCAGGACGACCCGGGGTTCGCCGACGCCGTCCGGTGGCGGTACCGGCACGTCGCCGTCGACGAGTACCAGGACGTCAACCCGGCACAGGCCGCCCTGATCGACGCCATCCGGGACCCGGCGGGCGACCTCACCGTGGTCGGCGATCCCAACCAGGCCATCTACGGGTGGAACGGTGCCGATCCGTCGATCTTCGAGCGCGTCGCCGATCCGGCCCACGGCGCGCTCGTCGTCCGCCTGGACGTCAACCACCGCTCCACCCCCGAGGTGGTGGGCGCCGCATCGGCCGCCCTCGGCCCCGACCTCCGCGGCACACCCGCCTCGGCCCGGCCGGCGGGCGAGCCGGTAACCGTCCGGGCGTTCGACGACGGGTGGGAGGAGGCCGAGCACGTGGCCACCCTGGTGGCGGGGTGGGCGGAGTCCGGCCGGTCGTGGCGGGACCTCGCCGTGCTCGCCCGCACGAACGACCTGTTGGGTCCGGTCGCCGGTGCGTTCCGGCGGGCGGGGATCCCCTTTTCCAGGGGACGCGACGGGTCCGACACGTCCACCCTGACCACCTTCCACGGCGCCAAGGGGTTGGAGTGGGGCGCGGTGGCCGTCATCGGGATCGAGGACGGGCTGGTGCCCCTGGCCCGGGGCGGGCAGGTGGCCGACCGGGGAGAGGAACGCCGGCTCCTCTACGTCGCCCTCAGCCGAGCCACCGACGTGCTCCACTGTTCGTGGGCGGCCCGCCGGTCGATCTCCGGGGGCCACCCCACTGCCCGCCGGCCGTCGCCCTGGCTGGCACCCGTCGCCGCACGCTCGGGCACGCCGACGGAGGTGACCGGCCGGCGTTCGGCGCTGGACCGGATCGCCGGACTGCGCGACGCGCTCGGCGGCACGGCACGGATCGAGGGGAGCTGACCCGATGGCAGGTCAGGGGCCCCGCACACGGGGGCTGCGCCGGCTCAGTGAGTATGGAACGGCTGGCTCGATCCACGTAGTACGTGGGTTGCCCACGGTGAGGTGGGCCGAGCCACAAGTGGAAGGAGCCAGCCGTGTTGGTTCATGTTCCCCCCGAGTCCACCGTTCTGG